>JAEWVF010000001.1 GCA_023459215.1 Chloroflexota bacterium
CGGTTCCCTTTGCTGGGCCTGGCCCGACATCCATTGGTCGGTTTGCTCTGCGCGGGCCAGCGAGACAGCCTGCCGGGTTTTGTCGCTCCGCTGGATGAAGATATATTTCAGCGGGCTGGGGAAGAAGCTTTCCAAACGGTTCAGCCCGACAAAGTCTGCGGCCTGGTCAAATTGAGCCTTTATCCCAAAAACGCCGTTGGGCGAAGTATATTTTTCGATCAAGTTTGCGATGTGGCTTTTTTCGTAGACCAGCTTGTCCGGGAACTCATTGCGGGCGTCGCCCATGAACCAGGGGTTGAAATACTCCTGGGGAAACCCGGCCAGTTGGGTATCGGTCAATAGATAGCTCAAGAGATGGCTGCCGCTGCGGGGCGCCGAACAGATGATGTAACAGGTGTTTGTGTTCATAGTTTTGTTGAAGTTTTCTTTTTTATAGGCTCTCCCGTTTCTAACGGGAAAGGGTTTTGAATTAATAAAGGATAACCACGAAGACACCGAGAGCACGGAGTTTTTTTTAATGCTGTTTTCTCAGCGGACTCCGCCTGCACTGTGCCGCAGGCATACGTGTGTCTCAGTGGTGAAATTCCCGTTAATTACTTGAGTTTAGAGTTCAATTTGGGTTAAGACCTTTTGGTACACGGATTGCACGGATTACGCGGAATCTCACGGATTTTTCTTGAAAAATCCGCGCGCCCGTAGGGCAGTCCGTCCAATCCGCGTAATCCGTGTCCAGATTTTGGGTTTTAAGCGCCCATTGAGCCAAGATTCCTGCTTTGCCAGACTTGTAAAAACGAACTCTAAAGTCAAGTTAATTACGGTGGAGCCTTTTTATACAATGCCTGCCACCCAGGAAGGTTTCTTGGGGAACAAGGTTGTCGCCAGCAGGCGGGCCTCATCGTTGTCCCAGTAGCAGTCGGCGTAGGCTGTTCTAAGCTCGTCAAGGCTGCGATAGCCAAAAACCAGTTGTAGCACGGTCAGGTCGGGCAGGCCGATTTCGCCCATCTCGTTGGGCTGGGGCTTGTAAGTCGCAGATTCGGTCAGTTTGCCGTTTTCGAAGGTCAGTTTGACTCCGCTTTTATACAGGTTCAGACGCAGCGATCCGCTGTAGCCGGGGATGTATGACTCGGCCAGGCGCTTTTCGAGGGCCGGGGCGATGTGGCGGACGAGTCCCGGCAGGTCGGGGACGCGCACGTACCAGGCATAGGTCGGGCGGATGCGCGGCAATTTGTCGCGCCAGACTTCGTAGACCGGATGCCATGATCCATGCCAGAACGGGACGGCGGTTTTGTTTTCAACCGGCTGATTGTCGCGCAGGGCATATTCCTTGCTGGTGGCCAGGCAGTAGCGCGCCACACTGGGCGTGACTGCCAGCCAGGAAACCCCGGCTTTGAGTTCAAACTCGAAAATCGGGATGCCCCAATCCCAGTTGAACCAGGGGTGCGCGATGTAGCCGACCGGCTCTCCGTCAGTGTTCTGGATGATGCGATACAGCGTTCGGTTGATGTTGCGTTCGCTTTTGCCGCCAATTTCATAGCGCCAGATGGCCTCGTCGCGCACGGTCGAAACCAGCGAGCGGCTGGCGGCGCGGGCCTCGACCTGCATGATGAACGGGACATCCTCCAGGGTCGCCGGGCGGAAAGTGAAGGGTTCGCTCTCGCCTTCTTTTAGCGCGGGCATCATTGGGGCGAATCCAACCCGCCCGCCGCCCAGTTCCAGACCCATTTCGTAGTCGAAGCGCTTGTAATAGTGCGGGATGCCGGTGATGCCCTGGGCCAGTTCGCCGCGCTCGGCGCTCCAGCGGTGGACTTCATCGAACTGAACCTGCACCAGGCGTTTGTGGCGGTATTCGGGCAAGGTGCCGACCAGTTCGGGCCGCCCGACCTTGAAAGGGATGCCATCATAGCGCCAGGTCTGAGAAATATGGTTGAGCGACGAAACGATCCGCCCCGTGGCCTGTTCCTCAACGATGGTGAAGTCGCCCTCGCCGAAGGTTGGGTGCGGTTTGGTCAGCAGGTCGCGCGTCCACCAGCCCAGGCGGTCATCGGGTTTGTCCCAACCGTCGTCGCTGTGGATGTGGGAATTGAAATCGGCCAGTTTGTCGGCGTCTGCGGCTGTCGAGCGGCGCAGAATCAGGCCATCGCCGAGGTTTTTGATGAAGGTGTCAGGTGTCATAGTGTCAGGTTCCAGGTTGTTCGGTTATTCGGTTGTCCGGTTCAACCGGATAACAGGCTTTTTACCTCCGCCAGCGCCTGTGCGGCAGATTGGAAATGAACGGCGTTCATCCCCAAGGCCCTGGCGGCATGGATGTTTTCGATGAAATCGTCGACAAAAATCGACTCTTCCGGTTTGACCCCGAACGCATCCAGGGCCTGCCGGTAGATGCCCGGCATGGGTTTGGCGATCAGCGCTTCGGCGGAGATGATCATCGCGTCGAAGGCGTCCTCGAATTTTTCCTGGCGGATCCATGGGCGCAGCCCGTCCCAGGCGTTGCTGATCAGGCCGACTTTGTGGTTTTGGCGCGACTCGCGCAGGAAACCCACCAGTTCCCAGTCGATTTTGTCCCCGGCGAAGAACTGCTCGTAGACCCTTTGACGATGGTCGAGCGAAAGGTTCATGGAGCGCAGCACATTGACCCAGTGGGCCTCTTCGGTAATGGCTCCCAGCGAGGCGCGGGCGGCGCTGCCGTACAATCCGCCGCCAAAAACGACTTTATCCATTTCGTTGTAGGTCAGGCCGAACTCGGCAGCCAGTTGGGTGCGTGGGGTTTTGTCCTCGGTGCGCAGGATGACTCCGCCGAGGTCGAAGTATAGGGCTTTGATGGTCATGGTTAATTTTCCGATTGGGTGGTTTTGTGATTGGCCGTGATTACGCTTTGATGTAATCCAGGTAGTGGTTGACGGGCTTGAAGCCGATTGATTCGTACAGGCGGATGGCGGGCCAGTTTTCGATGCCGGTCGAGACACAGGCGCGTTCCATGCCATAGGCTTGCATCCGGCGCAGGCATTCGAGCAGCGCGGGTCGCATCAAGCCCTGGCGGCGGTAATCCGGGAGCGTGCCGACCTCGCCCAGGTCGCCGATGCGGTTAAGCGGGTCGAGCCAGCCGGTGACAGCCGCGGCGAAAACGCCCTCGGGCGCGACAGTCACAACATCCAGTTCACGCTGGTAGCCGGGCATTTGCATGAATTGGGCGTAATCCTCGTCGCTGATTTCGCCGACTGTCCACGGCAGCCAGACGGCGCGATGGGCAGCAGCGCGCAGATGCGCTTCGTTTTCAGCCACCGCGCGCAATTGGAAGCCGGGCGGCGCTGTCGGGGCGGGGATGGGTTCATCCAGCGCGCGCATCATATTCACCTCGGAAAAATCGCCGCGCAGGCGAAAACCGTTTTGCTCCAGAAAAGCGAGGTGTTGGGGGTTGTCCTGGTGGGCGCCGGAAACCAGCGGACCGCTCCAACGGTTGGGGTCGCGCTGGCGGAGTTCTGCGGTGCGCGTTTCAGCCCAGGCCAACGCTTCTGTTTCGATGCCGGTCCAGGCGTATTTCGGCAAAACTTGAACCTCGAAGGTTGGATCCTCGCCCAGCATGGCGTAGCCGACCAGTTGATTGTCCACATACCACAAGCGGACATGTTCCTGTGGGTCCAGGTGGAACATCACCATCATGAAATTAAACTGCATCAAACCGACGTGCGGATAGCGCCAGTCGTCGGTTTGGGCGCGGGCTGCCATGAGCATGGCCCGCATCTCGCTGAAATCTTGTTCAGTTTGGTAAAACCGGGAGGTCAGCGCGTGTGCAGGCGCGCTGTGATCGTTTGAATGCATGTTTTCTCCTGCTTGTAAGAGGGCTGCACCCCACCTGCGGGTTAGCCCTCGAGCATTTTCTTATAGATTGGGTTCAGCGCAAATTGCTTTTTGCTGATTTTGGTGGCCTTGCGGCACTTCGGACAGTGGGCGTCGTAGTGGGCATCCGGGCTGCCCTTGAAGAGTTCGACCATTTTGGCAACTTCTTCCTTGTTCAGGGCATAGGGCATGGCGCAGGCTGAGCATTTGATTTGCATGAGAGTCTCCTTGTTTACCGTTTTGGGTAGGGGCGCGGCGCGGTTCTTGCGGATGATTTTGCTGAAATAACCCGCTGCGTCCCTACCAGTTTACCAGTTTTTCGGTTTCCTAATACTCCCCGGCTTCATCGGCCATGCGGACGATGCGCGGGCTGAACTTGCCGAGCACTTCGACCAGTTCACTTTGGGCGGCGATGACTTCTTCGATTGGCTTGTATGCCTGCGGAGACTCGTCCAGCCCAGCGCCGAGCAGGGTTACACCGCGTTCTTTGAGATACGAGTCGCGGGTCGATTTGGCGATGGTGTTGAGCGCCTGCTTGCGGCTCATCAGCCGTCCCGCGCCATGTGAGGCCGATTCGAGCGATTCGGCCAGTCCGCGTCCGCGCACCAGGTAGCCGGGATCGCCCATCGAGCCGGGGATGACTCCCAGTACGCCTTTGCCTGCCGGGGTTGCGCCCTTGCGGTGGACGATGACCGTGCGGCCATCGGGCAGGGTTTGTTCCCAGGCGAAGTTGTGGTGGTTTTCGACTACCGCGGCGGCTTTCAACCCGACCGCTTCGGCCACGCGCTCGTGGATGATGGCGTGGTTGGCAGCCGCGAAACGCCCGGCCAGTTCCATCGAAAGCCAGTATTCCTGGCCTTCTTCTGAATCGAGCGAGAGCCAGGCCAGGTGGCGCACGGATTTGTCCAGGTCAGGATGTTTCTCCATGGCCAGTTTGCTGTAGCGTTCGGCAATCTTAAAGCCGACGCTGCGCGATCCGCTGTGCGAGAGCAGCGCCAGGTATTCGCCGGGGTTCAGTCCGAACAGCGGTTCGAGCAATCGAAACGCGCCCCACTCGACGAAGTGATTGCCGGTCCCGCTGGTGCCCAACTGGCGGGCGGCGTTGTCCTGCAAACTTTGCAGCAGGCGGGTGGCGTTCCAGGCTGGGTCGTCGAGCACTTCGTGTTCGGCGCGTTCGCGGCCTTTCCACTGCGCGCCCACCCCGAAGGCGGTCTGTTCCCAGAGCGCATCTTCGAACAGGCCTTTTTTCTGGCCGAGCAGGTATGGCGAGACTTCGTAAAGCGACAGGCGCATCCGGCAGGCGATATCGACGCCAACCGCATAGGGGATGACGGCGTTCTCGGTCGCCAGCACGCCGCCGATGGGCAGTCCGTAACCGACGTGGGCATCCGGCATCAAGGCCCCGGCCACGCTGACCGGCAGGCGCATGGCGTTATCCATCTGGGCCAGCGAACCCTCATCGATGGCCTCACGTCCCCAGATCGGGTAGGGCAGCGGGGTTTCGCGCAGGTTGGTGCTTTCTTCTTCCTTGGGCATCAGGCGCAGGCACTCGCGGGCCAGTTCCGCCATTTGCGGATCGGCCAGGAAGCCGCCCGGGTTCTGGCGGACGAGTTCGAGCCGCGCCAGAACCTCCTCGCGCTCAAGACCGGTTTCAGCCAGCGCAGCGGCGAGGTCTTTGGCCAGACCGATGATTTTTCCATCCGGCCAGCCGTTCAGTTTGAGTATTTTGCCAGTAATGGTGTTCATGATGTTCACTTTATCTTACCAAGACCAATGTCATTTCGAGCTGCTTTTTGGCGACATCGTACCCGTAGGGTAGAAATCTTAACTGCTGGTTTCAAGATTTCTCAGTCGCCGCTACGCTGCTCCTTCGAAATGACAGCGCTTCATGTTGCAAAACCCTCCGGCATTTTGGTCTGGTCGTGGTCGGCGGTCAGCGCGTTGATATCGGCGGCCCTTTCGGGATATTTTTCCAGCAGTTCGGCCTGCACCCCGCCTTCGAAGCAATCGCCGGTAAAACCGGGGGCAACGGTGCAGCCGTAGAGCGCGTATCGCCCGCCTTCGAGCAGGTGTCCGGCCTGCCAGACGCCCGCCGGGATAACAAACTGGACTTGCTGACCCTTGAGCGGGTCGCCGCCCATGACCACGTCCTGGCTGGAGCCGTCGGGGTGGAGCAGGACGAGACGCAGCGGGTCGCCGGCGTAGAAATGCCAGACTTCGTCGGCGGTCAGGCGGTGGAACAGGCTGACGCTGCGCGGTTCCTCGCAGTACAGGCCGATCATGGCCGTGCCAACCGGTTTGCCAGCCTCCGTTTCAGCGGCGGAACGATAGGTGCTGCTGAAGAGCGTCCCCTCGACGGGCAACGCTTGCAGGTTGAAATGTTTGATCAGCGCTTTGACTTCCGGGTCCATGGTTATTCATCATCCAACTCGCGGCCAGGGCGGAGTTCTTTCTCATAGCAAACATATTCGGTTTCGATGTGCATCCCGGCCCGCTCGTAGAGCCGGGTTGCCCCGGTGGGATTGGAAGCGTCAACCCCCAACCCGACAACTTTCTCGCCGCGCCGATAGAATTCGCCAAACGAGTGCAGCAGCAGCGCCATGCCCAATCCCTTTTTCCGCCAGGCGCGGCGCACGCCCAGGCTCCAGACCCAGCCCATATTTTCGCGTTTCCGGCAGATGGACATCCCGGCGATTTCGTTCCCTTGCCAGGCGACGAACCATAAATCTGGGTGATAACGCTCGGGAGCGAGACGGTTTTTCTTCCAATTGTCGAAGGAGGGCTTGATGTGGCCCCAGTGGTCGGCAAAGGCTTCTTCGAGAGCTTCGTAGACTTGATAGAGATGTTCCGCTTCAACAAAGGGCCGGATTTCGACTCCTGCCGGGAACTGCGGCGCAGGCGGCGAGGCGTCGAGTTTTATCCGCATCGACCAGTTGAAACGCACGGGCTTGAAGCCTTCGTTTTCGTGCAGGGCGCGGCCGGTTTGGTCGCCAATCGTCATGAAATTGCGGATGTAGACGCGCAGGTCAGGTTCGGCTTTTTCCATTTCGAGTCGGGCGCGGGCGTCGAGCGCGCGCAGCAGGGCTGTGCCAACGCCCAGGTTGCCAAATTCCGGGTGAACGTAGCCATCCCCTTGCAGGCTGGCGTGACCGGAACGGGCATAAAATTCTTCGTAGCCGACAACCTGTCCGTCCGGGTTGGTCACGACCCAGACATCGTTATCGAGATTGAAGTTGGCTTCCCATTCCGATTTGAGTTCGGCTGGTGATATGGCGTCATCCGGGTCGCCATCGGCTTCGCAGACGGCGCGGATCAGGTCGGCAACCGCTTCAAGGTCATTCCAGGCGGCATTGCGCAGGGTGAAACCAGGGGGGAGGAGGTTGGGTTTAGTCATGATTTTTCTCAAGCCAATCTGGCTGTGACCGGTGGAATACCAGTTTTCCAGTTCAGCGAAAACAGTGTAACCTTGTTTTTTGTAGAACCCGGGAGCTTCATAACCGGCTGTCCAGGTGAAGACGTTGTGGATACCATGCTCAGATAAAGTTTTTTCGAGCGTTTGGAGTAGCTGCGCGCCAAAACCTTGCTTACGATATTCTTTTTCAAGAAACAGATCGGTAATGTAGCACCAACCGTTAAACCGGTCGCCATTTTTGTGGGCAATACCTGAAACACAACCGACAAATTTATCGCAGTCTTGCGCGACAAAGGTGAAACGCTGATAGCTTTGCACCTGCGCGCCATTTTCGAGGGTATGTTCGTCAAAGCCGTTGCGGGTGCGATCCAGTTCGGCGGGGGTGATTTCGCGCTCCAGAATTTTTACGGAGGATATAAGGTTCATTTTGACACATTCTCCTTCCCCCAAATCCCGGTTTTGGATTTGGGGGAAGGCCGGGATGGGGGTTATATGGTTTGCGTGCTCAGTTCCTCGCCCGCGCGCAATTCCTTCTCGAAATTATCAAACTGGCGGGCGGCGCGCATCCCGGCGCGCTCGTAGATTTTGAGCGCCCCGGTCAGGCTGGATGCATCCACGCCCAGGGCCGCGCCTTTTTTGCCGCGTTGGTGGAATTCAGCGAATGCGGTTTTGAGCAGCAGGGTGCCCAATCCACGTTTGCGCCACTCGCGGCGTACACCCAGCTCGTTAACAAAGCCGAACTCGGGTTTTTCGTAGTCTTCGCCGCGGCAGATGCAGATTCCGGCCATCTGGTCGCCATCCATGGCCACATACCACAGGCTGGGGTCATAGAGCGGGTCGCCGAGAAAGTGGTGCCGATAGTTTTCGAGTTCCACTTCGAGCGGGTGGACAACGAAACCATAGTGGTCGCGGAACGAATCGATGAAAGTCTGCACGACCGCTTCCAATTCGGTTTCCGGGTTGTACGGGCGGATGACAATCCCCTCTGGCGCGGGCGGGACCTCTGGCGCGCCGTTGAAGATGGTTTCCATGCGGTAGTAAGAGCGGGTATACACCCAACCGCGGCGCTCGACCAGGGTTCGCTTCCAGTCGTAATCGATCGGGAAGCCCGTGCGCGGCGCAAAGCGGATTCCCGGCGCAATCCGGCTTTCGGCCTGGGCGGCGCGGGCTTCGGCCCAATCGTAGAGCGCATCTGCCAGGGTGCTGGTATAGTAATCGGGGTGGATGCTGGCCCAAATCCAGGGATGGACGGGCGGGTCGTTGGTGTCCCAAACCTCGATGTAACCGGCCAGTTTGCCGCTGGGATCGAAGGCCAGGCGGGTGCTTTTGCCCAGATCGAATTTCGGGTCTTTCCAGTCGTTCAGGATCAGGTTCGGATCGTTGCAGTCGACTGCGCCGGTGGTGTGCAGTGAATCGGTGTTGAACAGCTCGAAACAAATCTGAATGTCCTCAAATGTGCCGGGGCGCAGCGTAAATCCGCCGGGCAGTTGGACAGTTTGTTCAAGGGTGGTTTCGGGGTTCATATTCATCTTCACTTTCTGCTACGAGAGCACTTTTTCCATTGAAAACAGTCCCGGTGACTGGACATAGCCGAATTTGCGGTCGATGGCAATCATCGGGGCATTTTTTGAGTTGTGATTCGTGCGCACTGTGTTTACTTTCAGCACAGCGCGGGCATAACGCAGCGCCAATATTTTGACGGCTTGGGCCAGTTTGCGTCCGCGATAGCGCTGGTCAACGCCGGTGAACAGGTTGTAGGCATAGTCGGCGTCGGTGAAGCGGGTGATGGCGCTCATCGCGACCCACTCACCGCTCGCGGTGTCAATCACCACCATCTGGCCGTCGGGTTTGTACCAATCTGAGCCGCAGACTTTCTCCTGGAAGTCCTCGAAAGACAGCCAGGCGGGTGAGCCATCAGTGCCGAGAGTTTGCCGGGAGGCCGTGTCGTTCAGGGCGTAGAGATTGCGTTGGTTGGCTTCGGTGTTGCCCAGGGCTTCCATCGATGTGAACTGGAAGCCCTCGCTTTTCAGTTTTTCGATGATTGGTTCATAAGGCCGGTCATCGAAGTTTTTCAAATCCAATGACATGCCCCACGAATACGTGCGTTCGCTGAACCCGCGCTTTTCGGCAAAGGCCCGGAATGCCGGGCAAATGTCGCGGGTATCCACTCGTAGGGTTTTAAGCTGCGCTTGCCGGGCGGCCTGTTCGATATCCTCATACAATCGGCTCCCAACACCATGCTGGCGCTGTTCAGGCTTGACGATAACGTAAAAATAGACCTGGCTGGCATCGAATCGGCTGATGGTGGCCCAGTTGAAGCCGAGCAGTTCGCCGCTCTCATCTTCGGCGGCCATCAAGCGTAAAATCCGCGCCTGGTGAGCGGCATAATCGTCCCTGAGACCCTGTTCGGTGGTGGGTTCATCCTGTTCGGTGGTGAACAGGGCCGCCAGTTGCCCAAAATCGCATTCCGGTTCAACTGGGCGTAAATGTATTGTGTCCATGTGTCAACTGCCTTTCTGGCAGAAATCCGGTTGCTGAGATCAATCCAGCGGCTTGCGGTAACTCATGCTGCGTTTGACTTCCTTATAGCCAACCGATTGGTAGAGTTTGAGCGCACCGCTCAGGTTTTCGGCATCCACGCCCAGGGCGGTTTCGCTCATGCCCATCTCTTTGAACATGGCAATACTTTGGACGAGCAGCGAACGCGCCAATCCCAGCTTGCGCCACGGGCGGCGGGTGGAGATGCCTTCGGTATAACCGCGCTTGCGGTTGTATTCGGCATTTTCGCCAGCGTTGATGAAGTTTTGCACCATTCCGGCGATTTGGTCGCCATCCCAGGCAACTTTCCACAGCGATGGGTTGAAATCCGGGTTTTCGATCCAGTGCGGGAACTCTTCCTCGAAGGTGCGCTCGACAAAGCCCCAATGGTCGCGGAAAGCCTCGTTGGCGGCTTCGAAGATTGGGCGGTAGTGCGCTTCCGTCACCGGGCGGACTTCCAATCCGGGCGGCATCGGTGCTTCGGGCAGCGGTTCGTTGATGTCGCGGGTCATTTCGCAGAAATAACGCGCGGGCCGGTAGCCCTGGCTTGCGAGCAAAGCCTGCAAGCCGTGTTCGCTGCCGTTGGCCCAAACCTGGAAAAATTTCTCGCCATTTTCCGGATGAATGGCTGCGATCTGGCGCATGCGCGCCTCAGCGTGTTGCAGCATGGCCGTGCCGATACCTTTGCGACGCCAATCCGGGTTCAGGAAGCCAACCACGTTATAGAGTAACGTGCCGTCTTCCTGTTTTTCCCACCAGACCCGGTTGTAGCCAATGACTTCGTCATTGATTTCGGCAAAGAGCATGTCCTGGTATGGGTCCGAGTTGGTCAGGTGGCTGTAGTTGCGGCGGATATCATCCAGCGTATCGCTGCGCTCGACCTGGTCTACATGTTTGCCGGCCTCGATAACTGCCAGCATCTTGGGGTAATCGCCTTCCCCGGCAAAGCCGCGAAAGCTCAAACCGGGGATGGCGGGAGGTTTGCAAAGCAAGCTGTGTTCTTGCAGGGTTAACATGGCATTCTCTTTTCTTTCAGAGCAGGATTAATGCTCGAAAACTTTTTCAAAAACATCGACAGCCTGGGCGGCTTCTTCAGGCAAATGCAGCGCGCCGGTAACGCGTTTCATCTCTTTTTTCTGGGGCGTTATCTGCCGCCAGCCCAGGTTTTCACATAACTCATGCGCTTTTTGTGCCGGCAAAGCGGCGAAACGCGGTGCAGACCAGGAGCGCGCTGGGATTTCATCCAGTTCGAAGCGCACACGCGCCTCGCCCCAGCATAGCAGCGCGCTGCCGATCCCGCGGCCTTCGAAGTCAGGATGCACACATCCCCACAGGAAGGGGTGCTTCTTGTCCAGCGAAACCTGGATGAACCCCACCAGTTGCTCGCGCGGGTCGAAAACCAGGCGCACATCCATGGCTGGGTTGAAGCCTACCCCCTGCCATTCGTTGCGCAAATCTTCAACGCGAAATGGGGCGGGATTGAAATGCCGCAGGTTAAGCAGGCGCACAATCATGGGCGCGTCTTCCAGGGTCGCGCCGTAAAAAGTGTACCTGTCGGGCAGGTATCTTGTTGGTGATTGGTAGTAAGGAGCCATTTCGGCCTCCGAGATTTGTAGAGAAGAAAGTTGTTTTCATAGATCGTACTCCGCGCCAAACTGCTTGATCCAGTCTTCACGCAGCACACCCATAAAAAACACATCCGAACGCCGGCCATCGCGCAGGATCATTTCGCGCACCCGGCCCTCGTGCCGGAAACCAGCTTTTTCATAAGACTTGACGCCGCGCGGGTTGTACTCGAACACATCCAGCGAGACCCGGTGCAGGCCCAGTTCGACAAAAGCGAAACGCAAAACCAGTTTCATCGCTTCTGTGCCGTAACCTTTGCCCCAGTATTCCCGCTCGCCGATGCCGATACCCACAAAGGTGTCCCCGTGCGGGCTGGCGCCGCTCAGGTCGATAAAGCCAATCAGCTTTTCATCTTCCAGGGCGCGGATGCCGAACAACCACATTTCCGGCGGGTCTTTTTCCAATTCCTTATCGAGCCACTCTTTGGTGCGCTTGGGCGAGAACAAACGGCCTGGGTCGAGGTCCAGCAGGCGTCCGTATTCGCTATCGTGCCACCAGCGCGAGAAGTGCTCGGCATACGTTTCAGGGTTTTCGGCGCTCAAGCGCACCCGTTTTCCACGAAAGATATCGTTATTCATGATTCACACTCCATTCTGAACTCAGCAGTCCAAGTTGCAGGCTGTCCCAGCGGCGGCCATCGCGGAAAATCACCTCGCGGCGGCGGACTTCCTCGCTGAAAGCAAACTTCTTTGCCAATTCAATGCCCCGGATGTTGTACTCGGGCAGCATGACCGTTAAACGGTGCAGGTTCAACTCGTTGAAGGCCAGCCGCAAAAAGAGCGCCATCGCATCCGACCCGTAGCCTTTGCCTTGCTCCGAGGGGCCTATGGCCAGTTCCAGGCAGCCGATTTGCGAAGGCCACAATATCCAGAAGATTTTGCCCCAGCCGACGAGTTTTTCCTCGTTCAGCGGCCGGATGTGGAAATAGAACAGGCTGCGGCTTTCATCCATCTCTTTTTCGACTTTTTCAAGCCGTTTTTTGATTTGCTCGCTGGCCAATGGGCGGGCCGGAGTCTCGCTCAGCATTCGCGCCAGGCTGGCTTCTTTTGACCATTCCGCCAGGGTTTCCGGGTCTTTTTCAAACTCGATGCGCGTCAATCGGACGAGTTTGCCGGTATATAAAGAAGTTGTAATATCCATGATTGCTCCTTGTTAGGCCTCTCTGCTCCCTTATTTCAACTGAAGTTTGTCGAAAATGAGGGGATAGCCGAAGGTCAGGGGGTAAAAAAGCGGCCACAGGTTTTCGCCCATGGCCGCCTTGGATTCTGCTCAAGACAAATAAAAAAGCCACGGGCGGGTGCGCCGTGGCCGGGGTTACAAGTGTTTCGTGTAACTTACCTGGAAATAGGCGCACTCCGAGAATCAACAGCCACACCACCGCCGAAATCGGCGATGCGAACGGAATTCTTGGTGTTGGTGTAGAACTGTGCCATTGGTCGTGCGCTCCTTTCCTGTAAGATTTTTATAACTGCCGGTAGTTTATCACGCCTTGTTTTGATTCGTCAAGAAGAAATTAATCTTAAATTAATCTTTTGCCAGCCAGCTCTTGGCCTCTTTTTCATCTTCAAACATCTTGATGGACTGGCCGGTTGCGCTGACCAGCAAGTTGGCAAACATGCGTTTTGTGCCTGTAATTCCTAAAACGGCTGTCTTGCGCACGAATTTTTTTGTTTTGTTCGAACTGGCCGTCATCACATCCAGCAAATCTCTGCTGATGGATGTGTCACGAAAATCAGCCAGGATCAACATTGAATTTTCCGGTTGGCTGGTTACGATTTGTTGCACCTGCTCGAGTTCTTCTTTGACGAGGTCAGATTTGTCGAGGTCAATCCCGGAAAAATCCTGGAAAAAGATTTTTTTATCCTGATATTCGATCCATTTTGAACGCATGGTTGGGCCTCCTAGGCCTTCTTTCGCCTCTCCAAATAAAGCGCGACCCCGGTAAATAAAGCGCCGGTAAGTTCCCAAAGGGCAACACCGATAAAGGCCATTGGCGCCAGATTGGAGATAACCGCCAACAGGAACACACTAAATGTTACCACACGAAAGGGCACAGTCCAAGCATAGAAAGGCTTGAAATTGCTAAATACTGCCAGCATGTAATAAATGCCCATATTAAACGATGCCATCGATGATGCCGTTACAAAAGCCAGGGTGTAATCGGCGGCGGCGCGCTGGGTTCGTTCGGCAACCTCGAAATTGAGCAGGGTTAAAGTCCACTCTGGGCGTATCAGCCCGACCAGCCCCAGCAGGCAGGCCAGGAAGCCAAAAACGAACATGGTCCAACCGGAAAAGTCTTGTATTTTGAAGGAGAGATGATTTTTCATGTGTTTACGGGATCCCATCGATATCGATATAACCTTCGAACATTTGGCGCATGACTTCTTCAGCCAGGCGTTGTTTGCCGGGGCTGAAAAGTTCCTCGTTAATATCTGTAAAGGTCAGCGGGGCGGGGAAGGTCTGCCCCCCTTTGCCTTCGAGCAGGCTCGGCCAGGCGCTGATCGTCGCCTCGAGGTAGTTCGGTTGCAGGGTAACCACCCAGGCGTTCAACGGTTTGTGCGGCGTTTTGGTGCCAATCATCAGCACCCCTGTGATGTTCAGGTATTCTAACAGATCGGGGCCATCCAGCCCGGATTGGATGAAGATTGTGCTGACCTTCTTTTGTAAGATTAATACATCGGCATAAGCGGTGTATTCACTGACTTTTGCATCGCCGGGGATTTCGATGTAAGCCGGGTACTCGAACGGGGTATAGCGGCCAATTGGGCGGCATAATCCGCAGTAGAAGGTGCGGCCCGTGCCAAAGGAGGTCTGGATTGGCAGCGATTCGGGTGAATCTTTCTTCAAGATTGCCCCGACCTGGAAGAAATCCTCGGTTACCAGCGAGGCAATATACCCGGCCATGAAAGCTTGCTGATCGGCGCGGATTCCTTCCCCGCCTAATACGCTGACGTTGCCGCCGGGTGTAATTTCAGGGACATTGATCGCCAGGAATTGAGCCTGGGGCGCAGCCGCCGCCAGGCTGGCGATGCCGGGATCGGGCGGGAGAATCACCACGATTTTCAGGTTCGGTTCCAGCGCCAGGTCTTCAACGCTGAGGGTGTTTCGCACCTGGAAGCGCAGTCCCGCCGCCTGGGCCAGATCATAAATGGCTGCTTGGTAGGCTTTTGAAGTATCTTCGTTCAAATCCGCCGGGATGACCAGTATCGCCAGGGGTGATGGCAATGTTGGGGCTGGCCCTTCTGTTGGGAGCGGGGCAGCGGTTGCCGGCGCCGCTTCCTCGGGGGCTTGTGCTTCTGGCGCGGCGGGCGCGCAGGCGGTCAGCAGGGAAATAATCAGGATTATTAATAGAGTATTGCGCATCGATTTTCTCCGGAACGGGGATAGACGGTATTTTACCTGATAACGCAAAAAGACGCCCAGGCGGGCGTCTTCGTGTTGGTTGTTACGGGTTTCGCTTAGTTGTAGGCGACCTTGATCGTTTTCGGGCGGGCCGATTCCGACTTGGGGATGCGCAGGGTCAGCACGCCATCTTCGATTTTGGCCTCGGCCTTCTCAGCGTCCAGAGCGGCGGGCAGGCGCAGCGCGCGGCGGAAAGCGCCGACCGGCAATTCACGCATCAGGAACTCGCCTTCTTCGGCCGGGTATTCACCCTCGATTGAGAGTGTATCTTCCAAAATCTGGATGTTCAGGTTCTCAGCTTTCAGCCCTGGCACCAGGGCTTTGAGCAGATAGGCTTCGCCTTCATCCTGGATGTCGAGGGCCAGGGAGCGGATTGATGTTTCGGGGTTGCGAACCATGCGGCGCACACGAGGGGCATAGGGGGCAATGTAGAAAGTCATTTTTATCTCCTTTTTGTTTGTACCGTTCAAAGTTATGCCTATTTTAGGCGCGCCTCGTATGAAAAATAAAAGAGCCGGATAGGATTTCTGTTAAATACTTGTACAAGAAACGTAAACAGAAAAAGCGCTTTGCGCGGATGTATAATCGGGGCCATGCAAATTCGCAAACTTATGTTAATTCTTATTGTTGGCGCCCTGGCGGGAAGCGGTTTTTATCTTTATGGGACGCTGCGCTCCGGCAGCGAGCGCGGCCAGCAAGTGTGGGCGTTCCTGACCGACCCGGATTCGCGCCCGGAATTGGTGATGCAGGCCGGAGTGCAGTGTCCTGGCGCTCCCTTTGTTTTTCCAACCGATGGGCTGGTTGGCTTTATCTGGGATGACTCTTTTCGACCCGGACACCGCCATTCGGGCATCGACATCTTTGCCGGAACTGAGGTCGGGGTTACGCCTGTCTACGTTGCCTATCCCGGCTACCTGACCCGCGAAGCCGATTGGAAATCGTCGTTGATTGTGCGTATTCCCAGCGACCCGCTTAACCCAGGACAGCAGGTTTGGACCTATTACACCCACTTGGCCGATGCAAACGGCAATTCAACCATCGTATCCAATTTTCCACCGGGAACCAGTGAAGTTTATGTGGAAGCTGGCACCTTGCTCGGCTACCAGGGCAACTATTCCGGTAACCCCGGCAACCCGGTCGGCGTTCACCTCCATTTTTCTGTGGTGAAAGATGATGGTTTCGGGCGTTTCCTGAACGAGTTGGAAATCGAGAACACGCTTGATCCCTCCCCGTACCTGGGTTTGGCGCTAAACGCGCATCAAAACCCGGATGAGATTCCCTCCTGCGCGGGGCAATGATGATGGATTTAAACGGCAAAGTGGTGCTGGTTACTGGCGCTGGGCGCGGACAAGGCCGCAGCCTGGCATTAAAGCTGGCTGCGCAAGGCGCGATCCTGGCCTTGAACGATATTTCCCCGCTCAATGTGGATGAAGTTGCCGGTCAAATTATTGCGAGCGGTGGTCAGGCGCATGTCTACTTGCATGATGTCGCCAAAAAAGTGGCTGTGCAATCCCTGGTTAACCAGGTGCTGGATGCGCATGGCCGCATCGATATTCTGATCAATCATGCCAATGTTCAACCGCCCGCCGGCCTGCTGGCGATGGACGAGTGGGACCTGCACCGGGTTTTTGAAGTCAATACGATTGGCGTTTTCCTGACGATGCAATCGGTCGGGCGGGTGATGCGCGAGCAGGGCAGCGGATTAATGATTAATCTGCTTGGCGACCTCGATGCGCTGCCCTCTGCGGCAGGATTTGCCAGCCAGTGGGCGGTTGCCGGCTTAACCCGCAAGGCGGCGGCAGAATTATCGGCGGCCCAAATCCGGGTATATGCTTTGGCGCGCGGCTGGGCTGCCCCTGATGTGTTTTTTCCCAGCGCAGAAGAAGCTGTTCTGGCGCTGTGCGGTTCGCAACAGATTCCAACCGGTTCGATCCTTGGGTTATCTGCCTGAGGCAGGAGGCTTTATGTATATCTTTGTGCGTTTGACGGCCGTTGTGACCATCCTGTTCGGTGTCCTGTTGATGCTGGCCGGGATTGGCGGCTCTGTATATGGCTTTTTCCAGAACGATAATGTCACCACGATGATTAATACCGCGCTTGAGCAAGCCAACGATCTGCGCCGGGTGGTGAATGCAGGTTATGCGGGGGTCATTCTGGGAACCGTTACGTTCATTTTCGGCATGTTCACTGCGGCTTTGGGGCAACTTCTGCTGGTTTTTGTCGACCTGGCCACCCATTCCCGTGAGACCAATGTGCTCTTGCGCGGCCTCCGTGTGCGCGCCCTGGCAAAGCCGGCGGTCTCTGCGCCGGCCAGCGCCGAAGATGAAAAATTATATGAGGCCGAGTTTGAATCGGTAGGTTGATCCTTTATCCGGGACAGTTTAACTTTCCGGGTTGGCGCGTATGTTCCAACCCGTCTATGTTTGCGCCTTGAAAATGAATCCATTCGTGGAAATAAGTAATGACAAAACCTGAAAAAACGACCAATCCATTCCCGCGCAGCTTCGTTATCCTGACCGTGGTAATTTTGTTCCTGGCCGCGGCATTCGCCATCTGGGGTGTTCCGTACTTCTTCCAGCCGCCGCCCGTGGAAGGTATTTCCGCCACTTATGGCACCGGAACCCTGCGCGCGCGGATCGAATCCATCATCGAAGAAGGCCAGGTCGATATGGATGGCTTTTCGCAGAATTACCAGGTGATGCGGGTGGAACTGCTCGAAGGGGAGTACCAGGGTATCCTGATGGAGGTCGATTACGGCCTGCGCCAGGTGCGCCCCGACTTTACGCCTTTTGCGCCCGGCGAGGAGATTTTTATCACCCTGGGCAAACGCCCCGATGGTGTGCTTTCGGCATTCTATGTCGAATTTGTGCGCTCCCGTTCTTTGTTGATTTTGCTGGGTGTTTTTATCCTGGCCATCCTGCTGATCAGCGGCTGGAAGGGACTGCGCGCCATTTTGGCGATGGCCTTCAGCCTGCTGGTCATTATCGGCTACATCATCCCGCATATCCTGGCTGGGGAAGACCCGGTCACCATAAGCCTGATTGGGTCGGCCATCTTGCTGGGGGTATCGTTGTATGTCACCTACGGCTGGAATCTTAAAACCCACGCTTCGGTCTTGAGCATGGTTTTTGTCTTGTTCCTGACTGGTATGTTGGCGGTACTGTTCATCAGTTTGACCCGTCTGAGCGGTTATGGCAGCGAAGACGCCCTTTTCCTGGCGCAGATGTCGAATGTGACGATCAACCTGCGCGGCTTGCTGTTGGGCGGATTGATCATCGGTGCCCTGGGCGTGCTGGATGACCTGGTTACCACTCAATCCTCGGCGGTGTTTGAACTGCATCATGCCAACCCCGCGCTGAAATTTTGGGACTTGTTCCGCATGGCCATGCGCATCGGCCAGGATCATGTTGCCGCAACGGTCAATACCCTGGTTCTGGCTTACGCTGGCGCTTCGCTGCCGACCCTTTTGCTGTTCACCCTTGGCAGCGGCAATTATGGCTTCCTGATCAATACCGAGATGGTGGCGGAAGAGATTGTCCGCACCCTGGTCGGTTCGCTTGGTTTGGTGGCAGCAGTGCCGGTGACAACGGCGATTGCCATTTCCCTGGCCTTGTTCAGCCATAAACTGGGTTGGCTGCGGCCTTTCCTCGGTCCGGAAACGGGCAGCGGGGGCCATTCTCATCAGCACTAACAGATAGCCTTGAAAATCAAGCGGCGACTACCATCGAGGCAGTCGCCGTTTGATTTATGTGAGTTTGGTGAGATTACAGGCTGCCGAAAACGCGCCGGTACAGGTCTGATTCAAGCAGGTTGTTGGGATCGGTGCGTCGCTTGAGCGCTTTGAAGCGCTCGACCGTCTCTTCGCCCAGGTAACGCTTGGCGGTTTCAGGCGCTGTTTCGCTGTTCTTGGCGAAGTAGAACCGTCCGCCGGCTTCGAGCACAATCTGGTCGAGTTCCTGCAACATGGAAGATAAACCGGCGCGGTTGCCGTTGGTGACTTTGAAATCCAGGGCCAGCGAGAACCCGTCCACCGCATGGCTGAGCAGGAACTTGTCGGGGCGGTGACGTTTGGTAACGCCCAGGTAGGAAGGCAGGCCGCGTTTTTGGGTCAGGCTCAATAGCTCGCGCCAGGCGTCTTTGACCGTTTCCTTGGGGATAAAGGATTGGTACTGGATCAATCCGCCGCGTCCGTAAGCCAGTTCCCAGTTGGGAACATAATCGAGCAGGAAGTGGAAGGCGGCGTGCGATTGCTTGTAATTGCCTTCGCGCATCCCGGCGATATATTTGGCGGTGTTCACCAGCCAGACGCCGGGGTTGATCATGAACGGGGCCATGAAGTAGTGAATAATCGATTTCGGGAAAACGCCAAACATGGTGGCTGGCAGGGTCTGGTAGGAAACCTGCATGGTTTTCTTGGCTTCCGGATCTTCACCTTCGTGGATGTATTTGGCGGTGTGGAGTTGCCCGCGGCCCAGGCCTTTGCCGCCGGCCGTCGAATCGAGCCAGCCGACGGTGTAATCGTTGATCGGGGCGTTGTCGAACAATTCCTGCACATGGGTTTCCAGATCGGGAACATTCCAGGCGCGCACGTTGAGCAGGCCGGAGTAAACCCGTTTCATCTGCAAGGTGATCGAGGTGAAAACGCCCAACATGCCCATGCCCGAAATCAGGGCGTGGAACAGGTCGCCGTTCAGGCTGGGTGAGCAGGTTACTTCGGCGCCGGTTGGCAGCAGGGCTTTGAATTCGACCACATGCTCGCCGATGGTGCCCATTTTGAAGTTGTTCTTGCCGTGAATGTTCATGCCCAGGCAGCCGCCCAGGGTGGTGGTCATGGTTCCCGAAACCACCGGCGGCCACCAGCCATCGGACAGGATGTGTTGCCACAGCTTTTGCAGGGTGACGCCGGGTTCGCAGGTGATTCGCCCGGTTTCAGGATTCCACTCGATGATGCGGTTCATATCCTGAATGTCCATGATGATACCGCCCCCGTTCAGGGCGGCATCGTTGTAACTGCGGCCAGCGCCGCGCAAGGTAACAGTTAAGCCATTTTGTTTGGCTGTTTTGAAAATCTCGAGCATTTGTTCCACGCTGGTTGGCTTGTACAGGTAGGCTTGAGCCTTGAGCGAGTGCCCAAAATTTTCAAGCGTCGCAAGACGCTCAAAGGGAAGGGAAAGGTTGGTCATAGGTGCTCTTTTGCTGAATGCGACTATCCGAGGTTGTTTCCAGGTATGGGGCTCGAATAATCCTAGAAGGTTAACCGCCGGAAGATGACCGACGGGATGTGACGAATGATGTGCATGAGCAATCCCCATTGGGCCGGGACGTAGACGGTCTGTTTGCGCGCCCGCATGGCTTTGAAGATGCCTTCGGCGGCTTTTTCTGGGCTGATAATCATCGGGGTGCGCGGATTGTCCCTGGTCATGGCGGTGGCGACGAAGCCTGGTTTCACCGTCAGAACGCTGATCCCGTGACGGGTGAGTCTGTTCCGCAGCGCCTCGAGATAGGTGTGCAGGGCGGCCTTCGAAGCGTTATAGGCCGGGGCGCCGACGCGGCCCCGATCCCCGGCAACGGAACCGATACCCACGATTTGACCGGCCTTGACAGCCTGGAAATAAGCTGCGGCTGGGTTTAGCCAGGCCAGCGCACCCAGGTAGTTCACCTGGGTCATTTCGATGTCTTTGGCCGGATTGAATTCATTCAGTTTGACCACCTGCAAAATGCCGGCGTTATAAATGATAGCATCCAGCCCGCCCAGTTTTTTGACGATTTCATTGAACAATTGCGGAACCTGTTCGACATCTTTCACGTCATGAACGAAAGGCAGGGCGCGCTGTTCAGCATGTTTTTGGTTAATTTTTTCGCACAGGTCTTGCAGCAGGTCTGCGCGGCGTCCCAGCAGGGCAAGCTGGTAACCCTCGTCAGCGAGTTTGTGCGCCAGGGCTGCGCCAATACCGCTCGATGCGCCAATCAGCAGGGCGCGCCGGTAATTTTTGAGGGGGGTGTGATGGGAAAGGCGGTTTTCAGCCATAATTAACTCCATATTTCTTAAGAAAAATGCAATTTTAATGATTTTAGCATACTCTAATGTGCAATCCGTCACTTATAATCGTGACATCTATCCCGCCCATTGGTGGGTTGCACAACCTTTAAAATTATGAGCGATTTTCGACATCAATGGTTGTCCGCTTTTCGTGAGCGCTTACAAAAAACGGCTCTTTCTCCTGCTGAACAGCAATCGTATCTTGATGTGCTGACTTCTTTGTTTGAGGGGTTGCTCAATGTAGATGCGAACGTTCAATATGAACAGACGGCTGAAGTCTTGTCTTCGCGTTTGTTCTCTCATCACAACCTGTTGGGGGTCATTCGCCAGCAAGCGGCTGAATTGGATGCGGTCAAGCGTTTGAGTTACAGTTTGACAACCAATCTTGAACTGCAAGCCGTGCTCGACAACGTGGTGACTGAGGCAATGCAGTTGGTCAAGAATGCGCGCAATTCACACATTTACCTGTATCAAAACAATCAATTGCGTTTCGGGGCCTCGCTGGATGGGCAGGGCTTAAGGAACAAGGAGTTATGGCCGCCCAGGCCGGAGGGGATCACGTATCGGGCAGCCCATTCCAAAGAGACACTCATCATTGAAAACCTGCGCCTGGACCCTTTGTTTGCCAATATGCCTGATGATTGGTCCGGCTCCCTGATCAGCATTCCGCTGATGATGGCTGATTCGGTGATTGGGGTGATGAATCTTTCGCGCTGGCAGGTCGGTTCGTTTTCTCAGGCGGAACAGCGCCTGCTCAAATTGCTGGCCGATCAGGCCGGGATTGCGATTATCAATGCCAGACTGCACGAGGCAGTTTCGCGCCAGGCGCTTAGCGATACCCTGACCGGCCTGCCCAACCGGCGCGCGCTCGACCGCTACATTGACCATCAGGTCAGCCGCACCAATCGCACCGGGCGGCCTTTCGCGGTGCTGATGATGGATTTGGATGGATTCAAAGCCGTGAACGACACCTGGGGACATGCGGTCGGCGACCATGTTTTGCACGATATTGCCGCTTTCCTGATGTCCATTTCGCGCGCCAGCGATTTCCTGGCCCGTTATGGCGGCGATGAGATAAGCATGGTATTGCCGGAAACAGCAGCCGACGTCGCGGCCAGGGTTGCGGAGAATATTCGTCAGCGCTTCTCGGGGTTTGCCTGCTTCCTGCCCGATGGCTCTGCTTGCCGCCTGGGCATTTCCGGCGGCATTGCGATTTACCCCACCCATGCCCGCTCGGCTGCCGACTTGCTGCGCGCTGCCGATGAGGCCCTTTATCGCGCCAAGAAACATGCGCGCGGCACCTTCCAGGTAGCCAAGGGCGTGACAGGCGAGTTGCAAATGCCAAACGTCAAATCGTAGCAGACCGAACTTTTTGGCAGGTTACGGGTTGTTATATCATGTCCGAGGGTATAAACAACCCGTTTTTCTTTGGAGGCGAGATGGCATCAAAAGCCAAACTTATCTTTAATCCGATGGCCGATATGGGCGAAGCCTGGAAGGTAGCCAACGACCTGCGTCCAATCGCCAACCAGCATGGCGCGGAGTGGAGCGGGACTGTCTATCCAACCCACGCCACCGAACTGGCCCGCCAGGCAGCCGAACAGGGCTACGAACGGGTGATTGCCCTGGGCGGCGATGGAACCGCCCATGAAGTGGTGAATGGCCTGATGCAAGTCCCAGCCGGGCGGCGACCGGCCCTCGGCGTGGTGCCGATTGGCTCGGGCAATGATTTTGCCCATGCGCTTGGCGTCCCGAAGGCTGCCGACCGCGCCCTGATGCACGCCTTGCAGGGCCAGCCCTCGCCCATCGACCTGGGGCTGATGACTGATGAAAACGGCCGCCAGGAATACTTTGACAATACCCTGGGCCTCGGTTTTGATGCCGTTGTCACCATCCGCTCGCACAAATTGCCCCTGTTGCGCGGCTTTTTGATGTATTTGGTGGCGGTCCTGCAAACCATTGTTGTCAACCACCAGCCGGCCCTGATGAAAATCGAAATGGATGGACAGTTGATTGAACAGGCCAACATTATGCTAACCCTGTGCAACGGGCCGCGTCAGGGCGGCGGTTTCCTGGTGGCCCCGGAGGCCAAAAATAATGACGGTATCCTGCACTACGCAATGATTGGGCGCTGTTCGCGTCTGACCATGCTGCGGATTTTGCCGGAAGTGATGAAAGGCACTCACGGGCGTTTCCCGCAGGTGATGCTTGGAACCACACGCCGCCTGAGCCTGATTTCCGATTTACCGCTTTATATCCACGCTGACGGCGAGGTTTACACCAGTTTTGGTAGCAACCTGCGCCAGGTCAGCTTCGAAATTTTGCCCGATGCTTTGCAAGTCATAAAAGGATAACCATGCCGACCCTCAAAGATTTGAACGATTACCAACGCGAGTCACGCAAAACCTGGAACCTGGTGCATACTGACCACCCGATTGTTTATCCGACCCTGGGGCTGGTCAACGAGGCGGGGGAATTGGCCGGGAAGGTCAAGAAGATTTTTCGCGATCACGGCGGCCAGGTCAGCGAGGCTGACCGCGAGGCGCTGAAATATGAATTGGGCGATGTGCTTTGGTACCTGGCCCAGATCGCCACCGAGCTTGACATCCCCTTGCAGGAAGTGGCCGAAGCGAACCTGGAAAAACTTTTCTCGCGCCTGGAGCGAGGCAAAATCAAAGGCGAAGGCGATTACCGCTAAAAAACCGGGAAGCTGCGAACAGCTTCCCGGTTTTTCTTTTACCAGTTTTTCTTTTTCTCTTCCCACTCTTTGACCCGCACAAATAATTCGCTCAACGGGCGCAAGTCGGCCACAGGCACAGACATGTTCTTGGTTTGGGTTTTGCTATATTGGAAAACCCGACTCCCGGCAAAGATGGTGCTGGCTTTGCGGCGGAATTCTTCGCGCGCCATATAGCCGGTCAGCCAGGTTTCCATGCCATAAATCCAGATATTGCCCCAGTCCTGCGGCGTGACCAAGTACACCTCGCTGCGCGCTGAACTGTGGATGCCAATCCGGGCGTCCGGGATGGTATCCACATGCAGGTAAGCCAGGCTGAAGAGCGGCAAATCCACCACCAGCCGGGTCAGCGGCTCGAGGGTGTATTTGGCGGTGACAAACTCACGCTCGGCATCCTGTCCGCCAATTTCAACCGTGACCGGAACGCTGCATTCGCTTTTCAGGCTGATTTTGCCGAGCGGCGCCCAGGTTGCCGGGCGCGACCATTCGGCCCGCATGGGGTGGATGAGGTAAATGGGTTGGCCCGCATCGACTGCGGTTTTGATTTCCTCGCTGGAATTGGTGGTCAGGCCGAGCAGGAAGGCAAACAGGTACAAATCCTGGTCGCTGTGGTTTTCGCCGGCAAACTGGTCAGCGGGGATCAAGGCCGGGGCGCGCAGGACAAGCGCAGGGTTGCGGCGCATGGCGGTAATCTGGTTGCGCTTCGAGGTTACAAACGTTTTCAGGTCGCAGCGATGTCCCCCCAGAGAAACATCATATTTATCCGGTTCGGTAAAAGGAGTCATGCCCTTTACATCGAAGGGAACCTCATTTTCACCCAGGTAACGTCGGAAGGCCAGTTCCACTGCAACGCCGCCAACGATGCGGCGCAGCCGCGAGTAGAGTGAACCGCCCATGCGGTCATATGTGTGAGGCAGGGAGCGCACGGCGTAGGCTATGCCGCCTTCGGTTAAATCAGTGCTGTAAGGTAATCTTATAAAATCGTTGGGGGTTATCATTCACTATCCTGCGTTTCCCTCAAGCTCAAAATGACCCTGATGATATTTAACGATCTAATCATTATCAATCCTATAACAAAGTTTAGATTATGCCAAGATGCAAACAGAACTGTAAACGGTTTGGGTTGGTATAATCGTGGCGAACAAATCATGATTTTCTTGTTTTGAAGATGGAGTAAAGAAATGAAAACGTTGTCTTTGCGAGCAATTTTGCTTATGTTGGCTTTGCCAGTTTTGCTGGTTGGCTGTAACCTGCCCCAGGCTACGCCTGAGAGTGCGGATGCTGTTTTTACCGCCGCCGCGGAAACGGTTCAGGCGCAGTTGACCCAGGATGCTTTGCTGGCCCCCCAGTCGACAACCGCCATCCCGACGGTTGTCCCGCTTGCGACCACACCGGCCCCGCCTCCAACGGCTATCCAGCCGCCAACGGCTACGGCCAGTGCGACCCCGTTATGCGACCTGGCCCAGTTTGTCACGGATGTGACCGTCCCGGACGGTAGCGAGTTCCAGCCTCAACAAACTTTTACCAAAACCTGGCGTTTGCGCAACCTGGGGACCTGCACCTGGTCGAGCGGTTACCAGGTTATCTTCGACACCGGCGAAGCGATGGGCGGCCCGGCAACCCAGCCCCTGGCGGGTGGTGTTGCCCCCAATCAGCAGGTGGATATTTCGGTGGCGCTCAAGGCCCCGGCTGCTCCCGGAACATATCGCGGTTACTGGCGGTTGCGCAACGCGGCTGGCGTCATCGTCCCGATTGCCAACGGCCACCAGGGCATTTCCTTCTTTGTTGAGATCAAGGTTGTTGCGCCTACCTCGACCCCGACGGTTACTTTCACGCCCAGCCTTACATCGACTCCAACACAAACATTCACACCTACAACAACCCCCACGCCTTAAAACCGTAACGATTTCAGCATGAACGGACGTTTGCCTTGCAAATGTCCGTTTTTTATTTTTGTTATAATACTGGCCTGTTCTGAAAGGAAACCGTATGTCTAAACAACTAAAAAATATCTTCATTTGGGGGAGCTTACTCGTTGTGTTGCTGAGCGCCTGCGGCGCCGAAACAACCCCCACCCCCGATGCAGATGCGATTGCCACCTCCGCTGTGCAAACTGTAGAGGCGCGTTATACCGAACAGGCTGCTGCCACCCAGGCGGCTGCTGTTCCACCCACAGCCGAGGCGACCCTTGCCTCGGACTTGCCCACGCCCACCGCTACGTATGCGCCGTCCCCCACCCCTGCTCCGGCCCAGGGTGGCGGGTCGCAGGTCGCCTGCTACTTTGCCGCGTTTGTGGCCGATATCAGCATTCCGGATGGCAAAATCATGCTGCCGGGAACAGCGTTCACAAAAACCTGGCAAATCAAGAATGTCGGTTCCTGCGCCTGGGATACCTCGCACAAGCTGTATTTGCACAGTGGCGATGGGATGACGAGCGGCACCTCCATTCCCCTGGCGCGCACAGTTTATCCTGGCGATGTGGTCAATTTGTCGGTGGACATGAAGGCCCCCGAAGCGGAAGGTGTTTACACCGGCTTCTGGCGGATTGCCACGCCCTATGGCGGCAGCTTTGGGGTTGGCCCGGCTGATTCCCCGCTGATTGCCAAGATCACGGTTGCCAAGAAGCCGGATGACGCTGTTGCGGTGACGGATGTGTACTACACCATCACCCGCGACCCGAAGGAAGCCTGTCCTGTGGGCGGCACGAAATATACCGTTACCGCCACAGTTGTGACCAACGGCCCGACCGAAGTCCGTTATCAGTGGTACCAGTATCCTTATGACGGCGGTATCCGCGAAGGCGGCAAGCTCGTTTTCAAGGATGCCGGGCAACAGGTCATCTCCTGGACCTGGAACCTGAAATCGGATGCGGTGCAGGGGATGGAACGCAAGGTAACGCTATTCATCACAGAACCGAACAACGCCGAATTCAAGGATGGCGCGCCAATCTTCTATTGGACCTGTCCGTAAAACAAAACTTTTCAAAACAACCGGGGGCCGCCTCGGTTGTTTTGATTCTGGAACTTTTTTATCGCCGAGTCGTCTATAAAATGCTTGTAAACCCCTGTCATGGCCTGAAATGGATGCTTGACAGGCCGAACAAGTGTGTGAGTTTGATTCAGGAGATAAATTTATATGAAAAAAGCATCGTTCGCCTTATCTTTGGGGGTTTTGCTCTTCTTGTTGACAGGCTGCAACCTGCCCAGTTCCACGCCGGATGCCGCCGCCACGCTGCAGGCGGTGTACACCTCCCAGGCGGCCACCTTGCAGGCTTTGCAAACCCAGGCGGTTGTTGCCACGTTGCCGCCTGCCACGGTCGGTCTGCCAACCCTGCCGCCGCTGCCAACCGCTACCAACACTCCGCTGGTGGTGATTCCGAGCGTGACGCCCCTCAGCCCGGTTATTGTCACCCGCTGCGACCAGGCTGCTTTTGTGCGGGATGTGACCATCCCGGACAACACCTCCCTGGGTTCGGCGGCCAGCTTTACGAAGACCTGGCGCATCCAAAATACCGGCACTTGTGCCTGGACAACAGCCTATTCGCTGGTTTTTTCATCGGGACACCAAATGGGCGGCCCGGCGGCGGTTAACCTGCCCCGGTCCGTTTCACCGGGCGATACGGTTGACGTCTCGGTGAACCTGACGGCCCCGGCCTCCACCGGAACCTATCGCGGGGACTGGATGCTGCGCAACAGTTCCGGGGCTTTGTTTGGGCTGGGCGCTCAGGCCAACAGCCCGGTTTATGTGCAGGTTAAAGTAACCGCCAACCTGACCGGCATCTTCGATTTCGTCGCCAATTACTGTACAGCCGATTGGCGCAGCGCGGCTGGCGATTTGGGCTGCCCGGGCAATACCAGCGGCAAGAAGGGTTTTGCCATCAGCCTCGATAAGCCCAAGATGGAGAATGGCGTTACCGAAAGTCGCCCCGGCTTGTTGACTGTGCCGGAAAGCGTCAACAACGGCTACCTGAGCGGCTATTACCAGCCATTCGAAGTCAAGAACGGTGACCGTTTCCGCGCGACCATCGGCTGCGAATATGGCTCCAACGGTTGTAATGTCATCTTCCGCCTCGATTATCAAATCGGCAACGGTTCCATCAAAACTTTGTGGAAGTTCAACGAAGCCTACGAGGGCCAGATTTATAATGTGGATGTGGATTTAAGCTCCCTCAAGGGACAAACGGTCAAGTTCATTTTGACCGCGCACGCCAACGGATCCTGGTCGAACGACCGGCCGATTTGGCTGGCAGCCCGCATCGAGCGCTTGTCCAACCAGATTACGCCCACGTTTACCCCTTCGGCGACGTTCACGGCGACCGCTACCAGCACGGCGACCACAACCTCGACGGCCACGGTTACAACCACGCCGACCGCCAGCCTGACGGCGACAGCCACCCTGACCAGCACGGCGACTGCCACCTCGACTGAAACGGCAACTCCGACCGAGACCCAGACGCCAACACCGACCAACACACCTAACCCTTAATAACGAAGTGGGCGGGAGAATTTCTCCCGCCCACTTTTTGTTTAGAAGAGAGCTTTGTTGCTGCTCACCCAGTCGAACAATTGTCTGACCCCTTTTTCAACATCATATTTTGGCTTCCAGCCCAACTCCGCCTGGGCTTTGCGGGTATTGGCAACGAAGACTTTTTGGTCGCCCGGACGCCAATCGCCGCGTGATACGGGGATGGCCCGCCCCAGGAGTTTTTCGAGCAGGGGGCCGAACTCGGTCCAGATGGAGATGGTGTTTTCCGGGCCGCCGCCCAGGTTGAAAACCTGACCGCTGACCTGTCCAATTTTTTCGAGGGCCAAATCATACCCATCCAGCAGGTCGTAGACATGCAGCAAATCACGCACCTGTTTGCCATCGCCATAGATGACCAGCGGACGACCGGTGACGGCGGCGATGACGAACCAGGCAACCCAGCCCTGGTCTTCGACGCCGAATTGGCGCGGGCCGTAGATGCAGCTCTGGCGGAAAACCACCGTGCGCAGGCCGTAGATGCGGCCGTAATCGCGCACATACTGGTCGCCAGCGCCTTTCGAACAGCCATACGGGGAGTGAAAGTCGAGCGGCTGCGTCTCGGGACAGCCAAAGGGCAGGTTTTTGTACTGCCAGCGGGTTGGCGTTTCGGCCACTTCAACATCATCCATGCCGCCATAAACCTTGTTGGTCGATGAGTAGAAGACAATTGGGTTGCGTTCGCTCAAGCGGGCGGCTTCGAGTACGTTAAAAGTCCCCAGGGCGTTGATTTCGAAATCCTCGCGCGGTTTGACAACCGAGGTGGTTACTGCCACCTGGCCGGCCAGGTGGACGATAACATCTGCATCACGGGCGGTGGCGGTCAACAGGGACGCGTCGCGCACATCTCCGGCCACCAGCCGGAATGCATCTTTGCCATAACTTTCTTCAAGCCAACGCAGGTTGCGCGGCGCGCCCGCCCGGCTGAGATTATCGTAAACGGTGACCTTTTCTCCGCGTTGGAGCAGGCGGTGGACATAATTTGAGCCGATAAACCCGGCTCCTCCCGTGACGAGAATGTTGCGTGACATATTATTCGCTCTCCTGCAAATTTTTTCGGTTGGTCAGTTTTTCGTACATGCCGAGCAGGCTTTCGCCTTCCTGCGAGAAGGCAACCATGCCCAGAATGCCGGAATAGAGAATGTGCATCATGTGATGGGTGACGGCAAAAGCCAGCGCAACCCCGGATGAGATTTTTACTACGGCCAGGGCCGCTACGACAGCCCCTTCATACACACCCAGCGCCGATGGAGCCGAGGGGATTGCGCCGCCAAAGGATGAAATCCCCAGCGAAAAGGATGAATGCAAGAGTTTGGCGGCTGGCAGGAATCCACGCAGCAGGGCGTACTGGTTCGCCAGCGCGAAAAGCCAGCAAATCGCCATCCAGCCCAGGCTGGCGGTGAAACTTTTCAGGCTGGTCAGGACGGCCAGGCCGTCGAGGAAGGAATCGATGCGCGGTACGATGTATTTTTCGATGAGTTTGACTTTTCCGGCGCTGTGATCGATCCAATCCCGCAGCGGGACGCGGAAGCGGGCGACGAGGTGCAGGGAGAGCAAACCAACGGTCACCAGGCTGAGGGTGGTCAGCGCCACCGGGCGCGCCCAATCGACGCCGCTAAAAACGAAGGGCAGGGTGCCCATGACAATCAGCGCGGCGAAAGCCAGGTCATAGGCGCGTTCGATCATGATGGCCGGGATGGTGAAAAAAGTCCCAGTGTTGGTTTTGCGTCCGAGCAGGTAGGCGCGTCCCAATTCCCCCAGGCGGAAGGGCAGCACATTGTTCAGCAGGTAGCCCTGCATCATGATCATAAAAGAATCGCGGAAGGTGGGACGGTCTTCGAGCAGGGCGCGCGCACCCATGGCGCGCGCGGCCACAGAGGCCATGTAGAGCAGGCCGTGCAGGGCCAGGAAGCGCAGGTCGACAGTGCGGAACGCTTCGAATACGCTTGGCCAATCTACAATGAAGGCCAGAACAGCGATGACAATCAGGCTGATGACAATGCCGGGTAAGGCCCGGCGCAAATCTTGTAGTGTTTTATTGGACATGGCAGCTCGGTGAAATTTCTGAAATATGCCCTAATATAGCATATTTCGATTCTTTGGGCTTGTTTCACTTTACATTATGCTTGCTTATAAGCCATGGTGATAAATAGGGTGACATTTAGTCTGTATGGATAATGACAGGTTGCACTTGTTATTAATGCTGCTCTTATATTACCCTCTTGATGTTGGAAAAATCTGCCTGTTTACTGGCAGTTTGCCCGCCGAGTAACGAATTTAGCACAATATCAGGAGAAGCACTATGACCAATCAAGTTTTGCAGAAAAGAATCTTTTGGCTTGTGGTTGCGCTTTTTGTCGTAACCTGGCTTGGCATCCTGCTGGTGGCCCCCAGCCAGGATGTCCAGGCGTCCCAGCCCAGCCAGACCGGGGCGGATCAGTGTAAGACCTGCCATAAGCCGATGGTTGAGCTTTGGTCGGCTAGCAAACACGGCTCCGGCGGTTTGGACTGTTTGGTTTGCCACAAACTGGCAACAGGTGAAGGGGTACATCCCTTCGATTTGACTTATTCGACCGAGCCGGAAGAATTGACCTGTACCGTTTGTCATGCGGAAGTGTCCCAGGATTGGAATTCCAGCCGGCACGGGGAAGTTGGTTTGAAATGCGTTTCCTGCCACAACCCCCACTCGCAGCAGCAAAAGCCGCTCGAGGGCAACCAGACTACTTGTGAAAATTGTCATCGCGAACAGAAAGATGATTTACATCAGTCGACCCACATTGCTGCGGGCGCCGATTGTATTACCTGTCACCTTGGCTCACACAACAAGCACACCTTCCATGTCGATGGCGCGACTTGCGCCTCCTGCCATGAGGATATTCACGGCGCCAACAAACTGTTGATGGCCGGGGTTGAGGTTGAAAAACTGGGCGACGCTGAGGTTCCTGCCGCTCCGGAGCCTGTTCATGATGAAGAAAATGTGAAGCAGGAAGGCGGCATTAACCTGCCTTCGTGGCTCCTGTTGATTGCCGGACTTCTCTTAGGCGGCGGTGTGATGTGGGTATTTATTGGCAAAGACCCCGGTAAAGCCGCTTAGTCCTCGATGATATGGAGGTAGATGATGAGTGAACCCCAAGAAAGTGTGACCACACCGGAAAAAGGCAATCTCGGTCGCCGTGATTTGCTGAAGCTGGCCGGTGCTTTGGCTGGCGCTGCGGGCCTGGCACAATTTATCAGTATTTCGACGCTGGCCCTGCGCGAGAAGCGTTCTGAAGTAGCCGAAGGCGGCCCCAAATGGGGCATGTTGATTGACATCAATAAATGTATCGGCTGTAATTACTGCACCTATGCCTGCCAGGCGACCAATAACCTGGCTGATGACATGCTCTACAACGTTGTTACAACTGAAACCACCCAGAACGGGACCGATTTTTTCCTCTCGCGCCCGTGCATGCAGTGCGCCGAAGCCCCGTGCGTGCATGTCTGTCCGGTGCAAGCTACCTATTACCGTGCTGACGGCATTGTGGAGATGGATTACAACAAGTGCATCGGCTGTCGTTATTGTCAGGTGGCCTGCCCCTATGGCGCGCGCGTGTTTAACTGGCGGGAACCGATTGCCCCCGATACCAGCCCCCACGCGCCCGATTTCGGCATCCAGGAATTGCCCAACCGCCCGCGCGGCGTAGTGGAAAAATGCCACTTCTGCTCGCACCGAATCGATAAATCTTACCCGCGCGGATTGGTGCCTGGCGTAGACCCGGCAGCTACCCCGGCTTGCGTTGTTGCCTGTCCCACCGGTGCGCGTGTTTTTGGCGACACCACCGACCCGGAAAGCCCGATTTCGAAAGCGCGCCGCGAGGCCAAAGTCACCATCCGCTTGCGCGAGGATTTGAGTACCGAACCGCGCGTTTTCTACGTCCCGCCCGAAACCAATACCGATGGCCTGTTGAGCGGGGAGGGTTAATCCATGCAGAACAGCATTCAATACCCAACCATTCGAATCGGCAAACGCCAGATTGATTTCTTCCCTTACTGGATCGGCTTGCTGGTTGCCATGCTGCTTTTTGGTTTGGTGGGCGCATTCATCGTCTTGCGCGATGGCTTGCACGTCACCGGCCTGAGCAATGCCATTCCCTGGGGGCTGTGGATTTCGATTGACCTTTCCGCCATTGCCATGGGCGGCAGCGCCTTTACTTTTGGCGTGATTGTCTACATTTTGCGCATCAAACGCTTCGAGGTGATTGGCAAACTGGCCGTGTTGCTCGGCTTCCTGGGATATTCCACTGCCGGCATGGTCCTGCTCTTTGACCTCGGCCAGCCCCTGCGCTTCTGGCATCCGATTGTGTTCTGGCAGCCGCACTCCCTGCTGTGGGAAGTGACCATGTGCGTGGTGCTCTACCTTTCGGTTTTAATTGCCGAAGTTCTGCCGATTGTGTTGGAGCATGAAGTTTTCCACACCCATCCCTGGCTGACCCGCTTCCCCATCCTGGGCAAGTTGGTTGCCCTGGCTCACAAGGTTGCGCACTGGCTTCACAGCATGAGTTTTATCCTGGCCATTGCGGGTTTATCCCTCTCGCTGCTGCACCAGGCCTCCCTGGGCGCAACGTACTCCGTCCTGGCCGGGCGTGGCGTGTGGTTCAACCAGAGCGCGCCGGTACAGTTCGTCTTTTCGGCCATGAGTGGCGGCATCGCCCTGCTCTTCTTCCTCGGCGTGATTGTTTTCCGCGTGATGCGGCCGGGCCTGGTCAAGGATGATATTCTCTACGATGTGGCCCGTTTGGCTGGCGGCATCACCCTGCTCCTGACCTATTTGCGGGTCTGGGACTGGGCGGTCACCAATTACTACAGCTTTGATCGCGAGATTGCCCTGCAAACGGCTGTGCTGGATTCGGTTGCGCCCTATTCGCTCTCTTTCTGGTTGGGGCAGGCGCTCCTGCCGGCAATTGCGGGATCACTGCTGCTGGCGGCCAAATCGGTGCGCAACTTCCGTTACCTGATGGCGGCTGCGGTTGTGCCGATTTTCGCGGCCATCATCACCCGCTGGAACTACAACTTCGCCGGGTTGATTGCCTCCATTTCGTATGATCCCTTCACCCCCAGTGTTGTCCTGAACTCTTACACCCCGACCTGGATCGAGTTTGCCGTGGGCGGCATGGTAATCAGTTACTGGCTGTTGATGTTCAGCCTGGCGGCGCGCTTCCTGCCGTTCCGCTCCAGCGAACACAAACACGAACACTAAAAAATAGTTTTTCGATGAAAATACCCCGCCGGCGCAACCGGCGGGGTATTTTTTGGTTAATCAATCGAGAGTATTAAGATATATATTATTCAAATAGATGACATTTATCACCAATTTTGTAAAGCTCTTTTCAGTTTCTCTTAATCTAAACATGTAGAATCTTAATGAGTTGTGATAGTTGGAACAAGTTTACCGAGGAGAATAACCTATGTCCCAAAATCCACGCATCAAATTCATCTTAGGCGGCGTTATGATTTTGCTGGCGGTCGTCTATCTCATCGTTTCTTCGACCCAGGCCAGCGCCCAGTATTTCATGACGGTCGAAGAACTGAAAGAAAAACAGGCGGATGTTCAGGGTCGTGAACTGCGCGTTTCCGGCGCAATCGTTGGCGAAACGATTGAGTATGATCCGCAAACCCTGACCTTGAAATTCACTGTGGCCCATGTCCCTGGCGATAATGCCCAGATCGAGCGCGAAGGCGGCCTGGGAGAAGTCCTGCACCAGGCAGTGATCGACCCGACCCGCGCCCGCATGGAAGTTATCTACGTTGGCGTTCGCCCAGACTTGATGCGCAACGAGGCCCAGGCCATTATGACCGGGCGCATGGGTGAAGACGGCATTTTCTATGCAGATGAACTCCTGTTGAAGTGCCCTACCAAGTACGAAGAGGCTGTTCCCGAGCAGTCCGAAGGCTAAAAGAAAAAATGTTCCAAACCCGAAAGGTTGAGTCCCCTTTCGGGTTCAATATTGTTAAGGAGTCATTATGTTAGCAGATTTTGGGTACGGTGTTATTGTTATCACCTTCCTGGTCTCGATTTATGCCATCTTTGCCTCGATCTTTGGCCAGTTCAAGCAATCCCAAAAGTGGATTGAAAGCTCGCGCCTCGCAATGCAGTTGACCTTCCCGTTGACCACCCTGGCCTCACTGACCCTGATCTACTTGCTGGTCAGCAACGATTACAACGTATCTTTTGTGTACGAGGTGACCAGCCGCACCATGCCGGTCTACCTGAAAGTGACCGCGTTGTGGGGCGGCCAGGCTGGCTCGTTGCTGTTCTGGTCGTGGCTGCTCTCGCTCTTTATGACCGCTGTCACCCTGCGCAAATGGGATCGCGACCGCGAATTCCTGCCCTGGGTCGTTCTTGTGGCCTCGGTCACCCTGGCTTTCTTTATCGGCTTGAATGTTTTTTACGAGAATCCCTTTACCCGTTTCTGGCAAACCTTTAGCGGTGTGACCCCGGCAACTTTCCGCCCGGCAGGGGCGATTCCCTTCACGCCAGCGGACGGCAACGGTCTCAACCCCCTGCTGCGCCACCCCGGCATGGTCATCCACCCGCCCATGTTGTACCTGGGATTTGTCGCCTTCGTCATCCCCTATGCGTTTGCGATTGCATCCCTGGTAACGGGCCGCACCGATGACCGCTGGACGCGCATCACCCGCCGCTGGACTCTCTGGGCCTGGCTTTTCCTTTCCCTTGGCCTGGTTCTGGGCGGACGTTGGGCTTATGACGTGCTCGGCTGGGGCGGTTACTGGGGCTGGGACCCGGTTGAAATTGCGGCGTTCATGCCCTGGCTTTCGGGTACGGCTTTCTTGCACTCGGTCATGATCCAGGAAAAACGCGGCATGTTGAAGCACTGGAACATGATCCTGGTCATCCTGACCTATTCGTTGGTTATCTTCGGCACCTTCCTGACCCGGTCAGGCGTGCTTTCTTCGGTTCATTCCTTTGCCCAGAGCGCGATTGGCCCGGCCTTTTTTATCTTTATCGGTCTGACGTTTGTCATATCGATCGCCCTGCTGATTTGGCGCTGGCCCGAACTCAAAGCCGAAGCTCAGATGACCTCGATGCTTTCGCGTGAGGCGCTTTTCCTGCTGAACAACCTGCTTTTCATCGGCATCCTGGTGGTTTGTTTCTGGGGTGTGATTTTCCCGTTGATTTCCGAACTGGCTACCGGCGCCAAGGTGACGGTTGGTCCGCCCTTCTACGAGCGCGCTACCGGCCCGTTGTTTGCCGCGTTGGTTGTTTTGATGGGTATTGCCCCGCTTTCTGCCTGGGGCCATTCGACCGTCAAAACATTGGGAAAAGCCATCTTGAAACCGTTGATTGCCGCAGCCGTTGTCATGCTGGCTATTGTTGCCTACTTCCTGCTCAACCCGGCCCTGATCAACGGTTATTTTCCTTACGCTTTGGTGGGCTTGTTTGTTACCATTACCACGGCGTTTATCACCCTGTATGAGTTCTGGCGCGCCTCCGCCGCTCGTTCGCGTGCTCAAAAAGAGAACATTTTCCTGGCGCTCTGGCGTCTGGCCGGGCGCAATCGCCGTCGCTATGGCGGTTATACCATCCACCTGGGCGTGGTGCTGATGGCCTTTGGCATCATCGGCATCGAAATGTTCCAGACTGAGACCCAGGGAACGATCGCCAAGGGTGGCACGTTGAACCTGGCCGGGTACACGATGACATTCACCGATTTACAGGACTTTGATCTGAACAATGCCGACGGCACCCCCATGCAGAACGTCACGAGGGCTACGGTTGAAATTTCGAAGGATGGTCAATATCTCGGAATGCTCCATCCGCGCCGCGATTATTACTACGATTCGCAGCAGCCGATGACCATTCCGGGCGTGCGCTCGACCTTGCAGGATGATTTCTACATCCTGTTGGTGGACTGGCAGCCAATCAGTTCTGTCGGCGCTACTTTCAAGATTTACCATAACCCCCTCGTGAACTGGTTGTGGTTTGGTTCCGCCATTTTTATCCTCGGCACGTTCATCGCCGCCTGGCCCGACAAGGACCCGGAAGTTGCCCCGGCCCGCGCCCGCAAAACCAGCGCCGCCTACCAGCCGGGAGATTAATCCCAGGATCAATGCGGATTTTTGCGCCCAAGGATAGTGCATGAAGAAAACCTTCTCGATATTGTTTGTTACGGCCCTCTTTTTGCTGGCTTTCAACAGCCTGGTTTTGGCCCAATCGCCCAACCCAACCCCCAGCGATAATGAGGTCAACGCCATCGCCCGCGACCTTTACTGCCCGGTGTGCGAGAACACACCCCTGGATGTCTGCCCGACCCAGGCTTGCGCCCAATGGCGCGAGCTGATTCGCTTGAAACTCTCCGAAGGCTGGACGGAAGAGCAGATTAAACAGTATTTTGTCGATCAGTATGGCGCGCGGGTCCTGTCTGCGCCTCCCGCCCAGGGTTTTTCTGTCCTGATTTACATCGTCCCGCCGATTTTGCTGGCGATAGGCATTTTCATCGTTTATCGCGCCTTTCGTTCGATGTCCAAACCTGTTGCGGTTGCTGCAAAAGCTGACGACAACGAAGACAAACCTGCCCCTGGCGATGATTACCTGCGCCGGATCGAAGAAGAACTCAAAAAGCGCGATTAATAAAGGATTTTGCAATGTCAGAAAACGTACAGTCAATCCCGAAACGCGGTGTCCCGCTCTGGGCGCAGATTTTGGTTTGGGTTGGCCTGGTTGCCTTGTTGGTGATTGTAGCGCTGGGTTTGCGCCGCTCACAGCAGGGGACAGTCCAGCCGGGCGAAGTGATTCCTGATTTCAGCCTGACCCTGTTCGAGGGCTATACTTATCAGGACAAAACCCAGGTTCAGTTTAGCGAACTGCGCGGTAAAGTGGTGGTTATCAATTTCTGGGCCTCGTGGTGCAAACCTTGCGAGCAGGAAGCCGCAGACTTGGAAGCCGCCTGGCGTCATTACCAACCGACCGGCGAGGTGGTCTTCCTCGGCATCGATTATGTCGATACCGAGCCTGAAGCGCGCGGCTACCTGACCAAGTTCGACATTACCTATCCCAACGGCCCCGACCTGGCCACCAAGATTTCGCAATTCTTCCGCATCAAAGGTGTTCCTGAAACATATTTCATCGACCGCGATGGCGTTTTGCAGTATATCCAGGTCGGCCCATTCTCATCGGAAGACCAGATCCGCCAACAGGTGGACAAACTCTTGAGCCAATAAACCCGCCCGTTGCCCCTTGCACACATTCCCAAACGGAATGACACCGGCCTGGGGCTTCTGCGGTACTCTGTAATTCAAAGGTGATTCATGGAAATAGGCGCAATTCTGCTCATTTTGGCCCTGTTTTTGCTGGTGGCTTTTTTTGTTGCCCAACCTTTTCTTGAACGACGCGCCGTCAAATTGGTCTCGCAGGAAGAACACCAACGCTCGACCCTGATGGCCGAACGCGACCGCCTGATTGGCGCTTTGCAGGAATTGGATTTCGATCATACCCTCGGCAAAATCCCTGCCGAAGATTACCCGCTTATGCGCGCTGAACTGCTCCAGCACGCGGCGGACGTGTTGCGCCAATTGGACGGGCTTGGCCCGCAGGCTGGCGATGCCCGGCCATCTGCCGCCGAAGAGCGGGTCGAGGCTGCCGTGGCGGCCCGCCGCGCCGATGCGGCGGTTGGCCAGAAGCCGGCCTCAGCTGCTATTGAAGATGACGACATCGAAGAGTTGATCGCCGCCCGCCGCGCTGCCCGCAAAGAGAAGACCGCCGGTTTTTGCTCGAAATGCGGCAAACCTTTGCTGAAATCGGATAAGTTCTGCCCGGCCTGCGGCAAGCCGATTTAGCCAGCCCGGTATTTAAGATAATCAAGGAATTTTTATGAAATTTCGCGCGTTTTTGCTCGTAGCCCTGTTCAGTTTAAGCCTGAGCGCCTGCCTTTCGCTGGCCGAAGACATCACCCCGCCGCCGGATTACATCCCGCCGACGCCGGTGCCCACTTTGGGCGCTTTGTTCCCGCCCGCCAGCCCCAATGTCGAAAACGGAGCGGCAATCTATGCTGAAAAATGCGCGCCTTGTCATGGCGTTTCCGGTTTGGGCGACGGGCCCCAGGCTTCGGCGTTGCCGGTCAACGTACCGGTTTTAGCCCAGCCCGAAATTGCCCGCCGGGCCGCGCCTGTCGCCTGGTTCACAATGGTTACCCAGGGCAATCTCAATAATTTTATGCCTGGTTTTGCCAGCTTGAATGATCAGGAACGCTGGGACGTGGTCGCTTATGCCCAAAGTCTGAGCACCAGCGCCGAAGAAGTTGCCGCCGGTAAGGCTGTTTACGAAGCCAATTGTGCCTTGTGCCACGGCCCCGCAGGGAATAGCGCGCCCAATGCCGATTTCACCAACCTGCAATGGTTGGCCTCGCGCTCTTTTGACGATTGGGCAGCCAGCGTCCGCAATGGGATGGCCCCGGCCATGCCGGCTTTTGAAGGTCAGTTGGCGGATGCGGATATTTACGCCTCCCTGGCCTATGTGCGCACTTTTGCTTATAACGCTCCGCTGAGCGTTGCCGCTGCGCAGTCGACGCCTACGCCGGCTTCCGTTACAGAGGCCGAATCCACCCCTGAAACGGCGACCCAGGCGGAGGGTGAAGCGACTCCGACCGCCACCACCGAAGCGGAACCGACCCCGGACGCAAGCGGCGGCCAAGTGAGCGGGACAATCACCAGCGGCGCTGGCGGTGTTCTCCCATCCGGTTTGAAGGTTGTTTTGCACGGTTTTGACCACGGCGGCGACGGCAGTTTCAGCGAAAGCCTGACCCTTGAAGCCGACGTTCGCGCAGACGGCAGTTATGTTTTCGAGAATGTCGAGATGCCTGATGGGCGCGCCTATTACGTTTCCCTCGATTATTCCGGGATCGAATATTCTTCCGAGGCTGTTTTTGTTGAGAATGGGCAGACCTCGTTTGACCTGCCAATTGAAGTTTATGAAACGACCAGCGACTCCAGCCTGCTGGAAATCGGCCAGGCGCACATTTTGCTCGATTTTTCGACCCCGGCCAAGATTACCGTGATCCACTTCCTGGTTATGGACAATCCTTCGGATAAGACCATCATCGCGCCTGCCGAGGGCGAACCGGTGGTCACGTTTGGCCTGCCGCAGGGCTTCGAGAATTTGCAGTTCGAAGATGGCGAGATGGGCGGGCGCTTCCTGCCTGTTGAGCAGGGTTTTGGTGATACGATGAGTGTTGTGCCAGGGACCGGCCAATACCAACTGGTTTATGCCTACGAGTTGCCTTACACTGCCCCCTCTGGGTTCACCGCCATTTTTGGCGGCGGCCAGACAGAGATGTCGATCCCCTTGACCCTGCCGGCCCGCTCTGTCACCGTCCTGGTGCCGGAGGGTGTCACTGCCGCCGGGGAAGGTTTTACCGACTCTGGCCCGCAGAGCATGGGCAATGGCGCCAACTTCCAGATGTACCGCGCCGGTTCGTTGCCTGCCGGGAAAACTCTCGACTTTACTGTCTCGGGCAGCCCGAAATCGGCGGCAGCGGTGAGCGAATCGGCCAACTCGACCCAGAATATTGTGATTGGGGTTGGCGCGCTCGGCATCGTTCTGATTGCTGTCGGCGGTTATATGTTCTGGCGTGACCGCCGCCGGTCGGAAGATGAAGACCTCGTTGAAGATGTTGAAGAATCTGAAGAAGATGAGCCTGAAATGAGCGAAGATGAAATCCTGGATGCGATTGTTGCCTTGGATGACCAGTTCAAGGCTGCGAATATTACCGAAGCGGCGTATCGCGAACGCCGCGCTGAATTGAAAGCCCAACTCAAGCAGTTGAAATGATTGTTGTCAAGAAGCTTGTTAAACGCTTTGGCCTAAAAAAAGTCCTGCGCGGGCTGGATTTTCGCGTGGAGCAGGGCGAGTTTGTGGCGTTGCTTGGCCCGAATGGGGCCGGAAAAACCACTTTCCTGCGCATCCTGGCCTCGCTTTCCCGTCCCAGCCTGGGACAGGTCAATATTGCCGGGTATGAACTGCCTGCCCAATCCGCTTCGGTGCGGCGGCGCTTGGGCGTCGTCTCGCACATGCCTTTGCTTTACGGCGATCTGACGGCGGAAGAAAACCTCCAGTTCTATGGCCGTATGTACAATCTGGCTGAGTTGCCGAAGCGTGTTAACGATGTTTTGGAAATGGTCGGTCTGTCGGCCCGCCGTCGCGACCTTGTGCGCACTTTTTCGCGCGGGATGCAGCAGCGCTTGGCGATTGGCCGGGCGGTCATCCATGACCCGGAAGTGATGCTTTTCGACGAACCCTATACCGGCCTCGACCAGGACGCTTCCGAAATGCTGGACGGGGTTTTACGCCAGGTGGCGGCTGAAGGCCGCACGGTGGTGATGACTTCGCATGACCTGGCCCGCGCCGAGGAGCTTGCCAGCCGCTTTGACATCCTTTCCCGCGGGGTAATTGCCGCATCCACATCGCGGGAAAGCCTGGGTACAGGTAACCTGCTCGATTTTTACAAACAGGCGCTGAGCGCATGAGCAAACTTCCTCCGAATCCAACCTCCATGAAGCGGCCCGCCGGGAATTATTTTGGCGCGGTGCTTGCAGTTGCCTGGAAAGACCTCGCCGCAGAACTCCGCTCTCGTGAACTGCTCTTGGCCATGTTGATTTTTGCCCTGCTGGTCATTCTGGTGTTCAACTTCGCCCTTGAGTTGGACCGGGCTGCCCGCGAATCGGTCACGGCTGGGGTGTTATGGGTCACTTTCGCTTTTGCCGGGACGCTGGGCCTTAACCGTTCGATGGCCATTGAAAAGGATCGTGGCTGTCTCGATGGCCTGCTGTTGGCCCCGGTCGACCGTTCGGCGATTTACTTTGGCAAAGCACTCAGCAATCTGGCCTTCATGCTGATTGTTGAAATCATCGTCTTGCCAATCTATTTTGTCTTGTATAACCCGAAAAATTTCTTTAATCCCGGCTTTTTTTTGGTTATTTTGCTCGGTTCAATTGGTTATGTTGCCGTTGGAACCTTGCTCTCGACGATGGCGGTACAAACCCGCACTCGCGATGTGCTTTTGCCGATCCTGCTTTTTCCTCTGGTTATCCCGGTGCTTGTTTCGGCAGTGCAGGCCAGCAAAGGCTTTTTGTCCGGGCTGCCTGCCAGCGAATTGATGCCCTGGTTGAACCTGCTTGTCGTTTACGATGTTATTTTCATCGCTGCTGCGTTTATGGTCTTCGATTATGTGGTCGAAGAGTAAAAATTCACCCCTTTTGGAGAGTTGATATGTCCCCTCAACCCCGTGCTTTGGTTGCCCTGAATGTGATTTCGTTGCTTTTGTTGGGCGCCTCTTACTACGCTTCCCTGGTCTATGCGCCGCTTGAAGCGGTCATGGGCGCAGTTCAGCGTGTATTCTATTTCCATGTTGCCACCGCCTGGGTTGGCATGATCGGTTTTGTCCTGGCCGCAGTGGCAGGGATTCTCTACCTGTGGAAGAAAGACCTGAAATGGGATTCGATCAGTGTGGCGGCTGTCGAGATCAGTCTGGTCTTCTTCTTCATCGCCATTGTGCTCGGCTCCATTTGGGCTCGCCCGATCTGGGGAACCTGGTGGACCTGGGAACCGCGTTTGACGACCGCAGCCATTCTTGAGATGGTGTACCTGGCCTATCTGCTTTTGCGTCAGGGCATTGAAGACCCGGAGAAACGCGCTCGCTTTGGAGCCGTCTACACCCTGCTGGGCGGTATCAGCGTCCCGGTCACTTTCGTCTCGATCCGCATTTTCCGCACCATCCACCCGGTGGTGATTGGTTCCGGCAGCGCAGAGGCCCAGGGCGGGTTTAATATGGCTCCGGCCATGCTCCAGACCATGTTGTTCTCAATCGCCGCCTTTTCGGTGATTTTTGTCACCATTTTCTGGCATCGCATGCGCTTGAGCACACTTTCTGACCGGGTTGAACAACTCAAATTAAAAGTCATGCAATAGAAGGGATGATCTGATGGATACCCCGAACACCATTAATTACATGTTGGCTGGC
>JAEWVF010000002.1 GCA_023459215.1 Chloroflexota bacterium
ACGGCTTTGCGTTGATAGCGGACGATTAAGGTTTCCAGTCCGCCGATATCGCCGTTTTTTAAACGGCGAATCGCTTCAAGATCATTCATGGAGTTCTCCGATTTATTGTGGCGCGCACAATAATAATACAGGAGGAGCTGCGGAAAGGTTGGAGAAGCCAGTAATGAAGATGGCAAAAGCTAGCCAATGGCATTTTTTAGATGTAACCTGTAAGGGTTGTTTGACCTGAATTGCAGCGGGATTGAATTATGGATTGGGCCTTATTTTGACAAGTAATCGGCGCGAGCAGGTTTTCTGCTCGCGCCGATTAAGCTTCGGGCGTGTTTCGGTTTGGCGCGGCTAAAACCGCTTTACCCAGCACTCGCAGTTGTAAACTTTCTTGAAGCCAGCCGATTGGTAAATTGGCAGATCGTTGCCAACGTAGGCTGTTGTCGCGCCGAGCGCCCCGCAGCGGCGAATTCCCTCCAGCACAGCGGCTTTGCCCAATCCCAGGCGGCGGTAGCGCGGATCGGTGGCGACCGGCTCTACATAGCCGAAGCGCCCGGTTGGCTCATAGAACATCCCGCAAAACGAAGCGAAATCGCCGTTCGGGGCGACGACAGCGATTTTCAGTTCGCGGCGGGCTTTGGGCGTGTCGAACATCGCCCGGCGCGATTCGAATTCTTCTGCATTCATTGGGACATCATCGCCATGATCGAATCCGCGCCATAATACTTGGTGAACCTTGGCCCAGTCACACTCCTCGGCCAGGCTGGTCAGGCGGAACCCGTCCGCGAGTTCAATGGCAGGGAAAGGTGAGGGGATCTCGTAGCGGTAGAGCGGACGTGTGCCTTCGGGGTCTTTCTCGTATCCGTGCTCTTGCACCAGCGCCAGGAACTCAGAATCATTGTCGTTAACGTAGGCGCACAAGTATTTGCGGCCATCTTTTGCGGATGTGCCACTCAAGTTGACCTCAGCATGGTCGAGCATTTCCGCGCGCAGGGAACGGTAAGCGGGGTGAAATTGGAAGAAGGCCTCGCCAAGGCGCCACTCGTAGTGGCAAACAGCGACAATCTCCCCGGCGCTTTCCCAAATCCCGATTTTGCCCAGGTGTTCGGGTTCCAGGGCCGGGTGGAAGTGCATGTACTCCCACATCGGTTCGAGCCAGTTCCCATCCATGTTGCCGGTCTGGTGATGCCTGATCAGAAATTCGCTGACTTGTTGGTAATCTTGGGGTTGATCATAAGAGCGCAAGCTGGTTGTCATGGCTTTCCATCCTGATTGAAGTTTTACAGAATCATTATACAGCCCTGCGTTCCTTCTGGTTGCGCTCAATCTGTCCGCTCTAAATCGAGATTACTTTCCCGGCCAGGCGTTGCGCTTCGATGATGTCAGCCATCCCGCCGGCAATGCCAACCTGCACGTTCTCCTTCAAACCGTAGTAATCCAGGCAGGTGCTGCACAAAACCAGGCGCGTGCCTTGCGCTTCGAGCGCTTTGAGCGCATCCAGAACGGGCGAACCCGTCACCGCCAGCATAACCCCTTCGGTGTAGAAGCAGATAACCGCCGGATGAATGTTGTTTTCTGCCAGCAGTTTAAAATAGGTTGTAATCAGCTTTTGCTGGAGCGCAGGTTCGGCTTCGCCCATGCCGTTGCGTGTAACGAGAATGACGGTGTCGAGATCGGGGTTGTTCATCTTTGTCTCCTGTGAAATGTTTTTGTTGTTTGACCGGCGCGGCTGGCGGGATAAAAAAACGCCATTGCGGTACGCAACGGCGTTTCAGGATCGGACAGGGTTGTTTATCAACAGGGACAACCTCCGCCGGCCTTGGGCGTGTGCGCCACCGCATTCAAGCGCAAACTTGCGCTGGTTGGGATGGTTCAGGTGTAGTGGCAGGTTGTGTGCATAAAATCGTTCCTTAAATGGGATTGTACCATGCGCGCGATGGGCTACAATTACGCTTGCGCGCTTGTGACGCAAGCGCGAGGCCTCTGAAGAACCCTTTGCCTGTTGCATTTTGGGATGGCGCAGCCACCCGTTTTTCGTGAGGAAGGAGAAACATGACCAACACCCTCGACCAGCAAATTTTCTGGGAAATCCACCGCGACCTGCCGCGCGAAGCCCCCGGCAGCGATGCCTCCACCCTGCGGGCGTTGTCCATGCTCCCTGCTCTGCCCGCTTCCGCGCGTATCCTGGATATTGGCTGTGGCCCCGGCGGGCAGTCGGTTGCCCTGGCGCGCGCCACCCAGGCCGATGTCACCGCGGTGGATAACCACCAGCCGTTCCTGGATGATCTCGCCCGCCGTGCCGCCCGGGCTGGGGTAGCGGAACGGGTTCACCCGCTAAACGCTTCGATGTTCGATCTGCCTTTTGACCAGCCCTTCGACCTGCTCTGGTCGGAGGGAGCGGTCTACATCATCGGTTTCGAGCGCGGATTGTGCGAATGGCGCAGGCTGCTCAAACCGGGCGGCTTTATCGCCGTGACCGAACTCTCCTGGCTCAAGCCAAACCCACCTGAAGCGGCGCGCAAGTTTTGGCGCGAAGGCTACCCCGATATGGCAACTGTTGAGCAAAACCTGGCGCGCCTTTCCGCAGCCGGTTACCGCTCGCTGGGACATTTCACCCTGCCCGAAAGCGACTGGTGGGACAATTACTATCACCCGATGGCTGCCCGCATCCAGGCGTTGCGCGAAAAGTACGAGCATAACCCCGCGGCACAGGCCGTGCTGGATATGGAATATGCTGAAATCGACTTGTATCGCCAGTTCTCGGCCTGGTATGGTTATGTGTTTTACACAGGCCAGGCATAAATCTGCGCGTTTGGCTTAGAATGTGGTTTAATTGCGTAGTTTGGTCTATTTTATCCTGGTTGCTTATTCCTTATGAATGCCCTTTCCATCCACATTACAGGTATCGTTCAGGGAGTTGGTTTTCGGCCCTTCGTTTACAACCTGGCGACCAGCCTGGGTTTGAATGGTTGGGTGCGGAATACCTCGGCGGGTGTGGATATTGTCTTGGAGGGGGAGCAGCGCGCATTGGATGATTTCCTCTGTCGCCTGCGCACAGAAGTTCCGCCGCTGGCCCATCTGGACGAGGTAACGGCCGCCCCCAGCGCTCCGGCGGGTTATCAAACCTTCGAGATTCTCAAATCCGAAGGGATCGCGGATGCCTTCCAGCCCATTTCTCCCGATGTCAGCATTTGCCCGGATTGCCTGCGCGAGCTTTTTGACCCCAACGACCGGCGTTATCTTTACCCTTTCATTAACTGCACCAACTGTGGCCCGCGCTTTACCATCATCAAAGATATTCCCTATGACCGGCCCAAAACCACCATGGCGAATTTCCCGATGTGCCCGGCCTGCGCAGCGGAATATCGCGACCCGGCCAACCGCCGCTTCCATGCCCAGCCGGTAGCCTGTCCCGAATGCGGTCCGCAGGTCTGGCTGGAGATGACCCAGGTCGGGCAGGCATCGAACATCCCGGCTTCGCAGGCTGTTTCTGAAACTCAACAGTTGTTGGCCCAGGGCCGGATCGTGGCCATCAAGGGTCTGGGCGGTTTTCACCTGGCCTGTGATGCCTGCAATCCGCGGGCAGTCGAAGAATTGCGCCGCCGCAAACTGCGCGTTGACAAACCGTTTGCGCTGATGATGCCCAGCCTGGATGTGGTCGAACAACATTGCCATCTCAGCCCTGACGAGCGCGCCCTGCTCGAATCGCCGGCGCGTCCCATCCTGCTATTGCGCCGCCGCTCTATTTCTGCCATTGCCGGCCAGGTTGCTCCCGGCCAGGAACATTTGGGCGTCATGCTGCCGTATACCCCGCTGCATTACCTGTTGTTTTCCGGCGATCCTGCCTGGCAGAATGCCGTCCTGGTTATGACCAGCGCCAACCTGTCTGAAGAACCGATTTGCACCGACAACGCCGAGGCCCGCGAGCGGCTCTCTGGCCTGGCCGACGCCTTCCTGATGCACAACCGCGACATCCACATTCGCACCGACGATTCGGTCATGCGCGTTCTGCCTGACCGGGGCCTCTACCCCGTCCGGCGCTCGCGCGGGTACGCGCCCTTCCCTGTCCGCCTGCCGCAGGAACAGCCGCCGCTGCTGGCCGCCGGGGCCGAACTCAAAAACACCTTTTGCATCACCAACGGCAACTACGCTTTTCTTAGTCACCACATTGGCGACCTCGAAAATTACGAAACCCTGCAATCTTTCGAGCAGGGTGTTGCCCATTTCGAGACCCTTTTCCGCGTCAAACCGGCGGCCATTGCCTGCGACCTGCATCCTAATTACCTCGCCACCCGCTATGCCCAGGAACGCGCCGAGCGCGAAAACCTGCCGCTCCTCCCCGTCCAGCACCACCATGCCCACATCGCTGCCCTGATGGCCGAACACGGCCTGGACGGTTCCGAGCCGGTCATCGGCGTTTCGTTCGATGGAACCGGTTATGGCGATGACGGCAAAATTTGGGGAGGGGAATTCCTGCTGGCAGATTATGCCGGCTACAAGCGTTTTGCCCACCTGCGCTATTTCCCGCTCCCGGGCGGGGACGCGGCCACCCGCCGCCCGTCCCGCACCGCCCTGGGCCTGCTCCACGCCCTGGGGCTGGACTGGGACGATTCCCTGCCTACTCATGCCGACCTGTGCTATGATGACCGCACGGCCCTGCGCAGCCAACTGGCGCACGGAATTAACAGTCCGCTGACCTCAAGCATGGGCCGCCTGTTCGATGCCGCCGCAGCCCTGGCCGGGGTGCGCCAAAGGGTCAATTACGAAGCCCAGGCGGCCATCGAGTTCGAAGCTTTGGCCGACCCTGACGAAACGGGCTTTTATCCGTTCGAGTTGGCCGCAGGGCAGGTTGACCCAACCGCCGCAATCGAAGCCTTGTTGGCAGATGTCCTGGCGGGCCAGCCCGTCAGCCGGGTTTCAGCGCGATTCCATAACGGGTTGGCGCTTTTGGTTCGGGATGTTTGCGACCGGCTGCGGGTGGAATCGAGCGCCTCGCGCGTCGCCTTGAGCGGCGGAGTCTGGCAAAATGTCACGTTATTAATGAAGACCATCCCGCTTTTACAAAAGAGCGGGTTCCAGGTTTATTCTCACCACAAAGTCCCGGCCAACGATGGCGGACTGGCGCTTGGCCAGGCTGTGATTGCCGGTTATCGGTTGAAAAATTAGGAGGCTGTTATGTGTTTAGGCGTTCCCGGAAAAATTATTGAAGTGTACGAACGCGAGGGCTTGCCCATGGCGCGGGTCGATTTTGGCGCTGGAACCATCCGCGAAGCCTGCCTGGCCTATGTGCCCGAAGCCCAGGTGGGTGAATACACCATCATCCACGTTGGTTTTGCGCTCAACATCCTGAGCGAGGAAGATGCCATGGAAACGCTGGCGCTGCTGCGCGAGATTGGCAGTTTTGAAGAAGAGTTGGGGCCAGATGAAGTACGTCACTGAGTTTCGTGATGCCGAACTGGTGCGCGGGGTGATTGAAAAAATTCGTCAGACGGTTACCCGCCCCTGGACGCTGATGGAGATTTGCGGCGGCCAGACCCATGCGATTGTGCGCTACGGCATCGACCAGCTTTTGCCGCCGGAAATTGAACTGGTGCATGGCCCCGGCTGCCCGGTTTGCGTGACCCCGCTGGAGCAGATCGACCGCGCTCTGGCGATTGCCTCGCGCCCGGAGGTTATTTTCACCTCCTATGGCGATATGCTGCGGGTGCCCGGCTCGTCTCGCGATTTGTTCTCCGTTCGCGCGGCAGGCGGCGATGTGCGCGTGGTTTATTCGCCGCTGGATGCGATTAAACTGGCCCAGGCCAACCCGGAGAAGCAGGTCGTCTTCTTTGCGATTGGTTTCGAAACCACTGCCCCGCCGAATGTGATGGCGGTCATGCAGGCCAAAAACCTGGGCCTGACGAATTTTAGTGTGCTGGTTTCGCATGTCCGTGTTCCACCGGCCATGCACGCCATTTTGGGGTCGCCATCCAATCGTGTGCAGGGATTCCTGCTGGCCGGCCACGTTTGCGCGGTGATGGGCTACCACGAATATCCATCCCTACTCGATAAGTACCGGGTGCCGATGGCGATTACCGGTTTTGAGCCGCTCGACCTGGTGCAGGGAATCTATGAGACGGTGCGCATGCTGGAGGCGGGCCAGGTGGAGATTACCAATGCTTACCCGCGCGCGGTAACGTTTGAAGGCAACCAGCCTGCCCAAAAGATGATCAACCAGGTTTTCATGGAATGCGACCGCGCCTGGCGCGGGATTGGCGTTATCCCGGCTTCGGGCTGGTGTCTGCGCCCGGAGTTTGATTCGTTCAACGCCGAAAAGCGTTTTGATGTCGGCAATATCGTTGCCCAAGAGTCGCCGTTGTGTATTGCCGGTCAAATTATGCAGGGGCTGAAAAAGCCGCATGATTGCCCGGCCTTTGGCAAACAATGCACCCCGGAAACTCCGCTTGGCGCGACGATGGTCTCATCTGAAGGCGCTTGCGCCGCTTATTACAAATATGGCCGTTAACGCGGCATTTTTTGCCACCTGAGGAATTTTATGGACGAACTCGATATTAGCGGCGCGGTCTGTCCCATTCCGCTGAGCCATCATGAAAAGATAGTCATGGGTCATGGTTCGGGCGGGAAAATGGCCCACGATTTGATCAGCAAGGTTTTCCTGCCGGCTTTTGACAATCCGGCCCTGGCCGCCGGTGATGACGGGGCGGTGTTATCGCTTCCGCCCGGAAGGTTGGTGGTCAGCGTCGATTCGCATGTCGTTACCCCGCTTTTCTTTCCGGGTGGCGATATTGGCCGCCTGGCGGTTTGCGGCACGGTCAACGATGTGGCGGTCATGGGCGCGACTCCGCTTTACCTGACAGCCGGATTTATCCTTGAAGAAGGTTTGCCCGTGGAAACCTTGCAGCGCGTCATCGAGTCGATGCGCCAAGCTGCAGACGAGGCCGGGGTAAAAATCGTCAGCGGGGATACCAAAGTGGTCGAGCGCGGCAAAGCTGACGGGTTGTACGTGTCCACCACCGGTGTGGGGGTTCTGCCCGAGGGCCGCGAAATTTCTGGCAGACGGGCAAAACCTGGGGATGTAGTCATCCTGAGCGGCTTTATGGGCGACCACGGCGTGGCGGTCCTGGCGGCGCGTGGCGAACTGGGTTTTGAGACCGGCACCCAGAGCGACTGCGCCCCGCTTAATCACTTGATTGCTGCGGTGTTGGCGGCGAGCGAGAATGTTCATGTTTTACGCGATCCTACCCGCGGCGGCGTTGCCACCACCTTAAACGAGATTGCCAAACAATCCCAGGTTTGTATTACCCTGAACGAAACGGCGCTTCCGGTGCGCCCGGCGGTGGCTTCGACTTGCGAAATGCTCGGTTTTGACCCGCTCTACATTGCCAACGAGGGCAAAGTGCTGGTTTTGGCGGATCGGGCGGATGCGCAGGCGGTTCTGGCGGCGATGAACGCCAGTCCATATGGCGCGGATGCGGTTGTGATCGGTGAAGTGAGCGCTGCGCCGCAAGGCCGGGTGCTGATGAAGACCGCCTTTGGCTCGACCCGCGTAGTCGATATGCTGGCCGGGGAGATGCTGCCGCGGATTTGCTGACCGGGCAGGCCTGGCATTCGGGCTGGCGGCTCTTTTTAGCTCGGAAAGGTTGCAATGTTCGAGTCCATCCTTGCCTCCCATTTTGCCCGCTACCCGTCCATGCAGCTCACGGATTTGTACAAACTTATCCACCAGGCGGCCATGGGCAGCGAACATGCCATCTGTGACGAGGTTTCTGCCCGCGAATGGCTGACCCGCGAACTGGCGGAAATGGGGGCAGGTCCCGCCGAGCCGTTGCCCGATCTGCTTTCTGCGCAAACTGGCATTGTCCGCATCCACTTGCGACCCTATCTCGCCTCCGGCGGCGATCTTGAGCGCTTGCTGAACGGTTTTCTCCGCACGGCGAATGAATTTCAGGGTAACCCGCAAACGCTGGAGCAGTACTGGCGCATCGCCACCCGCTTGGGCCATTTCCCTGTAATTGAGATGGATGCCTTCATCCTGGCCCGGCAGGCGCAGGGCTATCCCGCTGTGCATCATTCCCCTGAATACAGACATCTTTATCGCCCCGCCTATCGCGTCATCTGGCAAAACCTTTTTTGACCGGGGTGGTTTTCCGAATCTGCTGGCTGGTAAGCAGTATAATTGCGTGTTGGGAAGGAAACGAACGCTGCTCACCGTTGACGGAAAGGGAAACCATGCAAACCATCTCCCCCAAAGAAGCTGGATTTTCAACTGAACGCCTGGAACGCATCCCCAGGATGATGCAAACTTATGTCGACCGGGGCGACCTGGCTGGCAGCCTGACCTTGCTTGCCCGGCGCGGCCAGGTTTTTCACTGTGCGACCACCGGCTTGATGGACATCGAGACCAAGCGGCCCATGCCAACCGATGGCATTTTTCGCATTTATTCGATGACCAAGCCGATTACGGTCACTGCGGCGCTGATGCTGATGGAGGAGGGCCACTTCCTTTTGGATGACCCGATTTCCACTTGGCTGCCCGAATTTGCCGAGATGCGGGTCTTTGTCGGCGCTGTCGGCGATTCAATCGGCACAACCGATCTTGAACGCCCGATCACCATCCGCCATTTGCTGACCCATTCGGCCGGCCTGAGCTACGGGTTTGAGACAAATCATCCGGTCGACAAGCTGTATCAGCAGGCCAAGGTGTTCGATGCCACTTCCGGGGACGACCTGATGCGGCGTTTGAGCCAACTCCCGTTGGTGGCCCAGCCCGGTGAGCGTTTCTGGTATAGCATGGCCCACGATGTCTTGGGCTATTTGGTCGAACTGATTTCCGGCCAGACTCTCGATGTTTTCTTCCAGGAGCGGATTTTTACCCCGCTGGAAATGGTGGACAGCGGCTTTTGGCTCCCGCGCGAGAAACTGGATCGTCTCGTGACCATGTACGCTCCGCTGGAGGGCGGCGGTCTCCAGCCTGCCGAAGGCCCGGAGGTGGATCGGACTGCGCGTCCACCAGCGCTTTCGGGCGGTGGCGGGTTGCTCTCGACGGCAGCCGATTACCTGAATTTCGCCCAGATGCTGCTCAATCGCGGACAATTCAAGGGCCGCCGTCTGCTTAGCCGGAAAACCTTCGAGGTGCTGACCACGCCGCACTTGCCTTTCCCGCCCGGGGAAGTTGCCACTGATTTGGGCTTTAGTATGGGGCTGGGGGTGAGCGTTTTGACTGATTTATCGCAGGGCAATCGGCGCGGGTCGCTGGGTTCCTTCGGCTGGGGCGGCGCGGCCGGGACGCGCTTCTGGGTCGATCCGCAGGAAGAGCTGGTTGGTATCCTGCTTGCCCAGACCATGCCCGGCTTCTGGCGCGCCCCCGAAATGTTCGAAAACCTCGCCTACGCGGCGCTGGTGGAATAAATCATAGCATGTGCCAACAGACCCCGCGCTATTTTGCGCGGGATCTGTTTTTTTATCAGTTACAACCGGTTCTTGACCCAACCGGAATCTGTGCAGCAGACCGGCATCTACTTTAACATTGGACAGCGTCCCTGCTATCCCGGTTCTACATCCTGGCTGCGGTTCCACTGCCAGGGCCAGGCGGCCGGGACGATTGCTGTGCAGGCGATCAGCATGGCGACAATGCCCAAAAATCCACCCAGAACTGTGCTCGGCGGGAAGAGTACGCCCAACGCGGCGAAGAATATGGCCGCAGCAAGCGCCAAGACTGCTGCCAGGAGAATCATCCCGGCCAGCTTCCAGCCCTTTTTCTGGGAGGCCAGCCTTACCCCGCCGACAATCCCGCTCTGGCCATTGATATACACCACGCGGGGCTGTCCTTCATCGTCCGTGTACCAGGTGACAAAGAGCGGCAGGAGCTGCTGGGTCCAGCGCAGGGACTCGTACTCGGCGCGCAAGCGGAAATTGCGAATATGCTGCGCCCCACACGCTTGCTGGCACTCGTTCGCTGCGGCTTCTTCCAGTTGGGTTTGGGCCAGCGGCCAGGCGCTTTCGGGCGGCAGGTCGGGAACCCACAGCAGCGTTCCTTTTGCTTGCTCGGGTTGGTAGGCTGCGGCCTGGTCGAACCGATAAGAGCCGGTCGATTTGAGCAAACGCTTTTGCTCGCTGAGCGCCGGGGAGACAACATTGTTATAAAACCTGCGAATCTGTCCCAGGCGAGGTTCCCAGCGGATGCGCTGCTCAACCAATTCGCGGGTACTCCAGCCGCCTTTTGCGTAGGTTTCCTGCGAACTCTTGACCTGGTAATCGAAGCCGGCTTCGGCCTGCCAATCGCCGATTACCTCGCTGTCCACCAGCCAGGCGGGCCAGTAAATTGGGACAGCGCGCTGAAGCAGCTTTTCGGTGTCGAAATCATCGCTGCGCAGCCAGACCTCGTTAACGAATCTCTCCAGGCTGGGGCGGACGTCACTAAGTTTGTAACGGAATGGTGTGAGCAACTCCGGCGCTTCCGGACGGAGCAGGACTGGCTGGGGCTGGAGTTTGGCGCGGGCGCACAACGGACAGGTTTGCCCGGCCCAGGCCTCTTCGCCCAGGTAAGCCCGTTTGCAGGCTGGGCATCCCATCGGGTGCAATGCTGCTCCCCAGGTGGCGGCGGTTTCTTCCAGAACCTGTGATTGTGGCAGGGAGGGTGTGTTCATTCGAGCGCCTCCGAGGCGAGGGCTGTGCGGTACAGGGCGAAGGCCCCGACCATGCCCAGGATGAAAAAGACCAGCCCGAGCAGGAGCGGTAAAACCCCGAAGCCGCCAGCCAGCAGGAGCGGCAGGCCGATCAGCCCCAGGCAAAGCCCTGGGGAAAGTATGACGGCGATGCCCAGCCAAATTTTCCACCAGGCCACCGGCTTTTGCCCGGCGATAGCCCCGGTTTGGCCGTTAATCATCACCTGGAAAATTTTGTTTTCGAACTTGTACGCGGTAACATAGACCGGCAGCAGGACATACCGCCAGGTTTCATCGGCAAAGTCGGCTGTCATGTTGAAGTTGCGCACATGGGATGATTTGATTGTTTTGTGGCAGGCTTTCTTGGCTTGTTCCCGCATATCGGTTTTACTGACTTCCCAGGCTTTGGGCAGGGTCAGATCGTAAGTTTGCGCCTGCCACCCGGCCAGGAAGTCAGGCGCATAATTCACCAGGTCGCGCAGTTCGAACGGTTGCACCTGTGCGATTAGTTTTTCGCTGATATATGAACTGCCGCAAACCAGGAAATTGGAAATATCGACTTTGACCTGGCCGTTCTCCCAGCGCCAATCAATCCGTGTGCGTGTTTTCCAGGATTTATCGCTGCTATCGTAATAGCTTTCTTGGGTCTCGTAGCCTACCTGCGCCTTCCAGTCCGATTTGATTTTTGCGCTGAACGTCCAGAAGGGCAGGTATATCCCGGTAAAACGCTCGACCATGGCCGATGCGCCGAGTTCGTCCGGGTGGAACCAGCCCTGTCCCAGCCATTTCTGGGCGATGGCGCGGGTGGATTCGGGCTGGATTTTGAAGGGGATCAGGAAGCGCGGCCGTAGTTGATCGTCTGGGGCTTCGCGCACGTTGACTTTGTTCGACGCGCAGAAAGGGCAGGTAACGCTGAGGGCCTTGGCCGGAATTGCCATGTCAGCGCCGCAGGAATTGCAGTGCATTTCCTGACGGGCAACGCCCCAGCCAAGCTCCGCCTTGCTCAAGGTTTCCAGGGTAAATTCCATCACTTGCGCTTGCAGGCCAACGATTTCCGCTTGCGGACTTATCGTGTAGCCACAGTGTTCGCAGGCGATGCCGCCAACCGTCACATCGAAGCGAGTCGATGCGCCGCACTGCGGACATTTGAACGTTTGTGGGGCATCTATTTGCTCATCTTTTGGCTTGGGGGCGAAAACGGTGATGCCCTCGAGCGCAGATTCGAGCGGCACGAAATTGGGAGGCGTTTGCCAGGTGGGTGGATGGGTCATGGGCTTTTTTTGTGAATGGAGATTGTCGACTGCATTATTATACGCGGCTTGGCTTTCCTGGTTGCTGTTCATTGCGCTCGCGCTGTTAAATAAAAACAGGCGAGACCAAAACTCGCCTGTTTCGTGTATTGTAGTTTTGTAAAGTCAGCTTAGGCCAGATCGAAGCGATCCAGGTTCATCACCTTGTTCCAGGCCGCAACGAAATCGCGGATGAATTTTTCGGCGTTGTCGTTCTGGGCGTAAACCTCGGCCAGGGCGCGCAGTTGCGAGTTGGAACCGAAGACCAGGTCGACGCGGGTGCCGCTCCAGCGCACCTGGCCGGTTTTGCGGTCGTGGGCGTTGAAGGTATCGGCGGCGTCGGAGGTGGGGTGCCACTGCACGCCCATATCCAGCAGGTTGACAAAGAAATCGTTGGTCAACTGGCCGGGGCGCTTGGTGAAGACGCCATGCTGCGAGCCGCCCACATTCGCGCCCAGCACGCGCAGGCCGCCGACGAGAACCGTCATTTCGGGGGCGCTCAGGGTCAGCAGTTGGGCCTTGTCCACCAGCAATTCTTCGGCGTGGACGCTAAAGGCGGCTTTCTGGTAGTTGCGGAAGCCGTCAGCCTGGGGTTTCAACACGGCAAAAGATGCGGCGTCGGTCTGTTCCTGCGAGGCGTCCATGCGGCCTGGGGTGAAGGGCACTTCCACGGCGTAGCCCGCCGCTTTGGCCGCCGCTTCCACCCCGGCGCAGCCCGCCAGCACAATCAAGTCAGCCAGCGAGATTTTCTTGCCGCCCGAAGCGGATGAATTGAAGGCCTGCTGGATACCTTCGAGGGTGGAAAGCACTTTGGCAAGCTGGGCGGGCTGGTTCACTGCCCAATCCTTTTGCGGGGCCAGGCGGATGCGCGCGCCATTCGCGCCGCCGCGCTTGTCCGAGCCGCGGAAGGTGGAGGCCGAAGCCCAGGCGGTGGAAACCAGTTCGGAGACGGTCAGCCCGGAAGCCAGGATTTTGGCCTTGAGTGCGGCCACATCGGCGGCATCAACCAGCTTATGGTTGACCGTCGGGATGGGATCCTGCCAGATCAGGTCTTCGGCGGGGACTTCGGGGCCGAGGTAACGGGTTTTCGGGCCCATGTCGCGGTGGGTCAGCTTGAACCAGGCGCGGGCAAAGGCATCGGCAAATTCAGCCGGGTTCGCCAGGTAGCGCCGGGCAATTTTTTCATACGCCGGATCAAACTTGAGTGAAAGGTCGGCAGTCGTCATCATCGGGCGATTTTTCTTGGCCGGATCATGCGCGTCCACCACCATATCCTCGTCGTCAACGTCTTTTGCCAGCCAGATGTAGGCCCCAGCCGGGCTTTTGAGCAGTTCCCACTCGTATTTGAACAGCACTTTCAGGTAGCCCATGTCCCATTGGGTGGGGTTCGGCTTCCAGGCGCCTTCGATGCCGCTGGTGATCGTATCGCCAGCTTTGCCGCTGCCATACGCGCTCAACCAGCCCAGGCCCTGGGCTTCGAGCGGGGCCGCTTCGGGTTCCGGGCCGACCAGTTTGGGGTCGCCCGCGCCGTGCGCCTTGCCAAAGGTGTGACCGCCCGCGATCAGCGCAACGGTCTCTTCATCATTCATGCCCATGCGGCCAAAGGTTTCGCGCACATCTTGCCCGGACGCCGCAGGAATCGGTTGCCCGTTGGGGCCTTCGGGATTGACGTAGATTAGGCCCATCTGCACGGCGGCCAGCGGGTTTTCGAGGTCGCGTTCGCCGCTGTAGCGTTTGTCGCCCAGCCAGGTCTCTTCCTTGCCCCAGTAGATGTCTTCTTCGGGCTGCCAGATGTCGGGGCGTCCGCCGCCGAAGCCAAAGGTTTTGAAACCCATCGATTCGAGGGCGACATTGCCAGCCAGGATCATCAGGTCGGCCCAGGAGAGTTTGTTGCCGTATTTTTGCTTAATTGGCCAGAGCAGGCGGCGGGCTTTGTCGAGGTTGCCGTTATCGGGCCAGCTATTGAGCGGGGCAAAACGCTGATTGCCGGTGCCGCCTCCGCCGCGACCGTCGCCGGTGCGATAGGTTCCGGCGCTGTGCCAGGCCATGCGAATCATCAGGCCGCCATAATGGCCCCAATCGGCGGGCCACCAATCCTGCGAATTGGTCATCAGGTCGGTCAGGTCTTGCTTCACTGCCGCCAGGTCGAGCTTTTTGAATTCTTCGGCGTAGTTAAAATCTGCGCCGAGCGGGTTGGAGGCCGAGGCGTGCTGGTGCAGGATGTTAAGGTTGAGTTGGTTGGGCCACCAATCGCGGTTGGATGTGCCGCGGCTGGTGGTGGTATGAACAGGACATTTGCCTTCATCGCTCATAATCGTTACTCCTTTGGTTATATGAATTTTTGATCAGGTTTGCGCTTTTGCGCTGGTGATGCTGGCTGCTGGCCGGGGAAACTTGATTTCATTTTCCTGCAAACCACCTCCATGTAGGTATTACTAGGAGATAATCATTATCCGTTGGTTTCAAAAAAATAGAGAGGGTTAGCTCTCTGTTTTGCAATTCGGGCACAAGCCATACAAGGACACCTGCGGGCGCAGGATTGTATAGCCTGATATTTCTTCCAGTTTCTTGATTATTTCCTGGTCGAGAGAGAAATCGCCGTCGACAATCTTGCTGCACTTCATGCAAATCAGATGTGGGTGGGGTTGGGGACGGTTGCCATCGTAGTGGCTGTCTTCGCGCAAGTCGATTTCGAAGACCTGGTTCATCTCTTTGAGCAAGGCCAGGGTTTTATAAACGGTGGCATGGCTCATGGTTGGGAATTTCAGTTTTATCTTTTCGTAAAACTGGTTTGCGCTGGGATGTCCTTCACTGGCCGCAATCAGGCGCACCAACTCGACCCGCTGTGGGGTCAGTCGGAAATCGCGTTCCTTCAGGGCGGTAATCAGTTGTTCAAAGCGGACATCTGGCTCAGTCATAGGTCTCTCACAGATAGATAGTATTTACGGATAATGATTATTGATAATTATAGCATAACTTTGCGAAAATGCTCAGTTAAGTTTTGCTTGATACCTGGGAAATCCGCGCTTTAACCCTTGTCGCTGTATAATCGTTTCGGGAATTATTTTCACATCACACGGAGGCAGACATGACCCACGAACAGAAATCCGGCGCCCAAATCAGCACCAAAGCCTTTCTCCAGGCGGTTGCTATTATCTTTGCTTTGATGATGGTTGCTGGCATCCTGACCCTCGTCATCCCGGCCGGCGAATATACCCGCATCGAGGTCGATGGACGTGAAGCCATCGACCCGGCCTCCTTCCGTTTCAGCGACCGGCCTGATTATCCCGTCTGGCGCTGGTTCACCGCGCCGGTTGAAGTTTTGGCTACCGCCGACGGCCTGACCAAAATCCTGCCGCTCATCGTTTTTATTTTGCTGGTTGGCACGGCCTTTGGCATCATGGATCGCAGCGGCATTCTTCAGGCAGTGATTGCTCGTATCGTTAAGGTGTTTGGCGGGCGCAAATATATTTTGCTGCCGGTAATCACCCTCTTCTTTATGGGGTTGGGCACGTTTTTTGGCATTTTTGAAGAAGTGATCCCGCTCGTGCCACTGATGATTGGGCTGGCTTATGTTCTTGGCTGGGATTCGCTGACCGGTCTGGGTATGTCTGTCCTGGCGACCAATGTTGGCTTCTCGACCGCCGTTTTCAATCCCTTCACCATCGGGATTGCCCACCAGCTTTCCGGCCTGCCGCTCTACTCCGGGGCCGGGCCGCGCGTGGTGCTTTTTGTGGTTGTCTATCTTATTTTGAGCGCTTTCCTGGTCAACTATGCCAAAAGAATCGACCGTAATCCCGAAGCCTCGCCGGTCTACAAGGAAGACCTGGCCGAAAAAGCCAAATACGCCCATTTCGATTTGAGCGACACCCTGGCCAGCAACCCGCGCATGAAAAGTGGAGCCATTTTCCTGGGCATTTTCTTCGCCCTGATCCTGGTGGTGCTGGTTGCTTTGCCCTTTATCCCACTTCTGCGCGATATCGCCTTGCCGCTCACCGGACTGCTTTTTGTGATTGGCGGCATTGGCGCGGGCCTCATCTCTGGCGCAGACAACCCCTGGCGCGCCGCCTGGGATGGGTTTCTTGGCATTCTGCCGGCCACCCCGCTGCTGATGATGGCTGCCAGTGTCAAACATATCATTGCTGCTGGCGGGATTCTCGACACCGTCCTGCACTGGGCCAACAATGCCCTGGCGGGCACCAGCCCCTTTACCGCCACGCTGATGATTTACGCCTTGACCCTGGTGCTGGAATTGTTCATCACTTCCGGCTCGGCCAAAGCCTTCCTGCTCATCCCGATCCTGATGCCCCTGGCTGACCTCGTCGGCGTCAACCGTCAGATTGCCGTCAGCGCCTACACCTTTGGCGACGGATTTTCCAACATGGCTTACCCCACCAACGCCGCCCTGCTGATTACCCTCAGCCTGACCGTTATTCCCTTCCCGAAATGGCTTAAGTGGGTAATGGGCCTGTGGGTTTGGATCATTTTGGCCACCATCATCTTCCTCGCAATTGCGGTGGCAACCAACTACGGGCCATTTTAGGATGGAGGCCCCGCAGATGGTAACCGTACCCGAATCGTATGAACGCTCCCGGGCCCGTTTCCGCTCCCGGTTGGATTCGCTGACCACCCGCTGGCCGTCTGGCCGTTTAAGCGAGATTGTCCACGCCCCCGGCCTGACCACCGACATCCTGCAGGCTGAACCGACAGGTGAGAAACAACGCCTGTTGGTTCTTTCGACCGGCCTGCATGGCATCGAAGGCTACCTCGGCTCGGCTGTGCTGGAATTGTTCTTTGAAGAATTCCTGCCGCAACTCAACCCGCAAACCACCGGGCTGCTGCTCATTCATGCCATTAATCCCTGGGGAATGAAGAACTGGAAGCGCACCAACCCGGCCAACGTGGATTTGAATCGCAATTTCATTGATGATGATTTTGCCCGCCTGCGAACATCCAATCCCGACTATCCGGCTCTTTCTGATTATTTCAATCCCCAGGGTAAACTATCCAGCCTGGCGCGGGCCAATACGCATTTTATGTCCCATACCCTGCACAAACTGGCAACCCTGGGCGCGCGCCGCGTGCGTGAGGCCGCCCTGATGGGCCAATATCACAATTCCGGCGGCATCTACTTCGGCGGGACTTCCCTCCAGCCGGAAACTGTCGCGCTGATGGCGCTCTACCGGCAGGCGTTCCACGGCTACGGGGAGATTCTGCACTTCGACCTGCACACCGGCTACGGGCCGCGCGACCAGATGACGCTGGTCACCTCCCCGAACGAGAAAATGAGCGGGGTTGAAATCCGCTCGCGCTTTAATGCTCCGCGGGTCGCTTCTGCCAACCCGGATGAGTTTTATACCATGCAGGGCGATATGATCGATTGGGAATACCGCCTGGTTGAGCGCGAATTCCCCGGCGCGAAGTTCTTTGGGGCTGCCTGTGAGTTTGGCACCTATGGTGAGTCGACCCTCCAGGCTGCGCGCAGCCTGCGCATCACCATCCTGAAAAACCAGGCCAACCAGCACGGGGTTTCTCCCGTTGCTGCTGGCTGGGTCGAGAACGAATATCGCGAGTTGTACCTGCCTTCCGCGCCCGACTGGCTGGCCAAAGCCCTGGCGGACGCCCGCCAGATGTTGATGACTGTGCGCTAATGCCCGCTTAATTCTCCGAGAGTGATTTCGGTTTGGGTTTCCTGGCCGTTTCGCACCAGGGTCAGTTTGACAACCTGGCCGGGGTTGTAGGTGAAAAGGGTGTTGATGTAGGAATGGCCTTCGTCGATTTGGATGTCATCGAAGCGGGTGATAATGTCGCCTTCCTGCAACCCGGCCTGGGCAGCGGGGCTGCTGGCCTGAACGCCCGTAACATAGACGCCCCACTCAACCGGCAGGCGGTAACGCGCAGCAATGGCCGGGGTGATGAGCTGCCAGCCGATGCCCATATAGGGTCTTGAGAAGTATCCCTTCAGGATGATTTGTTCGGCTACTGCCCGGGCAGTATTGACCGGTACGGCAAATCCCAGGCCTTCGGCCACAGTTCCGCTGTTGCTGGCGCGCACAATCATGGTGTTGATGCCGACCACCTGTCCGGCCAGGTTAAGCAGCGGGCCGCCGGAGTTGCCCTGGTTGATGGCCGCATCGGTCTGGATTAAATCCTCGATGGAATAGCCTTCGCCGGTGTCGATTGAACGCCCGGTGGCGCTGACCACGCCTACTGTGACCGTGTTTTTGAATTCTCCCAGGGGCGAGCCGATAGCGATGAGCGTTTCGCCCGATTTGAGCACATCCGAGTTACCCAGGGCCGCCACTGCCGGAACTTCTCCATCAGCCTTCAGCACGGCCAGGTCTGAAAATTGATCGAAGCCGATCAGCTTGACAGCCTGTTCAGAGCCGTCGGCCTGGATAATGCGCAACTCCTGCGCTTCTTCGACCACATGGTGATTGGTCAGGATATATCCATCTTCGCTGATAAAGAACCCGCTGCCGCTGACTTCCTGATCGGCGGTTCGCCCGAAGAAGGTTGCTTGTCCGGGTACTGTGCCGACCACGGTTACCACGGACGGTCCAACCGTTTCGGCGGCCTGGGTGATGGAGGTTTGATACTCTATGGTGTTTATGGCAACCGTTTCCACGGACGAACCTGCATTGAGCGGGCTGGTTTGAGGTGTATTCAAGCTATCACGCATGGTCTGGTAGACGACCACGCCGCCAACCACTGTCCCGGCCAGGCCGGAGACGCTGGCAAAAACAACAACTGTGAGCAGATAAAAAATTCGTTTCCAAGACATTTTTGCCTCATTCCACGAAAAGGATTTGTCAATTTTTCAAAATTCTAAAAATTTTTGGTAAGAATAAAGCAAGAAAAAGCTGTGAATTGGATTAGAGTTTCGCTGGCACAAGGAGAATGAAAAAGGCGGACGCAAAAAAATGCGTCCACCTTTTTCGTTTCTTGCGGAGATTAATCAGTTTGGAAGGTGATTGTCAGAACACTGCCTTGTCCCAGCCTGCTTTCCATTCTGATCGCGCCTCCCATATTTTCCACCAGTGATTTGGCGATGGGCAGTCCCAGGCCAAAGCCGGGGATGGTGAGACTCTCTTCGCCGCGATAGAAACGGTCAAAGATGCGCTCCAGGCGTTCGGGATGAATTCCTGGCCCGGAATCCTGTATGCGGATTTCAACCTGCTTTCCGCTGCTCCGCGCGCTGATAGCGATTTCCCCCGATGAATGTTTCAGGGCGTTATCCAGGGCGATCAGGAGTACCTGTTTCAGGGCATCCCGGTCCCCGTTTATGGACAGGCTTTCGGCTTGCAGGGTGATGCTGCGCTGTGGGTCGAGTTGGCGCGCCTGGCGACAGGTTTCTTCCAGGATGGGCAGGATGGCAACGGGTTCCCTGACCAGGCTGCGCCCGGCATCAGCGCGCGCCAGCACCAGCAGGTCGTTTACCAGCCGGATCAATCGGTCGCTTTCATCGGTCATATCGGCCAGGATGTCGGTGCGCTCTTCATCTGGGATGGGTGGGGTGCGGCGCAACAACTCCAGGTTGCCGCGCAGGGTGGTCAGCGGGGTGCGCAGCTCGTGGGAAACATCGGCTACGAAATTGCGCTGCATATCAAGGGAGTGAGCCACTTTTTGATAAGCAGCCTGCAAGCGCGCCAGCATGGAGTTGAACGTGGTTGCCAACTGGCCGACTTCATCCTGTGGGCCGTTGTAGGCCACCCGGCGCGCAAAGTCGCGTTCCTCGCCGATAGCTTGCGCTGTTTGGGTCATTTTTTGAATTGGGTTAAGCGTTACCCCTGAAAATGCCCAGCCGATGCCAAAGGCAGCCAGGATGGTTAGCAAACTGGCAACACCAAAGCTGACGGCCAGGAATTGCAGTGAGCGATTGCGCTCGGTCAGCGGGCGCGCCGATTGCAGGATGTAAAGAGCTTTGCCATCCACAACCAGCGCGCGGGTGTAGATGAGCATGGCCTGATCCTGAAAAGTCCCGGTTTCCCACCAGGTTTTCCCTTGTTGGGCGGCCAGCAAACCCTCAGCGCTGAGCGGAAGGGTTTCTGCCGTGTGGCCAAAAGGGCTGACAACCAGTTCTCCGCTGGCATTGAGTACGCGCAAGATTTCACGTTCGGGCAATTCCTTGAATACTTGTTCACCAGTAAAGCCATCGGGGTGGGGCGGGGGCGGATCGGCTGGTTCAGCTGTTTGTGAGTTGGATAGTGTACGCAGGATGGCTTCTTCCAGACGGGCGCTGCTGCGCTCCAGGTCGTGCTTCAGGGCCTGGTAGGTGCTTTGCGCCTGAACGGTGTAAAGCCCCAGCCCGAAAATGGCAAGTGTCAGCGCCAGGATGGCGTTATAGAGCAGGGTAAAGCGCAGGCGAATCGACATTATTCCTCACGCAAAACATAGCCGACACCGCGCACGGTGTGGATGAGACGCGAACGGTTGCCTGCTTCGAGCTTTTTACGCAGATAACCGATGTAGATTTCCAACACATTGTCGTCGCCGCCGAAATCGTAGCCCCAAACCTCGTTCAGGATGCGGGTGCGTTCGAGCACCTGGCGAGGGTGGCGCAGGAGCAAATGCAACAAGTTGAATTCGGTCACGGTTAGCGCCAGGCTCATTTCCCCGCGCCGCGCTTCACGGGTGGATGGGTCAAGGGATACATCGGCGTAGGAAACGCTTTGGGATTCCTGCTGTGGCTCAATGCGCCGCAACAGGGCATGCACACGCGCCACCAGTTCTGCGGGTGCAAAGGGCTTGATCAGGTAGTCGTCTGCGCCGCTTTCCAGACCGTCGACACGATTTTCGATGGCATCGCGGGCAGTCAACATCAGAACCAGGGTTTTGTTTTTTTCCGCGCGCAATTGACGCAGCAGGGTCAGCCCATCCATTTTTGGCATCATCCAGTCGAGAATGAGCAGGGCGGGGGCTTGATTATCAATGATGGGCAAGGCTTCCTCACCGTTGCTGGCTGTCAGCACCGTGAGATTCTCATACATCAGCGTGCGTTGGAGCATTTTTAGCAATTTTTGGTCGTCATCGACCACAAGGATAGTGGGCATTGGTTTTTATTTGGGTGAAACATGGATGGATAGGGCAAGTATATGCGTTTTTGCTGTGAAATGGCTGTGAAACCTTCGATGCTATTTTCACAGCTTTTTCACAGGTTTTTCTTGGTTTTCTCACAGCCTCGAATTTTAGAATGACCTTTGTAAATACCAGCAAACAAGGAAAAAATATGTCCAACAAAACCAACTTAATTCTCGACCTGACCATTTTCACCACCTTCCTGGTGGCGGCCAACCCGCACCTGACCGGCAACACCATCCATGAGTGGCTTTCGGTTGCCTTTGGCGCGGCACTTGTCACTCACCTACTTTTCCATTGGAAGTGGATTGTCAACATCACTGCCGAATATTTCAAAAAATTTTTCCATCGCTCACGTCTGAACTATATTGTAGACCTGCTCTTTTTCGTTGCGATGACGGGTTCCATGTTCAGCGGCCTGATGATTTCGAAAGATGTTCTGTCTACGCTGGGAATCCAGCTTGGGGATGTGAGCCGCAGTTGGAAGAGTATTCACACACTGACCTCCGATGCATCGCTGATCCTGCTTGGCATTCATTTTGCCCTGCATTGGAATTGGGTGGTGGCCAACCTGAGCCGTTTTGTGGTCGCGCCCATCCTGAACTTGTTTCATCGCCCGGTTTCTTCCAAGATGCTGCCGCAAACGGTGCGCATTGACAAAGACAAATAGCCCGCTCTATCTCCTGGGGCGGGCCAGCTTTTCTGTTTAAGCAACAGGGTCCGCCCCATCTCTTAAATCAAGGAAACCCTTATGAAAACCATTCTCCGCATTGTAATCATCCTGGCGTTGGCTGCGGCTGTCGCTTTTGGATATTCCCTAATCGTGAACAACACGATGACATCTACCGGTTCAGAAGATGGCCACTCACAGCCCGCGTTGACCGACGGTACCCGTCCTGAGCGTCCGGAAGGAATGCCTGACCGTGATGAAGGCGGTTCTTCTCTGGCGCGCGGCACCCTGGAAGTAGGTGTTACTTTTGCAAAGCTGACCGGCATCGTGCTTGTTTTTTTGTTCCTGGAACGCGGCATAAACCTGCTTTTCAGAAAACGCGCATCTTCTTCGGCATAAACCCATGAAACGTAACTCCCGAGGGCGCGCCGCCCTCGGGAGTTCCAGGTCAAGGGATTGGCCAGCCACTGATAACGGAATGCAGCCCCGAGGTGAGGGGCGGGCGATTTTTGTCCCTCCGGCCTTGCTTGATGCTCTGCTTAAACTTTTGGAAAGCAAAATACCATAATCCAGAAACAAGGAGTTTTTTATGCGCGCACAACATCCATCCTTCAGGCGGATTTGCCTGGTTTTCCTGATTTTTTCCCTGGCGCTGGGGGCTTGTTCGGCCAGCCAGTCCGGTCCGATGCGCAGCAGTTCCGGCGAGGTATCGAGTATTACCATTACAGACACGGTTGAAACCTCCGGCAATTTGAGCGCCGACCAGTTGACTACCCTGACCTGGGGCACGAGCGGGATGGTGGAAAGTGTGGCGGTCAGGGTTGGCGATCGGGTCAAGAAGGGAGATATCCTGGCCACCTTGAAGGCGGATTCGGTCCCGGCTGGAATTTTGGAGGCGCGCGCTGAATTGGCCTCGGCAGAATATGAGTTGAATGAACTGACAGATGCCACCCTGACTTTTACCCAGGCCCAACTGGATGTTCTGGCTGCGCGCAAGGATGTTGAAGAAGCTCAAAATGTTTATGATGCCCTTGATTATCCGCGCGCTTCGGATACCTTGATCAAAAATACCGAAGCCAAAATTCTTGAGGCTGAGAAGGTGTTGACACTGGCCACCCGGCGCTATAACGAGGTGAAGGGCCATCCGGATGGGGATTCGCAAAAGACACAGGCTTTGTTGGAGATGACCAACGCACAGATGGATTTGAACGAATTAAGGGCCACGCTTAATTGGTATTTGGCCAAGCCTACCGAAGATGATTACGAAGAAGCGAAATTGAACCTTGAGCTTGCCAGGGCCAAACTGGAAGATGCCCGCGCTGCCCGTGACCGGGTCAAGGATGGCGCTGACCCGCTTGAGATCGCTGCAGCGCAGGCCAAGGTGGCCTCCTCCAAAGCCAAAGTGGATGCGATGTACATCATTGCAGGGTTCGACGGCGAAGTGATTGCTATCCACACCGATGCAAACGACACCGTCGGCAGCGGCGATGCGGCCATCGGGCTGGTCAACCGCGCCTCGATGAAGGTCGAGGCTTCCATCGATGAATCCAATATTTCCCAGATTTCACTTGGCGATAAGGCGGAAATCAGCATGGATTCATTGCAGGGCGCTTCTCTGGCCGGCACCGTAACACTGATTGACCCGATAGGTAAAACCGTCAGCGGGCTGGTGAAATATACGGTTACCGTCTCTGTTGACCCAACCGATGCGCCCGTGTTATTTGGAGCGACAGCGACCGTAATTATCACCACCAGCGAGCCGCGCCAGGCCCTGGCTGTGCCGATTGGCGCTGTCCAGACCGATACACGCGGCGAGTATTTGATGCGTGTCAAAGCGGATGGGTCTGCCGAGCGAATTGAGATTCAGAGCGGCGATCTTGCCGGGAATCTGGTCACTGTTACAACTTCCAGTGATTTGAAGGTCGGCGATTGGGTACAGGTTGGTACGGTTACAACGGAAGGCGGCACAGGCGCTGGCAGCGACGAGCGCCAGCCGCAGGGGCCGGGCGGCGGTCCCTTTGGGATTGGCGGATAAGATGGCCATTATCGAAATCCAAAACCTGACCAAGGTTTTTAAGATGGGTGAGAACGAAGTTCATGCCCTGGCCGGAGTCTCGCTTGCCATTGAGAAAGGTGAGATGATTGCCATCATGGGCCCGTCTGGGTCAGGGAAAAGTACGTTGATGTCGATTGTCGGCTGCCTGGATGTGCCCACCTCCGGCTCTTATGTTTTGGACGGCGAGCCGGTTGAGCAGCTCAAAGACTCACAACTGGCAAATGTTCGCAATCGCAAGATTGGTTTTGTTTTCCAGCAGTTTAATTTGCTCTCGCGCACCAGCGCCCTTGAAAATGTGATGCTGCCGCTCAGCTATAGCGGTTTGGGAGCGCGCGCCAGCCGTGAGAAGGCGCTTAAGGCGCTTGAAACGGTTGGACTGTCTGGGCGGGTGAAGCATCATCCCAATGAGTTGTCTGGTGGGCAGCAGCAGCGCGTGGCGATTGCCCGGGCGCTGGTGAACGACCCCTCGATCCTGATTGCTGACGAGCCAACTGGTGCGCTGGATAGCAAAACCGGCGAAGAAATTATGGATTTGTTCCAAACCTTGCATAAAGATTTTGGCCAGACCGTGATCCTGGTAACGCACGATGCCTTTGTCGCCCGCCATGCCAGGCGGATCATCCGCATTGCGGATGGGCGAATTACCGCGGATACCCTGAACTCCAATCCAATCAAAGCCGGGACACGCCGCCCGGAAATCGAGGATTAACCATGCTGATTTCTCAAAACATCCTGACGGCCCTGCGCGGATTGTTGGCCAACAAACTCCGTTCGGCGCTTACCATCCTGGGAATCGTTATTGGTGTGGCTTCGGTGGTGGCTTTGATGGCTATTGGCGCTGGCGCAACCAGCGATATTACTGACCAGATTCAGAGCTCGGGTACCAATCTTCTGACCATTCAATCCGGCCGCTCGCAGCGCCCGGCAGCGGGCGGTGGGCCGCCATCGTTTTCCGCAATAACTTTCAAGGATTATCTTGCCCTGCAAGCAGCGCTGGTGGATGTGAGCGGGATTGCTCCGGCTTATCAATCCAATGCCTCGGTGGTTTTTGGCGATGACAGCTACGATGTTTCTGTGGTTGGGGTAACGGAAGATTACTTGAACGTTTACATCTACACACTGGCCCGTGGGCGTTTTATCACCCCCGCCGATAGGCAGGGGCGGAAGCAGGTAGCTGTCCTGGGAGCAACTACTGCTACGGAACTGTTCCAGGAAAATGAGCCGATTGGGCAGGTAGTCAAGATTAATGATGCCCGTTACACGGTTATCGGGGTACTCGAATCCAAGGGTTCTTCGGGGTTCACCAATCAGGATGACCTGGTCATGATTCCGCTTGAAACGGGCTATCTTAAGCTGTTTGGCGCGAATGCTGTCCGCGATGGCGAGAAGACTGTCAGCGCAATTGCCGTTTCGGCCAGTTCTGCTGATGTTGTGGATGCGGTTTCTTCGCAAATTACTTTTATAATGCGCCGTCAGCATGATATTGCTTTTGATGAAGAAGATGATTTTCGGGTTTCGAACCAGGCTGAGATGTTGGAAACATTAAGCACAGTCACCTCGACCCTGACCACTTTCCTGGGGGCGATAGCCGCGATTTCATTGCTGGTCGGGGGAATCGGGATTATGAATATCACCCTGGTTTCGGTCAGTGAGCGCACCCGCGAAATCGGCCTGCGCAAGGCGGTTGGCGCGCGCAAAGACCACATCCTGCTCCAGTTTCTGGTTGAGACCATGACCCTGAGCCTGGTCGGGGGGATATTGGGGATTTTGCTTGGCGTGGGTATCGCCAGTCTGGTGACGGCTCTGGGGCTGATCACGGCCAAGGTGGCTGTTTCATCCATTTTGCTGGCTTTTTTCTTCTCCCTGGCGATCGGCGTTTTCTTTGGCATTTACCCGGCCTTCCGGGCTGCCAATTTGCATCCGATGGAAGCCTTGCGGTCTGAATAAAATTAAAAAGCAAAGCGCCTTAGATTATGGCAAGGCGCTTTGCTTTTTAGGCTGTAACGGAACAAAAACCAGTGATGCTGGTTATTGCAAAATTATATTGGGGGCTAATTGCAAGATAAGCGCCAGGAGCCAGGCGACGATGCAGAAGACAAGCGCAATATTTCGTTCCTTTTTTGCGCGGCGCATAAAAAAGCTGGTGAAGATTGCGGCGATAAATGCGATTGTTCCGAAGATTGCGAGTACGACTGGCATCCAGGCATAAAGGGTAATCATGACAGCAAGCCTCCTGAAGAATGGATATATTTTAAAGATGAAATTATTATAGCCCGCCCGCTTGCGATTTGTATCGATGATTATGCAATCCCTTTCATCTGGCCTGTTGGGGGTTCATTTTGAGCAACGATTTATGATGATAAAGAACGAACGGCAGCACAAGGGTTGATTTGCGTTGCCGTTCGGTTTATGTTGCCAAAGATGAGTTTCAGTTGGTTGTTTGCCTTTACTCGTCCTCGTCCTTTTCAGTTTCCATGGGAGCACCGCCCAGCCTGGGTTCGGGTTTGTCCAGGTATTGGCGCAGGAAAGATTCTTCATCGGGGTGCTGCAAAACTTCTTCAAACTCTCCGGCGGAAACCGGTTTTTCGGTTTCGAATTGCAGCGGTTTCATTACGCCAAACAGGGCAAAGAAACGGGCAACACCGCTCAGCAGTTGATAGCGATATTCCTGCATGCGCAGCGATTGCCATTCGACAATGTTGCCCATTGGCCCGTGGACGCGTGATTTTTCGCGGATGATGCGATGGATATCTTCCGGTTCGCGGTAGCCGGCGGGTGAGATAAGCAGGATGTTGGCCAGGATAATTAGAACGGAGAAGGAAATCAGCACCAACCAACCGCCTTCATTCCACTTGCCAACAATCTGGCCGATGAAGGTGAAGGTGGCCAGGCCCATGGCAAACGTAGTTCCAATCAGGCCCCAAGTGCGGGCGCGCCCGCTCAGGTGCTGTTGAACATGATGCCTGAGCGCCCATGCCATGGCTGCGATGGGCATGAAAACACCGATGCCATAGTAGGGCACAGCCGTGCTGGTTTTGCCCTGAACCAGGAATTGGATGAGAATCGCCAGGATCGCTGCGGCAGTGACCGGGCGGGTGAATGTCCCCTTGGGGTTGCGGTAAACAACGATTTCAGGGATTTCCCCAATAGCCACATTGCGCCAGGTGATGGCCTGCAAATCCTGGAAAGCGGTCATCGATGCGGCGGTGAGCAGGGCGACTGCCAATAACTGATAGGCCCAGAACAGGATCAATCCGCCAATCCCTGGGATTTGGGTAAACCCGATATAGGCCAGGTTGCCAACCAGGCTGCGGCCAAGCACCCCATCGTAAGCGTTGAACTGGATGGCAAAATAGGTCAACATCAGGGTGGTCAGGAAGCCGTAGAACAGGAAAGATGTCTGCACGACGCGCCCAATCCCCGACTTGCCGCTGTAGAAGTGCCACAGGCTTTCGAGTTTTGGCAGGCGTTTGCGGCCCCATTTGACGAAGGCCGGGTCTTCCTGGATAACGAACTGGATGCCGTTGGACATAGCCTCCAACCCGCTCAGGGCCACCAACCCCTTCATCGCGGCCGCGAGCAGAAGGAAGAGGGCGTGTCCGATGGAGCCCGGTTCGCCGGTATGTTCCTGCGGCAGCGGGGCAACGTTATTGGCCTGGGCGTAGAGCAGGCCGGCAACCATCACCAGGGTCAACATCACGAAGATTCCGAGAGCGGTAAAAACCACCTGGGCGGATTCTCCGCGCCCGCGGATGGTGATATACCAGGTGATTCCCACCAGTGAAGCGCCAATCAGGAAGTGCCAGTACCAGGCGATCCCGCCGGCGTTCCAGAGCGAAAGTAATTGATCTACACCCGAGAGGGTGGATACGACAATCGTGAAAATATAATCCTGGAGCAAGACAACTGCCACGACCAGGCTGAGTGAAGGTCCCAGGTAGCGCATGGCCGCGGTGAAGGAACCGCCGCCTTCGTTGAAAACACCCAGCGAATACATGTAGAGTCCGCCGAAAACTAGGTTGGCAAACCCGATGAACAGAACGGCGATATAACCATACTCTTCCATGCCGTATGGATGCAGGGCGTGCAGCATTTCGCCGGTTGCGTAGAAATAGGATGTGAAATAATCCACACCGAATAGGGCCAGGGCTGCCAGCAGGCCTACTTGACCGGCGCCATGCACGTGGGCGTCATCTTCTTTTTCGCACGGCGCGGCGCGATAGGCCAGGGTGACAACAACAATCAATAAACCGAGGGAAAATAAAATAGACATGGGGATTCTCTTTAAAGTTAGCTTTGAGCGATTTTGAACGCGATGGCAAGCAGGTTGAGTTGTTCGAGTAAATGTTTCCGGGTGGAAAGGCTGAGCCGGGTGTCCTGGGCGACTTTGGCTTGTTCGTCATTGGCTGCGCGCACCACCAGGGCAGGGACAAACATGATTCGCCCAGCCGGAATCACCTGGATGTGACAGTTTTCCATGCTCAAGGTTTGGTCGTTGAAGAAGGGCAAATCGAGCGATAATCCGCGATTGAGGCTGTCGCGCGCAACCCGTTCTTTGATCTTGCGGATGATTTCGCGGGTGCGGTATTTTGCCAGGGCGCGTCCCTGGTTGATCAGTTGGCCCAAAATACCGTAACGCTTGCGTTGGTATTCTTCATCGGCAACCATGTAGGCCGCCAGGGCAACAGCGCGGTGCAGGATGGTTGCATATTGTTGCATCGAGTGCAGGTGGCTTTCGGCTTCATCGATGGAGCCGACCAGTAAATCGTTGTTTTCGCCAAAGGCAACCCATTGCGGCAGGTAGAAGCGCCGCGCGGCGGGGACAAATGGCACTTGCAAATCGCCGCGTTGGCCATCCTTCGCGCCTTCCTCTGCGATAGCATCACTGTCTTGGGTGATTGCCGATTCAAGACTCTCATCTGGGGCGGGGATGGTCGCGATTGCCTCGTCCCCGTCTGGAACGTAGGTAACGGTGCGCCCGTCTGGCAGCATGCTGGAAATCATGTAAGTTGCAGTGGCATAGCGTAACAGGCCGGCGCTCACGGCGATGGCCTGGTCTGGCGATTGCTCCAGTTCGTTCAGGCGGTGGGCGATTTCATCGCGCAGGTTGCGCCGGGTTAAGCGTCCAACCAGGTTGCCAATGATTTGCTCCCGTCCTTCTTTGGGCAGGCTGATGGATGCAGTTTCGTTGATCCGCTTGATTTGGGTGACGATTCGGTCTGGCAGGGAAAAGCGCACGGTCAACGGGTTGTTGAGCAGCCCTTCGGCGATTTGCCTGCCCTGGATTTCGAGGAAGCGCTGGACGATGACTGGCTGGTTTTCGAAAAGCGCTTTTTGGGTCTCGTATTCCTGTTCCACGTTCGAGACCTGGCTGGCGGGGAAATGTGGTTCGATCATTGATATTCCTTGGGTGTTGAAAATAATTTATTCACAGGTTCTTGCGGTTTGAAAATGACTTTCCTACTTGTTTATCGAGAAAACCTCGCCAAGCAGGAAAGTTTGCAGCCAGACCAGCGTGATGAGAATCAGCCAGGGTTGCAGGCTTTTGCGCACAGGCAGGAAGGTGCTGACGATGACCCCGGCAATTGGCAGTCCGCGCAGGAGATATTGAGCGATCCGCTTGAGTTTCTCTCTTGAGCACATACGTTCTTCCTTGAGCGTTCCTGCTTTGAAATTAGAGCGCCCGCCATTCTACTGGCGGGCGCATCAATATTTTCACAAGAATATTGTGATGGATGTCAAGAAAGTATCAAGAAGCGGCTTAGACTGGTCTAGATGATTTTCAGACGGTAACCTACGCCGGGTTCGGTCACAATGTAAGCTGGCCTGGCTGGGTCTGTTTCGATTTTCCTGCGCAGGTTGCTGATATTGACCTGCAAAATGTGGGTTTCGCTTTCATAGCCTGTTCCCCAAACGGCGCGCAAAAGCTGATGGTGAGTCAGCACTTTTCCGGCGTGTTTGGCCAGGGTGCGCAGCAGGTCATATTCATTCGGGGTCAGGGTTACTACTTGACCATCGAGTGTTACAGTGCGATGAGTCAGGTCCAGCGTCAGGCCGCCGGTACGGAAAATAGGTTCATTAGGCTCCTGGTTGTTGCGCCGCAGGGCGACCCGCAGGCGGGCCATCAGTTCCCCGGCGCCAAAAGGTTTGGTCAGGTAATCGTCCGCGCCGGCATCCAGGGCTGCGATTTTCTCATTTTCTTGTTCACGCACCGAAATGATGATGATTGGGGTGGTCGCCCATTCGCGCAGGCGGCGGGTCACTTCGACCCCGTCGATGTCTGGCAGGCCGAGGTCGAGGATGATTATGTCCGGGTGTTCGCTGGCCGCCATGTGGATGGCTTCCTCGCCGTTGGAGGCCTCGATTACGGTGTATTGCTCACCAAGCAGGGTGCTCAAAAACCGCCGAATGGGGCGTTCATCATCGACAATCAAAATGCGCGGAAGGTTGTTCATCTCAGGCAAGCTCTTTGGGCAGTGCGATGGTGATGATTGTACCGGATATGGGTCGTTTGGAGGCCCAAATCCGCCCGCCATGCGCTTCGACAATTCCCTTGCAGATGGCCAGTCCCAGGCCTGTGCCGGAAACCTGCTTTTTGGGACGAGAAACGCGGTGGAACTTGTCGAAAACCTTTTCCAGATCATCCTGTGGAATGCCCAGGCCGCGATCCATCACGCTGATGTGGATTTCATCTTCCGCCATGGATGCCTTGATTTCCAGGTCGCTGTTTTCAGGTGAATACTTAATCGCATTATCGATCAGGTTGTTCAGGACATGCACGATCAGGACGAAGTCCATCTTGACCAGCGGGAAACTGTCCGGCACCTCCACCCGGATTTTGCGCCTCTTGAGTCTCTCTTCCATTTGACCGATTGCCGCGCCAATCAAATCCTGCATATCGCAGGGATCGTGGCGTACTTTGAGTGCGCCCGATTCAAGTCGGGTCATTTCGAGCAGGTTGCCCACCAGCCGATTAAGCCGATCGGCCTCTTCGCGGGCTGTTTCGACCAGGCTCTGCCGGGCTTTCTCATTCAACGAACTGTTTTGCTGCTCGAGGCTGGTTAATGCTCCGGTGATCGAGACCAGCGGCGTGCGCAAATCGTGGGAAATGGAATTGAGCAGGGCGTTTTGCAGTTTTTCGGTGGCTTGGAGCAACTTAATCTGTCGGGATTGTTCAGCCAGGTAGGCGCGTTCTATGGCCTGGGCGCTCTGGCTGGCCATGGCTTCCAGCAGCAGGCGCTCGTTGGCAGTCAGCGGCTTGCCCGGCTGCGGACTCCGCACGCTCAGCACACCAACGTTGCGTTGCGAGGTTTTGAGCGGCGCGAAGTAACAGCCGGGTTCCCGAACTGAAGGTTCGCCCAGCACAAAAACTTCCAGGGCCAGGTCTTGTTCCGAGCGAGGCAGGACGGTTTCAGGGTTGGCCGGATGGGCGATCAGTTCGTTGCCCTCAAGCAGGTAAACCACCGCTTCGCCGGCCACATCCGAGTTGATGTGTGTTTGGATCGACTTGATGATGCTGTCGATATCGTCCGCTGAGGCCAGGTCGCGGCTCAGGGCGTAGAGAGCCGCCGTTTCCGCTTCGCGGCGGCGCGCAGCCTCGGCCTGTTCGCTGACCCGCACGGTTAACTCGCTGATGACCAGCCCGACCAGCAGTAACCCGGCAAAGGTGATGATGTATTCCGTATCCGAAACTTCCAGGGTGAAATAGGGCGGAATGAAGAAATAATCGAAGGCCAGCACACCCAGGAAGGAGACCAGAATGGCCGGGCCGCGTCCAAGGTTGAGCGCGGCGATGATGGTTGCCAGCAGGAAAATCATCACCAGGTTGGCGGGCGAGATGGTGAGTTCGACCAGGTAGGCCAACCCGCTGGCGACAATCAGCAGCGCGATGCCTCCCAGGTAGCGCCAGGCAGTTGCTGCGCGCAAGAAAGACCCCAATCGGTTTTGCATAGGTTGATTTTATCGCAGGCGGCGTTTTATGGCTGGCTGTTTCCCGCTTATAATACCTTTTCGGAGAAATCGACGTTGGAAAATGTCTTCCCTGTCCCTGGCGGGTTCGCGCCCGGACAAAGCCATACCCAAAAATTGCAAAACGCCCTGGGGCGAGGCGCTGCGGACTTGTGCGCTTTAACCTCGGCGGACGGCTGTTTTGTTTATATTTTTACCGGCGATCGCCTGTTTGCGCCTCTGGCCGCTGGGGGGATGTTGAGCGAACCTGAACAGGCCTGGTTCTACTCAACCGGTGTTCCCGCGCACGATGCCCTGATTCGCCATCTTCTGGCGCACCCCGAAACCTTGTCTCATGCTTTTTCCGCCGCTGACCCGCACTGGCAGGCGTCGGCGTTTGGCGCAATAACGGCCCGGTCGGCGCTGGCGACCCTGGTGATGAACGAAACTGAACTGGTCGGCCTTGTTTTTCTGTTCCGCCGCGCTGACCCGGCTGCCTTTTCCGCCGCTGCCATCCACCAGGCGGAATGGTTTGCCAATTCGCTGGCTTTGTTGTTGGAAAACTCGCGCCTGTATCGTCACAGCCTGGGGCTGTTGGCCGAAAACGAAGCCTTGCACCAGGTGACGCTGGCGACTTTGCAAAAACTGGAACTGGATGAAGTCCTGAAGATTGTTTGCGACGAGGCGGTCAAGATGACCAGCGCGAACGGCGGCTCGATTGCCCTGCTCGAAACCAACAGTTGGATGCGTATCATGTACTGCTCGGGAGAATCGCCTGACCGCCCAGGGCGGATACGCGCCAGCCGCTCCCACCTTGGTCGGGCCATCCACCAGCGCGCCAACCCGCTGCTCATCCACCGCCCGGAAGGCCACCCGGACGGATTTTCCCGTCTGGCGGTTCCCCTGCAAGCCAGGCGTAACACGATTGGACTGTTAACTCTTTTCCGCCGGGCTGATTTTGACGCCGATAATGTGCGCCTGATGGAAACGTTTGCCAGCCAGGCGGCGATTGCCGTTGACCATGCCCAACTGACACGCATGGTGCAGGAAATGGCCATCCTGGAAGAACGCCACCGTTTGTCGCGCGAGCTGCACGATTCGGTCAACCAGTTGTTGTACGGGATTTCGCTCTACACCGAGGCTGCCCTGCGTCAGATGGATCAGGGCAATCTGGAAGCTGCCCGGCGTTATCTCAAAAATATCGAAGAATCGGATCAGGCCGCGCTGAAAGAGATGCGCATGTTGATTTTTGGCTTGCGCCCCTCTGGCTTGGCCCAGATGGGCTTGCAGGCTTCACTGGCTCAGCGCCTGAAATCAGTCGAAGAAAAATTGGGCTTGCAGCCGAGCTTCAAGTGGCGGGTGCTTTCGCCGCTCGAAACGGAAGTGGAGGAAGTTCTGTATGGGATTGCCCAGGAAGCGCTCAACAATGTGATTCGGCACGCCAATGCCCGCGCCGTCAGTGTGCGGATTGCCGAAAGCGACCAGTTGATCACCATGACCATCAAAGACGATGGCGATGGCTTTGACCCGAACAGCACCACTTCGGGCGGAATGGGATTGAAAACCATGCGTGAGCGGGCTGCTGTCCTGAATGCCCGTTTGCGCATCGAGAGCCAGCCCGGACAGGGCACACAGGTTAAGGTGGAGGTAGCGAGATGAATGAAACCATCCGAATTTTGGTTGCGGACGACCATGTAGTCGTCCGCAAGGGGTTGATCGCCGTGTTGGAGACCGAACCCGGCTTTGAGATTGTCGGCGAGGCCGGCAACGGGGCCGAGGCCAACCAACTTGCCTGCCAGCTTTTGCCGGATGTGGTACTGATGGACATTATCATGCCGGTCATGGACGGGATCGAAGCCACCCGCCAGATTAAGCGCACCTGCCCGATCGTCAATATCCTGATTCTGACCAGTGTCAGCAGCAACGATAAGGTGCTGCCGGCGCTCAACGCCGGAGCGATTGGCTACCTGTTGAAGGACTCGACCCCCGACGATTTGATCCGCGCCATTCGCCGGGTGGCTGCCGGCGAAGGATCGCTTGATCCGAGTGTCACCCGTCTGGTTTTGGCGCAGATGCATGCCCCAACGGCTTCTGCCTCCGCCGAAAATGAGCTGACCGAGCGCGAGTTGGATGTTTTGAAGCTGATGGCGCGCGGTTTTAGCAACGCCGAGATTGCGCGCGAGATGGTGGTCAGCAATGCCACCGTTCACACCCATGTCAGCCGGGTTTTGACCAAGCTCAACCTTGCCAGCCGCACCCAGGCCGCCCTGTATGCCATCAAGCGCGGGTTGGTGCCGCTCGACTGAGCATTGATTTAACCTGAGCCAAAGCCGCCGAGGGCGGCTTTTTTGATTCCGGCCAGGCCGAAATCATTATTTTTATTGACAGCTTTCACACCCTTTGGTCGATCCAAATTTTGAGCCTGGGCAATATACTCACATCATCCTATCGTATCCGTATATTTCCAGGAGAAACATTATGAAAAACGGCATTACCAGCCATTGGATGAGTACCCCGGTCAAGACCGTTACGCCGAAAACCTACATCATGGAAGCCCGGCAAATTATGAACACAGAAAAAATCCGCGCCTTGCCGGTTGTGCAGGAGGAGAAGGTGGTTGGCATCATCACCTGGCGCGGCCTGCTGCGCGCCGATATTCCGGTGATTGATGGCGTGCGCTGGACAAAGGAAATTGTCCTGAAGGAAAAGCGCATTGAGGACATAATGACCGTCAACCCGATTGGCGTCCTGCCCAATTCACCCCTGCCGAAGTCGGCGCGCGTCATGCTCGAGAACAAGATTCCCGTTTTGCCTGTGTTCGACGAAAAACGCGGCGCGCAGGGCATCCTGACCACCTCCGATGTTTTTCGTTTCATCATGAATGAATTGCCCGATCTGAAAACGATTTTGCGTGTAGAAGATTACATGACCAGCGACTTGGTCGTGGTTGATCCAGATACCAGCCTGCTGGAGGCGCAGCGCCTGATGGGCATCAAACGCATCCGCAGCCTGCCGGTCGTCGAGGATGGGAAGCTGGTCGGGTTGGTCACGCGCACCGACATGGTCAAAGTCGAACCGTCCCGCTTCGCTTCGCCGCATAACCAGGAACAGTCTCTGGCGATCCTGCTCCAGCCGATTGAGAAAATAATGACCCGCCGCCTGGTAACAACCACCCCGAAAGCGAATTTGGTTTTGGCTGCCAGCTCGATGCTGGAAAACAAAATCCACTGCCTGCCTGTGCTGGATGGCGAAGGCCACTTGAGCGGAATCATCACCGATAGCGATTTGTTCCGCATGGTGGTCAAAAAATTCCTATAATGACACGCCCCTGAGTGTTTCCTCGCCCTTGCTTCACGGCCACCTGCATCCGCTTGGTTCAGGTGGCCGTTTTCCGGGGCAGGCGGCGGGTACCAAACGTCATTATTTTTATTGATTTTTATCCTTAATCACTTCACAAAATCGGCGAATCGGCTAAAATCATTCGTGAAAATTATCACAATCTATTTTTCTGGTAAAGAAAAGTAAGACATCAAATCTTTAGAGGTGTAAAAATGAATAAGGTTGGTTTGTTTTCACGGGTTTTATTGGTGAGTTTGGCGTTCGTTTTGCTTGCCACAGGATGTTCCGCTCCTGTTGATGCTGTCGCTGAAGCTCCCGTTGCTGGTATCCCCACAAACACACCCGAAGCTGAAACTGCCGCCGCCATCGTTATCGCTGGCCCGGCAACCCCATCCTCCATTCCGTTGTTGCTAGCTGCCCGGCAGATGGACAATGTCAGCGTGCAAATTGTCCAGAATAACGCCCAGGCCAACACCCTGTTCCTGCGCGGCGAGATCGACATCCTGGTTTCCGGTTTGTCGGTCGGCGTCGACCTGCGCAAGAGCGGCGCGCCGGTTCAAATCCTGAACAGTTACGTCACCGGCCTTTCGTACCTGGTGACCTATGGTGAAAAGGTGGAGCGCCTGAGCGACCTGAAAGGCCAGGAAATCTACCTGCCTTTTGAAGGTTCGCCCATCGAAGAAGCAACCATGTTCCTGGCCGGGCAGGAAGGCCTGGTCTGGGGCAGCGATTTCAAGCCGGTGTATTCCCCGTTTGACGCTTCGGTGGCCTTGCTGAAGGAAGGCAAAGCCAGGGCGGTGGTGCTGCCCGAGCCGTTTGTGACCCTGCTCGAAAAAGAGCCGAACCTGTTCATTTCGCTTGATTATTTTGCGGATTGGAATCAGGCCACCGGGACCCAGGCCGGATACCCGCAAGTGGGCGCTTTCGTGACCGCAGAGTGGGCTGCCCAGCACCCGGACGAACTGGCTGCTTTCAACGCTGCCCTGGCGGATGCGATCCAGCTTATCCAGGAGAACCCTGCTGAAGCGGTGGCCAGCGTCAAAGATAACTTCAAGCTGCCCGAAGCCGTTTTGCTGCGCTCACTCGAACGCACCCATTTCTCCCTCCTGACTGGTGAAGCCCTGGCGCAAGATGTTACTGGTTATTACGAATTGATTGGGAAGCCCCTGGATGACAACTACGCGGATTTTTATTACCTCCCTGCGAAATGAACTGATTGCCCTGCTGTTATTTGTCGGGTTTTGGAGTTTGGCGGCGCTTTTTTACCCGGTTTATGTGATCCCCTCGCCCCTGGCTGTGGCCCTGACTTACCCGGCCTACCTGCCCGCGGATTTCTTCCAGCACCTGGCCGTGACCGGAATGCGGATCGGGATCGGCTTTGGGATCGCCTTTCTCGCCAGCAGTATCCTTGGAATTCTGGCCTTTACCAACAAATGGGAACTCTCGGTTAGCGCCTTCATGGCCTCGCTGAATGTGCTGCCGGGAATGGTGCTTGGCGTGATTTTCCTGTTGGTGCTGGGCATCGGCAGCGAGACGCCAATTGCCCTGGTGGCCTTCCTGACCCTGCCGACCCTGACCATCAATACCGTCAACGGCTTGTCGAAGCGCAGCCTGGCCTTGGAGCAGTACCTGGTCTCGATTGGCGCGCAAAAACAGCATTTCCTGGGTCATCTCTACCTGCCTACCCTGGTTCCGACCTTGCTCAGCAACCTGAGCCTGGGGATGGGCCTGGCAATCAAAGTGGTCTTGATGGGCGAGTTTATCGGTTCGCAAGACGGGCTGGGCTACCTGCTGAATGTGGCGCGCATGTATTTCGACATGAAGGAAGTGTTCTTTTACCTTGCGGTGCTGCTTCTTTTCACGCTGATTTTCCAGGCGGGCTTGTCCCTGTTGTCGAACACTTTATTGAGAAAGTACTTTTATTCGTAGCTGGTTATGAACATCTTAACGGTTTCGCACTTGAACAAGCGTTTTGGCGAACGGTTGGCCATTGCCGACCTGTCGTTTTCTGTGCCTCGCCAGGCGCGGATGGCGATTTTTGCGCCCTCCGGCTCGGGGAAAACCACCCTGCTCCAGATTTTGGCACGCCTTGAGCAACCTGATAGTGGACACTTTCGGGTCGATGATGCTTGCCCGGTGGTCATTTTTCAGGAACCGCGCCTTTTCCCGCATTTGACCGTCGAGGAGAACGTTTTCCTCCCGTATCGCGTGCGCCGGGAGCCGGTCGGTGAGCAAACCCGTCAGGATTACGAAGCCTGGCTGCGGGTGTGCGAGTTGGAGAACTTTCGCCAGTATTTCCCGCACCAGCTTTCGGGTGGGATGCGTCAGAAAGTCGCCCTGATTCGCGGCCTGCTCGCCAAACCATCCTTCGTCATGATGGATGAACCGTTCCAGTCGATTGGCCGCCAGGCAAAGGCCGAGATCATCCGCCATTTGCTGGCCACCAATCCCGGGTTGTCGATGCTGCTGGTCACGCACGATCCCGAAGAAGTTTGTTTGCTGGCCCACCAGGCCATGTACTTCCCAACCAATTTTTTGGGCAAGTACAAACTGGTGGCCCCCTCCCAGGACAATTTTCGCGCTGTTTGCTGATGCGCATTGACTGCTGATCGCGGCGAGAAAAACCAAGAGACATTTTTAGAGAACAAGGAGCTTTTATGAGTGATTCTGTTCAGAACTCCCATTGTTGCGGAGTGGAAGGACACCCGTCTTTCCAGACGCTGGATGACTATATTGAAACCCTGAATATCGATATTGAAAATCCGCGCCGTAAAGATACCCTGATCCAAACCCTGCACAAGGCCCAGGAAATTTTTGGCTACCTGCCGGATGTTGTCCAGACCCATATCGCCGGGCGCTATGGCATTTCGCACGCCGAAGTTTCAGGGGTGGTCAGTTTTTATAACTATTTCACCACCACGCCCAAAGGCAAGATTCAGGTCAATATTTGCCTGGGTACGGCCTGCTATGTCAACGGCGCCGACAAGGTTTTGACCGAGTTCGAGCAGGTGCTGGGCATCAAGGCCGGACAGGTGACCGAGGATGGCAAGTTTTCCATCGAGAGCCTGCGCTGTGTGGGCGCCTGCGGCCTGGCCCCGGTTGTGACCATCAACCAGAAGGTATATGGCAAGGTCAAGCCCGGCAAAGTGCGTGATATTTTGGAAGATTTCCTGATCGAGGAAAGCGAAATCGAGAACGAGGAGGCCGTCCATGCCTAAGATTATTTCCTACCAAAGCCTGTTGGAGAGCTACCAGGAGGTCAAACCGATCCTGAATACGCGCCTGGGACTGGCTGAGCCGGGCGAATCGAAGATGGTTTTGGTTTGCGGCGGCACCGGCTGCCAGTCGTCTGACAGCGCCAGGATTGTGTCCGAGTTCCAGCGGCTGATTGCCGAAAACGGTATGCAGGATCAGGTAGAGGCTTCGATTGCCGGCTGCTTCGGTTTCTGCGAAAAAGGCCCGATTGTCAAAATTTTCCCCGACAACACTTTTTATGTCGAGGTCAAGCCGGAAGATGTGCCCGAAATCTTTGGCCAGCACCTGCTCAAGGGCCAAAAGGTGGAGCACCTGCTGTACGAAGAACCCAATCAGAAAGAGAAAATCGTCACTGCCGATGAAATTCCCTTTTACCGTTTGCAGAAGCGTATCGCCCTGCGCAACTGCGGCCTGATCAACCCTGAAAAAATCGATGAATACATCGCCAACGGCGGCTACCAGGCGGTCGGCAAGGTGCTGACCCAGATGACGCCGCAGGATGTGATCGACACGATGAAGAATTCCGGTCTGCGCGGACGCGGCGGCGCGGGCTTTTTGACCGGCAAGAAATGGGAATTTGCCAAGAATTATGCTTCTGCCGAAAAGTTTGTCATCTGCAATGCCGATGAAGGCGACCCCGGCGCGTTCATGGATCGCTCGATCATGGAAGGCGATGCCCACAGCGTAATCGAGGGTATGACGCTGGCCGGATACGCCATCGGCGCCAGCCAGGGTTATGTCTACATCCGCGCCGAATACCCGCTGGCGGTCAACCGGCTGAAGATTGCTCTGAACCAGGCGCGCGCTTATGGCTTGCTTGGCAAGAACATCCTGGGCACCGATTTCAGCTTTGATATCGATATTCGCCTGGGCGCGGGCGCGTTCGTCTGCGGTGAAGAAACCGCCCTGATTCATTCCATCGAAGGGGAGCGCGGCGAGCCGACCACCAAGCCGCCCTTCCCGGCGGAGAGCGGCCTGTGGGGCTGCCCAACCATCGTCAACAACGTCGAGACTCTCGCCAATATCCCGTACATTTTCCAAAATGGCCCCGAAAATTACAGCGCGATGGGCACGGCCACCTCGAAGGGCACCAAGGTTTTTGCCCTGGCGGGCAAGGTCAAAAATGTCGGTCTGGTGGAAGTGCCGATGGGCACCACCCTGCGCGAAATCATCTACGACATCGGCGGCGGTATCAAGGGCGGCAGCCGTTTCAAGGCGGCCCAAACCGGCGGCCCCTCGGGCGGTTGCATCCCGCCCCAGTTCCTGGATACCCCGATCGATTACGAGTCGCTCAGTTCGATTGGTTCGATGATGGGTTCGGGTGGCATGATTGTCTTAAATGAAGACGATTGTATGGTCAACATTGCCCGCTTTTACCTGGAATTCACCGTGGAAGAATCCTGCGGACGGTGTGCGCCCTGCCGTTTGGGCAACAAGCGCCTGCTCGAAATCCTGACCGATATTACCGAAGGCCGCGGCAGCGAGACCGACCTGGATGAACTGCGCGAGTTGTCGCAGAGCATTATGGACACTTCCCTGTGCGGTCTGGGGCAGACGGCTCCCAATCCGGTCATCAGCACGATGAAATATTTCTGGGACGAGTACGAAGCGCACGTCAAGGAAAAGCGCTGCCCATCGGGTGTTTGCCAGAAATTGCTGCGCTACGAAGTCATCACCGAGAAGTGCATCGGTTGTACGGCCTGCGCCCGCGTTTGCCCGGTCAGTTGTATTTCCGGCATGGTGAAACAGCCGCATGTTATCGACCAGACGCGCTGTATCAAGTGCGGCGCGTGCATGACCAAATGTAAATTCAGCGCCATCTCCAGGAACTAAGGAGTTTTTATCATGGTAAACATTACGATTGACAAACAACAAATCAGCGTTCCTGAAGGAACCACCGTTTTGGAAGCGGCCCGCAAGGCCAACATTAAAATCCCTTCGCTTTGCTACCTGAACCTGGAAAAGGCGAATTTCCTGAACAACGTTGCTTCCTGCCGCGTTTGCGTGGTGGAAGTGGAAGGCCGCCGCAACCTGCCGCCGGCCTGCGCCACCCCGGTGGCCGAGGGGATGCACATCACAACCAACTCGAAGCGGGTGCTGCTCTCGCGGCGCAAGAACCTCGAGCTGATGCTTTCCAACCACCCGTTTAACTGCCTGATTTGCGCCAAATCGACCGATTGCGAACTGCAAACCCTGGCCTGGGAATTTGGCGTCAACTCGCAGCGCTATCGCGGCGAGCGCGCCACGCATGAAATCGACAAATCGAGCGGCGCACTCAAACGCGACCCGGAAAAATGTATCATGTGCCGGCGCTGCGAGGTGATGTGTAACGAAGTCCAGACGGTTGGCGCGTTGACTGCCTTCGGGCGCGGGTTCAATACCGTGGTTGCTCCAGCGGAGAAGAAGCCGATTGTCGAGTCGCCCTGCGTGTACTGCGGACAATGTGTCAGCGTCTGCCCGACCGCCGCCTTGACCGGTGTGGGCTACATCAAGGAAGTTTGGGAAGCCCTGTTCAACCCGGCCAAGAAAGTCGTCATCCAGGTTGCGCCTGCGGTGCGGGTGGCAATTGGCGAGGAATTTGGCATGCCCGCCGGGCAAATCGTCACCGGGCGTTTGACGGCCGGTCTGCGCCGCCTGGGTTTTGACGCTGTCTTTGACACCACTTTCGGCGCTGACCTGACCGTGATGGAAGAATCGCGCGAAATCATGGAGCGGCTCAAGGCCAACGAAAACCTGCCCATCCTGACCTCGTGCTGCCCAGGCTGGATTAATTTCATCGATCACCACTTCCCCAGCCTGAAATATATGCCGTCGACTTGCAAATCGCCCCAACAGATGACCGGCGCGGTGGCCAAGAGCTATTACGCTAAGAAGATGGGCATCGACCCCAAAGATTTGGTGATGGTTTCGGTGATGCCCTGTATTGCCAAGAAATACGAAGCGGCGCTGCCCTACCAGCAGGTTGACGGGATTGCCGATGTCGATTATGTCGTTACCACCCGTGAGCTGGCCAAAATGCTCAAGGAAGGTTCGGTCGATTTGCGCTACATGCCCGAAGAAGAGTTTGACAATCCGCTGGGCATGTCGACCGGGGCTGGCGTTATTTTCGGCTCGACCGGCGGCGTGCTCGAAGCTGCCTTGCGCACCGTTTCCGAGCTGTATACCGGCAAGAAGCTCGAAGATGTGAACTTTGTCGCGGTGCGCGGCGCGAACGGCATCCGCGAGGCCGAGGTTCAGGTCAACGGACGAACCGTGCGGGTGGCGGCGCTTTCGGGCCTGGGCAATGCCCGCAAAGTCCTTGAGAAAATCGTCAAGGGCGAAGAACATTACGATGTGATCGAGATCATGGCCTGCCCTGGCGGCTGCGTCAACGGCGGCGGACAGCCCTACTCGCGCAACCGCGAAGAGGTGGTCGAGCAGCGCATGCGCGGCCTGTACCAGATCGACCGCAACCTGCCGATTCGCAAGTCGCATGAGAACCCCGGCGTCCAGCAGCTGTACCAGGAGTTCCTGGGCGAGCCGGGTAGTCCCCTGGCGCATGAACTGTTGCACGTTCATCACGCGGAAGAAGCGCACCAGGCTTAGCGCTTCTGGAAAAAATCAAAATGGCTGGCGAACTTTTGTTCGCCAGCCATTTTTTTAACTGCTCACGGCCATTTTAAAATTAGCGATTCTTGTCCTGAGCGGAGCCGCACGTGGGTTGCGCGGCGTAGTCGAAGGGCATTTTCCGCGTAGTTCGTCCTTCGACTGCTCAAAAACTGCTCCGCTCAGGACTGGTGTAGAGTAGTTACGCCATTTTGATTTGTCATATTGCTGCATGCGCTCAGTACAATTTGCGCTAAAATCAGGTGGACTGAAGGTCACTTCATTTTGGAATTTACCCTGTGCTGACGATTTATTCTCTTTACTCAGGTTTTCTGGTTGCATCTACAGCCCTGTCTGGGCTGCTTATCCTGTTTTTGTTCCGGCATCGTAATAATCGCGTTGCGCAAACCATGTTCCTGCTGGCGGCCAACTCCCTGGGGATCAATCTTGCGCTTTTAATTGCCATGTACAGCCCGGATGCGGAGACTTCCCGGTTCTGGCATGGCAACGTCCGCCTGGTTTTGCACTCCCTGACTGCTCCGGCCGGGTTCCTGTTTGTTTCCACCATCCTCGAAAGAAGGAATAAAAGGTTGATGTGGCTGGTTTTTGCCTGCCCAATTCTGACTGTGCTGGTCGGCGCGACGAATGAGTGGCATGGCTGGCTTTTTTCCTATTATGAGATGGAGTGGAAGTACAATCTTTTCTATATTCGCGTGGATTGGGAACCTGGCTGGTGGTTTCACGCCCTTACGGTGTGGTCTTCTCTCGTCAGCTTGGGCTTGATTCAGTTGCTTTTTGGCTGGATTGGCCGCACGCGCAAACTGCCGCGCTGGCGCGGGGTGCTGGTGATTGGTGCGATTTCCCTGGTTATTATTGCAATTATCCTGGATACCTTCAATCTTAATATTAAAGGGGTATTCTATTTCCCGATTTCCCTGGGATTGATGGTTTTGCTCCTGGTTTTGGGCGTTTGGTATCTGGACCTGTTCGACATCTTGCCGATTGCCCGCGAGACCCTGACCCGTTATATTTCGGACGGCTTTTTTGTTGTCGATACCAACAACATTGTTTTGGACGCCAACCCGGCTGCCAGCCGGGTGACGGGCCTGCCGACCAGCCAGATGTTGGGCAAGAATATCCTCGATTTTTTTGTCAGGCGCCCCGAGCGGATGAGCGCTGCCGAAGAGATTTTATCCGGGGAATTCCATGGCGTTATCCCGATTACGGTGGAGGCTGTGCCTCATTTTTACGATGTCATGGTCACGAATATTTTCGTCGAGGAACATGCCCTGGTTGCAAAACTGATTGTTTTGCGCGATGTCAGCGAGTTGAAGCGCTTGCAGGATGAGGAGAACAAGCGCATTGCAATTGACGAGCGCCAACGCCTGGCCCGTGATTTGCACGATGCCGTTAGCCAAACCTTGTTTTCTGCGCGCCTGACCTCTGAAATGCTTTTGCGTCAAAAGGATACGCTTGCGCCCGAAACGTTGTGGGAACGCGTGGCCCATTTTGACGGCCTGGTCCGCAGCGCTTTGGGCGAGATGCGTATCTTGTTGCTGGAACTGCGCCCGGAGAGTTTGCTCAAAGCGGATTTGCCGGCGCTGATTTCCCACCTGGCCGATGCGGCCAGCGCCCGGACGGAGGCTTCGATCCGTGTCGATGTGAGCGGCACACAATCCCCGCCAGTGGATGTCAAAATTGCTTTCTATCGTATCGCCCAGGAGGCGCTCAACAATATCGTCAAGCACTCGCGCAGCAAAAATGTCAAACTCAGGATTGTCAGTTCGGCCAATTCGCTTTATCTCCAGGTGGAGGATGATGGGATTGGGCTGGGCGTTGATACCGTCAAGGGCACCAAAATGGGCCTGGCGATTATGCGCGAAAGGGCCACCGATGTCGGCGCAAAACTGGAAATTGTCAGCCAGGTTGGCAAGGGGACGCGGATTACTTGTTCATGGCAGGATGTAACGGAGATGATGGAATGACACAACCGCCGATTAAAGTGATGATCGTGGACGATCACCTGATGGTTCGCAAGGGGCTGGCTTTGTTCGTTTCCGGTTTTGAAGACATGCTCCTGGTTGGCGAGGCGGGCAATGCCCAGGATGCGCTCGATATTTTCATGAAACAATTACCGGATGTGGTGCTGATGGATATGGTCTTGCCCGATATCAACGGCGCTGAGATTACCCGCATGATTCGGCAAAGACACCCGGAGGCTGCCATCATTGCCCTGACCTCCTTTGGCGAAGAGGCGCTGATCGAATCGGCGCTGCGGGCTGGCGCGCGCGGTTTCCTGTACAAAAACATCAGCGTGGATGAGCTTGCCGATGCAATCCGCCAAACCTATCGCGGGCGGACGATCCTGGACCCGAAAGCCTCGGAGGTTATGCTGCGTCTGGTCGGTGGAACGGAGTCCGGGGCGGCGGCTCCGGTTAAATCCGAATTAAGCGAGCGCGAAAAGGATGTTTTGCAATTACTGGTTCGCGGATTGACCAACAAGCAAATTGCTGCGACCCTTGATTTGCAGCCGTCGACGGTGAAGCAGTACATCAGCAATATTTTGTCCAAACTGAATGTCCAAAGCCGGACGGAGGCGGTTGCCTCTGCCTTGCGGCACGGATTGATCGAAAAATAAACGGAATGCCCGGCGTTTTGCCGGGCATTCTTCATAAATTGTGGGGGTGGCTATAGCCATTTGGCCGTAGAGGGCGATACCAAGCGGCAACTTGTCTGCCGGCGCGCCGGTCATATAATCAGTATTGAAGCAAATGATATGGCAAATTATAGGATATGTGGCTCCGGGTTTTTCGGCGAGGCTCTTTTGGAATCAAAAAAAGTGCGCATATTAATCGTTGACGATAGTTTACAGTGGCGCAAGGCCTTGCGGCTCTCTTTTTCCACGCTGCCGGGTGTTGAGATTATTGATGCTGTCCCCGACGGCGCGGGCGCTTTACAGGTTTGTTCAAAGACAAGGCCGGATGTTGTGATTGTTGATATTGACATGCCCGGTATGGACGGTTTCGAAACGGCCAGCGCATTGCTGGAGATTATCCCGGATTTGTTGATTTTGGGTGTTGATATCGATGTTTCATCGGCTGACCAGCAGCGCGCTCGCGAAGCCGGATTTAGCTCGATTATCCCCAAGGATATGATTTTGGATTATTTGCCAGTGAATCAGCCCTTCCCAAAGAGCCTGCTCAACTGGCCCGTCAGTAAGAAAGTGTAACAAGGCAGATCATGGACTATATCGCCGGTGACAATTCTCAGCGAATGATGAATTGAGGGACCCCGGCTCATTCCAAAGGGATAGCGGCTCGCTCACCCGCTATCCCTTTGTATTTTTTTACTGTACAATAGTTTTGTGTGGCGATTTGTAGTATTTGTTGCATCGGGTCGGGAATTCAGATGACCTCTTTCGAATATTCGCCTTACATCGTTCCGCTGGTGCTGGCCGCAATCATTTCAGGTTGGGCCTTTTTCTATTCCTGGCAGCGCCGCAGTGCGCGGGTGGCGCTGGCGCTTAGCCTGTTGGCCCTGGCCATCATCGAATGGTCATTGGGATATGCGCTTGAGATTGCCGGCGCCGACCTGGCAACCAAACTTTTTTGGGGGAAACTGCAATATATCGGCATTGCCACGGTGCCGATGCTGTGGGTTATTTTTGCTTATTACTATGCCAATCCCGGCAAGGAGCTTTCTGTTCGCAATGCGGTTCTGTTGGCGATTGTTCCCATCGTTACTGTTTTTCTGGCGCTGACCACAGAACGGCACGGCCTGGTCTGGAAAACTTTCGAGATCAAGCGGGTTGGTTCTTTTTCGGCGTTAACCTTTAGCTATGGGCCTGCGTTTTGGGTTTATTGGGTTTACTCATATGTGTTGGTTTTTGCCGGCACGTTTATTGCCGGGCGGGCACTGCGCCGGGCGCAGGGGTTGTATCGCGGTCAGGTGGCGATGATTGTGCTGGGGCTTTCTGCGCCCTGGATTGGCAATTTCCTGTATGTCTCTGGTTTAAGCCCGATCGCGCACCTGGATTTGACACCCTTCGCCTTTACTGTCACCGTGGTGGCGATGGTTTTCGGTTTATTTGGCTACCAATTGGGCAACATTTCGCCGATTGCGCGCGATATTTTGGTCGACAATATGCCCGAAGGCATGATTGTGATCAATACGCTTGGGCGCATTGTCGATATTAATCCTGCTGCCGGGCGCATGATCGGCATCCCTGCCGGGCAGTCCATGGGCCGGTCGATTGAAGAAGTGCTTGCGCCCTGGCCTGAGTTGATTACCCTTTTCCGTGACGCCCAGGAGGGCATCGAACAAATTGCTTTTGGCGCTGGCGAAGGCTTGCGCCATTATGAAGTTCGCATCGTGGCGCTGCATAACCGCCAGAATGTTCTCCTGGGGCGGATGATTTCCCTGCGCGAGGTGGATGCCGCCAGCGCCCCGGCTCCAAAATTTACCGCGAAGGTTTCCGCTGCGGCTCCGGTCTCTTACGGAGGAGGCAATTTCCAGGCGCGGGTGCAGGCGATCCCCGTGATTGGCGGATTCCTTGGCTTTATCCTGACGCCCCTGAAAACGGACCTGGTTGCGCCGCCGAACATCAACCCGGCCTGGCATCAGGCGCGGGAACGATCCTTCACCCTGATTCTGCGGGTTGCGGCCTTGATCGGGACGCTGGCGCTGTTGGTTGCCCCTTCTTTTTCCAAGCTCGAAGCCGGACTGCCGTTTGCCATTATCGTGATTTTGATTTGGACCTTGGGCTTGCTCCGCAACCTTAATTTCCAGTTGCGCACCATCACCTTCCAGGTGCTTCTGTATCTTCTGGCAACCATCGAAGTTTACAATTTTGGCTATTCGGTGGCCAGCTTCACGTTTTATATGGCCCTGGTGATTTCGGCCAATCTGTTGTTGGGCCGCAATGGCGCCCTGGCAACTTTTGCGGTCACCGTTGTTACCCTGGCTGTTTTTGGGATCGAGATCGGGCGCGGAAGTTATCTGCCGGTCAATGCCCACGAGGGGATTCCCGTGCCGGGTACCGTCCAGCGGGCTTTGACCAGCCTGCTGGCTTTTTCGGCCAGCGCCGGTGCGCTCATCTCGGCGGTCACCATCCTGATGGAGAGCCTGAATCGCGCCTGGCAGATGGAAACCCAGTCGCGTAATTTGTTGCAGGAGGAGCGCGACCTGCTCGACCAGCGCGTGACCGAACGCACCCAGGATTTGGCCAAGGCGCGCGATGAGGCCATCCGCTCCAGCAACGAGCTTCGCAAGCATTTCCTGGCCATCGAGCAGAGCGGCAATACCATTGTCATTACTGACAAAATGGGTCGCATCGAGTACGTTAATCCCAAGTTTGGCGAATTGACGGGCTATACCCCACCTGAGGTGATTGGCCAGAATCCGCGCATTTTGAAGTCCGGCGCTCACAGCCGGGCATTCTATGAAAGGTTGTGGAAGACGATCAGTTCCGGGCAGGTGTGGCAGGGCGAACTCCGCAACCGTCGCAAGGATGGTTCGCTCTTTTGGGAGTCGGCCACCATCGCGCCCGTCCAAAATCATTTGGGCGAAATTACCAATTATGTGGCCATCAAGGAAGATATTACTGCGCGCAAAGAGTTGCAGGAACAATTGCACCAGCAAAACGAGCTGATGGCCCAGGAAATCGTCGAGCGTATGCAGGCTGAAGCCCAAAACGTGGCTTTTGTGCAGGACATCAAGGCCTTGCAGGAAATCAACCTCGAGTTAAACGAGACCCATTCCCTTGAAGATTTATACGTTCAGATGATTTCGCTCTCGCAAAAACGGCTTGGGTTGGACCGCGTCGGTTTGTTCATCCTCGATCCGGTTGCTCGCATGCTGCGCGGCACCTATGGCGTTGACACGCAGGGTAATATTCGCGATGAGCGCGGCTATACCGAAGAGATTTCCAGGGATCACTGGTCGGCGGAAATAGAAAGGAATTACAACCGCGCCAAGATTTGGGAAGATGCTCCAATTTTCGATAACGGCGTGGAGGTTGGCCGCGGCTGGAAATCTGCGGCAGCCCTGTGGAATGGGGAGCACTCGATTGGCTATATTGTTGCGGACAATTTCATTTCCTATCGTTACGCCCGGCCTTACGAGGCGGAATTGCTCTCCCTGTTGGGCAGCGCGTTTGGGCACCTGATCGAACGCGCTTATGCCGAGTCCCGTTTGCAGGAGAGCGAGTCGCGTTTCCGCCAGATTGTCGAAAATGCCAGCGATCTCATCTACCGAGCGGATACCGAAGGAAAATTGATTTACGTCAACCCAACGAGTTTGCGCATCATGGGCTGCAAGGACGAATCTGAACTGGTGGGCTTGCATTTTACGGAAGTTGCCTCGCCTGAGTGGCGCTCTGCGCTCAAACGGTTTTATTACCGCCAATTCCTTGCCAAAACGCCTTCGACCTATTATGAATTCCCGGCCACAACGATGGATGGCCGCGAGATTTGGCTGGGGCAGAACGTGCAAATTATTTGGGAAGGGGATGAGATTGTTGGTTTCCAGGCGGTAGCCCGCGATATTACTGATATCAAGCAGGCCCAGGAAGCCCTTTCCCTTGCCCGTGACCAGGCGCTGGAAGCCAGCACGATTAAAGGCCAGCTATTGTCGCGGGTCAGCCACGAACTGCGCACTCCCCTGGGCAGCATCCTGGGCTATTCCGAACTCTTGCGCGATGATGTTTATGGAGCGATTACGGAAGAGCAGAAGGAAGTCGTTGGGAATATTTCGCACAGCGCCAATTATCTGACTTCGTTGGTCAACGACTTGCTCGACGAGGCCCAGATTGCGGCCAAGAGTCTGACGCTCAACCAGGGCTTTTTCAAGCCCGGCGACCTGCTGAAACAACTCCACGCGCGCATGTCGGTGCTGGCGCTCAACAAAGGGCTGGAATTGACCGTAGAGGCTTTCCCACCGCTGCCCGAAACCATTTACGGTGACGAAAAGCGCTTGCAACAAATCCTGATCAACCTGACCGGGAACGCCATCAAATTCACCCGCACCGGCAGCGTCAGCGTGAAAATTTTCCAACCCGATTCTGCGCACTGGGCTATGCAAGTCCAGGATACCGGTGTTGGCATTGCCTCGGATGCCCAGCAATACATCTTTGAACCGTTTCGTCAGGTGGATAATAGCATTACCCGTGATAACCGCGGCTCTGGCTTGGGACTATCTATCGTCAAGCAATTGGCCGATTTGATGAACGGAGAAATCATGCTTCAAAGCGAAGCCGGGCAGGGCAGCACTTTCACTGTCATCTTGCCGCTCGTTCAACCTAGAGGAGATACTTTCTCATGAAACAATCTTTCGCTCTCGTGATCGAAGATGATCCCAGTTTGGGCGCGATTTTTGTAAAAACCCTGGAGCGGGCTGGCTTTGAAACTGCGCTGGATATCGATGGGAATCTGTACCCGGTCATTATTTCCTCGCAGAAGCCGTCCGTAGTCATTCTGGATTTCCACTTGCCGTTCACCACCGGCGATCGGGTGATTGCAGATTTGCGGACCCTTTACCCGGATGCCGGTATTTTGATTGTCATCGTTACCGCAGACTTGTTCATGGCCAAAACCTTACAGGCTCAAGGGGAGCTTGTCCTGACCAAACCGGTCAGCCCGATGCGCCTGACCGAAATTATCGCCAAACACCTTGAAGTGAAGCAGTCCTGACGGTGTAGTCAATTTTGCTGTAACTATTGACATTTACCAAAGTTGATTAAGTTCGAGCCCGGCATGCTGAAAAAAGCCAAGCAAGATATCGGAACGTTTTCGCAAGCGAGCAAAACCCTGGTTCAAACGGCTACGGATTTCTGCTTTGG
>JAEWVF010000003.1 GCA_023459215.1 Chloroflexota bacterium
TTTCCATCTTTTTGCTCCTTGGGCGCCTCTCACCCTGTCTTTTGCAGGGTTACCTTCGCCCGATTGAATTTACTCGGCGCAGGCTGCGCCGGTATTGACTATTTTGTGCGTCCGAACAACAGTTTCCAAGCCAGCAGGATCAGGCCAGCAACTATCCCGCCGACGATACCGGAAAGTAAAGCGGTGCGGGCGTCGATCAGGGTTTGGATATCGCCGTTGATTTCACGACCGATGACCAACCCGGCGCGGATGTTGCCCGCGCTGACTTGCTGGGCTACGGTGATGCCCATAGGGGCTTCCTGGGCTTCTACTGAACTGGCAATCACTACCAGTGCCTTGCCCTCGAATCTCATTTGATTGGATTGCAGCATGCCCACCACCGAGGTGTTCAGCGCTGCATCGTGGGCGCTCACCGCGCCGATGACCAGCCGATTGCCTTCAAACTTCTGGGTTTCGACCGCCGCGATGGCTGCAAGACTCATGTCGACTTCGTTGGCCTGGATTGCGCTGATGCTGGATTGGCTGGCACGAACCAACTCCGCCTCGATTTTCTCGACGCTGCTTTGCGACAGATTCACAATCTGCGGATTTTCATCGTTCAGCGCTTCTTGTTCCAGTCCAGCCATTACTGCCTCCGGGCAAAAAACACGCCTCCCCGCGGAGGCGTTGAGTTCAACGACTGAATTTTAGCCGTGGGGCGCACTTTCGTCAAGGAGTAAAGTAAAATACAGCCCATGCGAAAACTCATCTACTCCACAGTCTTTCTTTCCGGCATGAGCGCCCTGGCGGCTGAGTTTGGCGCCTCGCGTTTGCTGCAAATGCGTTTTAGTAGTATTACCCTGGTTTGGGCGGTAATCATTGGGTTGATTCTGGTTTATTTTGCGATAGGGTACGCCCTGGGCGGCCGCCTGGCGGACCGTTCACCGTATCCGAAAACGTTTTTCAGCGCCATCTCCTGGGGCGGGCTGACCTTGAGCATTGTCCCGCTCGTGGCCCAGCCGATGCTGCGTTATGCCAGTCTGGCTTCCGATGCGCTCAATTTCGGGGCGATGGCAGCGGCTTTCCTGGCCACCCTGATCTTGTTCAGTGTCCCGATCACCTTGTTGGCGATGACCTCGCCTTTTGCCCTGCGCCTTCTCCTTGAAGATCCCGGGCGGGCGGGCAATGTGGCTGGCAATGTCTCAGCCTTCTCGACTTTTGGTTCGGTCTTGGGCGCTTTCCTGCCAACCTTGCTGCTCTTTGACCTGGTTGGGGCGGCGCGCAGTATTTTGGTGTTTGGCTTGCTTATGCTTGCCTTGGGTGTGCTTGGCCTGTTCCGCTCTGGCGCTGCGCGGAACGCCTTGTTGTTTGCTGCGGCCCTGGTGTTTTTTGTTGTCATGTTCGTTTTTGGCGATTTTCATGGCAAGGATACCCCCGGGCAGGTGTACGAAGCCGAGTCGGCTTATAACTATATCGAGGTACTTGAGGTTGGTCAGAGCCGTTATCTGCGTCTGAATGATGGCCAGGGAGTTCATTCGGAATATCACCCGACCGAATTGTTCTATGGCGGCCCCTGGGAACAATTCCTGGTTGGCCCGTTTTTTAATGCAGCTCCTCATCGCCTTGAGCAGGTTGAGCGCATTGCCGTGGTCGGCTTGGCTGCCGGCACCTCTGCCCGTCAGGCAACCGCCATTTTTGGGCCTGTTCCAATCGATGGCTACGAGATTGACCCGAAAATTGTCCAGGTTGGGCGCGATTACTTCGAGATGACCATGCCCAACCTGAACGTTTTTATCGCCGATGGCCGCTGGGGCCTGGAGCATTCCCCGCACCAGTATAGCCTGATTATCGTCGATGCCTACCGCCCGCCTTACATCCCCCCGAACCTGACCACGCGCGAGTTTTTTGGCATCGTGCATGAGCGCCTCGCCCCGGATGGCGTTTTGGCGATTAATATCGGCCGCACTGCCGACGACCGGCGCTTGATCAACGATTTGGCGGCCACCATCGGCGAGCATTTCCCCTCGATCTATGTGATGGATATCCCTTATACGTTTAATTCGATTTTGTACGCTACCAAGGCTGAAACCAGCCTCGATAACCTTTTCGCCAACTATAACCAGCTCCGCGCGGATGCGGCTTCGCACCCGACGCTTGTCACTGCCACGGCAGTTACCTTATCCAACCTGCGCGAAAACCCATCCGGCGGACGGGTTTACACCGACGACCTGGCCCCGGTCGAATCGATTACCAACGATATGATTCTGCGCTTTATCCTCGGCGGCGGAGCGGAGAGTTTGCAATGAAATCCTTCCTTTCAGGCCTGGCTTCGGTTTTGACAGTTGTGGTTGTCCCGCTCTTTTTTGTGCGCTTGTTGCTCATTCCCGCTTTCCCGGCTTTGGAATATCGTATGCCGGGTTTTCCTGAGGATACTTACGGTTTTACCTATGAAGAACGGGTAAAATGGGCAACTTATGGCATCGAATACCTGATCAATGAGGCCGGCCCGGAATATCTGGGCGATTTGCGTTTCGACGATGGCGCTCCGGTCTTTACCGAGCGTGAAGTCAGCCACATGCTGGATGTCAAAATCGTTGTCGGCCATACTCTGACGGTTTTTCGCCTGTCCTTGGTGTTGTTGGTGGCGTTGGGTTTGTTCGCCTGGCGGCGTGGCTGGGTGGATTCGTTCCGCCTGGGCATTTCGCGCGGCGGATGGATTTTGCTCGTCCTCTTGCTGACGCTTGGCGCGCTGGCTGCGGTATCGTTCTGGCAGTTCTTCTCGGCATTCCACGCCATTTTCTTCGAGGGCGATTCCTGGCTGTTCGCCTTTTCGGACACCCTGATTCGCCTCTATCCGATCCGTTTCTGGCAGGATGTCATTTTATACATCCTGGGCGGCTCGGCTTTGACTGGCGGTTTGCTGGGCTGGTTTTTAGGAAAACGCTAAAGACCGCAACAACCGGCCCGAATCCGGGTTAATAACGGTATAATTCTCGACAAGGAGCAAATCATGCCCGAATTTTTAGCGTTGGAAAATCGCGTGGCGCTTGTTACCGGCGGTTCGCGGGGTATCGGTCGCGCCATTGCCTTGGAATTGGCAAAACGTGGCGCAGCAGTGGTGGTTAATTATCATAAATCGCCGGATGCGGCGGAAGAGGTTGTCAAGCAGATTCAGGCTGCAGGTGGCCGCGCTGCGGCCTTCCAGGCAGATGTTTCGCTTTTCGACCAGGCGGCAGCCCTGGTCAAGTTTGCCATCGATACCTTTGGCGATTTGCACATTTTGGTAAACAATGCCGGCATCACACGCGATACACTGATTATGATGATGTCCGAATCTGATTGGGATGCGGTCATTGATACCAACCTGAAAAGCACCTTTAATTGTTCAAAAGCGGCTGTTCGTCACATGATGCGTAAACGCTATGGCCGCGTCATCAACATATCCTCGGTTTCCGGTCAGATGGGTAATGGCGGCCAGACCAACTACTCTGCTTCAAAGGCTGGCCAGATTGGCTTTACCAAGGCCCTGGCTCGCGAAGTCGCCGCCCGCAACCTGACGGTCAACGCGGTTGCGCCCGGTTTTGTCGACACCGAAATCCTGGATGCGATGCCGCCCGAAGTGCTCGAAGCGGCCCTGAAATTTGTCCCGCTGGGACGCAAAGCCCAGCCCGAAGAAATAGCTTATGCTGTTGCCTTCCTCGCTTCCGACCAGGCTGCGTTTATCACCGGCCAGGTTCTTGCAGTGGATGGCGGCATGGCAATGATGTAGCCTGAGGAGATTCCCATGAGCGATTACAAACCATCTGGCAAAACCACCCTTTCGCCTGAAGTCTTGGTGACGATTACCAAAATGGCCGCCCTGAGTGTGCCGGGCGTCAGCCGCCTGGCGCCGCCGCCAGACCGCTTCGAGCGCCTTTTCAAGCGCGGGGCCAACGAAGGCGTCGAACTGAAGGTGGAAGACAACCTGGTTTACCTGGATTTGTTCCTGGTCTTGAACCCGGATGTAAATGTCCGCGAAGTCAGCCGCAATGTTCAGCATCAGGTGGCGCGTTCCATCGAAGAAATGATTGGCATGGACATTGGCCATGTCAACATCCATATTGAAGATATTGATTACCCCAAAGAGGCATAACCGTACATGAAACCCCGCACCAGGGCCAGAGCCTTTGCCCTGCAAGTACTTTACGAAGTGGATATGGTTGCACATCTTCCAGGCGTTGTTTTTCAGCAGCGCTTGGAAGATGAACGCATCGAAGGCCGGGTTCCGTTGGATGAGGACCTGGTTGAGTTTGCCCGCCAGATTGTGGCGGGCGTTTCTGTTTTGACCGCGAAGCTGGATCACACCATTGAGCGCTATGCGCCCGAGTGGCCTTTTGACCAGATTGCCTCGATTGACCGCAACATTTTGCGCATGGCTGCCTGGGAGTTTGCAGTTTCGCGCCAAACGCCGTTAAAAGTTGCCATCAATGAAGCGGTTGAATTGGCCAAAGAGTTTGGCTCGGATAGCGCCCCGCGCTTTGTTAATGGCGTTTTAGGCAGCCTGGCCGACCATGAGAACGAAATCCGCCAGGCACTGGCCGCTGCCGGGCAAGATACCAAATTGCAGTAAACGGGTGGATATGGATTACCAGAATCTGACGATTATCGAATCGCTTGATTTAATGCGCCGCGGACAGGTTAGCGCGGAGCAATTAGCCGCTGCCTGTCGGGTCGAAATCGAAGCGAAGAATCTCGTGTTGAATGCGCTGATAGCAGACACCATCAGCGTTGACGATTTGGCTGGCCCCCCATCGGGGGAGCTGGGTGGCATCCCGATTGTAGTCAAGGATTTGATCGATGTTGCCGGATGGCCCACCCGGGGTGGTTCACCCAAATTCTTCGGCCAGGAACCGGCTTTGCGGGATGCCTTTGTGGTTGATCGGCTCAGGTACGCGGGCGCGAAGTTATTGGGAAAAGCCAATACCCACGAAGTTGCTCTGGGCCTTACCGGAATCAATCTCCATACTGGTCCGGTTCGCAATCCGCACAACCCCGAGCGCATCTCTGGCGGCTCGTCAAGCGGCAGCGCTGTTGCGGTTGCCAGCGGCATGGCTTTCGGTGCGCTTGGGACGGATACCGGTGGATCGATCCGCACTCCGGCGGCTTTGTGCGGCGTGGTAGGTTTTAAGCCTACCTTTGGGCGAGTCAGCACGCGCGGCGTGTTGCCCTTATCCTGGAATCTTGACCATGTTGGGCCGCTTGCGCGCACCGTTGCCGATGCAGCCCTGCTTTACTCGGTGATTGCTGGCTATGACCCGCAGGACCCGAACTGTGTCCTGGTGCCTCCGGCTTTCCAGCCCCAAAAGGATATTTCCGATTTTCGGGTGGCCCTGGCGGTGGGTGACTACATCGCCGAATCCGATCCTGAAATCTTGAGTGCGCTGGGTCAGGCTGCCGAGGCTTTTGCCAGACTCGGGGCCGAGATCGTCGAGGTGGAAATCCCACGTTTGCGCGAAGCTGCCCAAGCCAACGGTACGATGGTTATTGCCGATGCGGCCGCTTTCCATCGTGAACGCCTGGCCGAACATCCGGATTGGTTTGGCCCGGATGTTCGCGAGCGCCTGGAGCGCGGCCGTGCCATCTCATCCAGCGATTATGTTCTGGCTCGCCGCGTCCAGAGTGAACTGAAGCGCTATTTTGCCTTGTTCTTCGACCAGTTCGATGTTTTACTGCTGCCGACCACGGCCAGCGTGGCTGCCCCGATTGATGGGCTTGATTCTGCGGCCTATGCCCCCCGGCTTACCCGTTTTACGGCTCCATTTAACCTGACGGGTTTACCCGCCCTGACTGTCCCGTTTGGTTTCTCTGGCGAAGGGCTGCCGATAGGCCTTCAGTTGGTGGGACCGGCCTTGAGTGAGCAGGTTGTTTTGCAGGCGGGCCAGGCGCTCGAGCAGGCACAAAAATAAAATGCGGGGCTGTCAGTTGATAACCGACAGCCCCGTTTTCATCGGAAGTGCAACTTCTTATTCTGTTTTCCTGCCGAGGTTGGCCAGCCAACTGAAAAAGATGCTCAAAAAGTAAAGCGCCGTCATCGGCAGCATAACCAGCGCCATGTTAACGGGATCAACTGTGGGGGTGATCGAGGCTGATAGAACCGCAATTAGAATCAGGGCGATGCGCCAGTACTGCAATAACATTTGGGGTTTTACCAGGCCCATCCCCGATAACGCGAAGATTACCAGTGGGAATTGAAAGGCAACCCCAATCCAGAACATCAACCCGGTGACGAAGGTGAAATAGGATTCGGGTCGCCAGCGCGCTTGAATCCCCAGAAAATCGCGCAGGATGGGTAGCGCGGTTGGCATCATCATATAAAACGCGAAGGCTGCCCCGCCAACAAAGAAAATCAGGGCAGCCGGGATCGCAAGCAGCCCGATCAGGCGGGATTTTGGCATCAAGCCTGGCGCAGCGTATAGCCAAATCTCGAAGGCGATGTACGGGCTGGCCAGGGCAATCCCGGTTAGCAGGGCCACACGCATGAAAACGCTGATTGATTCGGTCACTTCGATGGTTTGCAGGTTGTCCAGACCGCCAACCGGAATGGCCAAGTAGGCCACCAATGGCTCGGTAAAGTAGAACGAAAACAAGACCGCAATTATCAGCGCCAGCAACGCCCGACCGAGGTGTTTGCGAACTTCATTGAGATGCTCCAGAATTTCTTCCGGGTTATTGACCGCATCATTAAAGGCGTCCAGGGCAGGGCGTTCTTCGGGAACTTCGGTGAAGAAATTGAAAAGTTTTTTCATGGATGATTTCGCGTTCAGCCTCGGGGCGGTGCGATGGTGTTGTCGTTTTGCGCTTTTTGCGGGTTTTCTGGAGCAGTTTGGGTCTCATCTTTTTCGCTGGCTGTCTGCGCGAAAACCTGCTTCTCATCGAACGAACGCGCCAGCGAACTGCCGATTTGTTGCGATTGGTCTCTCATCTCCCGGCTGAGCTGCTGCATCTCTTTTGTATATTCTTCCAGGTTGCTTTCGCGCATCAAATTGCGTGGCAGGTTGCGCAGTTCGTCCCCAGTCTTGGTGAGTAGTTTATAAGTGGGTGAGCGGACAAGCTGGTTGAGCCAGCGTCCCAGGGTTTTGCCGGTCGCAACCATATCTTTTGGCCCAAACAAAACCAGAATGAGTAAAACAATAAAAAGCAGTTCGGGGATACCGATACCAAGGATTTCCATGCGAGATATGCCTGTTCTTATGAAGTGATTGCCAAGCCGCGCTTGATTTTACCCGATGTTTGTGGGCAGCAACTCATCCCAGTTTTTGTCCCAGGATAAGGCCCAGCACGATACTGGCGATGCAGGCCAGGGAGCAGGTGATAGCCAGGAAAATCAGGATGCCGGGCAAAAAATACTTGGCGAGTACCCAAAAATTGTACAATCGAGCTGCGCCCCTGGCGATGGGTTGGGCGCTGCGCAACGCACCGGTCAGGAGTTCGCTTTCGCGTTTGCTGCGTTCGGTTGATTTTTCATCCAGCCGGACGCTGGCAGCCGCGCTGAAGGGGTCTTTGGGCTTGGGGGCGGCAGCATCTGTCCTGGCGGCGGCGCTTTCACTCTTTTTTCTCCGGAGCTTGGGTGGAATGGTCAGGGTTGTATCGCAATAAGGGCAGGCCATTACTTCCTGGCCCGCTTCGGGAATTACCGGTGCACCGCAAGCCGGGCAGGGGAAAGAAGAATCGCTCATCTGACAACCCCTGGGCTACGCCAAATCTTCCAGCGGAAAGTATGGATTCCAGGCTACTTCCCAGGGATGGCCGTCTGGATCGGCGAAATAGCCGCTGTATCCGCCCCAGAACGTATCCGCCGCGGGTTTGAGCAGGGTGGCTCCGGCGGCGAGGGCTTGCGAAATTACCCGGTCGGCCTCTTCTTTGCTGGCGACATTGTGGGCCAGGGTGATGCCGCCAAAGTGGGAGCGGGCCGCGGGCAGGGCTGCATCTTCCGCCAGCGCATCGGATGGGTAGAGCGCCAGCCAGGTTCCCCGAAGCTGGAAGAAGGCAATCCCCTCGCCGGGTTGATAGTTGGTCGGCAGGCCGAGGCCGGACTTGTAGAAGTCAATCGATTTTTGCAGGTCGGCCACACCCAGGGTGATGATGGAAATATAAGGTTTCATGGGCTTAAGCATACAGCAGACTGATAAAAAAATAAAGGCGAAAGCAGGATTTGCCTTCGCCTTTGCCGGATGCTCAGGGTTTGTGCTTACGACATTTTGTTGACGCGCGCGGCAACATCATCGGCGAATTTTTGGATCTGTGCCAGGATGAATGTTTTCGGGTCGAGCTTGTCATCCTGGATGAGCGGGGTCAGGTTCATGCCATAGGACAGGCCGAGGGTTTGATCGACACCATGTGATTCGGAATAGGTGGCATTGGCTTTGCGCCGGCCCATTGAGGCCAGATCGTAGCGTTTGCCGCCGCAGATTTGAGAATCGAAAACCCCTAACAGGGCAGCTTGCAGGTTTTCGCGCTTGGTGACATCAAAATTAACTTTTTCACTATCCACCATCCAATCCAGGTTGCGCCAGACTTCGCAGCCGTATAGCTTTTCAGGGCGCTCGTTCTTGGGCAGGCGGCGAATGGCGGCAATCACTTTGAGTGCCACGCCAACATGGGTATCATGTTTATCGGCCAGGTTGTGGGTGTAAACGAACTGTGGGCGGGCGGCTTTGAGTAAGGCCAGCATATCTTCCAAGCTGCGTTCGTCCTTGCCATCTTTGATACTTTTGCTTGGATAATCAAGCATTACCTGGGCCGCATATTCGCCGACAAAGGCGGCTTTGAACTGTTCTTTGAAGCGGACGCGCCGCATCTCCTCGTCTGTGTAATCTTTGTACAAATCGTCGCGAGGCGAACCGCGCCCATCTGTAACGACCACGCCCGTAAACCAGAGTTTTTCCTGTTGGAAGCAGGTCAGGATTGGTTCGGCGGCCATGATTTCGATATCGTCCTGGTGGGCGGCCAGGCACAGATGGGTGGTGCGCGCCAGGGCCTGCTCTGCCGGGAGTCCGTCTGGAACATAGATTTCAGCAGTGTCAAAGTGGAATTTCATGATTTTCTCCTCAGGGCATGATGGCAAAGTTTACCGCGATTTTCCCGGCCTGTGGGGTGGATTTTTAGCGCCGCCGATTGTCGGTGCTATAATGGTCCGCATATTTTGATGCTATCGGAAGATTATTGTTCTGAAACGGAATTAAACCATGGCAAATCGACGCACCCAACTCGATGAACTCGATTACCAGATTGTGCAAGCCTTGCACGCAGACGCGCGCGTCGCCGCATCGGAGATTTCCCGGCTGACAGGCGCCAACGAACGCACCATCCGCAAGCGCATCGACCGTCTGGTGGAAGATGGCATCATTCGTTTGACTGCGATTATCAACCCTTTGGCGTTCGGCTATGTCACCGCTGCCGATATTTTATTGGAGGCAGACCCGGCCCTTGAAGAGGAGATTGTCCAACGCCTGTTCTCGATGCCTGAAATCACCTATGTTGCCTTTGGCCAAGGCTCACAGGAGATTTCAATTGAGGCGCGCTTCAAGGACAACGACGAGATGCGCGAATTCCTGCGCAAGACTTTGCCCTCCATTCCAGGGGTTTCGGTCAGCCGGTATGCGCTTGTGCCGCGCATTTTGCGCAATATCGATGAATGGATGCCGCCCAGGGATGATTTTGGCTTGTCGTGAGATGTTTTGTCACGGGCCTGCACAGTAGGCCGTACTGCCCAAGACTACCCACCAGCAGCTATCGTTGGCATGTGAATTGCATTCAGTGCGGCTGGTAAACTGGCAGCAAAAACATTCATCAGGGGGCGGAGGCGGCGTTGGGGTCGGGCAGGCGGGAATGTATACATTGGCGCTTTTGCATTCTGAGCTAACAGACCCCTGCGGACGGCAGTAGGAGCCGCCCACGTAAGTAAATCCGCTTGGGCAGAAGGGTAGCGGGCTGCCCGCAAGACAGCAATCCTGGTCTGGATCGTAACTCATGCCGTCCCAACACTCATGTGGGCACTCACTTGCCTCCCTGGCGAAGGGCAGTATACAGCGGGTGATTGGCCAGCAGATGCCATAGGCTGGCCAGTACAGCAGCCCTGGCTGGCAATCTGACGGGTTGTCGGCCAGCGGCACACAGCCCAGGTCGGAGAAAACGTAACCGGGCGGGCAACTGCGGTCGCTTTCGAACATGGGCAGGGTATGCGAACAAGTCCCATCATCGGGATTATAGAAATAGCCTTCGGGACAGGTCGGTTCCGGGGGCATGCTGGGGGGACCCGTAAACTCACGACAGGTTTCGATTTCAACATTCGTGTTTTGGGCTAACGGGCTGCCCGAGCAACCCAGGCGGTCCGGGGGAACCAGGCCGCAGGAAAGCGGTGTTCCATTCGCCGTGACGTTAAAGGTATAGTCATCAAAATCATCCCCAGGCATGTCGATGGTGATGTTCACCCCGGTTTGTTGTATTTTGCCGCGGTCTTCACAGTAGGCGATGGCATCGAAGCCCCAATCCGGCGTGTCTGGGGTTGTATTGTCGGTCGCTGGCAATACGCACATCGGCGGCGGGGCCTGGCCGGTCAGCACGCAGCGGAAGCCGAGGTTGGCGGCATGTTTCTGCGGTTCGAGCGCAAAACGCTCATCCGGGCGAACGTCCTTAGCGGGGCTGTCATATCCGCCGCCGCGATAAACGCGCAGGCTGCCGTTCTCCGGCCCGCTGGGGTCAACCGCCGGCGAAACCGGATAGTAATCATCATCGTACCAGTCGTGGACCCACTCGAAGGCGTTCCCGGCCGTATCCAACAGCTTGAAGGGGCTGATGCCCGCCGGGTAGCTGCGCGCCAGTTCGGGTTGGGCTGGTTCAAGACAATTGTTGAAATTGAGCAGGTCGCAGGTTGGATCCTGGTCGCCCCAGGGGAAGGTTTTTTGGATATCCCCAACCACCGCCGGGCCGTGGGCCGATTTTTCCCATTCGGCCTCGCTTGGCAGGCGGGCATCGATCCAGTCGCAGTAGGAGGCAGCTTGTTCCCAGGTCACGCCAGTGACCGGTGCGTTGGCCCGGCCTGGGTCGGCATACCAGTATGGAATGCGCGGATAACTGGCGGGCGGCGAACAAACCCCGGCGGCGACACAGGCCGCATATTGTTGGTTGGTTACCTCGGCCTGGTGGATCCAGAATCCGCTCAAGGTGACGGTGTGGGCGGGTGTGTTGTCGCCGCCTTCGGGCCGGTCGCGGCCCATGATGAAATCCCCGGCGGGAACGTACACGAATTCGCTTTTGTCGAACCAGGTGACGAGTGCGCCAGCATCCGGTGTTAACGAGGCAATAGCCAGGCTATCTGATCCGGTTTGCGGGCTGGCTGCCGGCTCGGCAGCGGATTCGACCTCGGCTGGCTGGGAATCGCTCGTGGGCGCTGCCGCGTCATTCGGCGGGGTCTCTGAGGTTGGGATGCTGCAAGCCAGCATGACAACGAATAAGACCAGTACCGCCAACAACGGATACTGGTTCTTGGGATAAGTGAACATAAATTCCTCCTCGGTTTGTATGCAAACCGCCAGGAGGGCGATAAAAAAATCCCGCGCCGCGGGACTTTTTTGGTGAAGTTGTCAGGATGGGAGTCGCCCGGCTTGCGGCGTTTTCAAAGCCTAAAACCATTATAGCCATTTTGGCCGGCGAATACTACTGGCTGGAGTTAGAGTTAATGCGCCCGGCCAATCTCTTCCACGGCTTGCGGGTTGACCAGCGAACTGGTGTCGCCGGGGTCTTGCCCCAGGTAGGCCGCGCGGATCATGCGCCGCATGACTTTGGCGTTGCGCGTCTTGGGCAGGTCTGAAACAAACAGGATCGCCTTGGGGGCCAGCGGTTTGCCCATTTCGGCCACAATCGACTGGCGCAATTCGGCGCGCACTTTTTCCAAAGCTGCTTCCCCCGTCCGCTTGTCCGTTTCCGAATCCGCTCCACCCTCCGTTTCCGCATCCGGTTTCAGCACAGCAAATACCACCAGCGCCATGCCTTTGACATCGTCCGGCACGCCGATAGCAGCAGCCTCGACGACATCCGGGTGCGCCACTACCAGTGATTCGACCTCCGCCGGACCAAGGCGTTTGCCGGCGATTTTGAGCGTATCATCCGAGCGGCCCAGGATGTACCACAAGCCGTCAGAGTCGATGGCGGCGAAGTCGCCATGCACCCAGGTATCGGGCCAGCGGCTCCAGTACGTGTCCAGGTAGCGCTGTTTATCCCCCCAGAAACCGCGCGTCATGCCGATCCAGGGGGCTTTCAGCACCAGTTCGCCCATCGCGTTGCGCAGCGGCTGTCCGTTCTCGTCGACCACTTCGGCGGCCATACCTGGACAGGGCGCGGAGAAGGCGCATGGCTTGAGCGGCAGCAGCGGATTGCCCATCACGATGCCGCCGCTGATTTCTGTGCCGCCCGAATAGTTGATAATCGGGCGCTGCGAATGGCCAACACGCTCGAACAGCCATTTCCACGGCTCGGGGTTCCAGGGTTCGCCGGTCGAAGCGAAGAAACGCAAGGCTGAAAGGTCACAGGCCTCGAAATGAGCCTCCCCGTGTGGGATCAGCGCCCGAATCAGGGTCGGCGAAACGCCCAGGTGCGTCACCTTGTGTCGCTCGCTCAACTGCCACAGCCGGGCCGGAGTCGGGAAATCTGGCGCGCCATCGTACAGCAGCATGGTTGCGCCCAGCAGCAGTGTGCCAAAAACCAGCCAGGGGCCCATCATCCAGCCCATATCGGTCATCCAGTACATCGTGTCAGACTTGTCCTGAGCGAAGTCGAAGGAGTGGACATCAGTGCCAAAAGCCATATCCTGGGCCGCTTTGACGGGAAATCCGCAATGGGTATGCACCGCGCCCTTGGGCTTGCCGGTCGTGCCGGAAGTGTAAATCAGCATCAACAAATCTTCAGCGTCGGTCACTTCGGTCGTCGCCTCGTCCGGCTGCGGGTCGACCAGTTCGCTCCACCACATATCCCGTTTTGGCTGCATGGCGACCTCCTGCCCGGTGCGTTTCAGCACAATCACGTGCTTAACGGTTGGGACTTGCGCCAGGGCTTCATCAACGATGGATTTCATCTCGACCGCTTTGCCGCGCCGCAGGGCGCCATCGGCAGCGAACAGGGCTTTTGCGCCCGCATCGGCCAGTCGGGACGCGACTGCCCCGGCGCCGTATCCGCTAAAGAGCGGCAGAATCACCCCACCGATTTTGGCAATCGCCAACAGCGCCACAACAATTTCGGGGGTCATCGGCATGAACATGCCGATGGCATCGCCTTTGCCCAGGCCGAGGCTGCGCAGGGCGTTGGCGGTCTTGTTGACCTGCTCATAAAGTTCGGCATAGGTCAGCGAGCGGGTTGCGCCTTCCTCGCCTTCCCAGATGATGGCAATCCGGCTGCGTTCAACCGGAGTCTGGCGCTTGTCGAGGCAGTTGTGGACGATGTTCATCTTGCCATCCACGCACCAGCGAGGGAACTGGATGCCGTCCGAAAGATCGACCACCTGCGTATAGGGCTGGTAAAAGCGGATGTCGAGATAGCGCAAAACAGCCTCGCTGAACCAGGCGATGTCGGTCGTCGAGCGGCGCATCAGCTCGTTGAAGTCGCTAATGCCATGCGGGCGCATGAAGGCCGTCAGGTGGGCGCGTTCAACGTGCTCACGGGTGGGGGTCCAGACTATTTCTCCGCCAAAGGTGAAGGAATCGCTCACGGGGGCCTCCGTTTGGGTTTATTTGATGTTGCGTTTGAGATTTTTGATTTCTTCTTCGCTCAGGTCGGGCGCGTTCTCGCTGCGCTCGATTTGCAGGGCTTTGCGCTGGGCCTCGCGCCACATTTCCAGGCGGGTTTTGACCTGGCTTTCGTAACCTTCTGCGGAAGGCGTGTAGAAATAGGTGCCGAGCAGGCGTTTGGGCAGATATTGTTGGGGCGTGAAATGGCCTTCTTTTTCATGCGGATAGATATAGCCCTGACCTTGACCGGTAACGGCATCGCGGTTGCTGTCTTGCAGGTGCTTGGGGACGCTGCCCGCGCCCTCCTGCTCGATGCGCTGCATGGCCTTGAAGTAGGCGCCGGTGCTGTTCGATTTGGGCGCAGTCGCCAGGTAGAGGGTGGCCTCGACCAGCGGATAAATCCCCTCCGGCAGGCCAACGAAGTCAAAGGCCTGGGCGGCCGCCGAGGCAACCACCAGGCCCATCGGGTCGGCCAGGCCGATATCCTCCCCGGCCAGGATGATCAGGCGGCGGACGATGAAGCGTGGGTCTTCGCCGGCATAAATCATCTTGGCCAGCCAGTACAGCGCTGCATCGGGGTCGGAGCCGCGCACCGATTTGATGAAAGCCGAAATTGTGTCGTAATGGGCGTCACCATCCTTGTCGTACAGCACCGCCCGGCGCTGGATCGACTCCTGGGCCACATCCAGGGTGATGTGGATGATACCCTCCGCATCGGGCGGGGTCGATTCGACTGCCAGTTCGATGGCGTTGAGCAGGTTGCGCGCGTCGCCGTTGGCCATGTCGATTAAATGGGCGCGGGCCTGCAGGTCGACGGCGATTCGGCGGGAGCCGTATCCACGCTGCGAGTCGCTCAAAACGCGCTCGAAGAGTATGCCCAGTTCGGCCTGGTTCATGTTCCGTAATTGGAAGATACGCGAACGGGAAACCAGGGCTTTGTTGACTTCGAAGAACGGGTTTTCGGTGGTCGCGCCAATCAGCATGACGGTGCCGTTCTCGACATGCGGCAGCAGTGCGTCCTGCTGGGCCTTGTTCCAACGGTGGACTTCATCGACGAACAGGATGGTTTTAGTTTTATGTAGGCGGTTGCGCTCCAGCGCCCGGTCGATGACTTCGCGCAGTTCGGCTTTGCCTGCCAGGACAGCCGAGAGCGTTTCGAAATGGCTCTTGGTCTGGTTGGCGATGCAGGTCGCCAGGGTGGTTTTGCCTGTTCCTGGTGGCCCCCACAGGATGATGGAAGAGAACAGCCGGTCAGCTTCAATGGCGCGCCGCAGCAATTTACCCTCGCCGACGATGTGCTCCTGGCCGATGTATTCATCCAGCGTGCGCGGACGCATGCGCGCGGCTAGCGGGGCTTCGTTTTTCATGCGTTCGTTCATGGCGTGGTCGAAAAGGTCGCTCATGAAACGGATTCTATCACGGTGTCTTTTTTGCCAGTCAACCAGTAGGTTAAAAGCTCTCCTTTGCCTTTTAGCAGCACCAGGCCGCGCTCTTCAAAAGTAAAGGAATCTTTTAATCTCTCGTAAACATCCTGGCTGACCTGAATCCGGCCTGCCTCGGCGCTGAATTCCAGCCGGTTGGCGGTATTGACGGTATCTCCCTGGCGCAAGACAAACCCGGCCGGGTTGATCTGGGAGTTGTCCGACATGGTTTCTTTTATTCTTAAAGCCAGGGTTGCGATTGCAACGAGATGGTTTGCTTGCGGGGTCGGGACTCCGCCCACGACCATGTAAGCATCGCCGATGGTTTTGATTTTTTCCAGTTGCAGTTCTTCGACGAGTTTGTCATAGTGTGAAAAAACAACATTCAAGGTGGATAGAACTTCCTCGGGGTGTTTCTGGCTGGCCCATTGGGTAAACCCGACAATGTCTACAAAGAGAACGCTGGCATCGTCGTATGAATCTGCGATGATGTCGCCCTGTTTCAGGCGTTCTGCCACCGGAGTGGGCAGGATGTTGAGTAGTAATCTGTCGGAGCGTTGGCGTTCTTGTTCGAGCAGCTTACGTTGCAGGAACTCGCTGCGCATATATCGCTCGTTGAAGTAAGCACTGGTCATGCCAATCAGGTTGCTGACAGCCAGGAAGGCAACGCTGATCACCAGATTGTTGGTGATGTTCAGGAAGAGGGCCGTGCCAGTGAAAACCGCAAACAACACCCAACCGGTGAAAGAGGCGGCGAGATATCGCAAACGCGCCAGTGTGTATGCCGAAATGATGACAATAATCAAGCTGGTGATGTATGTGGAAAACCCACCCGGTTCAACGGCAATCTGGACGGCCATCACCCCAATCCCGGCAGCCAGGAGGGCGAGGCTTGAAGCCAGATCGTATAGATTTTTATGGATTTTAGTAAACGAAAATGCGAACAGGGCCAGTAAAACCGGAATAACCACCCCGAAGCGGATGATCAGCAGGTTCTGGGTGATTTCCGGAGCCATGCCCAGATCGAGTAGCTGGAAGAAAATGTAAACGACAATACCAATCCACAGGGCGATGCGATGTGTGCGCAAGGAATTTCGGTAGAATTCTTCCTGAAATTCTGTTTCAATCTCTTGATTGAACCCCGGATGTTTTTTCATCGAACCTCTTTCAGGATATCCTTGATTTCGGCCAGTGTTTCGGTTTGGGCTGCCGGGTTGATGGCGGTTTGTTTCTGACGCTTGGCGTAGCGTTTGGCCCAGATTGAAAATATCCCGGCCTGGTTTGCGCCGAGAATATCGGCATCCAGTTTATCGCCAACCATGGCCGCTTCAGCGGGCGGGCAGCCCCAGTGGGCCAGGGCCAGTTCGAAGATGCGCGGATGCGGCTTGCGCCAACCGCAGGCGGCGGAGGTCAGGACAAAATCGAAATAGGGTTCGATGCCGAATTTATCCACAAGTTGGAAGACATCCTTGTTGTCGCCGGCGTTGGAGACGATTCCCAGCCTGTAGCCGGATGCGTACAAGGCCTCCAGGGTGGCGAGGGCATCATCCACCAGGTTCCAGTTTGATTGCGAGATGCGATAGCGTGCATCCAGCGCCGCGCGAATCAGGGCGGGTGGAACATCGCGGAAACCCTTTTCGGTTAGTAATTCCTGCAAAACCGCAGTGGTGGATGTTTCGATTTGCTGGCTGTCGCGTTCGGCGTAGTAGCGGTTCAGGCGCGCCTTGAATTCTTCGTGGAAATGGTCGCAATCCAGGTCCAGGCCATTTTTGCAGAGTACATCCACAACGGCCCGGTCGGCGCGTTCGAGCACCGGCAGCCAATCACTGTCAGGGCGCATCAGGGTATCTCCCAGGTCGAAAAGAACGGCGCGGATCATGGCGGGACTTTTTAATAGCCTCGGCTTCTCTCGAAAATGTTGTACAGGGTTAACCCGGCCAGGTAGCGGTGGATATTTTCGGAAAAAAGCTGGACGGCGCGTTCGTTATAGTACGGACTGTGCCCCGAAATGTGCGGGCTGATAATCAGGTTGGGCTGAGACCAGAGCGGACTGTTGGCCGGCAGCGGTTCTTCGGGGAAAACATCCAGGGCGGCCCCGGCCAGGCGGCCATCCTTGAGCATTTGCAGCAAGGCTCCGGTGTCGACAATCCCACCGCGTGAAACATCCACCAGGAAAGCGCCTTGGGGCAGGGCCGAGAGCATTTTTGCGTTCAGCAGCCCACGCGTTTCAGCGGTCAGCGGAACGGTCACAGCCACGAAATTGCATAATTTGAGCATCGAGCGCAGCGCAGCCGAGGGGTATAACCGTTCGACCAGGTCGCCGCCGGGGTCGCCGCTGTCTTCGGGGGTGTACCCGCTGCGTTCCGGGTGCATGGCATCGCGTTTGGTGGCCAGGATTTTGGCTCCCAGCGGGCGCAGCAGGTAGGCCAGTTGGCGGCCGATGCTGCCGTAGCCGACAATCCCAACCATTTTTCCGCGCAGTTCAACCGGCGTAAAGCGTTCGAAACGGTCTTTGGGCCACTCGGCCTTCTTCTGGCTGGCCAGCAGGGCAGGCAGGTTGTGTCCGAGGGCCAGCAGCATCCCCAGGGCGTGTTCGGCAACCTGTGAAGCGGCGGCCCCGCTGAGGGTGGTCATGGTCAGGCCGCTGCGCTGGGCAATCGGCTCGCCGACAAATCGGTCGATCCCGGCAATGTGAAATTGAATCCATTTCAATAATGGGGCTTGTTCCGGCGCTGGCAGGAGATGCCCGGTGTAAAGCACTTCGGCAGTTGCCCAGAGTTCAGCCGGGATGTCGCTGGTTTTTTGCGCCGGGTGGAAGTGGAAGTTGACCTTGGGCGAGATGCCGCGCAGTTGGTTTTGCAGGGATTCGTTAAAGGGGACGGTAACAAGGATTTCGATTGGCATGTGGGTATTATAGCTAAAAAACACTCCCGTTTTCAGTCGGGAGTGTTTTTGCTTCGGCGATTTTTATTCGCTGGGGATGATCAGCCAGGCGAGCAGGTACAGGCCCAGGCCGGGCACGCCGCCAGGAATAAAGGCGATGAAGAAGGCCAAACGGAACCAGAAAGCGCTGATGCCGAAAAATTCGCCAAGTCCGCCGCAGACGCCGAGCCAGACACGGTTGCTGCGCGAACGCCGCAGGGTGGGTCGATTGGTTGTGGTCATGTTTGCTCCTTTCTACGAATAACAGGGTTATCAGGGTATACGCAGCAGGAGCAGGGAAGTTGTTCATTTGCGCCTGTCATTTCGAAGAAGTCGCGTAGCGGCGACTGAGAAATCTTGGGCATTGCGATTAAGATTTCTCGCCACAGAACGGCTCGAAATGACAAACCCGACAGATTAGCCGCCGCCCTTGAGATAAATGCCGGTTGGGTCGAGTTCTTCGCGCAGGATTTGCAGTTCGCGCTCTGTGACCGGAGCGGTGGTTTTTGGTTCGGGGGTGATTTTCAAGTCCCAACCGGTGTTTTCTTTCGCCATTTCGACGGTTTTGCCGGGATGCAGGGCGGTCAGGGTCAGTTCGCCGCTTTCGTCCGGTTCCATGAAGCCGATGTCTGTGACCACGCCAACCGGGCCTTGCCCGCGCAGGCCGGCTTTTTCGCGCCCGCCCGCACCGTCAAGGTAGCCGGCCGAGGTCAGGAAATCCACTTTTTCGGGGAAGCGCCGTTTCTGGTGCGGGGTCATGATGTAGCAGCGGTTGGCCCAGGCGGCGATTTCCTGCGCGCCGCCGGAACCGGGCAGGCGCACCTTGGGGTGCTCATAATCCGCGCCAACGATGGTGGCGTTGATGTTGCCGTAGCGGTCGATCTGCGCCCCGCCCAAAAAGCCGACATCGACATTGCCGCGCTGCAGGTAGTTGGCGAAAATATCGTACATGCTGACGACCGAGAGCGCGCCGCTGACCAGGGTCGGGTCGCCGATGGAGAGCGGCAGGCGGGCCGGTTCGGCCCCGATGACCCCGGCTTCGTAAATCATCACCAGGTTGGGCGCGTGCGTCCGTTTGGCCAGGTTGCAGGCCAGGTTGGGCTGGCCGACGCCGACAAAGACCACATCGCCATCTTTGAGCAGGCGGGCAGCGTTGATAATCATCAGTTCGGCGGAGGAATAGGTTAGTTCGGTCATGGGGTGTCCTTTGGGGTCACAAAATGGGACGCGGATTAGACGGACGCGTGCCCGTCAGGGTATTCGACGGATGAACACAGATTTTTAAAAATCAGCGGGAATCCGCTAAATCCGCATTCTATTTTAACTGCTCGAAGAAGGTTTTAATCCTTTTTGCGATCTCTTGGGGATGTTCCAGCGCGAGCAGGTGGGTGGCTTTGAGAAGCGTTTCAACGTGAATGGCGGGATTGGTGCGCTCGACCCTTCGGCCAGCGGAGGCGCTGAAGGTGTCGGTCTCGTCGCCGCGCAGGATCAGGGTCGGGACGGAGAACCCTTTCAGCCCGCGCCATAGCTCCAGGTCGGGGGTGATGCCGGTGACGTAGATGCGGGCTTCCCATTCGGGGCTGTAGCGCAGTTCGTAGCCTCCCCCGGCGGCGGGTTGGGTGATTCCGCGCAGATAGGCCCAGAGGGCCTCGTCGCTGAAATAACGGAAAACGCTGTAGCGCCGGAAACGCTTGAATGTTCCTTCCAAATCTTCGAACTTGCGCCTGCGTTTGAGCGCGCCGCGCACGAGCGGGTGCAGTTGGTAGGTAAGCCCCAGGGCGCGCACCAGCTTCCAGAGCCAGATGATGTGCGGTTCGAAGAGCACCGGGTCGATCAACACCAGTCCGCGCGCTTGCTCTGGCTGGCGCAGGGCGAAACGCAGCGCGCTGATTGCCCCGAACGAATGCCCGACCAGGAATGGCCGGGCAATTTGGTTTTTGTCGAGATAGTTTTGCAGGTCGTCGGTCAGTGGATGCCAGTCGTGCAGGTCTTGGGGTTTTGCGCCAGGGTGCAGCGGACGCATGGGCATGGCGTGGATACGAAAATTGGGTTTGAGTTGCTCGAAAAGCGGGTTATAGCATTCAGGCGGATAACCGTTGGCGTGCAGGAAGACAAGATCGGGATGTTCAGGCATTGGCGGAAGTTTGGATTGGGTCAGGCTATGGCGCAGGCTGGGTGACCAGATAATTATTGAAGACAACCTCGAAGCCCCGTTCGTCGAGCGAGGCGACAATCAGGCCGCCGGAGCCGGTGCTGAAATCTGGGTCGCTGGTCTCGGTCAGCAAAACATCGTTGGCGTAGAAGCGCAGGGATTCACCGTTGCAATCGGCGCGCAGCCGGTTGGTTTCATCGCCGGGATTGATGGCCCCATCGGCAATCCACTCGTTGCCCAGCAGGTTTCCGAAACTGCGGTCTTTGTATTTGCCGATAACGTAAGACCCATCGCTGCGGACGATGAAATAGTAATAATCCTGCAGGTCGCTGGCGCGGCAGAGCAAACCGTAATATCCATCACGGTCAGGCTCGGTTGGGCGGGCATCCACATAGAAGCTGGCATCCGCGAAAGTGTCGGGCGTGGTGGCCCATAAAGCGGTTTCAAATTCGCTGACGGATATGTGATACCCATCCGCTTCGTAAGCGTAGCTGCCGCCAGAGTCTTGCGATTCGGGCCAGATGGTTTGATCATCGAAGAAGTTGTCGGCGAACAGCGGTTCGGCCACTGGCAATGGTTCATCCGTGGGAAGCGGCTCATCTGTGGGGAGCGGCATATCGGTGGGGTAAGTATAGGGTTCCAGTGTGGCGGTCGGGCTGGGTGTGTTGAGGCCCAGCCAGGCCAGGAACAGGAATCCCAGCCCGCACATGGCGAGCAGCAGCACGATCACACCCAATACTGAGACGGTTCTGATGAGAATACTGGCGATCGATGTGGTTTGGCGCGGCTGCGGTTTGGGCATGACCCTGGCCGGGACGGGCCGGGCAGGCGGGATTTGCGCTGCGGGCGCGGGTGGTTTTGGCGCCTGGGGCGTTTCGACGATGGGCGGCGTAGAGACGGGGGGCTTTGTCTCGGTCGCCAGCACGGTCTGCAAATCCTGGGCCATCGCGGATGGGCTGGGATAGCGCATTTCGCGGTCTTTGGCCAGGGCTTTGTTGAGCACCAGTTCGACTCCGCCGGGCAGGTCCGGGCGCAGCAAAAGGATCGAGGGGATTGGGTCGGTCAGGTGCTTGAGGGCCACACTCATCGGGGTTGTGGCGCGGAACGGCCCCTGGCCGGTCAGCATTTCGAACAGGATCACCCCCAGGGCGTAGACGTCGCTGCGCCCATCCAGTTCGCGCTCCCCCTGGACTTGCTCCGGACTCATGTAGGCGGGTGTGCCGATCAGGGCGCTGCCGGTCAGGTCAACGGTGGCCTCGCTCAGGTGGGCGATGCCAAAATCGCCAATCGCGGCGTTGCCGAAATCATCGAACAGGATGTTGCCCGGCTTCAGGTCGCGGTGCACAATTCCCTGGGCGTGAACTGCGTCCAGGGCTGGCGCGATTTGGGCGATGACCCGCGCAGCTTCTTCGAGCGGCATCATTTTTCCGGCGATGCGGCTGGAAAGCGATCCGCCTGCCATGTAGCGCATGACCAGGTAGGGCTGCTGATCCTGTTCGCCGAAATCGTAAACCGGCACAATCGCCGGGTGTTCGATGCGCGCGATCAGGTGCGCTTCGCGCTCGAAGCGCGCGCGGAAAACCGGATTTTCTTGCAGGTTGACGGAAACGAGCTTGATGGCGACTTTGCGGCGGAAGTTCGGGTCGTAGGCCAGGTAGACGGTTGCCATGCCGCCGCGGCCAATTTCAGACTGAACTTCATAGCGTGCAATGTTTTTTAGGGTCATGTTGATTTACTCGCAGCCGTCTCTTGATGTTGTCAAATTTTACCAGCTACGAAATCAAGTACGTCGATTTTGGTCAGGATTCCGCTCGGTTTGCCATCCTGAACGAGAATCAAGGCGTACCCGTCGGTTAGGGAGGGCATGGCGTCGTCGAGCGAGGCTTCGGGCGGGTAAACGGCGCGCGCGTTTTGCACCAGGCTGTCGATGGGTTCGTCCTGGCTGTGTTCGTGGGTTTCGAGCAGGTGGTTGAGCAGGTCGACTTCGTCGAGCGTGCCGACCAGGGAGCCGTCCGGTCCGCTGACGGGCATCTGCGAGATGGCATGCTGGCGCATGACCGCCATCACTTTGCGGGTCGAATCGCCCAGGCTGGCGGTATAGAGCGCTTTGTTGGGTTTGGCCAGCCACAGGTCGCCCAGGCTGATTTCGCCAAACTCGAGGCCGAGGAAGCCGTTTTCGCGCATCCACTTGTTGTCGTAGAATTTCGAGAGATAACGTGAGCCGCTATCGGGCAGGATGACCACCGCCAGGCGGCCAGCCGGCAGGCTGCGGGCGTATTTGAGCGCCCCGGCCACCGCCGATCCGCTCGAACCGCCGGCAAAAATGCCTTCCTGGCGCACCAGGGCGCGGGCGGCGACGAAACTTTCCTTGTCGTTGACGCGCACAATCTGGTCGACCACGCTCATATCGGTGGCGGAGGGCAGGAAGTCCTCGCCGATGCCTTCGACCTTGTAGGTTTTGGGATACGCGCCTTCCGGGATTTTGCCGCCGCTCTGCCAGATTTCGAGCAGGATCGAGCCTTCGATGTCGACCCCGACAATCTGGATATTGGGATTTTTACCCTTAAGATAGCGGCCGATGCCGCTGATGGTGCCGCCGGTGCCCATGCCGATGATGACATCCGTCACGCGGCCCTCGGTCTGCTCCCAGATTTCGGGGCCGGTGCTCATCACGTGCGTGGCGGGGTTGTCGGGGTTGTGATACTGGTTGGCTAGGATGGCGTTCGGGGTTTCGCGCGCAAAGCGCTTGGCGACTTCGTAGTACGAGCGTGGGTCTTCGGGCGCGACGGCGGTCGGGGTGATGATGACTTTGGCCCCGTAAGCGCGCAAAAGCTGGATTTTCTCGTTGGACATCTTGTCGGGCATGACAAAAATGGTTTTGTAACCCTTGAGCGCGGCGGCAATCGCCAGCCCGACGCCGGTGTTGCCGCTGGTGGCCTCGACCACTGTCCCGCCCGGTTTGAGTTCGCCGCGTCTTTCGGCCTGCTCGATGATATTCAACCCGACCCGATCCTTGACCGAGCCGCCGGGATTCATGTATTCCAGTTTGGCGTAAATGGGAGTTTTGACTTCGTGCGCGATCCGACCCAGGCGGACAAGCGGTGTGCTTCCGATGGCCCCCAGGATGCTGTCGTAAACGCGCTTTTCTTGCGAAACGGGTAATCCTGACATTTTCTCTCCTTATTTTGGCTGGGACTATTTTACCAATAAAGGCGAGGCGTCAGGCGGTGGAGAGAAGAAAGAAGAAAGGCCAGGTATCTTTTTTCGATGCGAGGCCTTGGCGTTCGTTTTTTTTTGCTCATTCTTTGATACGCAGTTTTTTATAGTAAAACGCATTTTACTTGACCTTTCCAAGCCAAAATGGGTCTCCTATAAGGTCAAATCCTGATTCAAGCAAACTAGATAAGTGTGCAATATTTCGAGTTAGCAGTATATTAATTTCATCATAAGATATGCCTCCGCTCAAGAGTTCAATCGCATCTATTCGGGTTGCGCCTGCTTGAATCTTAGATGCGGTTTGTGTATCAGGTAAGTAATGCGTAAGCAAATTGCGAAGGCGTTTTTGCTTACGCAGCCATCTACTGTCATTATTTCCGAGTGCCTCTCTAAAAAAATCTTCGATAATAGGATTGCCCGATTTTATTGCCATAAGCCTTGCTTGCATCAACTTCATGTTTGAGTTGGCGTGAAAGGCAGTGATAAATTTCATTCTAAAAAGGGCGTGACTGTCTAATGGTAATAGCCCTGGCAAAATATAGTGAGCGAAGTTTAGGTTAGCAAGAATTAGGATCAATCCTGCCGAAAAATCTATCTTAATGCTACCTAGTGGGCCGCGGCTATATAACGCCTCATACTTGATGTCTCGCATTTCTAACTCACCAGCGAAATTGGCAGGTTCAGATGATGATTGAATTTCTATATCAAGTAAATTTAGCAAACTACCAATATAGAAGCCGATAGCTTTCCCGAATGCAAAAGAATTTTCAACTGATTCATAACTGCCACCAAACTCAAAAATAGTAGTATGAGTAGTGGTAAAGATATGATTGTTATAAGTTGATAGCCCCATGTCTGGCTGTAACGCTTTTTTTAGAGGACCTAGAATACCCTTATGTGGTTGAAGAAATATTTTGCGTTGTTCTTCGGCAATTGCTACTAATTCTTCCGTAATTTCTTCAATTGTTTTTTCTGTATGGTCTAACAATTTAGCTCGATGTCGAGATGCATGAAGTAATTCAACATGATCTTTTGAAATTACATCGTTAATTTCTGGGAAAAGCGTTGTAAGGCAACGATGACTTTCAATAACAAACATAGATGCATTGGCAATCAAACCATTAAAGAGTAAGGCTGCTTTTGGATGGTTTTGGGCCTTAAAAAATAATTGCATATATGAAACTGAATCTTGGACGCAGGCTTCAAGTGCTTGCTTCTGCCCGGGATTTAAGTTTTTAGCCAAGATGTTTTTCTCTATAAAAAATTAGAAGTCTAATATGGCGGCTGATAAACGATTTTTGTGAAACGCCAGCGAGTAAAGAATGACTTCATCTGTGTGGATGTGTAATGTGAGGCGTTTACGCCCACCTACAATTTCACCCGCCACAGCCGGAACGACTGCTCGAATCCCTTGACCGTCGCTTCGAACTGTCCGTGCGGTAAGTGGCTGTTGGCCAGCCATTCGCTGACCTGCGGATCGCTGGCGGCCTGCTCGCTTAGCACGATTTCGCCGCCTTCGGCCAGTCCCGGCAGGCGCGCCGCGGCGTTGACCGTCGAGCCGAAATAGTCGAGGCGTTCGTTGAGCGTCACTGCGATGCACGGCCCGCGATGAATCCCGACTTTGAGATACAGCGGCGGCGTGCCCTCGGTCTTGGTGATCTCAGCGTGCGCATTCTGGATGGCGAGCACCGCTCCCAGCGGCTGGCGGAAAACCGCCATGACCGCATCGCCCATCGTCTTGACCACAGCTCCGCCCTGGGCCGCGATTTCCTGCTCAAGGATTTCAAAATGCTGGCGCACCCGTCCGAAAGCCGGCGCGTCGCCGATCTGGCGGTACATGCGGGTCGAATCGCGCAAGTCGGTGAACATCAGCGTTACGGAACTGATCGAAAGCTCCTCGCCCGCGCGCAGGGCTTCGTTCGAGAACAGGTCGCGGAAGAGTTGCAGGCTGGTGACATCTGCGGCGGTGGCGGCCTGGTTGCCCCATGCGCCGTTTTCGAGCATGAAATCCAGCGCCGTATCCCCGCTGTTGCGCAGATGCAGGGTCGGCATCCGGCTGACCGCGATTTCATCCTCCGGCAGGCTGGCGCTGTCAATCTCGACTTTTTCTGCGCCGCCTTGCGCCAGAGCGCGCAGGCGGATCTCGCCAAGCTGTGAACGCAGGATGTACGGGCCTTCGTCCAGGAGCGTGCTCAGGCTGACGGAAGTCCCTGCCGGGACGTTTTGGGCCAGGTTGATGTGCGGGACGTGCTGCGGGCTGCCCACGCAGAAGATGGCCTCCTCGCTCAGGGCGCGCACCGCCGGGTTGGGTCGGAAGGTCACTTCCACCTGGCGGTCGAAATTGGCCTCGAAATCCATATCGCAGGACGGGCAGTGGCTGTGGGCGTGTATCTCGTTCAGGTTCTGGTGGCGTTCCGCTGCCCCGCGGCACATCGGGCAGATTAACTCCCATTGGATATCGAGCAATCCAATCCGGGCGGCTTGCAGGAGCATTTCAAGCGTTTGGCGGCGATCCGTGCCCCAGTAATCGGCCAGGGCAAAAGGCCGCATGCGCGCCAGGCTCAGATCGTCGCTCTCGGTCAGCATGACAATCAGGCGGGCGATCAGGCTGGCTGCAACGCCGAAAGACTCCAGCCCGGCCCGGCCGGCTTCCAGTCGCCGCCTGCCGCCGGTCGCCAGACGCACCGCTCCCGGCGCATCCAGCGGACTGCGGCCAGCCGCCGCCAGGGTGTCATAGCCCCTGAAAACACCTTCGAAGCGCCGCGCGCTGACCAGGCCAATCCCGATCCCGATTGCGGCATCGCCCAGCAGGTTGCGCGGCCTGGCCCAAACCTTATAGTTCAGTCGCGTGCCGTTCTTTTCCGGGCTGAGTTCGCATAGCACGCGCATTTCGGCCAGCGGGCCTTTTTTGTAACTGCGCACGATCCCGAAGCGATAGGGGTAGGTCCATTCGAAGGGGTTTTCTTCCCACTCGATGTTAATCAGCGGGATTTTGAAGCGCATGTGGCTGACGCCGTTGCTGATTCCCAGGCGTTCGACGCTGGGCAGCCCGGTATCGCGGTTGAAGCGGTTGGTGTTGGCCACAAACGGCCAGAGCGCCTCCGGGCTGGCTTTGAGATGCAATTCCCAGTTATAGTGATACTCTTTTGCCATGCGTTTAATTATACAGGACTTATCTTAGTTGCAGATTACAACCTCGTTCCTGGCTGTTCCCCTTGCGGGCAGGGGATACTCCTTGAGTGTAGTAAAATCACAGCGTTTTGGATTCTTTGCGCGCTTGGAGCGACCATGAACTTCGAAAAAATTTGTATTCTTGGCCTGGGCTACATCGGCTTGCCCACCGCCAGCGCCTTTGCCACCCATGCTGTCCGTGTGGTAGGTGTGGATGTCAATCCGCAGGTGATCGAAACCTTGCGGGCCGGGAAAATCCACATCCACGAGCCTGGGCTGGGCGAGATTGTCCGCCAGGCCATCGAGAGCGGCAACCTGACCGTTTCGACCAGCCCGGAGCCGGCGGACGCCTTCCTGATCGCCGTCCCGACCCCGTTTTACGATGACAAACGCGCCGATATGCGCGCTGTTGCCTCGGCTGCCGAGTCGATTGTCCCGCACCTGCGGCCTGGCAACCTGGTGGTGCTTGAATCGACCTCCCCGCCGCGCACCACGGTCGATTTGCTTGTCCCGATTTTGGAGAAATCCGGCCTGAAGGCCGGCGCGGACTTCTTCGTGGCCTATTCGCCCGAGCGCGTCCTGCCCGGCCAGATTTTGCGCGAGTTGATCGAAAATGCGCGCGTGATCGGCGGTATCACCCCGCCGTCGGCCCAGGCCGGGCGCGATTTGTACGCCACCTTTGTCAAGGGCGAAATCATCCAGACCGATGCCACCACCGCCGAAATGGTCAAGCTGATGGAAAACACCTATCGCGATGTCAACATTGCCATCGCCAACGAGTTTGCGCGCCTGGCCGACCGTTTTGGCGTGGATGTCTGGGAGGCCATCAGCCTGGCGAACCGCCATCCACGGGTGAAAATCCTTAACCCTGGTCCCGGCGTGGGCGGACATTGCATCAGCGTCGACCCGTGGTTTTTTGTCGAATCGGCCCCCGACCTGGCCCGCTTGATCCGCCAGGCGCGCGAGGTCAACGATTCCCAGCCGCATTTTGTCGTCGATCTTGTGCGCGAGGCGCTGGGCAGCCTGTCTGGCAAGAAGATTGCCGCCCTGGGCCTGGCTTATAAACCGGATGTCGATGACCTGCGCGAAAGCCCGGCGGCGGAAATTGTCCATTTGCTGCAAAAGGAGGGGGCGCTGGTCAAGGCCTTCGAGCCGTTCAAACCCGCAGCCGGGCTGGCCGGTATCGAGGCTGTTCCTACGCTGGGGGCGGCCCTGGCAGAAGCCGACCTGGCGCTGCTGCTGGTGAACCACAGCGAGTTTCGCGCGTTGACCCCGGCCCGGCTTGCCAGCCTGACCTCCTGCCGTTTGCTGGTCGATACGGTCGGAGGCTGGAGCGGCCCGGATTGGGCGAGCGCCGGTTTCGACCTGCGCAAGCTCGGAGTGAGAAAGTGAAATTGAAACATTGCAGTTTCATAATCGTTGTATAATGGAATTGTGAAGTCGCTTTTCCGTTTATGCACGCTTGCTTTTCTCGTAGGGCTTTTGGTGTTGCCGACAGGGGGTGTTCTGGCTCAGGAAGGCCCGTCTCGCTATTTCTCTGAGACCGGGCACAATGTTTCCAGTGATTTCCTGCAATATTACGAAAGTGTCCCCAACGCCGAGCAGATTTTTGGGTACCCGCTGACTGAGGCCTTTACCGATACGAAGAGCGGCAGGCTGATTCAGTATTTCACCCGCGCGCGCTTTGAGTTTTACCCGGAAAACCCGCAAGGGCAGCGCGTGCGCATCTCGGCGCTGGGTGAAGCCATGTACCAGCCGGGCGGGCAGTTGAACATTTACACCCCGATTGGCTGCCGCGCTTTTGCCAACGGCAAGGCCGTTTGTTATGATTTTCTCGATTTCTTCGAGCAGAATGGCGGCGAGGCGGTCTTTGGTTATCCGATTTCGGGTTTTGAGTTTTTGAATGAGCGCATTGTGCAGCATTTCCAGAATGCGCGCTTCGAGTGGTACCCGGAAAACCCGGAAGGCAGCAAGATTGTCCTGGCCGACTTGGGTCGGGCCTATTTCAGCTTTGTCGGCGAGGATGTCAGCCGCCTGACGCCGGTCTCGGCCAGCCAGATCATCGAGGTGCTTTCGATCCAGGCGCGGGCCTTTTCGTGGAAGGCGGTTACGCAGGCCAATGACGTTCAGACGGTCTATGTCATTGTTCAGGATCAGACACTCAGCCCGGTGCAGGATGCCATTGCTGCGGTCACCATCTTTTTCCCGAACGGTTCGCCGCGCAGCGTCAGCTTGCCGACCAACCAATATGGTGTGGTCATTATCCCGTTTGAAGTGGTTGACCAGCCTCCCGGCGGCCTGGTGATGGTTTATGTTCAGGTCTATTACCAGGGCAAAACCAGCAGCGCGGTAACCTCCTTCCGAATTTGGCAATAATGGATCGCGAGATGAAAAACCCCAAAAGTGAATTTCACTTTTGGGGTTTTGTTATTTCGGCCAGGTCGAAGACCGGCCCATCTTTACAGGCCAGGCGGATGCCTTTCCTGGTTTCGATGGCGCAAACGCCGCATTCGGCCAATCCGCCGCAGGGGATGGGTGTTTCGGTAAAAACTTGCGCGTAGCCAACAAGATGAGGAAGCGCATCGCGCAGGATTGGGCCGGAAAGAATGTCTGTGATTTCATCGCGAGGCATATCCAAGGCGGCGTAATCGGCCCAGGCGGCGACTTCGGACAGGGCCGCCAGGGGCAGGATTTCAACCGAGAGCGGCAGTCCCTCGGGGGTGTTGGCACTCAACAGCGCCACCTCGGCTTTTTGCCGGCGGCAGGCCTCCAGCAGGGCCAGCACTCGTCCCGCGGATTTTGACCAGGAGGCCAGCACAACCTTGCGGGCGGCGGGCGGCAGGCTAAAGCCCCTGCCGAGCGGGCCTTTGAGCATCAGCTTGGTGCCGGGAGTCCAGTGGCCGGGCCAGGGGGCGGCGGCCTGGAATCCGTTTGGGGTGGCGGAGGCCAGGAAAACGGGAACAGGCAAGGCTGAGTTCGCTCCGCTTTCGGCCTGGGCGAGCAGGTATTGCCCCGGCGCGGGAACCAGGCCGGGCGGGCAGGTGATTCGCGCGGCGCGCCATCCGCTCATATAGGTTTCATTAACGAGGCCCTCGGCAATTTGCATGGCTTAATGCTAACACGATATAATCGAAATTTGAGTGATGTTGCGTATAAAAGTTGCAGTTGTGATCATGGGACAGCAAGGGTTGAGTGGTAAAATCCTTGCTACTTTTGTTTCCATTGTGGAGTAATGACAGATGAATGAGCAAGGCACCTCGGGCAGGCAGGTTCGGCTGACCACGCTTTCAAGTTGCGCTGGCTGAGCGTCGAAACTGAATGCGGAAACGCTGGCGCAGGTTCTGCGCCCTGTCTCGAATTTGTTCGATGCAAAAGATTACCCGGACCTTTTGGTGGGGATTAATGACCCGGACGATGCGGCCGTTTGGCGGCTGGATGCGCAGCGCGCACTGGTGGTGACGACCGACTTTTTCACCCCGGTGGTCGATACGCCTTACGAGTATGGCGCGGTGGCGGCTGCCAATTCCCTTTCGGATATTTACGCCATGGGCGGCAAGCCTTTCCTGGCCTTGAATGTGGCCGCCCTGCCGCCCGACCTTCCGCCGGAGATTGGCGCGGAAATCCTGCGCGGTGGCGCGGAAAAGTGCCGCGAAGCGGGTGTGGTTGTTGCCGGCGGTCATACGATTCAGGACAAGGAGCCGAAATTTGGCCTGGTGGCGCTCGGTTTTGTCGATCCGGAGCGCATGATGACCAAGGGCGGCCTGCGCCCTGGCGATGCGCTGGTGCTGACCAAACCGCTTGGCTTTGGCGTTACAACCACCGCCCTGAAACGCGGTCTGGCGACCGCCGAAGAAGCGGACGAGGTGATTGGCTGGATGGGCCGTTTGAATGCCGACGCGGGATTGCTGGCCGGCGAGTTCAACTTGCGCGGCGCGACGGATGTGACCGGTTTCAGCCTTTTGGGCCATGCCTATGAGATGGCCAGGGCCTCGCAGGTTGGGCTGCGCTTCTATTTTGAGCGCATTCCGTTTATCTCCTGCGCGATGAAGTATGCCGAGCAATGGGTTTTCCCGGGCGGCTCTGCGGATAACAGCCTGCACTACGGCCCATTTGTCCGTTTTGGGGCCGGGATGGATGAAACCCGCCAGATGCTGCTTTTCGATGCCCAAACCAGCGGCGGCTTGTTGCTTGGGGTTCCGGGTGAGAAACTGGACGCCTTTTTGGCGCAAGCGCATAAAATCAAACAGCCCGTCTGGGTGATCGGCGAGGCGTTTGCCGGGGAAAACCTTGAAGTGCAGTTGTCTTAGGATGCATTTTGCTTTTTTTGACCTAGTGTTGGCGATTAACCGGGTGAAGCGAAGTAAAATAAATACAACCAAGGAGAATCATGTCTGAGTCGGGAATAGAAATTTTAATAATCCTGCTGCTGGTGTTACTGAATGGGGTTTTTTCACTATCTGAAATGTCTGTGGTTTCTTCGCGCAAGGCGCGGTTGCAGCAGCGCGCCAATGACGGCGATGCCGGGGCTTTTAATGCCTTGCAGTTGGCCGAGAATCCAAATACCTTGCTCTCCACCATTCAAATTGGAATCACCCTGATCGGCGTGCTGTCCGGCGCAGTGGGCGGCGTTGGCATCAGCAATTCGCTGGCGCTCTGGTTTGCCACTTTTCCCCTCCTTGAACCATATGCAAGCACCCTCGGCGTGGGGATTGTCGTGCTTGCGATTACCTTCCTGACTTTGATTCTGGGCGAGTTGGTGCCCAAGCGCCTGGCTTTGCACAGCCCGGAGCGGATTGCCTCTTTGATTGCCGCCCCGATGTCGTTAATTTCGCGGATTTTTTCGCCGCTGGTCTACGCCATGGGCGCAACAACCGATCTGGTATTGCGCATCCTGGGGGTTAAGCCCACGCTCGAACCGCCCATTACTGAAGAAGAATTGCAGGTGCTGATCGACCAGGGCACCCAGGCCGGTGTTTTCGATGCCGCTGAACAGGATATGGTTCAAGGGGTTTTCAGCCTGAGCGACCGCCGGATTTTCTCGCTGATGACCCCGCGCAGCGAGATTGCCTGGCTGGATGTCAACGACACCCCCGAGGAAATCCGCCAGAAAATCGACGAAAGCCCTTATTCGCGTTTCCCGGTTTGCGAGGACAGCCTGGACACCGTGCTGGGGATTATCCAGGCGCGCGATTTGTTGCTGGAAAGCCTGCACGGCAATCCTTTGCAGTTGAAGCGCAACCTGCAGCCGCCGGTCTACATCCCCGAAACGGCGCTGGCTTCGCGGGTCTTGGAGTTGTTCAAGAGCGAGGATGCGGAGTTATTGCTGGTCATCGATGAGTTTGGCTCGGTGCAGGGTCTGGTGACGATTTTTGATATTCTCGAGGAAATTGTCGGCGACATTGATACGCCGCCGCAGGCCACCCAGCGTCAGGATGGTTCCTGGCTGCTTGACGGCATGTTGCAGGTGGAGGATTTCAAGGAAATATTCAACCTGCGCCACCTGCCCGATGAAGACGAATATGAAACCTTGAGCGGCTTTGTGATGCTTCACCTGGGACGTGTGCCGCGCGCCTCTGACAAGTTTGAGTGGAACAGCCTGAATTTTGAAGTGATGGACATGGATGGAAAACGGGTCGATAAAGTTTTGGTAACAACGGTTGTAAAAGCGGCTGATAACAAAGATGAGCCAAAACCTGCTTGATTTTCACTCGCGTCGCTCTATTGTTTACGGTCAGCGCGGGATGGTCGCCTCGTCCCAGCCGCTGGCAACGGCCGCCGGCCTGGAGATTTTACGCCGGGGCGGTAACGCCGCCGATGCAGCCGTTGCAGTAGCCGCGGCCCTGAACGTCACCGAACCGACCTCCACCGGCATCGGCGGGGATATGTTCGCCCTGTTCTACGATGCCCGAACAGCCCAGGTCAGCGCCCTGAACGGTTCCGGGCGTTCCCCGGCGGGATTGACGCGCGAGCGGCTCCAGGCGGATGGTTTTTCTTCCGTGCTGCCGCCTTACCACCCGCATACGGTAACTGTGCCGGGAGCTTGCGCAGGCTGGTGCGACCTGCTCGAGCGGCATGGCACGCTTTCGTTGGATGTTATCCTGGCCCCGGCCATTTCCCTGGCTGAGGGCGGATTCCCGGTCGCGCCGCTGACGGCCCACTTTTGGCAGGCCGGAGCCAACCGTCAGTTGAAAACGGCGCCCAACGGTCACGAACTGACCATCGCGGGCCGCGGCCCCAATCCCGGTGAGATTTTCCGCAACCCGGGCCTGGCGCGCACGTTCCGCGCCGTGGCCGAGGGCGGCAAGGGGGCTTTTTACCAGGGGTCGATTGCCGAGGCCATTGTCAGCGTTCTGCGGCAGGCGGGCGGCGCAATGGCGGCTTCTGATTTGGCTGAACACATTTCCACCTGGGAACAACCGGCCAGTGTCTCTTTTGGCGATTATTACATCCATGAGTGTCCGCCAAATGGCCAGGGGATTACCGCCCTGCTGGCTTTTAACCTGCTGGAAGGATTCGACCTGGTGGGCATGGATCCGCTTTCTGCTGACCGTCTGCATCTGGAGATCGAGGCGCTGCGCCTGGCCTTTGCCGATGCGCGCTGGTATGTCAGCGATCCGGCTTTTAGCAACCTGCCTTTGCGGGAATTGTTGTCGAAGGAATATGCCGCCGAGCGCCGCAAATTGATTAATCCCAACCGCGCCAGCCTGGATCAGAAGCGTGGCACGCCGGTGCTGTCGAGCGGCACGGTTTATTTCTGCGTGGTCGATGGCGCGGGCAATGCCTGTTCTTTTATCAACAGCAACTACATGGGATTTGGAACCGGGATTGTGCCAAAAGGCTGGGGCTTTTCCCTGCAAAACCGCGGCCATAATTTTGTGTTTGACCCTGATCATCCCAACCGCCTGGAGCCGAGAAAACGTCCCTATCACACCATTATTCCCGGCCTGATCACGCGCAAGGATGGCAGCTTGTTGGGGCCATTCGGGGTCATGGGCGGATTTATGCAGCCCCAGGGACATTTGCAGGTTGGGCTTGGGCTGTTGGTTGACGGGCTTGACCCGCAATCGGCGCTGGATTTGCCTCGCTTTTGCATCGATATCGATCAGGGCGAACAGGGCGGGGCAGTGTTGCTCGAGGAGGGTATCCCCTGGCGCACCGCGGCGGAACTATCCGCGATGGGACATCCTGTTCGTCCGGTCAGTGGCTGGGGGCGGGCGGTGTTTGGGCGTGGACAAATCATCTTGCGCGATAGCGCGAGCGGGGTGTTGGCGGGTGGCAGCGATCCGCGCGCCGATGGGGTTGCAATGCCCCTGGTTTAATGGCAGAATTCTGAGTAGTCTTTCTACTTTCTTTTAACGGGGGCGCGATTCTTTCCTCGTTGAAAAAATCTTTATCGGTTCTTCTTTGCCAAAGGGAGTCGTAGCGTGAAACCATTATCGTCCTCGGTTGCTTTGCGCTTAACGATCTGGTTTTTGCTCCTATCCATCCTGCCGATGGTGGTAGTGGCTGTTTTTGTACGCCGAAACGTGTTTGCAGCGCTCGAGCAGGTCGCGATTGTCTCCCAGCGCAACCAGGCTGCGATGAATGCCGGGCATATTGCCGCCCTGGGGTATGATGAATCTTACCTGCGGGACCATATCTTGCACAGCCAACCTGTCGATGGGGAGCATTTCCTGGCTGATGAGAAAGGACGGATATTATTCCATGCCAACCCGGCCAGGGTTGGCATTTTGCTCGATGAAGTTTATTCCCCCGAATCAGTACAGCTTATTTTGTCGGACGAGAGCGGTGGATTTGTCGATGAAAAATCGGCCCAAGTCGTCGGTTTTAGCCGCATTCCGGGCAGCAGTTGGGTGGATATTATCGCGGTTGAATCGGGTGTTTTGGCGAGTGAGATTGGCTACCTGACCCGGGTTTCATCGTTGCAATTGGCGCTGAGCCTGATTATTGTGGCGCTTGCCGGCGGGCTGGTCATCTGGTTCCTGGTTGGGTATCCTTTGCGGCAGTTAACCTGGGCGGCTGAAGCGTTGGGACGGGGAAATCTTGACGCCGAATTGGATGCTGCGCCGATGGAAGATGAGCTTGGCATCCTGGCGGGCGCTTTCAACGAGTCCCGGCTTAAGATTCGCGCCCTGGTCAACGGGCTGGAACGGCAGTTGAAGGAACTCGAAGCGACATCGGCCTCTTTGCGTGACAGCGAGGCGCGCTTTCGCACGATTTTCGATTCGATCAATGACTCCATCCTGGTAAAGGATTTTTCGTCCGATTCGATTCTGGATGCAAATAGCAAGTTTTGCGAGATGTTTGGTTATGAGCTTGGCGATATCCCGAGTTTATCTGTCAAGGCCCTGCTCGGCAGTGATGGCGATTACGATTATAAGAACATGCGTCGCATGATTCGGCATGTGAAGCGCCTGGGGCCTCAGGTGTTTGAATGGCGCGCCCGGCGCAGAGATGGTACGTTTTTCTGGGTCGAGCTTAGTATGCATGTGGCCAGTTTGAGCGAAGGCGTTCAGCATCTGATTGTGGTTGCCAGGGATATAGACCAGCGCAAGCATGGCCAGCAGGCTCAGGTGGCGGTTTATCGGGTGGCGCAGGTGGCCCAGGCGAAGCCGACCCTGTACGAGTTTTTCTCCAGCATCCACCAGATTTTGCAAACGTTGATTCCCGCCCCGAACTTTCTGGTGGCGCTTTATCGCGGGGAGGATGATGAGATTTACTATCCCTACCACCTCGATGAACGCGAGATCTGGCCTTCGGCCCAGCAGAATGTCGACCGTCTGCTCCTGCGAAAAATGCGCGAAGTGTCAGGCGTTTTGTGGATCAATGCCGACAACTCTCATGAATATCTGGGCAAGGACATGCTCGGGGCGGAAGTGGATGCGCCTTTTGAGCAATGGCTGGGCGTACCTTTGCAGACTGCGCATGGCGTACAGGGTGCGCTGGTCATGAAATATTACAATTCTTCTGCTCATCCATCTGAGATCGATGTCGAAACGCTTTCCTTGTTTTCGGTGCAGGTGGCGGCGGCCCTCGAGCGCAGGCGGGCCGAGGATGCGCTGCGCGAATCTGAAGCGCGCTGGCGAACGCTGATGCAGTCTTCGCCGCAACTGATTGTTACGGTTAATCGCGGCGGGCAGATTATTTTTGTCAACAGACCGCTCGCGGAATCGCTCCCTGGCGCTGAAACACAACTGGATTTCTTCCAACTTATTCCAGGGGAGACTTTGCAGGACAAAAAGGAGCTTCTCGAACAGGTTTTTAGCCGGCGGAAACCGGTGGCCTTCGAGTTTCGGCTCCCTGGCGCAGACCAGGCGGAAACCTGGTTTTCGGCGAATCTGGCCCCGGTGGTGGATCGCGGCCATGTTGAAATGGCAATCTTGAACGCGATGGACATCACCCAGCGCAAGGCCGCCGAGGATGAGGTCTGGCGGTTGAACGAAAAGCTGGAGCGGCGGGTCAAGGAGCGCACCTCCATGCTGGAAGCCGCCAACATGGAATTGGAATCTTTCTCTTATTCCATCTCGCACGATTTGCGCGCGCCGCTGCGCGCCATCAACGGTTTTTCGCGGATTTTGGAAGATGAGATTGAGAATGGCGAGCCTGAAAATCGTCAGCGTTACCTGGCTCTCATTCGTGAAAATGCCCAACAGATGGGGGTTTTGATCGACGACCTTTTATCCTTCTCTCGTCTGGGACGGCAGGCCATTAAGCTGGCGGCAGTTTCCACCCGCGAACTGGTTTCCCAGGTGCTCTATACGCTTGACCCAGAGCTTCAGGGCCGGAACGTGGTCTTGTCGATTGCCGATTTGCCCGATTGCGTTTGCGATGCAGCGCTGGTAAAGCAAGTCTGGATGAATTTACTCTCCAACGCGGTCAAATTCACCCGTCAGCGGGAAGAGGCTCGCATTGAGATTGACTTCGAACTGCGCGAGGGCGAGCTGGTTTACATCGTGCGCGACAACGGAACCGGCTTCGATATGAAGTACGCCGACAAACTTTTCGGTGTATTTCAGCGCCTGCACCGCGCGGAAGAGTTCGAAGGCACCGGCGTCGGCCTGGCCATTGTCCATCGGATTGTCACCCGCCACGGGGGCCGCGTTTGGGCCGAATCTGTGCCCGGCGAAGGCTCCACTTTTTACTTTTCATTGCCTTTGCAAAATGGAAATCCTGTGAAAAAACAGGACTGATTTTGGTATACTATTTTATATAGTCACAGGTAGGAGAATTTATGGCGGAAAATCCACTTGAAATATTGCTGGTTGAAGATAATCTGAACGATGCGGAATTGTCTCTCTATGCGCTAAAAAAGTTCAAAATCGCCAACTCCATCTATCATGCCCGCGATGGCGAAGAAGCGTTATCCTACCTGTTCGATATTTCCGAAAACGAAAGCCGGCGTCAGATTCCGCGCCTGATTCTGCTTGACCTGAAACTTCCCAAAGTGGATGGTCTGGAGGTTTTGCGTAAGCTGAAATCGGACCCGCGCACCCATTCTGTTCCGGTTGTTGTGCTGACCTCCTCCCGCGAAGAACGGGACATTATCGAAAGCTATCACCTGGGGGTAAATAGTTATATTGTCAAACCTATCGATTTTGAACAATTTACCGAAGCTGTCAGGAACGTTGGCCTTTATTGGTTGCTTTTGAACCAAAGCCCTGCTTGATGAGATGATCATGGTATGGATGCGCCGTTAAGAGTTTTGGTGCTTGAAGATCGTCCTGCTGATGCCGAACTAGTTTTGTATGAGTTGAAACGCTCCGGGTATCAATTTACCCACCAGCGCGTTGACACCCAGCAAGCCTATCGGGATGCGATTCGGGAGCCATTGGATATTATCCTGGCTGATTTTAGCCTGCCGCAGTTTAATGCGATGCAGGCTTTGCACATTTTACAGGAAGAAGGCCTGGATATTCCCTTTATCGTCGTAACCGGCACGATCAGCGAAGAGGCCGCCGTCGAGACGATGAAACAAGGCGCGGCGGACTATTTGCTCAAAGACCGCTTGAGCCGCCTGGGACAGGCCATCCAGCGCGCCTTGCACGAGAAGCAACTGCGCGACGAAAAGCGCGCCTCCGAATCTGCTTTGCGCCTTTCTGAAGAGAAATTCTCGAAAGCCTTCCGCATTTCTCCAGACGCAATTGCCATCATTCGCCTGTCAGATGGGGAATACATTGAAATCAACGATGGCTTCACCCAGCTGACCGGATACCAATCCGAGGATGTGATTGGGAAAAATAGCCTTAGCCTCAATCTTTGGGCCAATCTTGATGAAAATACCCGCTATTTCCAGCAGATGCGCGAAGTGGGTGAAATCAGCAACATGGAAAGCGTTTTCAAGCGCCAGGATGGCTCGCTTTGGATCGGATTGATTTCGGCCCGCACGATTGAAGTCAAGAATGAACTGTTCATCCTTTCCATGATCCGCGATATTACCGAGCGCAAACGCGCCGAGCTTGAATTGCAGCGCGCCCACCACGATCTGGCCGAAGCCTACGAGGCGACCATCGAAGGTTGGTCGCGGGTGCTTGATTTGCGTGACAAGGAAACCGAAGGCCATACCCAGCGCGTAACCGAGATGACCATCCGCTTGGCGCGGGCTTTGAACGTTTCGGAAGATGAAATTGTTCACATCCGCCGCGGCGCGTTACTCCATGACATCGGCAAGATGGCCATTCCAGATGGAATCCTGCAAAAACCCGGTCCGCTCAGCCAGGAAGAATGGCGTGAAATGCGCCTGCACCCTGAATACGCCTACCAGATGCTCCATCCGGTGGTTTATTTGCGCCCGGCGCTCGATATTCCTTACTGCCACCATGAGCACTGGGATGGGTCGGGCTATCCGCGCGGGCTGCGAGGCGAAGATATTCCCCTGGCGGCGCGCATATTTGCGATTGTGGATGTTTGGGACGCCTTGCTTTCAAACCGCCCCTATCGCAAAGGCTCAACCGAGGAAGCGGTTTTGGCCTACATCCAAAAACATGCCGGAACCTATTTTGACCCCAGATTGGTCGAATCTTTTGTAGCGCTTTATCACAGCGGTGTTTTTACTGATACCCAAACTTCGCGGATGACACGCTCGGCTGGACGCACGAACGATATAATTGAATGAACTCGAATCGAATCTATGCATTATTAGCCATGCTGGGGGTTGTTGTTATTCTTGGGTTGTTATGCCTGGGATTATTGGCGGGTGGATGGTGGTTGTCTCGCCCGCCGCAGGTGCCAACCGTTGTTTTTGCAACTCGCCCCCCGCAGGCGCTGAACCTGCCCACCCTCGAGTCGGCTCCCGTTGTTTTTGCATCCCCTACACCTCGGGCTGGCCCCGGCCCCAACGGCAAGATCGTGTATGTTTGCCAGATATTCAAAACCAGCGCGACCGACCAGATTTGCATTATGGATGCGGACGGCGGCAACCAGCGCCGCTTGACCACCCTGGACGGCGTCAAGCATTACTACCCATCCCTTTCTCCTGACGGGTTGAGGGTGATTTTCTCTTCGAATTTGTCCGGGCCGGGCCAGTATGAACTGTATGAAATGGATTTGGCCGGGAATATAAACCGCTTAACCGAGAACTTGGGAATCCTGACTTCGCCTGAGATTTCACCTGACGGACGCCAGGTTGCCTTTACCCGCGGCGATGGCGTGGATACGACCTCGATCTGGCTGATGAACCGCGATGGCTCCAATCCGCGCGAGATTTACCCGCTGGGCTGGGACCCAACCTGGTCGCCGGATGGCAGCCAGATTCTTTTTGCAACCAGCGTCAGCGGTTATGGCATTCAACTTGCCGCCGTCAATCTGGACGGTTCCGGTTTTCAGCGCATCAGCGATTTGCCCGACTTGCGCGGGCGTAACGACTGGTCGAACGATGGGCGTTGGCTGGTGACCTATTCAGGAAAGCCCTGGAAGCGCGAACTGTTCATGCTGAACCCGGACGGTTCGGATCCGTTCCAGGTTTCGCCGGCGGGCGGCAACAGCCAGGGCCCCAGCTTTTCACCCGACGGCGCCTGGATTGCGTTTACCGCCTATTTTGATCGTTATAACGATGAGCATGGCTGCGAGATTTACATCATTAAAATCGATGGCAGCGGTTTGCAGCGGTTAACCAACAATGAGTATTGTGATTGGCAGCCACGCTGGGGGCCTTGAGAAGAAAGGTTGGAGCGTATGGCAAAAATATTGCTTACTGAGGATGAAGATTCCCTGAGATTGATGACCCGCACCGTGCTTGAATTGGGCGGCCATCAAGTTTTTGCCTTTCCAAACGGCCAATTTGCCCTGGATGCTTTTGAAGAAGTCGCCCCGGACATTGTCGTTTCCGATATTTCCATGCCTATTTTGGATGGGTTTGGCCTGTTGGACGCCGTCCGGCGGCTGCATACCGGTTCTGTTGTCCCCTTCCTTTTCCTGACGGCGCGCTCGGAACACGAAGATGTGCGTTTTGCCCGCTCGCTCGGTGTGGATGATTATCTTTTTAAGCCGTATGATGCCGAAGAACTGCTCGAAGCGGTGCGGGTTCGCCTTGAGCGCCGCCGGGCGATTGAGATGTTTGACTCGCGCCAAGCCCACCTCCAAACGATTATCATGCTGGCTAATATTATCGAAGCCAGGGATTCTTATACCCGCGACCATGTCCAGCGTGTGCAAGCGCTGGCGATTGAATTGGGAAATGCGCTCGGCTGGACTCCGGAAGCGATGGTTGTTTTGGAATATGGTTCACTCCTGCACGATATTGGCAAAATAACCGTGCCGGAAGCGATTTTGAACAAACCCGACAAGCTTACCCAGCAGGAATTTGAGACGATCCAATCGCACACCAGGGTTGGAGCCAAAATCATTGAGAATATCCCCCATTTGCGCAGCGCCGTTCCCTACGTCCGCTATCATCATGAGCGTTGGGATGGGACTGGCTACCCGGACGGGTTGGCTGGCGAGGATATTCCCCTTGAGGGGCGTTTGATGGCCATCGTTGACTTTTTCGACGCCCTGACCTCGGAGCGTTCCTATCACAAAAACCTGCCCATCGAGCAAGTACTGGGAATGATTCGCGACAATGCCGGCAAACACTTTGATCCGGTCATGGCGGATGTTTTTATCTCTCTTCAGGAAGCAAAAATAAAAAATGCCTGATGGCGTTTGCTCATCAGGCGAGACTCTCATGGGGTGTTTTACCAGATACATTGCGGGCAGGAGTTAATTCCCGCATCTTTGCCAATTTTTTTGTACATGGTTACATTGGTAAATGGTTCTCTCAGGATACCATCGTGGATGGCCCAGGAGCGCAGACGGATGCTGGCGCTGGCTTGCGGCTGGCGAAAAGTGGAGCCATCCAGCAGTTTACTGAATTCGCCCGCTTCTGCGAAGCCGGTCTCGATGCGATCCATTAATCGCCGCCCGACCTGGTAGGTGAACCCGTAACGTTCAAAAATAACCGCGTTGTGATAGTAAAGCGGCTCGACAAAATACATGTCGTGCCCCAGGCTCATCACAAATTTCTCGAAGGTTTCGATGGCTGGCGAGAGTAAACGCAATCCGCGCCGGACTTGTCCGGGGGCAAGCCCGTGGTTCATGGCCTCCTGCTCGGCCTCCAGGTTGCGTTTCAGGGTCCCGAAGCGCGTTGGGCTGCCATCGGGCAGCCGGTCGACGTTGAAGCGCGGCGAATCGGGGTCGTTCAGCACATACAGCAGTACATGGATTTGCCCATTGACGGTATCGGTCAGGTGTCCGTACAGCACCGGGTCGGGGAAATGCTGCTCGTGATAGAGAGAAAGTTCTACATCGCTGGCCCCCGCCCGGAATTTGAAATCGAACAGGGCTTTGAAGCGCATTGTTTCCGGCCCGGGCAGGTTGAACCGTTCCAGTAGTTCACGTGGAATAACCTGACTGTAGATGGCCCGTTTTTGCTCCTCTGGGAGCAGGTTAATTCCGCCGATGGTCGATGGGTGCATGACAGCCAACTTTCTCTTATTCCCTCATTCGGGCTTCGCGTTTCATTTCCCGTTCCTGGTCGCGCTGTGCAATTGCATCGCGCTTGTCGTGCAGTTTTTTGCCTTTGGCCAGGGCAATTTCGATTTTTGCCCGGCCTTCTTTGAGATAGATTTTGGTGGGCACAATCGTAACCCCCTTTTGGCGCACGGAATCCCACAGTTCACGGATTTCGCGTTTGTGGAGCAGCAACCGGCGCCGGCGCTTGGGATCGTGGTTGAAGCGATTGGCTTGTTCGTAGGGCGCGATATGGCACTCGACCAGCCAGGCGTCCCGCCCATCGGTTTCGATATAGGCTTCCGTCAGGCTGACCTGCCCGGCGCGAATGGATTTAATCTCTGACCCTTGCAGCGAAAGCCCGGCTTCGAATTGTTCAAGCAGGAAATATTCAAAACCCGCCTTGCGGTTGGTGGCAACGATTTTAATGCTCATATTATTGATGATACCAGAAATTTACCCCCACTTGAGGATGGCAACCCCGGCCAATCCGCGCAGGATACCGGCCAGGATGAGCGCGGTGGAGATGCCCATTGCCGCTGCTGTTACCGGCCCCAGCAGCGAGCCAGCCAGCACGCAGGCATTCAAAACAATTGTGTACCAGGCCAGGTGCGCAGGCCGATCCTCCGCGGGACAGGCTTCAAGCAGGTAGTTGAGCTGCGCGCCGCCAACCATGGCCCACACCAGGCCGCCCAAGATTGAGATGGCGTAAAATTCCCAAACCTGACCGGCGAAGGCCAGAAACCCCGGGTAAAGACTCATGCCGATAACGCCCCAGCCGGTTACAGCCTTGTGCCCAATCCGCCGCACCAAAAAGCTCAGTTGGGTCGAACCGAGCAAAACGGTTAGATAGAACAGGGCTGTGCCGATGCCGATGTGTTCGTCGGTCAGGCCGAGTTCATTAACGAAGTAAATCGGGAAAAGCGGAATGGCCAGGTATTGGGACAGGTGGAAAAACAACAGCACCAACAGGGTTGTGCGGAAGGGGGTTTTCCAGATGTCGAAGCGGATGGTTTCGCGCCAGCTGGAGCGACGGGGTGTCGCCTGGGGCTGGGTTGGCTGGGCCGGTTCGAGCTTCGCCTCGCTCTCCGGGATGGGGCGAATGAAGTACAGGTGGACGCTGCTCATCGCCGCGCCGAAAAATCCGATCACAAAAACAATCTGGTAGTTGAGTGGAAAGCTGAACTGCTCAAGCATCCAGCCGGTGCCAATCGAGGCGCCCATGAAAACCACCGAAAGCACGATATTGCGATTGGCGGCGACATTGGCGCGCCATTCTGCTGGGACTGCGCTGGCGAACAGGGTATTGAAGCCGACGCTCAGGGCTGTCAGGGGAATGGCCTGGAACAAAATAATAGCGGTTAGACCCCAGACCTGGCCCTGCTCGTTGAAGAACCAGGGCAAAAACGCCCAAAGAAGGAAGCCGATTCGGTAAACGACCGAAGTCCAGAATACAGCCCGGTGAACCGGACGCCTGGCGAGCCAAATCCCTGCCGGGATGGCGAGCAACAAGCTGACCAGGGCCGGAATTGCGCCCAATAACCCAATCTGGAAGCTGTTGGCCCCCAGGCGGGCGGCATACACGTTTTGGAAGTTGATCGATGAACCGGCCAGCAGGGCATACCAGCCAATATCCAGGTAAAAATGGATGAAGTTGGCGCGGTATTCTGGCGGGATGGCGGGGTTGATGAAGATACGGCGGAGTAGTTTCACAGCCCGTGATTATAATGTACGACTTCGTCGTTTGCCCGGGCTTCCCGGTAGCTCAAAAATTACCGGTACTTAATCGGTTTCCTGGCGGGGCGAGCGGGGCAGGGAGATGACCATGGTTGTCCCGCGATTCCTCCCCTCAGATTCAGCGCGGATTTCACCGCCCTGGGCGTTGACCAACGCCTTGCAGATGGCCAGCCCCAGTCCCATTTTGCCGGAATTGGCCCCGCGGGCTTTGTCGGCGCGATAGAAACGGTCGAAAACATACGGCAAATCTTCCGCCTCGATGCCGGTTCCGGTGTCGGCGACCCGGATATGCACCTGACCTTCTGGCGCTGCTCTTGCGCTGAGGCTGATTCTGCCGCTCTTGGGAGTGTGGCGCAGGGCGTTTTCGAGCAGGTTTTTCAATACCTGGATCATGCGCCCTTCGTCTGCCAGAACCTCTGGTAGTTCCGGCGAGGCTTCAAAGTCCAGCTCGATCTCCTCGTGAGCGGCAATCGGCTGGTAGGCGCGGTATAAACGCTCGAGCAGGCTGGCCGGCGATAACGGCTGGAGTTGGATATCCAGCCCGCCTGCCTCGACCTGGCTGAGGGTGGTCAGGTCGCCCATCAGCCGCCGCTGCTCAAGGTAAAGCTGCCGCTGCTGATTAAAACATCCGTTTGGGCTGTGATGGCGTCTCCTCCGGCGCTGATGTTGAATACGCCATTTTCGATGGCAACGTAACCCTTGGCGGCATCGTCCTCATTGTCCGATTTCAGGCCGTCGCCTCCGGCATTGACCGTCAGGTTGCCGTTTTTGACCACCAGGTAATCCTTGCCGCGGATGCCATCGTCAATTGCGCTCAGGTTGATTGTCCCGCCAGCGATGATCAGGCCATCCTTGCTGGCTATGCCATCATTAAAGTTGGCCTTGATGGTCAGTGTCCCACTTCCGCCAATGCTCAGATTACTTTTGGCGAAAATGGCGGCGTTTGGCTCATCCGTTTCTGTATCCGGGTAAACATAGCTGGCTGCGTCACTGATTGTGTTTTGGCTGCCATCGGCCAGGATCAGGATGACTTTTTTCGCCTGGACGATGTTGATTGCCGCGCTGGTTGAATTTGCCAGGCTGACGCCATTGAGCACCAACCGCACCGGGGCCTCGCTCTCCGTTTCGACAATGATTTGCCCATCGTCGAGCGTTCCGCTCAGGCTGTAAGTCCCTGCCGCGACAATCCGGGTGGTCTGCCCTTCGACCTGAACGCCTTCGGCATCTGTGCTGATTGAGTCGCCGTCGAGCTGGATGGCCTCGGCGCTGGCGGCGTCCCAGGTGTAATCATCGGCGCTTTCGTGTGTCTCGCTTTTTGCGCTCAATGCTTCTGCCGCGGATGCCACGGTCGGAACGCTGGTAACCTCAACTGCGGCAACTACGCTTGTTTGCGTTTCTGTTGTTCCGCTGGCCGAGCAGGCAGTCATTGCCAGGGCCAGGATCAGCGTCAAGAATGCGCTGGTTATCTTTTTCATGTTTATCTCCTGTGTATCGAAATTTTCATGATTGTATAGCCCCCGGCCTGTGGACAGGTTTAATTCTGGTATAGCTTTCTTCTGACCTCGAGCGCCTGCGTAGTGAAGAATCATGACATTTATCACTACTAATCTTTGCTAAAAATGAATACAATGAATACATAATCGGAATTATATAATTCCGAAACGGAATAAATGATTAGCCAGCCCCTGAAAGGATGAACCCCCATGACTCTCCGCCATTTTATCGACACGCAGGATTTCAGCAAGCAGGAACTGCTCGACATGATCGAGCTGACCCGCAAAATCAAAGCTGCCGACAAGCAGGGCTGCACGCCCAAGCTGTTGCAAGATGCTTCGCTGGCGATGATTTTCGAGGAACCCTCCACCCGCACCCGCGTCTCCTTCGAAGTTGCCATGACCGAACTTGGCGGGCATGCGCTCTATCTCAAGCCAGGTGAGATTCATCTCGGTGTGCGCGAATCGATGTATGACACCGCCAAAGTTCTTTCGCGCATGTGCGATGCCATTTTCTGTCGCGCTCTCAAGCACGAAACGGTTACCGAGCTTGCCGAGCATGCTGATGTGCCGGTTTTCAACGGCCTGACTGATTACAACCACCCGACCCAGGTGGTGTGCGATGCCACCACCATGCTCGAACATATGCCGGCTGGCAAAAAGCTCGAAGAGCTGAACGTGACATTTATTGGCGATGCGACCAATGTGCTCTCTTCGTTGATGCTGATGTGTACCAAGCTGGGGATGAATTTCACTCACGCCGCGCCGAAAAAATACCAGGCTCCCGAAGAGTGGATCAAAATGGCGAGTGACAATTGCGCCGTTTCCGGCGGCAGTCTGACCATTACCGAAGACCCTGTGACTGCGGTCAAAAATGCCGATTTCATCTACACCGACCTGTGGTGGTGGGTCGGCCAGGAAGACCAGATTCCTGAACGGCGCGCCGCTTTCATGCCAACCTACCAGGTCAACCTGGACTTGTTCAGCAAAGCTCCGGCACACTGCAAGTTCATGCACAACCTGCCTGCTTCGCGCGGCGTCGAGGCTACCGATGAGGTAATGGATCATCCACGCTCGATCATTTTCGACCAGGCCGAGAACCGGCTGCACGCCGAAAAGGGTTTGCTGACCTATTTCATTTATCCGCGCTTGCAGCGCCCCTCAGAAGAACTCAAGGCGTACCACAAAGGCCAGATCGAAGCCTTCCTGAATCGCCCTCAACTCGGAAAATAAATCATCGTCTCCTATAGCCAAAGGTTCCTGAAAATCCCCGGTCGATGCGGGAGGCATCCGCCATAAAGGACAAACTCCATGTCTGCAACTTCGCAAAAAGGCTTCAAGAAAGTTCTGAAAACCCTGGATATGACCCTCTTCACCGTCTGCGCGATCATCGTTATCGACACGCTGGCGGCCTCGGCCTCGATTGGCGCCTCGACCATCTCGTGGTGGCTGATTACCCTGGTGCTCTTTTTCATCCCCTACGGTCTGGTGACTGCCGAATTGGGCACCACCTACACCGAACAGGGCGGCCTGTATGTCTGGATCAAACGCGCCTTCGGTGAAAAATGGGCGGCGCGTTCCACCTGGTATTACTGGATCAATGTCGCGCTCTGGATGCCTTCGGTTTACATCCTGTTTGCGGGGATGTTTGCGCAGATGTTCTTTCCCGAGATGTCGCTCTGGCTGCAAATTGGCATCGGCATCCTGATGACCTGGATCACGGTCTGGATCGGCACGATCACCCTCGAGGCCGGCAAGTGGGTGCCGAACATCGGTGCCTTCATCAAGGCTGCCATTATGCTCGTTTTGGGCATTGGCGGCATTCTCTATGCCGCGCGCAACGGTGTAGCCAACGACCTGTCGTTCACCGCCATTCTGCCCAGTTGGGATGCCGGTCTGGCTTTCCTGCCGGTCATCGTTTACAACTTTATGGGCTTTGAACTGATGTCTGGCGCGGCGGAAGAAATGGAAAATCCTGGCAAGGATATTCTCTCGGCGATTCTCACCGCCGGGGCCTTGATCGCTTTTTTCTACATTCTCGCCACTGTTGGGATTTTGCTGGCGCTGCCGCTCGATCAGTTGGGCCTCGTTTCCGGTATCATTGACACGCTCAAAGCCATTCTGGGCGACTCCGGGATTGGCGGGATTGCTGTGATGGTTCTGGGGATTGGCGCTTTGTACACCTTCCTGGCCAACATGGTCACCTGGACGATGGGCGCCAACCGCACCGCTGCCGAGGCTGCCAATGAAGGCGAACTCCCGGCCATCTTTGGCAGGTTGCATCCGGTTAACAAAACCCCGGTCGGCGCTTACCTGCTGACCGGCGTTATTTCGACTCTCGTCCTGGCGGTTTACGGCTTCATGGCCGGTTCCAACGAGGAACTGTTCTGGACGCTGTTCGCTTTCTCGTCGATTATCTTTCTGCTGCCCTACCTGGCGCTTTTCCCCGCTTTCTTGAAACTGCGCGCGACTGATACAAATGCAAAACGCCCCTTCCAGATTCCTGGTGGCATGCCGTTGGCGGCGACAATCGCCGTTGTCTGTGAAATTTTCATCATCCAGGCCATTTTGTTCTTCATCTGGGTGCCGGGCCAGCCAATCGATTGGGCGTATGCTGTGCCGGTTTTGGTTGGCGTGTTGGTGACGATTGTGGCCGGTGAAATTTTGTTGTGGTGGTCGAAAAAGTAAGGCGGGATGCCATCCCGCCCCACAGGAGTTGGAAAATGTCTCAAACCCTTGAATCTACCCCTCGCGCTGATGGTTTTTCCATGCCTGCCGAATTTGCGCCCCATGTTGGAACCTGGATGCTCTGGCCGCAGCGCCCCGACAATTGGCGGCTGGGTGGTAAACCGGCCCAGAAGGCTTTTGTGGCCGTTGCCAGCGCTATCGCACAGTTCGAACCGGTCACGATCGGTGTGAATCACAACCAGTACATGAATGCCCGCCAACTGCTCCCGCCCGAAGTTCGCGTGGTGGAAATTTCCAACAACGATAGCTGGATGCGCGATTGCGGCCCAACATTCGTCACCGATGGGAAAACCGTGCGCGGCATAGACTGGATTTTCAACGCCTGGGGCGGGCTGTACAATGGTTTGTACTTCCCCTGGGATTTGGATGAGGCTGTGGCGGGGAAAGTGCTCGAAATTGAACGTGTTGACCGTTACAAGGCCCCCCTGGTGCTGGAAGGCGGCTCGATCCATGTCGACGGGGAAGGCACCTGCATCACCACGACTGAATGTCTGCTCAGTCCTGGCCGTAACCCGGAGCTGACCCAGGCCGAAATCGAAGCCCATCTGAAGGAATATCTGAATGTCGAAAAAGTGCTCTGGATTCCGCGCGGCGTTTTCCACGACGAGACCACCGGGCACGTGGATAATCTGGCCTGCTACCTGCGTCCGGCTGAAATTGCCCTGACCTGGACGGATGACAAAAGCGACCCGCAGTACGAGCGTTCCGCCGAAGCGCTGGATTACCTGCTTGCGCAAACGGATGCCCGCGGGCGGAAAATCACCGTCCACAAAATCCACCAACCCGACCCAATCCTGATCGCTGCCGAGGAGGCGGAGGGGGTGGATGCGGTCGATGGTACCCTGCCGCGTGAAGCGGGTGACCGCATGGCGGCTTCGTATATCAATTTCTATTTCTGTAACGGCGGCGCAATCGTTCCCACGTTTGGCGACCGGCATGATTCGTCAGCGTTGCAAACGCTCCAGAAACTGCTGCCCGAGCGGCGGGTGGTGGGCGTCCCGGCTCGCGAAATCCTGCTGGGCGGCGGCAACATCCACTGTATCACCCAGCAACAGCCGAAAGCAGGCTAAGGCTCGGGTTTACAGTTAACCACCTGGTTGGATACGGTATAGCAAAAGACCCAGTCCCCATCAAAGTCTACCCAAATCCCGACTTGTTCGGTGACCTGATCGAAGGAAGCTATCAGCAATCGGCGTGGTTTTTGCACAATGTCAATCACCGGCTTCAAGGCCGCCACACGCATCTCGCGCGCGGTGGCCTTGTCGATTTTCTCGAGGTCGTTATCGGCGACGAATTGAATGGTTCGGTCAAGGTTCAGGATGGACTCGCGCAGTTTGACGTGCAGCGCATTGTCAACGATCAGCCCTACGGCGGCAGATGCCAGCACTGCCAGCAGGAGCGGGCCAACCAATCCACCGGCGGCAGAGGAAAGCATGGTTTGATCGAGGGATGGGATTTCCAAAATCCCTGCGATTACCGCCCCAATACCGAAGATTGCCATCATTAATCCGCTGAGCGGCCCGTATTCGTAAATCGGGATGGTGAAACGGGCGGCCAGTCCAGGTTCCAGCAATGAAAGGATGAGTGCCCAGCCATCGAAGATCATCCAAACCGCCAGGTTGGCGGGGATGAGCGCTGCGATGAGCCAGAGAAGCGCGGCGAGCAATCCTTTTTCATAGCGCATGGTCAGCCAGCCGGCCAAACCAAAAGTTGTGACTGACGCCAGCCCGCCGATTAAAAAGCGGGCCCAGGCAAAGGCTGCATGTGCCTGCCAGAGCAGGAAAGCGTCCATTCCCCAGGTGGCAACGGAGAGTGCCAATCCGGCGAAGATTCCATAAAGCAGGCCGAGTTTTTGTTTTTCAATGGCAAGATGGTTTGAATTTGTTCCCATATTTTTTACTTTTTCTTGTTCAGGCTGTTCAGGGCCTGTTCATATTGAGCTTCCAGGCTTGCGCTGCTGTTGATGCGCAGTTGCAGGTCTTGCAGCAAACCGTCTTTCAGTCCATAAATTAGACCATTGACTGTGAGCTGTTGACCGCGTTCCCAGGCCTGGCGGACAATGGTGGTTTGGGCAACATTGAGCGATTGCTCGATCACGTTCAATTCGCATAAGCGCGCGGATTGCGCCTGGAAATCCCCGGCAGCTTCAATCAGGCTGCGGTGCTTGTTGCGCACATCCTGTACATGGCGCAGCCAGTTGTCAATCAACCCAAACTGGTCATTCCGCAGGGCGGCTTCGACGCCGCCACAACTGTAATGACCACAAACGATGATGTGTTCCACGTTCAGCACATCGACTGCGTACTGGATGACCGAGAGGCAGTTCAGGTCAGTATGGACAACCACATTGGCTACGTTGCGATGAACAAACATCTCGCCGGGCATTAACCCGGTCAATTGCGTGGATGGCACCCGGCTGTCTGCGCAGCCGATCCACAGATAGGCAGGCGATTGCTGCTTGCTGAGACGATTGAAAAACGTTGGGTCTTCCGCCCGGATCGATTCGGCCCAGGAGCGGTTGCTCTCCAGTAAGGCTTTAATGGTTGGCATGGTATTTCTCCCGGTAAGGTTTTGGGTATATTATCATCATTGGCTCTTTTGCGTTAGCCTTGAACCGGATGGTTTTTTGTGTATAATTGCCCAACAGGCTGTGATAGAAACGAGTAGGTATGGTTGAACTGTCAGCGAACCCGGGATTGGTGCAAGCCGGGTCAGGGCGCCAAACTGAAAATCCTTCTGGAGCCGTGAACTGAAATCCTTTTATCGGCGGAGAATAAGTGAACCGGTTGCCCACCGTTACCAGGGCAAAGGGATGATCGTCCCTTGCCGAGCGCCTGTGAACCCAAAATGGCAGACACAGGAAATCCGGGTGGTACCGCGTGAGTTTTACTCTCGTCCCAGGTTTGGACGGGAGTTTTTTGTTTTAGACCCCCCTGTCCTCCCCCCCATTTTCGATGAAATTCAGTCGAAAATGGGGGGAACGTGAGGGGTAAAAATATCGGAGGTGTGAATGGCGTTTAAACCTGTATCCCCAAAACTGGATGTGACCTCGCTGGAAGAGGGCGTGCTGAAGTTCTGGAAAAAAGAGAAAGTTTTCGAAAAAACCATCTCGACCCGCGCGGGCGGCCCGGAGTATGTTTTCTATGAAGGCCCGCCGACCGCCAACGGAAAACCGGGCGTGCATCATGTGCTGGCGCGCGCTTTCAAGGATGTTTTTCCGCGCTACAAGATTATGCGTGGGTATCACGTTTCACGCCGCGGCGGCTGGGATACGCACGGCCTGCCGGTTGAAATCGAGGTCGAGAAGAAGCTTGGCTTTACCAGCAAACAGCAAATCGAGGATTACGGCATCGAAAAGTTCAACGAACTGTGCCGTAAGTCCGCCTTCGATTACATTCAGGATTGGGAGCGCCTGACCGACCGCATCGCCTTCTGGGTTGACTTGAAGGAAGCCTATGTCACCTTTACCAACGATTACGTCGAATCGTTGTGGTGGTTGCTGCGCCAGATGTGGGACAAGGGTTTGCTCTATCAGGGCTTTAAGGTTGTGCCTTACTGCCCGCGCTGCGGGACGCCGCTCTCGGACCATGAAGTGGCCCAGGGCTACGATGACGCTACCGACCCGTCGGTCTTTGTGCGTATGCCGCTGGCTGACGATCCCGGCACATCCCTCCTGGTTTGGACAACAACGCCCTGGACGCTGCCCTCCAACGTGGCGGTGGCCGCTGGTGAGGAGGTGGACTACGTCAAGGTTGAGCGCGCCCTCGAGGAGGGTGGCACGGAGAAATTGATCCTGGCCCAGGCCCTGCTCGAAAAAGTTTTCAGGGGCGAGAAAGTCAAGGTATTGGACACCTTCAAGGGCAAGAAGTTGAAAGGCCTGCGCTACCAACCGCTGTTCACATTCCTGCCTCCCGATAAGCCCGCCCACTATGTCATCTTTGGCGATTTTGTAACGACCGAAGACGGTACCGGCCTGGTGCATATCGCCCCGGCTTTTGGTGCAGACGATATGCGTGTGGCGATGGAGCACGATCTGCCGGTCATCATGACGGTCGCCCCGGATGGCACCTTCATCCCCGAAGTAACCCCCTGGCGCGGCCAATTTGTCAAGGATGCCGATCCGTTCATCACCCAGGATTTGCTCAATCGCGGCCTGTTGTACCGGGCCGAAACTTATACCCATACCTATCCGTTCTGCTGGCGCTGCAAAACTCCGCTTCTGTATTATGCCCGTGAGGCCTGGTATATCCGTACCAGCCAGTATAAAGATTTGATGGTCAACCTGAATCAGACCATCAACTGGGTTCCGGAGCATATCAAGGATGGCCGCTTTGGCAACTGGTTGAACAACAACATCGACTGGGCGCTTTCGCGTGAGCGTTACTGGGGCACGCCCCTGCCGGTTTGGGAGTGCGAATCGTGCAAGCACCAGCATTGTATCGGCTCGGTGGCTGAACTGTCGCAACTGACCGGGCGCGACCAGTCCAACCTCGATATGCACCGTCCGCACGTCGATAAGGTACACTTTTCCTGCCAGCAGTGTGGCGGGAAGATGACTCGTGTCACGGAACTGATCGATGTCTGGTTCGATTCGGGCGCCATGCCGGTCGCCCAATGGCACTACCCATTCGAGAACAAGGCCCAATTTGAGAGGCAGTTCCCGGCTGATTACATCTGCGAAGCGGTCGATCAGACGCGCGGCTGGTTCTACTCCCTGCACGCCATCAGCACCATGGTTTTCGAGAGCGTAGCTTACAAGAACGTTATCTGTCTGGGTCTGATCCTGGATGGCGACGGTCTCAAAATGTCGAAATCGCGCGGCAATATCGTCAATCCCTGGGATGTGTTGAATGTTAACGGGGCCGACGCCTTCCGCTGGTACCTTTACACGGCCACTCCGCCCGGCAACGAGCGGCGCTTCTCGGTCGATCTGGTTAGCGAGGTGCTGCGCAACTTTACCTTGACGCTTTGGAATGTTTACTCTTTCTTTGTGACATACGCCAACCTGGACGAATGGAAACCGGGCGCAAATACTGCCGGTTTGGCTTATTCAAACCTGGATAAATGGCTGCTTTCCGAGCTGAATGCGCTTGTTCGGGATGTGACGGATGCGCTCGAGCATTACGATGTGACCGGGGCAACCCGTCCGCTGGAGAAGTTTGTCGAGAATCTTTCGACTTGGTACTTGCGCCGCTCGCGCCGCCGCTTCTGGAAATCGGACTCGGACTCCGATAAACAGGCTGCCTACGCCACCCTGCATACGGCCCTCGTCACCCTGAGCAAGCTGCTTGCGCCGACCATGCCTTTCCTGGCTGACGAGTTGTACCAGAACCTGGTTCGTTCCCGTGATCTGGGCGCGCCCGAATCCGTGCATCTGGCGGCCTGGCCTGAGGTAAACCAGGCCCTGATCGACGATAGCCTCAACCGCGACATGCGCCTGGTCATGCGCCTGGCATCGCTTGGGCATGCTGCCCGCGCCAAGGCCAATCGCAAGGTGCGTCAGCCGTTGGCCGAAGCTGCTTTTTCAGTTGGCAATCCTGAAGAACGCCGCGCGGTTGCCAATTTCGATGACTTGCTGATTGACGAATTGAATGTCAAGAAGGTTCGCCTGCTGGATGCCTCGACCGAGGCGGTATCGCACTCGGTCAAGCCGCTGCCCAAACAGTTGGGGCAGAAGTATGGCAACCGCTTCCCGGCGCTTGCCAAAGCCATCCAGTCGATGAATGCCGAGCGGGTGGCCCACACTCTGGCTGGCGGCGGCACGCTCAAGGTTGAGGTCGATGGCGAAAGCTATGACATCCTGCCGGACGAGGTCGAGGTCAAAACCCTGGCCAAGGAAGGTTTTGCCATCGCAGAAGATGGCCCCTATGTGGCTGCCCTGGTAACTGACCTGACCCCTGAGCTTGTCCGCGAGGGACTGGCGCGCGAATTTGTCCGCCGCGTGCAGGATTTTCGCAAGACGGCTTCCTTCAACGTGGCTGACCGCATCATTCTCTATTTGAGCGCGGCAACCCCCGAATTGAAGCTGGCGCTCGAGGCCCATCGGGAAACCATCATGGCCGAAACCCTCTGCCTTGAACTCCATTTTGCCCACTCCCTGGTGACATCCAAGGTGCAAATTGAAGAGTTTGACGGCGAACGGGTGACCATTGCCATGGTCAAGGCAACGGCCCAGTTCTAAAATCGATTTTTGTAGTTTGATAAAGACGCCGAGTCCTTGACCCGGCGTCTTTTGATTTTTGACATTCGGCTATAATTAGGCCCATGATAAACCTGACACTTCCTCCCAATCCTTTCTTCCGCAAAGCCCTGGCGATGGGCGTTCACCTTTTTACCGCTACCGGAGCTATCTGGGGACTGCTTGCGCTGGTGGCTATCTTTCGCCATGAGTGGCGGCTGGCGATTTTCTGGATGATTCTTGCCATGTTCGTAGACGGGTTCGACGGCATGTTGGCGCGCTGGGCGGATGTCAAAACTTATGCCCGGAACATCGATGGTGCCTTGCTGGATAATATTCTTGATTATTTCAACTACGTAGTGGTTCCGGCACTTTTCCTGGTTGAAGCGGATTTCTTGCCTGAGGGGTTCCGCTGGGCTGGGGCGATTGCGATTTTGTTGACTTCCGCTTACCAGTTCACCCAGGTGGATGCCAAGACGGACGAGACCGAAGAATATTTCTTTAAGGGTTTTCCTTCATATTGGAATGTGATGGTTTTGTACATGTTGGTCATGGGGTTGAATCCCTGGCTAAACCTGGCTTTCCTGGCTTTGTTCAATGTTTTGGTATTTGTGCCGGTGAAATACGTTTATCCCAGCCGTAATACGCGTTTGCGCCGCCTGACCTTGATTCTTTCGTATCTGTACGCGGTGATTGGCGTGTGGAGTGTTTTGCAGTACCCGAATGTGCCACAGTGGGCGGTTTGGGCTTCGTTTGTGTATGTGGCCTACTATATCGTGCTGAGTCTTTGGCCGCGCCGCAGTATCCAGCAAGCAGCGGCTTGAGTTAGAGCAGGAAAATGTTTAACCTTTTGCGTTTCAGTGAACTGGCGACCGAGCGTGATTTGCGTCTGGCAATTCTCGAGGTCGGCAGGCTGTGTTACTCCCAGGGGCTGATGCCAGCCAATAATGGCAATATTTCCGCGCGCATGGGCGAGGATCGGATCGTAATCACCCCTTCAACTCTGAGCAAAGGTCGCATGGAACTAGATGACCTGCTGGTAATTGATCTGGATGGACGGGTACTCAAGGCCGATTCGCGCAAAAGACGCCGGATATCTTCCGAGACCCCGATGCACCTCGAAGCCTATCGTCAGCGTTCTGACATTCGGGCCGTGATTCATGCCCACCCAGCCCATGCGACCGCTCTCACCGTTGCCGGAATCCCGTTCCCGGATGATGTTCTGCCGGAACTGCTGGAGGGCCTGGGACCTGTCCCGACAACGGATTTTGCCACCCCCAGCAGTGACGAAAATGCTTTTGCCATTCGTGGCCATATTGCTGCGCACGATGCCGTTTTAATCCGTAATCATGGTGCCATTGCTGTTGGCCGTGACTTGGAAGAAGCCTTGGTCAATCTGGAGCGCGTCGAGCACGTTGCCAGAGTAATTACGCTGGCGCTGGGACTCGGGGACATTCAGCGCTTACCACCAGGGATGATCGAAAAGCTGCATGACCTGCGCCGGAAGATGAAATCATGAAGATTCGCTCCCTACCTCCGATTTTTCTGGCGTTTTTGATCGTGGTAATTGCGTTCCTGCTGACGCTGGCCGCGCTGTCACAGGCGAATCCATTGCACACTTTTCCATCGCTCGATAGCGGTTATTATCTGTATATAGGCCAGCAAATCTTACAAGGGAAGATCCCTTATCTCGATTTGTGGGAGAGCAAACCGCCTGGCATTTTTTATCTCAATGCCCTTGGATTGTTCTTGGGGCGCGGTACCCGTTGGGGAATTTGGGCGCTGGAAATGCTTTCCTTGTTGGGTTCGGCGGCGCTTGGCTTTTTTGTTGCCAGGCGGCACCATGGCTTTTTCCCAGCGCTGTTTGGTATGCTGGTTTGGTTGTGGGGCATTCAAGGAGTCTTGCAAGGTGGTAACTTAACGGAGGAATATTCCCTGCCTTTTAATTTTGCGGCAGCTCTTTTCTTTTCTCTTTCGCTTCAGTTTCCGCGAAATCGCTATTATCCCCTTTTGGTTGGTATCACGTTTGCGGGTAGTTTTCTCTTGCGGGCAAACAATACTGGCGTACAAATTGCCATCGTTCTTGTCTGGCTGTTATCTGCCTTGTTCCAGCGGGATTATCGGCAGTTGGCATTTCGCTTATTGTGGTCGGGTTTGGCTGTTCTTTTGGCTCTGGGTGCGACCGGTTTGTTTTTTGTGGCACAAGGCAATCTCGTGGAAATGATAGATGCCGCTTTGATTTTTAATTTCTACCTTAGCGGCGGCGAAAAGAATCTGCTTTCTGGCGTAAGCGCAGGTTTTGGTTTCATTGGTATCCCCGCCGGCTTCGCCTTGTTGGGATATATCTTATTGCTTGCGGTTTTTAGCAAAGACAGGCCGTGGGAATTATTCCTGCTGATTCTTTTCCCCTTGGAATCTATTCTGAGCAGCCTGTCCGGGCGCGGATATCCTCACTATTACATCACCTGGATGCCTGCCCTGGCTCTTTTAAGCGCCTATTTGCTTTCCCATTTGCAGGAACTGCTGAAAGTGCTTAATGCTCATCGGGTTGTGGTAACGCTTGGGGTGTTGCTGGTTTTGTTTTTCCTGCTAATCAGCCCCCTTGATGAAATTACCTCCAGCTTGCTCCAGGTGGCTACAAATCGCCAGCAGGGGATCGAGATGGATGATCCGCTTGCTGCTTACCTGCGCGAGAATACGGAGCCTGACGATTTGGTTCTCGTTTGGGGTGGCAGGTTGGCTTACAATTATTTATCGCGCCGCGAAAGCCCCTCGTCTGTTTTGTTCTATCCCCTTCTGGTTGATTCGCCTATCTCGTCTCGCCTTGCCGATAGATTTCTCCGCGAGTTGACTGCATCCCCGCCAACCCTGATTGTCGATACCCATGCGGTTAACCAAGACCTGCTTCCTGCGCTGGATCCGCAAATCCGCCGCGAGCAGGAACTGACGGGTAAATTATGGCAAGACCTGCCCGCAAATATCAGCTTGTTTTATAAATTTGTGGAGCAGAACTATGCCCAGGAAGCTGTCGTGAAGGGAAGTTCGATCTATCGTATTCGCTACCCATAGGCTGGAGTTTTATGATTGTTCGCGTAGACGATATAACAGAGGAAATTTATCAATCTTTTCAGCGTTTGATTCCCCAACTGACGGGTAATGTTCCGCCGCCGACCTGGGCGGAGTTGGAAGCCCTGGTTGCTTTCGAGGGCAGTATTCTGCTGGTTGCTCGGCTTGCCG
>JAEWVF010000004.1 GCA_023459215.1 Chloroflexota bacterium
TGGTTCCCGATAAGACCGGCAAAAAACGTCGCAAATGGTTGGCTTTTATCGTTATTTTGCTCGATTGGTCCGCTGACAAAGTCTTCGATGAATATCGTCGCCGCTTTGGCATCGAATGCAGCTATCGTATCCTGCGTCGCTTGCGCGCCACAACCACTTCGCGTAACCCAGCCTTACGATTTTTCTTGTTGAGTCTGGGATTGATTTTGACCAATGTTTGGGTCTTCCTACGCTGGGAATTCGCTCGCTTGCAATCCACTGGCCCTCGCCGAGCCAATGAATCACTCTTCCGGCTGCACCGCTTCTCCAGGCTCTTAATTCGTTCCATCGAAAAGATTTACGGCACAATTTCTGCTATTCCTACAGCCTATTCACCTCAATCTGTGATTTACTGAATTTATCAAATGGTTCTGCTGATATCGCTGTAAACACGGATGATTTTTTTGTAATGTTCGTAGCTCGAGTGCTCCTGCTTTGCGTAAGAAAAAGCCCGTTGTTTCATAGCTGTAATTTCTTCACCAGTTGATACCATCTTTTGCAGCGCATGTGCTAATTGTTGGCTATTGCCGGGTTCCACCAACAATCCCCTTTCATTATTGCCTACCAGTTCACTCATTCCGCCTAGCTGGCTGGCTATGACCGGTTTGCCTAACGCAAAAGCTTCCAGGATGCTTAATGGCTGGTTTTCATACCATAGTGATGGCAATACAATTGCACGCGCGTTTCCACATAGATTTGCGAGTGCTTCTCCGGTTTGAAACCCCACATATTTAACATTGGGTGGCAGGTGATCTAATTGGCTGAGAATTGGCTCTTCAGCGTTACCGGCCAGAACAACAGGGACATCTGCTGCGAGCCTGGCTGCTTCGAGTAAAGGGTAAACCCCTTTCAGGGGTTCCAATTTTCCTAAGAATAGAATATATCCATTATCTTTGGGGGTAAATTGGAACTTTTCATCAGGGATGAAAAGGGGCAGGTGATGGGTTTTCTTCTCGTTGAATCCGTTTTCTAGTAGTTTGGTGCGCAGGAAATTGGATGGGCATAAAAAGGCATCAACGTTCTCGCGAATCGCCAGGAATTGGTGAACATATGCTTCCAGGCTTGCCATCCCACTGGCAAGCAGGGATCCTTTTTTGCATTTTTTGACGGCAGCATACCAAAATCTGCTCCCCCGGCACGCTTCGCAAATTTTCATGCCTTGATCGACCAGGAAGTGCGAATTGGGGCAAACAAGTTTGTAATCGTGGAGTGTCCAGACAACAGGCAGGCTGCGTTTCCTGGTAACTAAAACAATCGATGGCGTGATGTGCGCGTGGATATTGTGAAGGTGGATAATATCCGGGTTAACCCTGTCCAATAATTGCGCAAACCTGGCGCGCGCTTCTTGCGAGTAAATTGAACGTTCAAGCACCTGCAATGCAGCGCGAGGGCTTTTGCGTTGATTAAGGGCGCGAAAGTCGATGTGCGAGACAAAAAGGTCGCTGTTAGGGTCTGGCAGGTTGTTTTCGCTGTGCATGGCGAAAAAGAAAACATCATGCCCATTTTCCCGCAATAAACCGGCCAAGTTGAAGGCATAATTGCTGTCGCCCCCGCCATAATAGTGACGGCTATTTACTATTAGAATTCGCATAATTTATGAATAAAATCTTGAGGATGTAGACAAGCCGAGCGATGACGCAATTTTCATATACATTGCGGTCCATAAGATTTTTGTCACTCGAATTGGAGTAAAAAAAACAAGTTGTAATAAGGCATTGGCATAGTTGAAAATAGAAATTTTCTCATCAGTGGTGGTGTATCCGAGTTTCTGTAGCTTTTTCTGTGCTATAGCTACATATACTTGTCTATCATCTATGCTCATTTCGGTTTTCCATTTTGCAATATTTTGTTTGTTTACTGGAGAAAAGATTAAATTTGAGTGCTGTTGATCGATGTATTGTTGGCTAGTTTTCCAGAAATCTAACATTATAGGATCGTATGATATACCAATAAACTCGCATATTTGTATTAGAAAAAAAGTTGGATTTTCCAAGAGCGCTTCATATTTAATTTCTAGAAAACGGTTTGTATATTTATCTTGTAGCCCTGCGATAAATTTTAATTTTATGAGCCATTCAATTGCAGAAATGGCAGCAGAATATGTAAATGGTTTTTTGCGACTTTGCATACTTAGGTAGATATCTCGTCCATCACGAACAATATGAATGAATTTTGCTGATGGAAATACATCCGCAAGAATATTAATCTTTCTAATAAAAGACGGTGTCTTATCACCATATATAGGTTTCTTGTGCTTTTCAGCAAAAACTTGATAAGTATTTGTAAAAATTTCTTTCCAAGTAGAATCTTCTGATAAGCTTTCTCGTATAGCACCAGAACTTATCCCCCATTTTTGAAATTGATAATTTTCGTTTAGATAGCTGAGAAAAGCTTCTCTTTTTTCGAATTTAACAGGATTGGATGAACGAAGGTCTTGACCATTTATGATAGGCATAAAAAAGGTTGCTTCTTCAGGGATAGCAATTTGCGGGTGAGCATTTAACATTAGGCGTAGCAGTGTAGTTCCCGACCTTTGCACGCCTAAAATAAAAAATGTTGGTTGTTTATTTAGTTTCATAATCATTCTCAAGACCCATAAAAATTTTATAATTCTGAAAGCAATCTTCACTGGAGAATTTCTCCAAGACAATTTGTCTTGGCAAATTTTTGCTTATTTTCCCACTATAAACATCTAATATTCTATTGGCCAACATGGTATGTGAGCCAATTGCTATTAGATAGCCATTTTGCTCATCTCTTATCATTTCACTTGCGCCACCTATATTTGTTAGTATGCAAGGCAAATCCATCGACATTGCTTCTAATGCAGCAACTGAAAAAGTTTCAACCTTATTTGATGGTAATATAAAAACCGATGACAGTTTTAGATAAGGGCGAACATCGCTTTGTACACCTAGAAAGTGTACATGATTTATGACTCCTAGATTCGTGGCCATTTTTTTTAGAGAAGAAAGTCTTATTGGTGTCCCGCTTCCAATTAGCAGTAGACGCCAATCAACTTGTGGTGATAAATTTATTAGTTCTCTTAGCGCTGAAATCGAAAGTTCTTGTTGTTTATGTTCCGCTAGTGTTGCCACTTGTGTAATGATAAAAGTATTAGGTGTAATATTTAAGCTAGTTTTTAGAATTGGCGAATCTGGGAAGTCAGGGGTGAAGTAGCTGGTATCAACGCCGTTATAAATTGTGTGAAATTGCTTAAGTGGAATGTTGTAAACGTAAGACCAATATTTTGCCTGTGATTGGCATACAGAAATGATTTTATCTTGATTTTTTAGGAATTTTGCGTAAAGAAAATGTTGTAAGTGAATATATAAATTTTTTTGAGTTGTGCTATGAATAGAAACAAAAACATTTATTGTTTTTGTTAGGAATTTCCTAGCGAAAAATATAAAAAATAACTCATACATGCCAAAGGGAATAACGATGTCCACGTCCCCCTCTCTTAATATCTGAATAATTTTAAACACAGGGGTAAAAAAATCGAATCGGAATCTTTTTTTTGCATAATGTAAATGAACATTTTCGGACAGAAATTTTTTTTGGCTGGTATTACTAGATAGCGCTATCACAATAACTTTGTGTTTTTTGTTTTTTGTAAAATAATTGGCTAAGTTTATGAGGAGCTTCTCAGCGCCCCCCCAACCTAAACCTTTTGTAACGAAAGCTATGGAGCTCATAGATAAATTTTTCTCTATTTTTCTTGGGCAAATTTTGAATATAAAGCAGATAAATTATTTCCAAACAAATCCCAGCTATAGTTGTTTTGGGCATAATTCTCACATTTTGTTATCCATTCATTTCTTGTTTCCATAACGGAATGTACAAAGTGTGCCAAGTTTTGGTAATCTCCTTTATACAAGAACCCTAATTTGTAATCTTGTACTGCTTTTTTGATATCTAATATGCCTTCCGACGTAATCACAGGAACTCCTGTTGCAATATACTCTCCAAATTTAGTTGGCGATGAAACATTATTGAGCAAAATATTGTCGCGTAGTAAAAAACCAATATCGCAGGCTGAAAGAAACTTAGGTACATCGGAATGTTGTACGGAATATATCAATACACTTGATGCATCAATATCTATTTCTTGCAGAAGGTTTTTTATCGGTTGAACATCTGAGGGCGGGGTTAGGATTAACATCTTTGCATTTTTGAAATACAAATTCATTTGCTTAAAAATAAGTAAGGCTAGGTCAATTTTTTGATAGAAAGAATAAGAACCTAAGTATACAAAAACAGGATCTTCGCTTTTTACTCCCCATTCTGCCCGAAGGGATTCTCTTGCTTTTTTTTGAAAAACAAAAAGGTTAGTGTTAACTGCACATGGGATAATAGATTGAATCTGGCTGGTGCTGCCGAGTTGATTTTTTACAAAATCTTGCATTGCACTAGATACAAAAATAATAGCCTTATTTTGAACAGCCTTTTTCTCTAGAGCATTAAGCCGCTCCAGTGCAACATTATTTTTCTTAAATCGATGTGCCTGTTCTTCGCTAAGAAGGCCATGCATATCGCTAATAGACATTATTTTTGTTTCTTCCGCAACCATCTGCCCGATATAACCAGCAAGAGTTGCTTGACAATGTAGTATTTCTATCTTTTCATTATGAACAAAGCGCTTGGTAATTGAAAGATAGTATTTATCCACCAGCTTATAACCTAGGGGTAATTGGTTATCAGGGAAAACCGGTATTAGCCAAATTGGATATCCAAGAGATCGAACTTTCTCTACAAAAGATCTGATTCCGCTAATATTTCCCCAAAAGCGTAAATGCAAAAACGATAATACTGCTGTGTTAATATTTTGTTTTTTTAGCTGAGTTAATTCAGATAAGACACGAATAGTGTAGCCATCGTTATTTGTTATGTTAGAAGCCGTTACAAAACCAATTTTCATGTTTTTTATCCTGCCCGTTTAGAAAAATTTGTATTTTTCACTTTTTTATATGTGTTTTCAAGAAGTACTACAGCAATGGCAACACTATAATTCCAGGGTTGAGAGAAAAAATAATCCTGTATCGAAATACTGGAAAAAAGTGCAAGGATGAAAAAGGTTCCGATTCCGTACATGAATGATTTGTCATCCATGGATAAAATAGCAACTGAAAGGCTGCGCATCATTTTTGTTATTCTGCTTAGCAGATAAATAAGAACCGGAATTATAAATATGCCATACTGATTAAGAGCTGCAACCAGGCCAACATCGCTGGCCCAAACGCCATATTGATTTTCTATGATTTGATTGCTTCCTGGTCCGTTCCCTAGTATTGGATTTTTTACAAAGTTGTTCCAGAATATCTGAGTAGCATCTAGACGGATGGTAACAGATGCTTCCTGTGATGGATTTAATATACTTATCAATCGATTAAAGATAGCAGGCAGTATATTGGTTGTCGCAGCGACAAATGGTAAAAACACCGCAAGGCCGATCAGGATTAATGCAGTTGTTTTTTTTATGTTATTTTGCGTTCGAGGTACCTTGAAATAAAGAAAAACAGACAACAAAATACTCAGAAAAACAGTTGCAACAAACCAAAAACGCACCAAGGAAAGAGAAACAGATATAAAAGCTAATGAGGTAAAGATGATATATCTTTTCTTGCCAGTTAAGAACCATTTCGCTAGATGAATATAGTACATTAAAAACAAAAGATTTGGCGCTCTATTCCATAAATATGGGAGCATGCGCCCGCCAACGTTAATGTAGCGCGTTTCGCTGTAAAAAGATGGCGATGATGTTGGCAACACAAGCCGGGCTTGTGTAATGAATTCGTAAACATGAATACCAATTGAAATTATCGATACTGTTGTTAGTAGCGCAAAGAATATTTTTCTAGATTTGGGCGTCTGAATCAAAATAGCCAAGCTTAGATAGAATATGAAGGCCAGCGTTTGGCGTAAATCTTGAACCGCTGCGTTTAAAGAAATCGATTTTTGAATAAGAACTGATCCTGCCAGCGATAGTCCGATGATTCCATATAACAAAATCACTGGCTTGGTGAGTAAAGGTAATGATTTCCGCGTAAACAACTTAATTATGCTAATGATAACCGTTCCCAACAGCAGGGCATCGAGAAAATTAATCGTTACTCCTGAAGCAATTCGAAGCGATGGCAGATATATCAAATTGTATAGATGGAAAAAATTTGTTGTTGTAAGGATAGTAATGGTTATGATTATCCAAGGCCACCTGTAAGAAATCGCCAAGATACCCAGATAAAAAACTACCATCAAGGTTGATACAAAGGCATTTTCTGTAGGGGATGCTACTATTAATAATATAAAAACGATAAAAGGGATTAACCCAAAAACAAAATATTTTTGCAATCGCATGGGTTTATCCAGGTAATCATTTATCATGTGTGATTCCTATATGATCAAGGCGTTGTCTGGTTTTTTTGCAACTACTTTTCCCATTAATAAAACCATCCCGCAACCCCAAAAAGCGATAATAGCCAAGGGTAATCTGGACGGGGATGATGTAAAGGCTGGCTAAAATTTTCCCATTTAATGCAGCAAGAAAGATTTTTTTGAGAATGTTGGGCTTTAGTTGGCTTGCTATGTAGTAAGCTGAAAAAAAGTTAACATATTTTTGTACGAATGTGTTGTGGAGTATTGATGGAACCAAGGCTGCTTCGCCATTTCCAAAACCGTACCTGTAGCTTTCTTTGTTGTAATCGCTCCATTTTTCCATTCTATGCCAATATACATTAGCATCAAGTGCATACGCAATTTTGATATCAGAATTTAATAGTATAAGTGAAAAAACGGTATCATCAGCCGCAAATGTTAGATCTTCTGGGAGCTTTCCCATTTTTTCCCAGGCAGATTTTTTGTAGGCAATCGAACGATTGGATGGTAAATAGCCATTTTTTTTATGGGGCAAATGCAGTGCTTGCAAATAATAAGCCGCCCACGCTGCGGAAGTTGTAATCTTGTTTCCTTCTATTGAATAATTCCCTGCAACAGCTTGTATCTCAGGATTATCAATGAATGGTTGGCAAATTTTTTCAATCCAATCTATGTTTAATGAACATCCCATATCTGTAGAAACTATAATTTCATTGCTTGAGTTTTCAATAGCTTTATTCCTGCCAATAGCCGGAGAACCTTTTATTTGGTCTAGCTTGACTCGGCTATCATTTCTTGCCCAGTCTGTAAGCACTTCCCAAGTGCCATCTTGTGAGAATGCATCTACTATAGATATTTCATCAGGCTGTCGTGTTTGATGATTAATATCACTCATCCAATTAGTGATACTGTTGATCTCATTTTTACAAGTGGTAACAAGCGTAAATCTAAGGTTAGACATTTTTATCTATTTCACCATTTGTACAACATCTGCCCAAATTCGCATATTCTTTGCCGTTTTCCTAAAAAACTCTTTGGTACTATTTTCCCAGATAAACCCATCTTGCATATTTGAAAAATCTTCTAATTGAATAGAGAGCGATGTGTAAGCATCATAATAGGATGTTGATGGTAATTTTACATTTGTCAAGAAATCTGCGAGATCTTCTGTCAACATGATACCCGCTAATTCGTTATACAAATCTATAAATAGGTTATGTTTGTTTCGGCGATGTTCTGCTATTGGAGAACCTATTCTGATGCGTTCCCCAACAGATTCCACACAAACCTGAAGAAAATAACCGGAAAATATATCTCCAAACCGATCAAGTTTCATCCCTTTTAAACTATCTCCCATGTTCACATAATAATACGCAAGCATGGCATCTCTTGACAATGCTGTATTTTGTGTATTTATAGGACAGCGAATTTTTTTACCTAGAAATACATTCTGTTTTTTCCAGTCCAAAATATGGGGATGCGCGTAAAGACGACCAATAGCATCGGTATCTGGGTCAAGTGTCCATAAGCCAACGTTAACTGCAATTTTTCCGCTGCTGGCCTCTCCGATTATGTTGCTGCCATCTTTCCGGAATTTGTAGGGGAAACCGCGAGGATATAGGTTTTCATCTGGCTGTTTTGGGGTTAACAAGGAGCAAAGATTGAACCATCCATCGCTTCCTGTGGCATCCGGTAATTCAGTTAATTTCCCTACATTTAAGTGTTCGCTAATAAAATCTTGGTTAAGTATTGGGAAATTATCATCGTCAACTGAAATAACAACATCAGCGCCTTCATCCAAGGCAATGAGATATGCGACATTTCGCCTGTTGTCTGAATTTTCCGGGATAATTTCTTTTAATTCGGGAAAACGATCAAGATACTTTTTTTGCCAGTCAATATCAAGATATCGAATATTAAAACCGCGGTTAATATATTTTTTTGATATATCGCCAGAATCTTGTGGGCTTTTTCGATCTCCGGCTATGTAAATGGTCACGTCTTTTTTGTGATTCCATGTGTCAATATTTTCAGTATAGCTTTCTAGAAAGGGTTCGAGTGAAAAAATGGTTGTTGTTGTAATTGCTATTTTCATTGGCTTTCTCCTTGCATACTGAAGCATGCAATCAAGGAACAAATTTACTCTTAAGAGAACTGGTTAGTTTATTTTTAATGATCGGATTAGACCATTTTGTAAGGGCAATAAAAATGCTGAGTGTGGTAAAAGGTATTACTAACCATAGTTTGACAGATGTACTCATCATAATAGCTAAAGCACAGGCTATTATGATGAAAATAATTACTATAATCGTCCTTCTAAATACAATTTTTCCAACGTTATTCTTAAGATATATATACGCCCAAATGATAAGTACCAAGTGCGCCAAAGAAAACCCTATGGCCAAGGCTAGGCCATGCCAAAACTTTACAAAAACACCAATAAATATAAGGTAAATGCTTGCCCATGTGAAATTCATGAAAGCACCAAGCCACATTTTCCCCATGGACTGAATAGCCACTCCCGCAGCATTTCCGACCGCAGATATTGTAAATCCAGTGACCATCAATATCAATATTGATGATCCATTCGAAAAATCACTCCCGTACAATTGCATAATCCAATCGCTAGATAAAATTATTACTATATACATGGGAATGATTGTAATGATGGAAACGCTTTGCAGCATATCCACCATAGTTTCAAAGTTATTAAAATTATTATTAGTTGATTCGTTTTGTTCAGAAAGAATAGGTAGAGCAACTCCATTAAAGATTGTAGGGAGAAAAAGTAGCATCATCCTCCACTGATTTGCGGCACTAATAATACCCATCTCTGCGTAACCATTAGGCTGGTTGACGAGGAGAGTATTACCAATCCACATCGCTGGAATTGTGAGAATATTACTGATAAGTGCAGGAAAAGAAAAATTCCAAAGAATTCCCCACTGTTTTTTTTGCAATTTATAAGATATTTTTATATTGTGATATGCGCACTCAAGCTTGATGGCTTTGTGGCTTAACCATGTTGTAATGCCGCTAGCAACAACATTAGCAATGATGATTCCCTTTAAGCCTCCAAGGTAAGTACCTAAAATAGTGCATCCAAAAAATAATACTCCTCTGATGATATTAATTTTTGAACTCGCCTTAAACGACTCGAGTCCTGATAATGCGCCAATTTGCATTCCGTTCACTGCATTAAAAAAAATATATAGGGAACTGATGCGTATCTCTTCTGTTAAGTGGGGGGCATTCAATGTTTGTTCAGCTAGGAAAGGGGAAAAAATAAATAAAGCCAAGCCAATTATTCCACCTGAAAACAAAGATATGATAATAGATGAACCTACTACGATCCCCGCTTGTTCTGGGTCTTTTAATTTTAGCTCTGCCACATATTTAGTAGTTGTTAACCCCAACCCTAGCCCGGCGAAAACTCCGAGCATTCCTAAGGTGTTTGTAATCATCCCATATTCACCAAAAGTGGTTTTGCCAAGAAGCCGGGCAATTAATATAGATGCCGAAAACGTTAATATTTGAGCGAGAGTGTTACCCAAAAATAACCAGAGGGATCCGTTTGCAAAACGTTTCAATAAGGAATTAAAAGACATTCCTGCTTCTTGCTCGGTGGTAGTGGTAGGTTTCAAAGGTTTTTATCTTTTGCCAAAATTAATCTTTGGTTCGCAATTTTCAGGGTTTAATCGCTACCCTGTGTTTTTTGCACCTTGGTAGCTCTTATCTTTTGCCTAAAAATTTTTTCCATATCCCAAGTACGGGCACAATCACCAAATACAGCGGGAAAAGCGCATCGGGCAGGGGCGCTTGCAGCCAGTAGTAGGGCGAGAGCCAAGCGGCGGCCAGGGTGTTTAAAAAATAGGCCGGGCCAGCTTGCAGGCGGGTGTCGTACCACAGGCGCCGTCCAGGGGGTGGGCTGGCTGGCGCTTCGCGGGTCAGGAAGGCGCGCTGGGCGGCGGTTTTCAGGTAGTGGATCGAGCGGTTTTCAATCTGCAAATATTCCCCCAGTTCGGCGGGAATCTCGCGCTGGAAGAATTTCCGGCCCAGTTGTAATCCCTGGGCGGCAGGCCATTCGAGCCGGCAGGCGGCGATTATACCCCTGATTCTGGCCCAGTCACAGGCCTGCCCGGACAGCAGGGCGAACAGGTCACGGAAGTGTTTGGCGCTGTTCCAGCGGTGCGATGTGCCGTGCAGGATGGCGTGCAGCAGGGCGTCTTCGCTCGAGAGCGTCTCCAGGCGCAGTCCGCCGGCCAGGGTCAGGCTTTGGGCGCGGGCGAAATACTCGTCCGCTGCCGGCTGGTGGATGTAAGGCTCGCGGATTGCCCAGTGTAACTCGACCTGCATCCCGGTTCCCGGCTGGTGATAGACGAAATGGTGGCGATACTGCATATAGCGCTTGAGCTGCATCGCCGTCAGCGGCGGTTTGTGCAGGGTTGGCGTGTAGCCTTCGGCCAGCAGTATCTGTTCGGCGCGGGCCACTTCGCCCGGCCTGACCAGGATGTCCAGGTCGCCCGAGTGGCGCACGAATGGCGCGCCGAAGAGCAGTTGCGAGAGAGCAGGGCCTTTGAGCGCCAGGAACTCCACTGCCTGTGGGCGGAAGAGCTTGTCGACCTGGGCCAGGGCGGCGATCAACTGCATGTTGCGCAGGCTGGCCTGGCGCTGGGCCTGGTTCAGGCGCGTCCGTGTTTCTTGGGGAATCAGGTCCGCGGGCAGGGTTTTCAGGTTTTCGAGCACGCTGCCCAGCACGCCGTGGCGCTGCACCCAGAAAATGAACTCGTCCCAGTTGCTCACCTGTCCGGCCAGGCGCAGGGCATTGGCGCGCTCGCGCTCCGTGGGCGGCAGCAGGCACAGATTTAGCACCAGTTCCAGTTCGGGGGGCAGGGATATTTGCTCAGGCACGGCGTTGTTTTTTTTACTCAGTGGATATTGTTTTGACGCGGGGGTATTGGATGGCTTTTTCAGCCTGAATTGCGCGCAGTTGTATGAACGAAACCGTATTATACTACCCCCATGCCCAGCCTCCTTGTCCTGTGCCACGCCAACCAATTCCGCTCGGTGGTGACCGAATACGCCTTGCGCGCCCGGCTGGATATGTCTGCCTGGCAGGTGGTCTCGGCTGGGGTCTGGGCCGAGCCGGGACTGCCCGCGGTCCGCGGCCTGGCCGAGTGGAGCGGCCTGGCAGATATTGCCGGGCACCGTTCGCGCGCCCTGGACGCCTCCCTGCTGGAAGCCGCCGACCTGATCCTGGTGATGGAGCGCGGCCAAAAGGAGGCCCTGGCGTTGGAGTTCCCCTCCGCGGCGGGGCGGGTCTACCTGCTGAGCGAGATGTCAGCCCGGATTGCCTACGACATCCCCGATCCGGCCCTCGGGCGCGAGAATCCGCAGCGCCTGATCACCGAAATCATTGGGCTGGTCGAAAAAGGCCTGCCGCGCATCGTCGAGCTGGCCGAGGCCAACGCCGGAAAACGGGCGTAACGGCCTGAAAAACGAAATCCGAACAAAAACCGAACTCGAATCTTTCCGCGCCGGACGTATAATCAGGGCAGTTCAATCAAAAAGGAGATTAACTATGAAACTCTTCAACCTGTTCCTCGTGCTTGCCCTGGCTCTCGGCTTCCTGGCCTTTGGCCCGCAGAGCAGCGCCTCCGCGACCGGCACTGTTGACAATCCCTCCGGGGAAGATAGCGGCGACTGCTACGGCGGCAAGCTGGTCATCGGCAATGCCATGGTTTATATCAATGGCGAATTGGTCGAGCGCTGCACCGCTTTCCTGTCGAAGGCCACTTCCTACCCGAAGGCCCCCGGCAACCTCAAGCTGCTCGGCACCCCTGTTCTGGTTACTTTCAACCAGGATGTTATTCCCCAGGTGACCGCCTGCTTCCCGACCGGTAAGGCCCCCGGCGTTATCTACAAAGTTGTTGGCGATCCGGCTTACTGGATACCCGTCGGCTCCTTCGAAGATGGCCAGGGCATGACCTGCGCCGCGACCTGGGGCGGCGGCACCTACGGCTATTTCGGTTACTAAAACCTGCCGGTATCAACCCGAACAGGGAAGAGGCAACTCTTCCCTGTTTTATTTTCGAGTGTGGTAAAGTTTGCCTGTATGCGTTCCTCTTTGCCGGTTTTCATCCTGCTGCTCATCCTGGCGACCGTTTACGGCCTGACCCTGGCTCCCGGCGTCACCTGGGCCAACCAGGGCGCGGACAGTGGCGATCTGGTCAGCGCGGCCTGGCTGGGCGGCGTGGCCCACCCGCCGGGTTATCCGCTTTACCTGGGACTGGCCTGGCTGGCCCAGCGGGTGCTGCCGGGCGAGGTTGCCCTGCGCAGCAACCTGCTTTCGGCTTTTTTTGCGCTGCTGGCCGCGCTGGGATTGTATGCTTGGCTGCGCCGTTTGGCGGTCTCGCCCTTCCTGGCCGGGCTGGCTGCCCTCAGCCTGGGGCTGGCTCCGCTGGTCTGGAGCCAGGCCGTGATCAGCGAAGTCTATACCCTGCAATTATTTTTAAGCACATTGGCTCTGATGCAGTTTTCCTGGGGATCGGGCTGGTTTGCCAGCGACCTGCTGCGTGGCGTGACCTTTGGCCTGGCCCTGGCCAACCATCCGACCAGCCTGTTCCTGGCCCCGGTGTTGTTGTTTGATAGCAATTCCCCGAAAGCGACCCGGGATGATCCGCGCGCGCGCCTGCTGCTGCGTTTTGCCGTGGTTGCCATGGTTGCCCTGACCCTGTATGCCAGCCTGCTGCTGCGCGGCATGGGCGAGTCGCCGGTCAACTGGGGCCGGATCAATTCGTTCGAACGCCTGCTTTGGGTCATGCGCGGCGGTTCTTACGCTTCCTACCTGACGCCCTCGGCCAGCCTCGGCGACAAGCTCCCTGACCTGCTCGGTCTGCTGACGGCGACGGGATGGCCGCTTGTGCTGCTGGCGGGCTTGTCCCTGGCCCTGCTCAAAGGCCAGGCGACCTTGAAGCGCCTGAGCCTGGTTTTGTTGACCCTGCACCTGGTTTTTGGCCTGAGCTACGCCACTCGCGACTGGCAGGTTAACCTGCTGCCGCTCTTCCTGTTGATGGCCTTCTGGTTGGGGTTGGGCTTGGCGCGCCTGCCTGACCAGCTCTGGCCGCAGCGCGCCGGTGTCTTGCGCTGGGCTTTGGCCGGGTTGGCCTGCCTGAGCCTGGCGTTTGCCACCCTCCGCGCCTGGCCGCTGGTGGATGCCTCCCGTGACCGGCGCGCCGCCGAATTTGCCGAAACCATCCTGGGCCAGGCCCCGCCTGACTCGCTGATTTTTACCAACGAAGACCGCGACACCTTTGCCCTGTGGTACTATCACTATGTTTTGGGTTGGCGTCCGGATGTGGCTGTTATGCCGATTGGTATGTTGGATTACGACTGGCAGCGCGAGGTTCTGCGTGTTGCCTACCCGGAACTGGTCGTGCCCGAGCAGGCCGAATATAATTACCGTCAGGCAATCATCCAGGCCAACCCCGCCCGGCCGGTCTGCGCAATTTTTGTCGAGCCGCAAACTGCCTTTTTGTGTAAATAGGGCGCGCCTGGGCCTGCGCCGGTCATTTTACCCCCTGACAGGAGTTTCCTCATGTTCCCTCGATTTGCTCTCTTTTTCGCTTTGCTGGTTTTTGCGCTGGCGGCCTGTTCGCCCGTTCTTGAATCCGCTCCGGCAGATGAATTGCCGACCCAGTCCCCGACTCGCACCCCCGGCGGGCCAACCCTGACGCCGGTTTCCTTTATCCCGCCCGAAGCGGCCCCGGTCCAGGCCAGCGAATTGCTGCGTTTCGAAGGGGAAGGTTCCGGCGAAGGCGGCCCGCTGCGCCTGGAGGCGGAAACCACCCTGCGCGTCCACTGGCAGCAGTTCGAGGAGCATCCTTTCCGCATTTATCTGGTTAACACCGATCCGAACCAGACCAATCCGCAGTACAAGAAGGTTACCGTGGCGCTTTCGGATGTGCCCAGCGTGGGCTACACTGATTACTCGCTGGTGGCAGGCGAATACCTGGTGCAGGTTGAAGCCAGCGCCGGGACCTGGCTGGTCTGGGTCGAAGCCATCCAGCCCTAGGAGAAGTCGCATGAATAATCGTCCCGTCGACAAGATTGTTTCCCTGTTCGAACAGATTTCAGCCATCCCGCGTGGGACAGGCCGCGAGGCGGCGCTTTCGGCCTGGTTGCAGGCCTGGGCGGAGGCGCGCGGCTATGCCGCCAAAACCGATTCGGCTGGCAACCTGCTGATTCGCGTCCCGGCCAGCCCCGGCTGTGAGTCTGCGCCGATCCTGATCCTGCAAGGTCATATGGATATGGTTTGCGAAAAGACTCCCGAGTCGACTCATGATTTCCTGCGCGATCCGATCCGCCCGGTGATGGACGGTGAGTGGCTGCGGGCGGATGGCACCACCCTCGGCGCGGACAATGGGATTGCGATTGCCCTGGCGCTGGCGCTGGTCGAAGCGGACGAGATTCGCCATCCGGCGCTTGAGTTGCTTTTTACTGTCGAGGAGGAAGTCGGCATCGGCGGGGCCAACCGTTTGCCGCCCGGCTTTGCCGAAGGGAAAATCCTGATCAACCTCGATTCGGAGGAAGAGGGCACCTTTATTGTTGGCTGCGCCGGCGGGCAGGGCACCCAGATGCGCCTGGGGCTGTGGTTCGAGCCGCTCTCCGATTGGCAGGCGTACCAGTTGCGCGTGTCCGGGTTGCAGGGCGGGCACTCGGGCATTGACATCCATAAGCACCGCGCCAACGCCAATATCCTGCTGGCGCGTACCCTGGCCCGCATCCGTGGGCGGGTGCCGATGCGCATTGCCGGGCTGAGGGGCGGCACGGCTCACAACGCCATCCCGCGCGAGGCGCAGGCCTGCATTGCTTTTGATTCGGGCAATTATGCCGTGGTCGAGCAGGTCGTGCGCGAGTTCGAGCACAAGCTGCTCGGTGAATATGCCGGCATCGAGAGCGGGCTTTCCCTGACCCTGGGAAAATGTGACGCCGAACGGGCGGTCAACGAGGTCGGTAGCGAAAAGTTGATCCAGTTGCTGCTGGCGATTCCGCACGGCGTGGCGCATATGTCGGCCAGTGTGTCCGGTTTTGTCGAAACTTCGGATAATTTTGCCAGTATGGAGATTCGCGGCGACGAGTTATTCCTGGCAACCAGCCAGCGCAGCACGGTCATGTCGCGTTTGGAAGAACTGACCGAGCGCATCGGGGCGATTGCCCTGCTGGCTGGCGCCCAGGTGCGCCATACGGATGGTTACCCAGCCTGGCAGCCGGATATGGATTCGCCCTTGCTCCGGCGCAGTCGCCAGATTTATGAGGCCCTGTTTGCTTCTGCGCCCAAAGTCGAGATGATTCATGCCGGGCTGGAGTGCGGCGTGATCGGGGCGATTTTCGGCGGGATGGATATGATCTCGCTGGGCGCGACCATCCGCGATCCGCACTCACCGCAGGAGCGGTTACACCTGCCTTCGGTTGGCAGGCTGTGGCAATTCCTGACTGCCCTGGTTGAATCGTATTGTTAGGGTGATGCCAATCACGTAGCCCAAACTGAAAACTTAAGGCCCCGATTTCTATCGGGGCCTCTTTGTATCTGTAACAGGAATTTATACGCCTTCGAGCGCTTCCTTGGCTTTTTTTGTCTGCTTGCCGCGTTCTTCGGTATCCAGGATGCGTTTGCGGATGCGGTAGGAGATCGGGGTCACTTCGAGCAGTTCATCGTCGGCCAGGTATTCAATAGCCTCGTCCAGCGACATTTGGCGCGGCGGTGTCAGGCGGATTTCCATATCGCCGCGTGAAGAACGCATATTGGTCAGGTGTTTCTTTCGGCAGACGTTGATGGCGATATCGCCAGGGCGGCTGTTTTCGCCGATAACCATGCCTTCGTAGACGGGCACGCCGGGGTTGATGAACAAGGTGCCGCGTTCTTCCGCGCTTTTCAGGGCGTAGGAAGTTGTATCGCCGGCTTCCATGGCAATCAGCGAACCGTTCGAGCGCGAAGCAATCGGCCCGGCCAGCTCATCGTAACTGTGGAAAAGAGTGTTCATGATACCCATACCGCGGGTGGCGGTCAGGAATTGGTAGCGGAAACCGAGCAACCCGCGGGTCGGAGCGATATAAACCAGGCGGACGTGACCATCGCTGGTGTCGTGCATTTCCATCATCTTGCCGCGTCGCGCGCCGAGCATTTCGACGACAAACCCAACGGTCTCGGAACTGGTCTCGATGTGCACTTCTTCGAATGGCTCGAGCAGTTCGCCGTCCTCGGCCTTGTGGAATATGACCTCGGGCCGCGAAACCTGGAATTCGTAGCCTTCGCGGCGCATGGTTTCGATCAGGATGCCCAGGTGCAGTTCGCCGCGCCCGGACACCAGGAAATTTTCGGCGCTTTCGGTTTCATCGACGCGCAGGGCCACGTTCGTGCGTAATTCTTCGAACAGGCGCTCGCGCAGTCTGCGCGAGGTGCCCCACTTGCCTTCGCGTCCGGTAAAAGGTGAGGTGTTGACGCCGAAAGTCATACGCACGGTCGGCTCTTCGACCTTGATGGGCGGCAGGGCGACCGGGCTGATCGGATCGGCCAGGGTTTCACCAATGCCGATTCCTTCCAGGCCGGCCAGCGAGATGATGTCGCCCGCCAGGACTTCCTCGACTTCGATTTTGTTCAATCCCTGGAAGGTGTACAGGTAACGGGCAGTTTCCGGCAGGTTCTGGCCGTCAACGGTCAGGCGGGCCAGCTTTTGGCCGGCCTTGATCCGCCCGGCGAAAACGCGACCCACGGCGGTCACGCCGCGGTAATCATCGTAGCCGAGGGTGGTGACCAGCATTTGCAGCGGGGCATCCAGGTCGACTTTGGGGGCCGGGATATGTTGCAGGATGACATCAAAGAGCGGTTTCAGGTCGGGGCCAAGTTCCGGGGACATTCCGGCGCGACCGGCGGTCGCCTGGGCGTAAACCACCGGAAAATCGGCCTGATCTTCGCTTGCGCCCAACTCGATGAACAGATCAAAGGTATCGTTCAGTACGCGAGCCGGTTCGGCATCCTTGCGGTCAACCTTGTTGACCACGACGACCGCTTTGTGGCCGCGCTCGAGGGCTTTCTTGAGCACGAAGCGGGTTTGCGGCATGGGGCCTTCGGCGGCATCTACCAGTAAAAGCACGCCGTCGACCATGTTCATGATGCGCTCGACTTCGCCGCCGAAATCGGCGTGTCCCGGGGTGTCAACGATATTGATTTTGACGTGCTGGTTGGTGGCGGGGTCGAAAAGCGAGATGGCAGTATTCTTGGCCAGGATGGTGATGCCGCGTTCGCGTTCCAGGTCGTTCGAGTCCATGACGCGTTCGGCCACTTGCTGGTTTTCGCGGAATGTGTGAGATTGGCGGAGCAGGTAATCGACCAGGGTGGTTTTGCCATGGTCAACATGGGCGATGATGGCGATGTTGCGGAGTTCGGTTCGTTCGATTTGCATAGGGGTAGGTTTTGGGTTTGTTTTGAAAAAGGATAAAAGCAGTATACACACGGAAAAACCCCGGCGGGGAGACCGGGGCTTGATGTGTATGCGAGACTTCCGGCTTGCGTCGACTATTTTACCAGATATATCGGGCGCCGTGTAACTTTTTTGACTGGCTTGCATCAAAGCAGGTAGATGCAAATTCAGACAAAGCGTTTTTCCCTTGTTATTCGCCAGAGAAGGAGAACGGGTTATGAAAATCGAAACCAATGTAGGCTTAACAGATAAGATCGTGCGGCTCGCCCTGGCTGTTCTTTTGGCCGGGCTGAACCTGTTCGGGCAGGTGAGCGGTCTGCTCGGCATTGTTCTATGGGTTTTTGCGGCAGTGTTGGTCTTGACCAGTGTTGTCAGCTTTTGCCCGCTTTACCTGCCGTTCAAGATTTCAACCAAGGGCAAGTAATTCTGCGATTGCGGAAGGAAACAGGCGCACCCAAAGGTGCGCCTGTTTTGTTTAAGAAGACCCCGCTTGTGCCGTGTGGTGCAAAGTTCTGAACCTGCCGAAGCAGGTCGGGGTCCTACCGGGAGACTCAGCCTTGGCTCGAGCCTATCGCATCATCGCCCAGAGATTGAACCCCTGTTGGTGGGTGTTGGCCCAGAACCGATGATACACCATCGCGAACACAGCAGGGCATGTCTTTCTTATACCACAAAACGATGATGGATGGGAAGAGGCGCGCCGGGGCTTGAATGCTGATAAAATCGGGGCATGAGCGAGATGATTACCAGCCTTTCAAATCCGTTAATCAAGCAGGCGCGCGCCCTGCGTCAAAAAAAAGCGCGTGAAGAAGATGGTTTGTTCCTGGTGGAGGGGCTGGCGCATGTCGGCAGCGCCTTCGAGGCCGGTTGGAAGATCGAGGTTGTGCTTCATGCGCCGGAGCGTTTGCGCAGCGATTTTGGCCGCGAACTGCTCGAAAAACTGGAACTGGCGCGGATTCGCTGCCAGCCGGTCTCGGCAGCGGTGTTTGAGTCTTTCGCCGAGAAGGAAAACCCGCAGGGGATCGCAGCCCTGGTTCGGCAGCGCCAGGGCTCCCTGGAGGATGTTTTGGCGGCGGTTTCCGCGGCTCATGCGCCGGTATTTGTTGCCTCGGTTGCTCCCCAGGATCCGGGCAATGTCGGCGCCATCCTGCGCACGCTGGATGCGGTCGGCGGCGCGGGGCTGTTCCTGTTGGAGGGCGGGGTCGACCCCTTCCACCCCTCCTGTGTGCGCGCCAGTATGGGTGCGATATTCCATATCCCGTTTGCCCAGGCCAGCTTTGCCGATTTTTCCGCCTGGGCCGCGCAGCGCGATCTGCGCTTGCTGGCCACCTCGGCCCGGGCCACATCTGATTACCGCCAGGTTCGCCCGGACGGTCGTCCGCTGGTGATTGTGCTGGGATCGGAGCAGAAGGGGCTGAGCGCCGAGCAGCTTGCTCTCTGTCCCGAGCGCTTGTCCCTGCCGATGCGCGGAAAGGTCAGCTCGCTTAACCTGGCTGTGGCTGCGGGCATACTGCTGTACGCTTTTGCCGATTTGAAATCATCCTGAGCTTGTCCAAGCGAAATCCCCGCCATCTGGCGGGGATTTTAGGTTTCATTTTTTTGCCAGCAGAAGGGGGTGGGCTAAAACTCGTCTTCCTCGTCGTCAGCCCACAGGTCTTCTTCATCCGTTTCTTCTTCTTCCCATTCTTCCAATTCTTCTTCTTCCTCTTCCCATTCCGCCTCGGAGGCCGGGCCGTCTACGGGAGAGTAAGTGGCGCAGCCGGTGTCGGGGTCTACTTCGACGGCGGCTGCGGAACAATAGCCTTCATCCAGGAAAACACAATCGGTGTAGTGGCATCGAATACGGGGCATTTTTCCTCCTAGTTTTCACCGCGCACAAAACGGATGAACGTGAATATAAAACAGAGAGTGATTGCTACGGCTGAAGCCACGCAGAAGGGGCAGATGGCTTTGATGACATAGAGTTCGAGGTAGGTCAGGTAGAGGCTGTAGATGAACCCGGAGAAAGACATCCCCATGGCCAGCAGGTTGCCATATTCCTTGCCCAGCGGATGACGCTTTTCGAGCCAGAGCACGAGCAGGATGCCGGCGTACCCGATCAATCCGACGACACCCAGCGGAATACCGTAAACCTCGGAGTATTTGCTGGCATTGACCGTGGCGCAGTCGCCGCTGCCCAGGCACATGCTGTTGTTATCGGTCAACTTATAAATGGTCATATAAATTGACACCGCCGCGCCCGCTACGGCTGAAATGATTGCACCCCAGTAAAGTTTCTTGTCCATAAATGTTCTCCATTGCCCAGCCTAGCGCCAGGCGCGTGACATTTTACCCCATAGGGCTTAATCAGTAAAGCGTTTTGGATTGCAGTTTGCTAAAAAAGGGGGATTGTCTATCCAGCTTTGGATCGTTGCGCTTCGAGGACATTGCTCAGGTTTTCCATGCGGTTCAGGACGCGCGAGAGTTGGGCCAGGTCGCGCACTTCGACGATCAGGCGGATGCTGGCGATATCGGCTTTGAGCGAATCGTGGTTGACACGCACATTGACATCCGTGATGTTCACGCCTTCGTTGTTGAGCAGGTTTGAGATGTCGTTCATCAACCCCTGACGGTCAAAGGCGGTGATGCGGATGGGCACCGGGTAGGTTTTGCTGGCGTCGCCCCAGGCCACCCTGACGAGACGTTCTTTCTCGCTGGTCGAACTGCGCAGGATGTTGGGACAGTCTTCGCGGTGGATGGTGGCCCCGCGTCCGCGGGTGATATACCCGACGATTGGGTCGCCGGGGGTCGGGTTGCAGCACCTGGCCATCTGGGTCAGCAGTCCGCGCAGCCCGCGCACGGCAACCGCATCGCTGGAACTGGTTTCGCTCTTGGGCGCGGATGTTTCGATAATGTCTTCGGGGGTCTTCTGATCCGAGATCAGGGTGACGACGCGGTTGAGGGACAGGTCGCCGCAGCCCAGGGCCACGAACATGTCGTCCGGGTTGCGATATTCCAGTTGGCGGGCAAGGCTCTCCAGGTTGATATCTTCCAGTCCCAGGCGGTGGAATTCGCGTTCGAGGATTTGGCGTCCCTGGGCCAGGTTGTGTTCGCGGGCCTGTTTTTTCAGCCAGACGCGAATCTTGGCGCGGGCGCGCTGGGTCTTGACCAGGCCGATGCTGGGATTCAGCCAGTCGCGGCTGGGGCCGCCCTGTTTTGTGGTCAGGATGACGACCCGGTCGCCGGTCTTGAGCACATAGTTGAGCGGCTCGAGTTTGCCGTTGATCTTAGCGCCCCGGCAGCGGTGGCCGACATCCGTATGCACATGGTAGGCGAAATCGATTGGGGTCGAGCCTTTGGGCAGGTCGATGATGTCGCCCTTGGGGGTAAAAACATAAACATGTTCGTCGAAAACATCGTTTTTCATCGTTTCGACGAACTCGTCGGCGTTCATGTCCTCGTTTTTGATGTCCAACTGACTGCGCAAAGCCGAAAGGAAGCTTTCGTATTGCTCATCGCGCTGTTTGCTGCCTTCCTTGTAGCGCCAGTGCGCGGCAATACCGCGCTCGGCATGTTGATGCATCTCATGCGTGCGGATTTGCACTTCGAGCGGCTTGTTGTCTTCATACATAACCGCCGTGTGCAGGGATTGGTACATGTTTTCCTTGGGCGCGGCGATGTAATCGTCGAACTCACCGGGAATGGGCCGCCAATGGCTGTGGATGATGCCCAGGGTGGCGTAGCAGGCGGCTTTGTCATCCACCAGCAGGCGCACCCCGCGCACGTCCATGATCTGGTCGAAGGTGCGTTCCTTGTTCTGCATCTTCTTGTAGATGGAGTAGATGTGCTTGGGCCGTCCGCTGACATCTGCGGCAATTCCTGCATCTGACAGGATTTGCTGCAAACGTTTTTTGATTTTCTCCATCTGTTGGGTGCGGACGGTGCGCCGTTCGTTCAGCCCGGCGGCGATTTCTTTATACTTCTCTTGCTCAAGATAGTAGAGCGACAGGTCTTCCAGTTCCCATTTCATTTCGCCGATACCAATGCGGTTGGCGATGGGGGCGTAAATCTCAAGCGTTTCGCGCGCGATTCGGCGCTGTTTATCGGGTCTTGTATACGAGAGCGTGCGCATGTTATGCAAGCGGTCTGCCAGCTTGATAACAATCACGCGCACATCTTTGTTCATGGCCAGCATGGTTTTGCGCAGGGTTTCTTGTCCCAACAGCTTCTTTCGGCGCGAAAGTTGCTCGGCGGTAAGCTCGACTTCATCTTCTTCTTGCAGGTCGGACTGGTCGTTGCGCGATACGCGCGGCAGGGCCTGGAGTTTGGTGACTCCGTCTACCAGGCCGGCCGTACTCGGGCCAAATTTCTCGCGGATTTCCTGCAGGGTAACTTCGGTATCCTCGACGACATCATGTAGCAGGCCGGCTGCGATTGCATCCGCCGACATATACAGATCGGAGAGAATCCCGGCTACCGCGACACAGTGGTTGATGTAAGGTTCCCCTGAAGCGCGCTTCTGGGTGGCGTGTGCCTTGGAGGCCAGTTCGTAGGCGCGCCTGACGGTTTCGCGGTCTTCGTCGGTGTAGTATTTTGGCAGGGATGCCAGGAGTTGTTCGATACCGATAGCTTCCTGTTTCATGGTTTCCTTATTGTAGCTAAATGCCCGGAAATGTCAAAGTTGCCAACGGATTTGTAATGTGCGCCGCCAGGGGTGGGTATAAGCAGACTTCCGAAGTTTTGCCTTCGGAAGTCTGTCTTTGTTAGTATTTCCCGTAGTTGATGGCTTCGCTCATCAACGGCTGGACGGCGAGCCGTTGATGTTTGGCTTGCCCCAATTTTTGCCAGTAGGAGTCGCGGTCCGAAACGCCATAAACCCACTCATCCAGGTATTGGCGGGTCAAAGCCGGGTCGGCGGAAATCTTATCCCACTCCAGATAGAACTCGTTGTCGCGGTCGTAATAGCCCTGGGCGTAGCTGGGATGGGCGGCGTATGGCACATGACAAACAGCGCTGACGATAAAGCCGGGAATCATGGTGCGGTTCGGGTCGGAACGGATGACGCTTTCATTTACGATTTCTTCCGCGGTCAGGATAACCTTTTTGGCGGCAAAAGCGACTTCTTTTTGCTCGCCGACGATGCCCCACAGGTGGGCGTTGCCGTGCTGGTCAGCGCGCTGAACATGGACAATGGCCACATCCGGATTGAGGGCCGGCACGGTGATGACTTCCTTGCCGCTGTAGGGGTCGCTGACCCGTTTGATGCTGGGGTTGGCAGACTCCAGGGCGGTTGCCCCGGTTTGGTTCATCGGCAGGAAGGGCAGGCCGCTTGCTCCGGCTTGAAGGCGGGTGATCATGCCAAAATGCGAGTATTCCTCCCATTCCAATTCGCCTTTTTCGATGGCTGCGCGTACTATCCGCAGGGAACCGACACCGGGATTGCCCATGTATGAAAAAATCACTTTGCTGGCGCAGCCGGCGGCAACCATCTGATCGTAAATCAGGTCGGGGGTAGCGCGCGCCAGGGTCAGATTTTTTTTGCCCTGGCGGATGATCTCATGCCCGGCGGCGAAGGGAATCAGGTGGGTGAACCCGGCGGCATACAGGGTATCGCCGTCTTGAACATAGTCTGCAATGGCGTCTTTCAGGGAGAGTATTTTGCTCATGGCGAGTCCTTTGATTACTTTTTCTTTTTGGCGGCTTCGCGTTTTTCTTTGGCTTCGCGTTGTTTTTGCGCCAGTTTGCGCAGGCCTTCAAACCTTGTGCCTGGTTTGGGCGGCGGCGCGGTAATGCGCTTGAAGTACCAGCCAATTACCAACGTGATAACGCCGGCAAAGAAAAGCACAAATTTCGTTTCATTGCCCATATCAGAAACGATGAACAACCACATTGTTCCGATGCCAATCAGCAGGAAAAATGTCCCTATGCGCGCGATAAATTCTTTGCGGTCGCCTTCTTCCATATTTATCAACCTCAAGCGTAAAGGATTTTCCAATTCTAAACGAAAAACCCCTTTCCGGTTAACGGAAAGGGGTTTTTGCGTCAAAACGCTTACTTGATTCTGTTGCGAATCTGTTCGTGCATATAGAGCGGAAGATAGTAGTGGCCGCCAGCATTCTTGCCGCTTGAGCCGGAGCCTTTCCAGCCGCCGAAGGGCTGGTAGCCCGGCCAGGCGCCGGTTGTTGCACCTTGCGGACGATTGGCGTAGGTAACGCCAGCCTCGATTTTGTCATAGAACCATTCGACTTCCTCGTCGCTGCCGTAGAAACCGGCTGTCAGCCCGTAATCGACATCGTTGGCGATGTTCATTGCCTGTTCAAGGCTGTCCACTTTGCCTATGGTGGTGATGGGCAGGAACATTTCTTGCTTCCACAGCCTGTGGCTGAAAGGCACATCGATAGCAAAAGTCGGCTCGCAGAAGTAACCCTTGTCATACATGCCGCCGGTTTTGACTTTGCCGCCTGCCAGGAAACTGCCGGCCTGCGAAAGCTCTTCGTTGAATTCCTGGAACTCGCGATAAGAACTGGCGTTGATGACCGGACCGGTGTAGGTGCCGCGCTCGGTCGGGTCGCCGATAACCAGTTTCTCGGCCAATTCCTTGAGCATCGGCAACAGATCGTTGTAGACTGGCGCTTCGACCAGTACGCGGCTGGCTGCCGAGCATTTTTGACCTTGCAGGCCAAAGGCCGAGCGGATGATGCCGATGGCGGCCCGTTCCAAATCGGCGTGGCGCGAAACGATGACCGGGTTCTTGCCGCCCAATTCGAGGATGGTTGGGCGGATATATTTGCCATTGGCAAAATCGCGGTACATCTTCATCCCCACATCGTAGGAGCCAGTGAAGGTGACTCCATCCACTTCCGGGCTTTCGACCAGAGCCTGGCCGAGAGTGCGCCCCGGACCGGTCACAAAATTGACCACGCCATCGGGCAGGCCGGCGTCGCGGAAACAATCTGTCAGTTGGCGCACAATCCAGGGGGTGTCGGTGGCGGGTTTTATCACCACGGTGTTGCCGGTGGCCAGGGCGGCGCCCATCGGGCCACCGCTCAGGGCGAAGGGGAAGTTGAAGGGGCTGACCACCAGCCAAACGCCATAGGGTCGCAGGATCGAGGTGTTGGTCGATTCGTAGCCAACCAACGGGTCCTTGCCCATCGGCACGATAAAGCCATCATTTTTTTCCATCTGGTAGCAGGAGTAGTAGATCAGGTCTGCCGTTTCCTGTACATCGCCGAGAGCTTCCATGCGGTTCTTACCGACTTCAAGGCTCATGGCCGCGCTGAGTTCGAAAAGACGCTCTTCGATCAGCGCAGCGGCCTTGCGCAGCAACTCAACCCGTTTTTGCCAGGGCATTTTGCTCCAGACTGGAAAGGCGCTGCGGGCGGCCTGCATGGCGGCCTGGGCGTGTTTTTCGTTCCCCTTTTGCATGACGGCCAGGGTCCAGTCAGTGTTAATGGGAGAGTGGTCGCTGAATTTTTCGTCTGCGAAAACATCTTTCCCATTAATCAACATGGCGTGTTCTTTGCCCAGATTGGACTTGACTTTTTGCAACGCCGCATCGTATTTGATGTGCAGTTCTTCGGGCGGATTGAACATCGTTGCATAGGTCAGTTTGAAATCGGTCATACAAAGGCCTCCTATAGGTTGGAAATATGAGAGTTGATTCAATTCGGACGGTTTGGGTCTTATCTATTCATAAGTATAGCCGAAGCGTCGCCGAGAGTCAAAAAATGGATACAGGGCTTTCTTAAAGTAGCGAAAGTAGGGACAAAAAAGACCTTTCTCGTGTAATCTTTTGTTGCGAGACAAAACATACACAGAGGAAGGTCAAGATGGAGTCTATCACAACAAATGGTGTAGTTTT
>JAEWVF010000005.1 GCA_023459215.1 Chloroflexota bacterium
AAAACATATCACGTGCAACTGCAACTGGAATCGATGCTGCTTAAGGGCAAATCGATTCCGAGTGTGGCGGCCCTGGTCGAGGCAATGTTCATGGCCGAGATGGATGACCTGCTGCTGACCGCCGGCCACGACCTGAATACGCTGCAACTGCCCATTACGCTGGAGGTTGCTCGCGGAAGCGAGCAATACATCACCCTGCGCGGGCTGGAACAAACGCTGAAGGCCGGCGACATGCTCATGCGCGATGGGGCGGGGATTATTTCCAGCATCATCTACGGCCCCGACCAGCGCACCCAGATCAGTCCGCGCACAAAGAATGTGATTTTTACGGTTTACGCCCCGACCGGGATAGAAACTCTTGCGGTCGAGAGCCATTTGCAGAAAATCCAGCAAAATGTGCTGACGATTGCTCCGCGCGCGCAAACGGAACTGCTGAGCGTGTTTGGCGCGGATTAACCGAAAAACCCAATGCTTGACCCCATCAAATTACCCATCTTCATCCTGGCTGCGCTGACGCTTTTGCTGACTCCCGGCCCGGCGGTGTTGTACATCGTGACCCGCAGCATGGATCAGGGCCGCCTGGCCGGGCTGGTTTCCGTGCTCAGCGTGGAGATTGGCAACTTTGTACATGTTCTGGCTGCCACGCTGGGGCTTTCGGCGCTGTTGTTTTCCTCGGCGCTGGCGTTTAACGTGGTCAAATACCTGGGCGCGGCCTACCTGTTTTATCTTGGGTTGAAACGCATCATCCGCCCTGAAACACCGCTGACCGAGGCCAGCCATAAAAGCCAAAGCCTGGGCAGGATTTTTTCGCAGGGAATCGTGGTGGCGATTCTGAATCCCAAGACGGCCTTGTTTTTCCTGGCCTTCCTGCCACAGTTTGTCGATCCGATGCGTGGAAATGTGACCTGGCAGCTTTTTATCCTGGGCGGCATTTTCGTGGCGATGGCCATCTTCACCGATGGACTGTATGCCTTACTGGCCGGGAGCGCCGGCCAGGCATTGAAGAAGACGCCTGCCTTCCTGAAAGCGGATCGTTACCTGGTCGGCAGCATTTATATCGGCCTGGGTGTTCTGGCCGCGATTTCGGGTGCAATCCATGAATGAAGTCAATTGAAAGGCCGCGGCAGAATGAAACCTGTCGCGGCCTTTTTGGTTTGTAGAGGAAATTAGCGCCCCAAAAGCTGATCGATTTCCTGCATCTGGGCCGGGGTCAGCGGACCAAACTCCATCGCTTTGCAGTTTTCCTCGACCTGGGCGACGGTCTTGAAGCCGGGGATCGGGATGGTGCGCGGACTGCGCGCCCAGATCCAGGCCAGCGCGCCTTGCGAAAGGCTGCGGCCATTGCTGCTCAGCACCTCGCGGATGGCAGCCAGTTTGTCGAGCCATTCCTGGGTGGGTTTGCCATCCTTGAAACCGGGATGCCACTGGGCGTGATGGCGCACGTCATCGTTGGCAAAGGTGCTTTCGGGGGCAAATTTGCCGGTCAGCAGGCCCATGCCGAGCGGGCCGCGGTTCAGGCTGGCCAGGTTCAGTTCATCGCACAGGGCCAATAATTCCATATTGCCATCCAGCACGCTCAACTGTTGCTGGACAACGCCGCAGTTCGGTGAGGTCGAGAAGGCGCGGACAGCATCCGTCCGGTCGGTGCTCCAACCGTAGGTGCGGATTTTGCCTTCCTTGACAAATTCCTCGAGCAGTTCGCGCGCTTCGAGGGCGCGTTCGATGCTCAAACCCCAGACATGCAGTTGGTAAACGTCGATGTAATCAGTGGCGAGACGCCTGAGGCTGGATTCCAGGTCGGCGCGCAGGCGGCTGGCGACATTGCTGGTTTCGGCATCCTCGTCGTAATGCCAAACCGATTTGGCGGCTTCATCAACCTGGTAGCCAAACTTGGTGGCAATCACCACCTGGTCGCGGCGGCCTTTGAAAGCCTGGGCCAGCAGCCGTTCGCTGTGACCGGCGCCATAGTTGGCGGCAGTATCGTAGAAGTTAACGCCCAGGTCAAAGGCGCGTTGGATGGCGCGCAGCGATTCGGCGTCATCGACGCCGCTCCAGCCAGCCGGGGAGTTGGTCAGGGTCCACGGGCCGCCGACGGCCCAGCAGCCCATGCCCATCGGGCTGACTTCGATGCCGGATTTACCGAGGGTGCGTTTGGGGGTTGATTTTGCAGTTGTCATAGTTGTTCCTTATGAAATCTGATGGTCGAGTAGCCGCCGGGGTCTCGATACGGGCTGTGCCCTACTCGACCAACGGCGGCATATCGAGACCTTACCACGGCAGTGGGTCGGAGGCGATGTCGCTTTCCCATAAAGTATACATGGCGCGGACGGTTTCCGGGGAAAGTGGTGTTTTGGCAGCCGCGAAATTGTCCAATGCCTGCTCGACGGTCTTGGGGCCGGGGATGACGGTCGAAACTTCCGGCTGGGCCAGGCAATATTGCAGCGCGGCGTGCGCCATCGACATACCGGGCGGGACGAGTTCGGCGAATTTCTCCACCAGCGCGCCGCGCCGGGCAATCACCTCAGGCGACCAGCGCTTGCGAACATCGTCGAAGCGGCTGTTGCCGCGATAACGGCCCGAAAGCCAGCCCGAATCGAGCGGGACTTTGACAATCAGCCCGACGCCTTTCTCTTGCGCCAACTTGAAGGCCGGCAGCGGCTCCTGGTAGAAGGCATTGAAAAAGACCTCGATGGCCCTGCTGCCGGTGGTGTTGACGACCGTCTCAAGTTCCTCGCGCCAGTCGAGCGAGACGCCGTATTCGCGGATTTTGCCCTCGGCTTTGAGTTTTTCCAATTCGGCGTACAGTTCAGGGGCGTTATTGCCGTTCATCAGCTCGCGTTCAGGGTTGTGGAGCAGCAGCATATCGATGCAATCGGTTTGCAGGCGGCGCAGGCTGCCTTCGAGCACCGGGCGGACGTTTTCGGCCTTGAAATCGCGCACGCCGTCGGCGGCATGGTGGCTGAACTTGGAGCACAGGATGATGTCCTGGCGGACGCCCTTGAGCGCCTCGCCCAGAATCTCCTCGCTGCGGCCGCCGCCATAGCCGGGAGCGGTGTCAAAAAAGTTGCAGCCTGCCTCGAGCGATTTGCGCACAATTTGCAGGGCTTCGTTGCGGTCGTCCAGTTTCCAGTCCGGGTTGGCCAGTTGCCAGGCGCCCAGGCCAATCTCGCTGACCTGCATACCGGTATTTCCAAAGGGGCGTAGTTTCATCGGTTAATCTCCTTTTTGCATATTATGCGACTATTGTAGGCTCAAAGCGGTTCGATTTCTAGTGCCGCATTATGGCAATTTTATTAAGTCCAATTGCCAATTTTGGCAAGGCGGGTTTATCAAAACACAAAAAGTAGATATACTCAACCCATGCGAATTCCCATCGACCGGCAAAGCGCCACACCCATTTACCTGCAAATCGAGCGCTGGCTGCGCCAGAATATCATCTCCGGCAGCCTGCCGCCCGAAACGCGCCTGCCGGCCACCCGCCAACTGGCCGAGGAGTTGGGCGTCAGCCGCATCACGGTCAAAAACGCCTACGCCAAACTGGAGGGGGATGGGCTGCTGACGGCGCGCGAGGGCAGCGGCAGTTATGTCGCCCCGCCGCTCAAAGCCCCAGCCGCGGCGGAAAACGCCTCAAGCCTGGATTGGCCGCTCTGGCAGATGGAGGCAGAGGGGGAGAGCGATCCGCTGGAGACGATGCGGGGGCCGCGCACCCGCCGCCTTGATCCCGTTTCCTTTACCGGGGTCGGCGACCCGCGCCAATTCCCGCTGAAAGATTTTTACAAAGCCATGCAGGCGGTGCTGCGTCAGGACGGCACGGCGGCCCTGGAATATGGCAGTTTCGACGGCGGATACGCGCCGCTGCGCACGACCATCACCCAGATGCTCGCCAGCCAGGGCATCCAGACCCGCCCGGAGCAGGTGCTGGTGACGACCGGATCGCAACAAGCCCTGGCGCTGGTTTGCAGCCTGCTGCTCAAACCCGGCGACGTAGTCCTGGTCGAGGCCCCGAGCTACAACCTGGCCCTGGAACTCTTCCGAGCGCTGGGGCTGAAAATTATCGGCGTGCCGCTGGACGAGAACGGACTGCGAGTGGATTTGCTCGAACCGCTGCTGCAACAATATCGCCCACGCCTGTTGTACACCATCCCGAATTTCCAGAACCCGAGCGGAATCTGCCTGAGCGCCGCGCGCCGCAGGCAGTTGCTGGCCCTGGCCGAGCGCTACAACCTGCCCATCCTGGAAGATGATTTTGCCGGCGATTTGCGCTACGAGGGGCGCAGCCTGCCCGCCATCAAGGCGCTCGACCCCGGCGGGCGGGTGATTTACATAGGCACGTTTTCGAAAATGCTGATGCCGGGTCTGCGGGTGGGCTACCTGCTGGCCGACGGGCCGATTTTTGCCCGCCTGGCGCGCCACAAACGCGTCAACGACCTGACCACCTCGACCCTGATCCAGCGCACATTGGATGTGTATGTGACGGTCGGGCGCTACCAGGCCCACCTGCGGCGTTCCTGCCGCCTGTATCGCCAGCGGCGGGATGCGATGCTGGCCGCCATCCGGCGCTTTTTACCGGCGGAAGTGACTTTTACCGTTCCCCAGGGCGGGTTGTTCATCTGGCTGAAGCTGCCCGAGGAACTTTCGTCGCAACGCTTGCTGCCCCTGGCGCTGGAGGAAGGTGTGGAGTTCGCGCCCGGCACGCGCTTTTTCCCAACCCCGGCGGAGGGGGAACCTTTCCTGCGCCTGAATTTCGCCACGCGCAGCCCGCAGGAAATCGAAACCGGTATTCGCCGCCTGGCGCAGGCGCTGGTCAGGCTGGCGCGCGAAGGCTGACCAACGCGGTTCTCTAGGAAACCCACTGAGCGCGGAGTTTTTTCATGCTGTTTTTTTCATCTGCTGGTCATGTCACCTCGAAGGAGCGCTTTTCAGCGACTGAGAGGTCTTTAGTAACGCGAAAAGATGTCTCGCTCCGCTCGACATGACAAGCCTCTCCTAATTATTGGATAGATGCCAAGGCCGCGAATACAGAGGGGAAGGGGAGTTTATTCATCCCTGCGTTCGAAGATTTCGTAGTAGCCCTTATCCAGTTCATCGTCTGAAAGATGGGCATAGCGCTGGGTAACGCTGATGTTGGTATGGCGGGCCAGTTCCTGGGCCAGTTTAAGGTTGCCCGAGGCGCGCAGGACGGTGGTCACAAAATAATGGCGGAAAGAGTGCGGGGTGATTCGTCCGTCAAATTCAGCGCCCAGGATTTCGCGGACACGCTCCTCGACAATGTGCCGGCCGGTGGCAGTCGTCATCGGCTTGACCTTTTTGCCGGCGCCCTTGTCGTGACGGGCGAAGAGAGGCAGGGCCGAGAGCGGACGACCTGAGCCGCCGTCCAGTTTGGCGCGCGCGGCCAGGTACTCCTTGAGCGCGGCCAGCGAACGGCTCGAAAAGCGGATGACCGCCTGCTTGTCGCCCTTGCCGATAATCACGGCGCGGCCCTCGTTCCAGTCCACATCGCCGCGGCGCAGGGCGCAAATCTCATGCACGCGCAGGCCGGTATCGGCCAGTGTGACCAGGAAAGCCCGGTCGCGCAGGAAGCGCAATTGCTCGGCGTCCGTTTCCTCGTTCTGTATTTCGCGTTCAGCATCGAGCATTTGCGCCAGCACCTGCTCGATCGCCTCGCGCGGGAACTGCGGCAGGCGCTGGCCGGTTTTTCGTCCGCGCATGCGCACCAACTGGCGGACGCGGTGCAGGTTGGGCGCAGCCAGCCCTTCGGCGGCCAGGAACTCGTAAAAGCCGACCGCGGCTTGCAGGTAAAGCTGTTCGGTGGCCGGGGCATGACTTTTCAGCCAGGCCGCGAACCAGCCGACGGCTTCATCGCCCAAATCGCTGAGCGGAGCCGTTTCGGCGTCGATTTTGTTGTCCGCCAGCAGGGCAGAGAAGGCGCGCAGGGCGAAACGGTAGGTTTCAGCGGTGTTTTTGCTGCGCGCCCCTTCGACGGTCGCCAGATAGCGTTGAATGGCCTGTTGGATGGGGATCATGGATTTTCCTGTGGCAATGCTCTGATTTAGTTTACAAACTAAATTATATCACAAATTGCGTATAGTTTATCGTTTTGGAGATTTTCGGCCAGGCCCGAAGTCGCTTTTGGCCGGATCGAACCCAACGGCGACTCGTGAGTCCGGCAGGGCGGCTGACCGGGAAAACTGAAGGGGAAAGCGCAGCGTGTAGCAGTGCAAGATTTTTAGCTTAAAAAATTCCCGCACAACCTTAAAAAACGATGGGGAGGCGGTCACCGTCACATTTTTGCTACACGGAATATTTTCCATCCGCGCAGCTCACCTGTGCCTCGCTGTTGTAGTCTTGTGCGTTGATTTCAGTGCAAATTGACCAGAATCCCGCAGCAGCGGCCTTCCTGAAGGCTTTCTGGATTATATCACATTGTTTATATTAATTATACTTAAGTGAAACATTCGACAGGAAATGAGAAAAGTTGGCACAAGGGCGCTCCCCCACTGGATGAGCTGTGTTGTGGTCAAACGTGAAGAGTGAAGCGTGATGGAAAGGCTGGGGTGCGTAGTTTCATTTCATTCATCATTCTGCATTCATCATTTCGCCTTTATGTATCCCCCTCCCCACCCTGCCGCCCGTCATCATTTCGAGCGCTAGCGAGAAATCTTTTCCGTTATGCGCAGGATTTCTCCCCGCTGCGCGGCTCGAAATGACAAGCTTAAAGTCGCTCCTTATAGCATGAAAGTCCTGCGGATGCGGAATTGGGTGTGATTGCCCAGGTTTCCCTTACCATTTTCGCTTGCCCCTGGCCTGTTTTGCATCTATACTGGTTAAAATATTTACCTTGGGGAATTTCGCCCGACTACTCTTGCTTTTACACAACAAACGAGCAAAGTCATATGAGCAATCTGCCAAAGACAACCGCAAAGTTCTTGATTGCCCTGCTAAAACACCAGGCCAAACAATGGCTGGGCGAAGGCGCTGCCACGATTGCCGCTGAAACTGTCCTGGATGAAGATCTGCAAAAGCGTATCGACGACTGGTTGAAAGCCGATGAGACCGCTGCAAAACTGCTCAAAGTATCTGAGCAGGCCCAGCTTTACCTGCAAGATGAGCGTATATGCCCTGACCCGGATTTGCGCCATGTTTTCCGTGACATAACCTTTGGCGATGTTCCGGCTGTGCAAACTGCATTGAGCGATTTGCCACAAGCCATGGATGCGGACGGGGTCCGCCGGGCATTAGAGTCTGCTTTTGCTCGCGACCTGCCGAGGCTATCACCTGCGCAACAGGAAGAAGGCGCGCGGCTGTATACCGATGCTCTTCTGCGAGCGGTTGGGACGCTGGAGGAATTTATTTCTCCTATTCTTCTGCAAAGCGTGCTTGACTTGAAAAAAGGACAATTTTCTCAGGATAAAAAACTCGATGAGATTATTTCCCTTTTGCGAGCGAAGGTGAATGCGGTGCCAGTTCCCCCCTCCCCCACCCTGCCCGGGGATTTGCCGTCTGGCTCTCACCTGCCTTTTCCGCGCAACGGGTTTTTTATCGGGCGCGCCGAGAATTTAAAGAAATTGGCAGAAACCCTGCTCGGCAACCCCCTCCTCCCCGGTGCAGTCATCAACCAGGCTGCCCTGACCGGTATGGGCGGGATTGGCAAGACCCAGTTGGCGGTCGAATTTGCCTACGAATACGGTCACCGCTTCAAGGGTGTGCACTGGCTCGACCTGCGCGATCCACAGGCGCTCGACTCGCAAATTGCCCTGTGCGGCGAGAAAATGGGACTGCCGGCCTGGCCGCCGACCCTGCCGGAGCAAGTGACCGCCACCCTGAGCGAATGGCAGAGAAACCATCCGCGCTTGCTGATTCTGGATAACTTTGAAGACCTGGCCGCGGCCAACCGGGTGTTGGCGCGCCTGCGCCACAGCGGATTGCGCCTGCTGCTGACCTCGCGCCATCGCGATTGGCCGGCCGCCCTTGGGTTGGTACTCTTGGCGCTCGAAGAATTCAGCCCGGATGAAAGCCTGGCCTTTTTGCGCAATTACATCTCCGAACAGCGCACCGATGAAGCCGCCCTGCAAAAACTGGCCGGGCATCTCGGGCACCTGCCCCTGGCGCTGGAGTTGGCTGGACGTTACCTCGAACGCCTGCCGCGCCTGGGCATCGATGATTACCTGCTTGGCCTCGAAAAAGCGCTCGATCATCCCTCGATGAAGAACTGGAAACCGGAACTGGGCAGCCTGACCGGCCACGACTTGAGCCTGGCCCAGACCTTTGCCCAATCCTGGGAGCAGTTGCAATTGCCGCTGGCCCGCCAGGCGTTCATCAAAGCCGGTTACTGTGCGCCTAACACGCCCCTGCCCGCGCCGGTGCTGGCAGCCATGCTCGCGGATGAAAGCGAAGCACTTGCCCTGGATGAAGCCCTGGCCGACCTGCTCACTTTGGGTCTGCTCAAAGAAGGCCCGGCCATTCACCCCCTGCTGGCCCGGTTTGCGCGTGGGCTCGATGAAGAAAACGCATTGCTGGCCGAATTCAGCACTGCGTTCTCAGCGCGCGCCAACCAGATCAACCACGAAACCGACCGCACCGGAAACTACAGTTTATATGCGCCGCTCCTGCCGCACGTACACGCCGTTGCAGATGCCGCCGAGGCCGCCGAGCTGGAAAAAGCCGGGGAGTTATGGAACAGCCTGGGTTACTACATTAAGTATATAGCTGATTATGCTGGGGCCAAAGCCGCCTTCGAGCGCGCCTTGAAAATCGATGAAGTCGCCTATGGCCCCGAACACCCCACGGTTGCCATCCGGGTCAACAACCTGGGCTTGGTGCTTCAAGACTTGGGTGATCTGTCCGGCGCCAAAGCCGCCCACGAGCGCGCCCTGAAGATTTTGGAATCGAATTTTGGCCCCAACCACCTGCAGGTTGCCACGGGCATCAACAACTTGGGAATAGTGCTTCAAGCCCTGGGCGATCTGGCCGGGGCCAAAGCCGCCTTCGAGCGCGCCATCAAAATTTGGGAAGCGAATCTTGGCCCCGACCACCCGCAGGTTGCCACCGGGGTCAACAACCTGGGTAGTGTGCTGAAAGCCCTGGGCGATCTGGCCGGGGCAAAAGCCGTCTACAAGCGCGCCATGGCAATCTTCGAGAAATTCCTGCCCCCTGACCATCCCAACATCCGCATCGTGCGTGACAACCTGCAAAGCCTGCAAAAATAAGCAAAGAAAAAGACTTCCGCTGATTTTCACAGCCGGAAGTCTTTTTCTTCACGCTTCAGGTTTCGTGTTTCACTGTTCCGCGTTTCACTGTTCCGCTTGGATTTGGCGGTTGACCGGGATGTTCTCGAGGAAGGCGCGCCGTTCGGTTGGGTCGGCAATCAGGCCGGCCTGGGTCATGGCCACCTGGCGCGAGCCGTGCAGCAGGGTCTGCGCGCTGGGTTCGGCCAGGGCTTTCAAAACCAGGTAGTGGTTGAAATAAATCTGCTGGACAACCTCGACATCCTTCTGGGCTTCGAGCAGCTTGAGCGCGCGCGTTGAAGCGTCGAGAGCAGCCTGTTTCTGGCCCAGGCCGAGCAGGGCCTGGCTGTAGTGCGACAGGTTCTCAATCAACTCCGCTTTCAGCACCAGTTTCTCGCAGTTTTCGATGGCTTTGTGCAAGTTCTCAACTGCCTGTTCGAACTGTCCACGGCGCAGGGCCAGCAGGCCCAATCCTTGCAGGCAGTAGGCCATGCCGCGCTCGTTGCGTGGCACCTGCTGCCACATCGCCACCGATTCATGCAGGGCCTGTTCGGCTTCTTCGAGGCGCTCCTGCTCCAGGTGAATCAGGCCCAGGTAGAACCAGGAGAAACCCTGGCCGGGCAGGTCGTTGTTGGCCCGTTTCAGTTCGAGCGATTCTTCGAACAACTGACGGGCGCGCGGGTACTGTCCCAGGCGCAGCAGGACGCGGCCCAGGTTGGTCAGGTGAATGCCCTCCTGGAATTTGTCGCCGCGCGCGCGGGCCAGTTCCAGGGCCTGGCTGTGGCAGGCCAGCGCCTGCGGGTAGTGGGCGCGCTTCAGCGCAATCATGCCCAGGTACATCACGCTCCAGGCCTCGTTGGCCGGGTTGTTCAGTTCGCGCAAAATTCGCACCGATTCGTCCAACCAGGCCTGGGCCTTGTCGAAATCGCCAATTTCGTAGGCCTTGACGCCCATCGTGTAAAGTGTGCCGGCCTGCCCGGCCTTGTCGCCGCGCGCGCGCTGGATCTTGAGAATCTTCTCGTGGTTCTGGATGGCGGTGGCGTTGGCGTACTGGCCCTCCGCTTTTTTGGCGGCCATCGTCAGGTATTTCAGGGCGCGCTCATCGTCAGAACTGTTGCTGAAATGGAAGGCCAGCAGTTCGCAGTAAGGCTCGGGGTTCTCGACGTAGACTTCCTCGAGCATTTCGGCGATGCGCAGGTGCATCTGCTGGCGGTTCTGGACGAGCACGCTGTCGTAGGCCACTTCCTGCACCAGCGCTTCGGGGAAAGTATAGGTTGGGTCGACCAGTTCGATGGCATCCGGGCGCACCAGTCCGCCGCGCTCCAGTTGGGCCACCCACAACCCAATTTCCTGTTCGGCGTGCGAGAGATTGCGCAGCAGTTCCATGCGGAAACGCCGCCCGATGACCGAAGCCATTTGCAGGGCCAGGCGGGCGTCCTCGGTCAGGCGGTCGATGCGCGCCACAATCGCAGCGTGCAGCGAAGCCGGCACGGTTACTTCGGCAATCTTGTCCGTCACCTGCCACAGTCCGGGCTGGCTTTCGGATGGAATGACCGCCTGGCTTTCGATCAGGCTCTGGACCACTTCTTCGAGATAGAAGGGGTTGCCTGCCGATTTGGAAAGGATGTCGTTCTGGACCTGTTCCTGGAACTGCGCCCCAGGAATCAACCTGGCGAGCAGGTCGGCGCTCTCGGTCATGTCCAGCGGCTGGAGTTCGATCTCAAAAGTACGGTGCGGATATTCGCTGTTGGCCCGGTCGCGCAAGCGCCAGCAGCCCTTGTCGCGCAGGGCGCGGAAGAGCAGGCAGAACACCAAGGGCACCTGGTCGCTGAGCGCCAGCATGTGTTCGAACAGCAGCAGCGAGGCTTCGTCGGCCCAATGCAGATCGTCGAGCGCCAGGACAATCGGCTTTTCCTGGGCCGAAGCCTGGAAGAAGCGTGAAGCCGCCCATAAAATCTGCTTTTGGCGCACCTTGGGGTCTTCCTTGCGCACCCAGTCCCATTCCTGGCCCAGTTCGAGTCCCATCATGTGCGCCAGGTAGGGCACGGCCTGCATGGCGTCCTCGCCCAGCAGGCGTTCGCCGCTTTCGCCCAACGCAAACAGGACATCGTCCTGGCTGGCGTCCGCTTTCAGGCCCAACAGGCTGCGCATCACCTGGGCGGCCATCCAGTATGTGGTTTGTTCACTGAACGAGAGCGCCCGCGCCTCGATCCACTGCACCTGCCCTGGTTCGCTGTGCGTCCCCAGCCATTTCTGGAATTCGCGCAGCAGGCGCGATTTGCCCAGGCCGCTGTTGCCCATCAGGGTCACAATCTGCCCGCGGCGCTTGAGGAACATTTCGCCGCGCTCGATGAATTTGGCCAGGACGGCATCCCGCCCGGTCAGCGGCGATTCGATGTGTTCCAGGCCGCGTGTGCGCCCGACCTGGTCCTTGCGCCCGTTGACCGAGAAGGTCGGGATGCGGATTTCCTTGCCCTTGACCTTCAACTCGCCGCGGTCGGCCACATCCACATACGCGGCGACATGGTCGCGGGTCTTGCGGCTGATATAAATCTCGCCCCAGGGCGCATTCGACATCAACCGGGCGGCCATGTTGATGTCATCGCCCATCAGGGTATATTCCTGGCGCAGGTCGGGCGCGCCGGCGTTTCCGGCGAACAGATGTCCGGTGTTGATGCCGATGCGCTGCTCGAAGCGATAGACCCCGGTCGAGGTGCGCAGGGCCGAGAAATTGGCTTTGACTGCCGCCTGCATCTCAAGGGCGGTATAGACCGCCCGCAGCGGATCATCCTCATGGGCGCGCGGCGCGCCGAAGAAAATCACCAGCCGGTCGCCGACTGCGTACTGATCCATGCGCGCCAGGGTGCCCTCGTAGCGTTCGACAATCGAGGCCATATGGATGAAATAATTGTTGAGGTGGTGGGTGATTAAGTCCGGGTCGCTCTCGCCGTGTTTTTCGATCAGACGGCTGATGCCCTTGTAGTTGGCAAACATGACTGTCACCGGACGATGTTCAGGGGTGATGCGCGCATCGCGCGGGTTGTTGACCACGCGCCGCACCAGTTCATCCGACAGGTAAGGAGTCAGACGGTCGAGGCGCGCCACCAGGTAGCTGATCTGGGCCAGCGTATCCCCGGCTGGCGGTTCGGGAATGTCCAGGCGCTGCTGCGCGCCCTGTTCGAGCGGCGGGACAGCCAGCAGGCGACGGTAGGTTTCATCGGGTTCGCGCTCGACTGCCCCGAACTCCGCCTGGCCCGCAAGCAGGTTGGCCACATCCAACGTAACGGCGACCTGTTCAGGGTGGGCGTGGCCCTCGGCCTCTTCGGCCAGGTTGACGGTATGACCGGTGGTGACAAAGGCCATCGTCCCGTTTTCATCGTAATCGCCGGGCGGCGTGCCGATATGGGCGGCAAAATAAGGCCCGGCGGAGATGCCAATCTTGATCAGCAGTGAGCGCTTCTCGCCCATCGCATTGATCTCGGCAAATTCAGGCCGCTTCAGGATTTCCTGCATGACCATGGCCGCCTGGGCGGCGCGCAATGCGCCGCGCTGCATCTCCTCATCCGTTTCCGCGGGGAACAGGCCCAACAAGGCGTCGCCGCCGAATTTGAGCAGGGTTCCGCCGTGGTCGAACAGGGCCGTGGTCAGTTGGGTGAACAGGGCATTGATGATGCCGGTGATTTGCTCCGCGCCGGCCTGGCCCAATACTTTTAGTTTTTCAGAAAGCGGCGTAAAGCCGGAAACATCGCCAAACAGGAAGACGCCGCGATACATGCCTCCAGCCGGGCTGCCGGTCGGCTGCGGGTTGGCAATCACCGGGTAAGCCAGGTAGGTTTTGGTGGTGGCAATCAGCGCGCTCAGGTGGTCGCGCACCGCCTCAATGTCGCTGGGCTTGGGTTTGCGCTCGAGCGGTTCGTAAAGGTGCGCCGGCAGGAAACGTTTCAGCGACTTGAGTTGGGTATTAAGCGGCTGGGCCGGGGTCAAAACGCCCATACGCAAACTATCTATCGGGCCGGCTTCTGCAACCGCGGGCGGGATTTCGGCGCTCGCCTCCTGGGCTGGGGCGCTGACGGCGGGAAGCGCATCCAGCTGGGCCGCTTGAATCCGCGCGACAGGCGGCGCGGCCAACGGCTGGAACTGGGTTGAGTCGCCCTGGGCGACAAAGGTTCCGCAGTGGTAACAGTATTGGGCCTGGGGCGGCAGCAAGGTCTGGCAATGGCTGCAAACCAAGCCCTGGATCAATTTTTGGCCGCAGCCCATGCAAAAACGGGCCTGGGCCGGGTTGATGGTTGTACATGTCGGACACTGCATGTTCGGCTCCTTTGGAAAAAGCTCACCTTTTTCTCAAGTAGTTTAGCACAAACTCCCCCATCTTGAACTGGCCTTGACCAAAAAATAAAGGGTTATGCCGCCTTGGTCACCGGCAGCAGGCGTCCGCTGCCGAAGGCGCGCTCGGACACCTTGAGAATGATGCCAAACTGCCAGCGCTTGTGCTCGGAATTCTTCAGGGCCGGGTGCAGCCCATCCGCCTGGACAAGCGCTTCCATTTCGGGCGAAATTCGCTCATAGTCGAAGGGGTCGACCTGGTCGGGTTTGAGTTCAGCGCTCGGCGGGCGCTCGAAAATGTAATCTGGAATAATCCCCAGCCCCACAAAGCGCGCCAATTCATAAACCTGTGGTTTGGTCAGGTCGGCCAGCGGGCAAAGCGCCCCAGCCATATCGCCATACAGGGTTGAATAACCGAGGGCCAACTCGGTCTTGTTGCTGGTGTTGAGCAGGAATCCGCCATACTGGTTGACGTAGGCCATCAGGATGATCATCCGCAGGCGGGCCTGGACATTCTCAAGAGTCGCGCCAACCGGCGCAGCGCCAAAAGGCAGGCTGGACTCAATCGCCAGGTGGCTTTTTTCGAGATCGACCAACTCAAATCCGCAGCCCAGGGCCTGGCAGAGTTCGCGGGCCGACTCCGCCGATCGCGGGTCGCTGAATCTGGACGGGATGGCAATGCCGGTCACATTTTCCGCGCCAAGGGCTTTGACCGCCAACACCGCCGCCAGGGCCGAATCGATCCCGCCCGAAACCCCCAGGAAGACCCGTTTAAGTCTATTTTTGCGGGCGAAATCACGAATGCCGAGCACCAAGGCCGAGACCAGCTCTTCAGATTTTTGATTTGGGATTTGCGCTTGACTCTTACCCACCGAAGGCCCGCCGCCCAGATCAAAAATAACACGATCCTCTTCGAATGCCGCGCCAAGCTGCAATCCGCGCTCATCCAGGGCAAAACTGCGGCCATCGAAAATCAGCTCATCGTTCGCGCCGACCTGGTTGGCAAAAATCAGTGGTATAGCTACACGCTGGGCCTGCTCGATGCGTTTCTCGAAAACACCCTGGCGATACGGCGACGCGGACAGGCAAACCAGCAGGTCGGCCCCGGCGGCTTGCAGTTCCGCAGACGGGTGGATTTCGTATTCCTCGTCCCACAGGTCTTCGCAGATGAGAATTCCCACTTTTTTGCGGCCTATCTCCAGCGGTGGGTGGAAAGCCCCCGGCGCAAACCAGCGCGGCTCGTAAAAAACATCGTAAACCGGCAAAAGGCGTTTTTCGGCGGCAATGCTCATTTTGCCGTGCCGGGCCAGGTAGGCAACATTCAACAGGCGCGGAATCAGGCGGTTTTTCTTTGGGCTGTCAGCAACTCGCGCCAACGAGCCAAACAAAACCGGCGGCAGTCCCTCGCATTGGGCGGCAAAATCCCGCGAGGCGGCCAGGGTCGCCTCGATAAAATCGTCATCATAAAGCAGGTCGCGCGGCGGGTAGCCCGGGATGACCATCTCAGGAAACACGATCAAATCCGGGGCCAGGTTGGCCACCCGCTCGGCGGCATCCAGGCAGCGCATCACATTGCCATTGAGATCGGCAATGGTTGGGTTGACCTGGCAAACGGCGATGCGCATATTTTTCCCGTGAGAAACGTTTGTCATTTCGACCAAAGAGAGAAATCCTTGCTCAATGCCTGCAACAAATTCAGCGCTTCGAGCACCGAATCGCGTTTCAGGCAGACCTGGTCGCCAAGCATAAAAGTGCGGTAGCCGATTTCGAGCAAGAAGCCCAGGTCGCCCAAATCGGCGGACTCGGGCACCGGCTGGTAGGCCAGCGAATCGAGAATGCGGCTGGCGACAATCGCCTGTGGGTCGGCTCGCAGGATGTCCTTGAGCGCAGCCAGGATGTGATGCGGGCGCGCCACTTCAACATACAGGTCGCCGCGGGCGGCCATCAATCGTCCGTGCTTGGCCTGCTCGCGCTTGATGTAAGCCAAACCGCGCAGGGATTCGATTTTCTGAACCACTTCCGCTCCCGGCAGGAGCGCGCGCACCTCGTCGGCATCAGCCGGGCTTTCGGCGAAGGAAATCATCACATTTTTCAGGCCGCGCTCGCGCATGGCCGCCAGGTAGGCGCGGTCGGTCTCGGTCAGGGTTCCCTCGATTGTGAGCGAAGGGTGGATGATGTTGACCGACTCGCCCGGCCCAATCAGCCGCCGCGGGCCATCTTCCAGGATGATCCGGTTGCCGTCCACGGCAACGATGCGGCCCATTTCGCGGCCATCGCTGAAGAACGCCTCGACCGGCGTCTCAACCTGGATGCGATGACTGAGGAAAATCTCGCTGAAAGGCGGGATGGCCGCGCCCGCCACCCGCAACTGGCGGCCTTTCAGGTCGACCCACAGCGGCTGGCCGAATTTGGCCAACCGCTCGAGCGCTTCGCCCGGCCCCTCGCGCAGGGGCATGACCGTATTCAGACGCAGCCCGGAGACAATCGGGTGCGCGGCAACTTCGCCAATGAACGGCGCATAGGGTGGAACGGTGACAATCGTGGAGATTTTCATGGCGGTTTTCTATCCTCCCATTTTCATGATGAAAATGGGAGGATCATAGGGGGGTCAAGACAATTTCAGCGTTGTGCCACAATAACTGCACTTGAACAACCCGCTGGCCGAGGTCGGAATCGGCCCGCCGCAAGTTGGGCAAATCATCTTGATGACTTTGCTGACCTGCTCGACCTTGGTTTCATCCTGGCGGGCGCGCATATTGTCCTGGAAATCGCCAAAATAGCCCCAGGAACGCGCAATCAGGCCCATAGCGTAATCGACCGCGCGCTGTTCATCCTCGATGCGGATGATTTTCTGCGCGCCAATGGCCCGGCTCCACTGCTCATCAACCTGGTCGCCGGGTTTGCCGGTCGGGCGGCGCAGGAACCAGGTATTCCACTTCCTGGCGACCTGCTGCCATTCGTGGATGGCGTTCATATCCTGGGCCTTATCGCCCAGATAGTGCTGAATCTGGCCAGCCGGAACCGTTTCGTGCATGGTGATGTCGCCGAAAACAATCAGGAAGGGTGTCTCTTCGGCATTCGGCACTTCGACATGGGTGTTGACCCAATTCGCGAACAAGCCGTAGCTTTCGGGCGCGTCCCCGCCGCCGCCTTCGCCGTAAATCGAGCCGAGCAACTGCTCCAGGTCGAAGCCGCTGGCAAAAGTCGTGACCTGCAAAGGCCAGCGGTCCACCGCGCCATCGCCAATGGCGGCAAAACAGATTTCAACATCCGGTCGGTATTGCGACAGGGTATTGAACAACAGCGGCAAGCGGTCGAAAATCTCCGCCGGCCAGGAGGCCATCGAGCCGGTTACATCCACCGCAACAATGACCGGATTCTTCGAAGTGGAGCGAATCCGCTTCTTGGGGTCGATGATTTTCTCATTGGGGCCGGTTTTCCCGCCGTAGGTGCGCGGCCCGGAGGCCTTCGCGCGCTCAGCCGCCTCCCCTCTCTTGGAGCCAGCCGGGGCTGGCGCATAGGAATAGCGCGCTGTGCCGCGCCAATCACTGGTATCTTCATCCCACGAATACATAAAAAGCCTCCTGTAAAAATTTTGGAAACCTGACAGGTCTTCGCAGATTCGCGTTGGAATGCTGCATGAGCCTGAAAATTGTCTCATCCGGCAAGTCTTTTTTGGAGACCTGTCAGGTCTTTTTGTAAGTGTATTTATTACACTATTGATATTTTACCGCATCTGCCAGAATTTGCAAGCCGAATTCGCGGCGCAGGCGCTCATCCAATTTGCGGACGGTGACGTACTCAACAATCTCAGGCGGGACAAGGGACTGCCAGTCTTCGCCGCGGGCGATGGATTCGCGCACCATCGTCCCGTTGACGCGAATCCGCTCATTGGGCGGCACAAAGGCGACGGGGCGTTCGATCCGGTAGAACTCCTTGAGCAGGTTGGCAACGTAAGGGTTATCGGTTACGAACAGATCCAGTTCCCCCAGCATATCCCGAACCATCACCCGCCAACGTGGGCCGTCATCCAAATCCGGCACGGGAATGACGCTGACGTTTCTGCGCCCGGCCAGGGCAATCGCCAGCATTTCTTCGGTTTCCGGCAGGGTAAACGGGTTGCGGGCATTGTAGCGGTTGGAGCTGCCGATGCCGAGGATAATGCTTTCAGCGGCTGCGCAAAGCCCGCGGATGACCGCCGCCTGGCCAAGGTGGACGGGTTTCCAGCGGGCAATCATGGCGATGCGTTTCAGTTGTGGGTTTGGCGTGGTCATTCTTGAATTATACGCCGGGCCGACATAATCCCCTACTTTTGGCCAGGGACGAAATCAACGTTCGTGCGTACACTCACTATCAGGTATAATCGCTTCCTTGTAACCGGTTACAAAGTTGTTCGCAACGGAGAGATGTTCATGAGTAATCTGGCTATTTTCAAAGGCTCCGGCCTGAAAGAGCGCAAAAATCCGCAGGATTTATTGCGCCGGCGCGAAGGGCTGATCGGCCTTTTGTTCCTTTCGCCCTGGATTATCGGTTTTGTCCTGCTAAAACTGGCGCCGATTGTTGCTTCGCTGGTGTTCTCGTTCACTGATTTTTACATGCTCACGCCCGATGAGACCAGCTTTGTCGGCCTGGAGAACTACCTGCGCGCCCTCGGGGATATCAACGCCAGTTCGAGCCTGACCGGCTCGTTGGGCTACTTCCTGTTTACGGTGCCGATCCAGCTCTTTGTGGCCCTGGCCCTGGCGGCGGTTTTCTCCAGTGAGCGGGTGCGCGCCAAGGCTTTCCTGCGTCCGTTGTTTTTCATGCCCAGCATCATTCCGGCTGGCGCAATCCTGTTCATTTATCTCGGATTCGTCGACCCGGATACCGGCTGGTTGAACCGCCTGATCATGCAGCCGCTTGGCCTGCCGCCGGTGCCCGGCCCTTTCACCGGGATGTCCTACGGCATCCTGCTGGGGCTGATGGCCATCTGGAGCATTGGCCCCGGCTTCCTGATTATGTACGGAGCCATGCAGGCCATTCCGCGCGAAATCGTCGAGGCGGCCCGCGTGGACGGGGCTGGCCCGTTGGCGCGTTTTTTCTTTATCAACATCCCGATGATTTCACCGGCCATCTTCTTTTCCCTGGTTATCAACCTGACCAGCGCTTTTGGCGGGACGGTCCTGCTCGACCGCGGCTACCTGTTTTCGGTCAGCCTTTCGCCGATGGAAGGCTACATCAACACGATGATGTTCAACAAGTTCGAGTTAGGTTACGCAGCCGCCCTGGCCTGGATCATGTTTGCCGTGACCATGACCATCACTTTCTTTTTATTCCGCTCGGCAAACCGCTGGGTCTACTTCCCTGACGAGGAAAACCGTGAAGAATTTTAACTTTTTCAAGAATACTGGCGCATCGGTGTTAACCTTTCGCATGTGGGAGTTCACCGGCACAGCGCTGATTAACCTGGTTATTTTCTCCCTGCTGGCGGCTTATCTTTCGCCGCTGGTGTACATGGTTGCGACTTCATTAAAAGAGAAAAGACAATTCTCCGATACTTCCGCGCCGTTATACCCGGCCAAACAAGTCGAGTTTGAGTATCAGGGCAAAAATTATCCTGTAATGATTGTGCCCATCGACGGAGAAATGCGCGAGCTGGCCATGGTCACGCGCTCACGCACCTACGCCGAATTCGTCGATCCGGCCAATCCGCAGGCCGGGCCCCTGCGCTGGGAAGGAAACTGGCGGCAATTGAAACATGTTTACCTGCCGGAAGCCACTTTTGACAATTTCACCAACTTGTGGCGGGCGGCCCGGTTCCCGATAATGGTCAAAAACACCCTGACGATTGCGTTGATCAGCGAGGTGGGAGTTCTGCTGGCCTCCGTCGCGGTCGCCTATGGTTTTTCGCGTTTCCGTATCCCGGGCGGGAAATGGCTCTTCCTTTTGCTGATCGCTACCATCCTGATTCCCGAAAGCATCACCCTGGTGCCGACCTATTTCGTTTATGTGCGCGTTTTCGAGTGGAATGGAACCTGGTTCCCACTTATCGCGCCGCACTTTTTTGGCAATGCAATCTATATCTTCTTGCTGCGCCAGAACTTCAAGAGCATTCCACGCGACCTGGACGAGGCCGCCATGCTCGACGGCGCCGGGCCGCTGCGGATTCTGTGGTCGATCATCCTGCCCCAGGCCGTCCCGGCGGTGGCGACAGTCGCCCTGTTGCACTTTTTCTATACCTGGAATGAACTGCGCCTGGCCAGCCTCTACTTGGGGATTGCGCCCAACCTGCGCACCGTTTCTTTCAATGTTCAAACTTACCAGACCCTGTCTTTTACCCCTGAGACTCTACAGGCTGGCGCGCTACTGGTGATGATTGTGCCGGTGCTGGTTCTGTTCATCTTCCAGCGCTTCTTTATGCAGGATATGGTTGTCACCGGAATGGAGAAGTAGGCCATGAAAAACGCCACCGTTCGCTCGATTTTCCTGATCTGGATGGGCTGGCTGCTGTTGGTGATCGGATTCCAGGCCCTGGCCACAGCGCGCCTGACTCCACAATGGCCCGACCGCTCCCAAAACTGGACCACGACCGAAACTGCCAAAAACAACGGCGATTACCAGCGCGACCGCGCTTACCTGATGGAACCGTTCATGAACAACCAGGTTGCCTGGGATTCGGAATATTACCTGGGGATTGCAGTTGGCGGTTACGATGACCCGGCCATGCCGGCCTTAAGCCCCAGCGGCTGGATGATTCCCAACTTTGTCACCCATATTCCGACGGTTGGTTACCAGAGTCAAATCCTGTCGCTGAGTTATGCTTTCCTGCCCTTCTACCCCATGGCCATCCGCGTTTTTGCCCTGCCGCTCAGCCTGCTTGGGATGAATCCGATTGCCACGGCGACTCTGGCCGGGGTGCTGGTGTCCGCCCTGGGTACCCTGGCGGCCATGCTGGCGCTCTATGACCTTTCGCGCGACAAACTCGGCGAAGAAGGCGGACTGCGGGCAGCCTTTTACTTGATCATCTTTCCGACCGGCTTTTTCCTGGCCCAGGTTTATACCGAAGGCCTGTTTGTTGGCCTGGCTTTTGGCAGCCTGGCCATGCTCCGACGGCGCAACTGGTGGGCGGCTGCCTTGCTGGCCTGCGCCGCCACGCTGACCCGCGCGGTCGGCATCGCCCTGATCATCCCGATGATCATGACCTGGATTTCCACCCGCGAGTGGTTCCAGTTAGACCTGGAATGGAGCCAGATTTACCACTCCGGCATCCCTATGCGGCCCCTGCTGCGCGCACTGTTGGCTTTCTCACCGCTCTTTGTTTTCCTGGTCTGGAAATTTTCCTACCTTGGGGTGGCTTTTGATTTTGTCGAGGCCAACTTCTTTGGCCGCGGCTACCTTGATTTGGGCGGGTCCTTTTATAGCTGGGCCACTTCCTTCCGCTCGATGCTCAGTTTTAAGGAACCCAACCACAGCGCCTATTACTTCACCGAATTTTTTGCCATGCTGGTTGCCATCATTGCCATCCTGAAATCGCGCAAAAATTTCCCCGAACTGGCCTGGTTCAGCATTGCCGTATTCCTGATTTCGTGGGGGTCCGGCCCCTCCCAGGGCATCCACCGCTATGTTTTGGGCACGCCGGCCCTGTTCATCCAACTAGCCGATTGGGGCAAACATCCCGCCTTCGACCGGGTCTGGACCATTGCCAGTCTGCTCCTGATGGGCTTGCTGGCTGCTTTGTTCGCGTTCAATTTCTGGGTGGCCTGAACCCATTCAAAAAAGCAACAACCGGTTTAACTTGTATCGGCGGGCAGAAGCCCGCCGATAATTATTTATCGCTACTTGTAATTATCGAATATTTGTTCTATAATCGGATTATGGATGCCATAACCCGCCTGAAAATGCTTTCCAGCCAGATGACTTTTGAGCCAGACCTGGAGCAAAAACCAGCCTGTTTCAGCCAGAAGCAGCAGGAGCAGATTTTTGTCCACCCGGCGCAGATGCCCAATGGCCAGAACATCAAATTGCTCAAAACCCTGCTCTCATCCTCCTGCGAACGCGACTGTTTTTATTGTCCCTTTCGCGCCGGACGCGATTTCCGCCGGGCAACCTTCCAGCCGGAAGAATTTGCCCGCCTGTTCATCCAACTCCACCAATCCAAAATGGCGGAAGGGATATTCCTCAGTTCCGGCATTGCCGCCGGAGGCATCCGCACCCAGGACAAATTGCTCGACACGGCAGACATCCTGCGCAACAAACTCGGTTTTCGCGGTTACCTGCACCTGAAAATCATGCCCGGCTCTGAACGCGCCCAGGTCGAACGCGCCATGCTGCTGGCCGACCGGGTTTCAGTCAACCTGGAAGCGCCCAATACCGAGCGCCTGTCGCGCCTGGCTCCACACAAGGTTTTTATGGAAGAACTGCTCCAGCCGCTCAAGTGGGCCGAGGAGATTCGTCGCAGTGAGAACCCGCGCAAGGCCTGGAAGGGCCGCTGGCCTTCGACTGTGACCCAGTTTGTCGCTGGCGGGGCCGACGAAAGCGACCTGGAACTGCTGACCACGACAGCCTGGCTAAACAAGAATGTAGGGTTAAAGCGCGCCTATTTTTCGGCATTCCACCCGATCCGCGATACCCCGCTCGAGAACAAGGCCGCTGTCGATCCGCTGCGTGAACACCGTCTATACCAGGCCTCCTTTTTATTGCGGGATTATGGATTCGAACTGGAAGATTTACCGTTTGTCGGCCAGGGCAGCCTGCCGCTGGCCTCCGACCCGAAGCTTGCCTACGCCCAGATCAACCTGGTTCATACCCCGGTGGAACTCAACCGCGCCGACAGGCGTGACTTGCTGCGGGTGCCGGGCATCGGCCCGAAGGGAGTCGAGGCGATTCTGAAGGCTCGTCGCAGCGGCAAACTGCGCGACATCAGCCGTCTGCGCAGCTTGGGCGTCAACCCCTCGCGGGCCGCGCCCTTCATCCTGCTCGACGGGAAACGCCCTGCGCAACAATTGGCGCTCATCTAAGCGAATCAAAAACGCCGCCGGGAAACCGGCGGCGTTTTTGATTTAATCGACAGCGCCAGATTTGAGCAAATCCAGCAAAGCCCTGGCCGATTGCTCCGGGCCGCTCATCTCCAGGCCGGGAATTCCCAACTGGGTGCGCATCTGGCCCACATAAGTTCCATTCGTGAACAGTTGCTTGAAATAGCGCCGCGCCAGGGAATCGTGTTCTTCCATGTATTGCGCTGGTCCAAAAACGTTGGCAAAATAAGTGCCGACCTTACCCTGACTGGTAGTGGTTCCCTTGCTCATCACAATTCCCGCCCGGAAGGTGTCGAAAGCGCTTTCGATTTGCGTAAAGCGCTCGATGGCCGGGCATGTTTCATCCACCGCTTCGTAATTGTTGGCATACAGCACCAGGTCAACTGGGTAGCCCTGCATAATGGCCCGGTAGGAGGTCACCGGCAGCACCACGCGCGCGTTGACCTCGTTTGGACTCATAATGATTGTGCGGTCGATCTGGCCAAAAGCGTAGCCCGGATTCAAATCATCCAGGCGCACAAAAGCCCCGATTTCGGTGCCGTAGCCGCGCAGATGGCCGGCATCGTCGATGTCGAGCGAGCCCATATCGTCGGCGATGATGATGACATCCTGCAAATCTTCGGACCCGATCAGGCGCAGGGCCTCGAGCGTTTCCGATTTTCCCGCGCCGGTATCGCCCATTACCAAGACCGTATAACCGCGCCGGTCGCGCAACATCAGGTGGACAAGCGCGCCGTGAAAGGGTAAACGTCCTTGCTTCATCATGCGCACATTGTGCAGGGTCAGGATCATCTTTTTGAGATAGCCGAAGTAGCTGAAAACATCCTTTTCCGGCACCGCGCCAACCAGGATGTTATGCTCCGCATCATCGAAGAAAATGGTTTGTGATGCGCCAATCTGCGGGAATTGTTCTTCCGGCACCCCGAAGAAGTAAACCGCATCCGGGGCTTTTTCCAGCGCTTTATCATCGGCCAGCTCAAACAGGTTGCTGAGCGTGAAACCATGTTCAAAGAAACGCATCGAGAAATAAACCAGGATCAATTGCGGCCCGACCATTGCCGGGTAACACAGCCAATCTTCGCGCCGAAAATCGACATTTTCAACCGGGTTTTGGTAGACCCGCTCAAACATCCCGGAGCGTTTGTTCATCGGCGGCGTAAAAATCAGCGGCGGGTACAGCAAAACCTGGCGGATGACCGGGATATGCTCGACCTTGTCCTGCAAGGTTTCGGGCAGGTTGAGTTTCTTCGGTAGGGCGATTGTGGCAATTCCGCCCCCGGCCGGCACCTGGCGATAGATGCGCGGGTGGTCGCCGCTGATGTTTTCCTGTATCTCGCGGTAGGTGCCGCGCACAACATGAGTCAATTTCTCGATGGTTTGGTTAAATGTCCGATAGGGGCGCTTGTCAAAACGATTTCCTTCCGAGTCGCAAATCACCAGGCGGCCCAGGCTGCGCCAATAATTGTAGAGATGCTCGACAAATTCGCTCAGCAAGTTTTTATCCCTGGCAAACTGCTCGCTGCCTTCCACCAACTTGATAACTTCATCGAGCGGCAACTTGGCCAAATATTGGAAAGTTCTGACCAGCAGTTGCACGTCCCTCTCGCGGATTTCCGACTCGCCAAAAATTTTCAGCAAGCGCGAATTTTTCCTGCCAAGTTCGCGGACGACCCGCCGCAGGACGGTGAAAAACAACCGGCTGGAGAGCAGTTCATCGGATGTGTCGCAAATGCGATCCTTGATACGGATAATAACTTTGCCGTCGATGATTTGAAAATTCCGATTTTCCATGGCCAGACTCCAAACATGATTTTGCGGTTTATTCACGCGAGTGGCAAAAGCGCGATACTCCCGGCAGCGGGTAAAATTCTTCCCATTTTACAGGCGTATGAGCGCCTGGCGTATAAAATTTGCGCAAATTTTCACGAACCACCCAATGGTCATGTTTAATCCATTTCAATTATCCTGCAATTGAAGCCCCCCTGGATGTTTGCTACACTCGTTTTGCTATTGCCAAATTATTCGGAGGAGAAATGAACAAACGACTTTATTTACCTGTACTTGCGCTGCTCATCAGCGCGCTGGCCTGCAATCTGCCCGGAGGAGGAGCAGGTGCGCCGCCTACCGCAACCGAGGTCGGCCCGGATGCTGCCTTTACCCTGGCGGCCCAAACTGTCGAAGCAGAGTTGACCAGGGTTGCTCTGGCCCAGCCCACCACCCCCGCCGCGCCAACCGAAACAGCCACGCTGCCGCCGAGCGCTACCCCCACCGCCTCGCTGACGCCAGTGCTTAGCCCGACGGCCAGCCAGATTCCCTGCAACCAGGCCTCTTTTGTGCAGGATGTGACCATTCCGGATGGCAGCAATATCGTCACCAATGGCACATTTACCAAAACCTGGCGTCTCAGAAACACCGGCTCATGCACCTGGAATTCCAGCTATGCGCTGGTTTTTGACAAAGGCGAGAAGATGGGCGGCCCGGATGCGCAGCCCCTGGCTGGCAATGTCGCCCCAGGCGCAACCGTGGACATCTCCGTCAACCTGAAAGCTCCCGGAAGCGCCGGGAACTATCGTGGTTACTGGCGCTTCCGCGATGGGGCCGGTGTGCTCTTCGGGCTTTCGACCGGTTCGTTCTGGGTGGATATCAAAGCGGTCAACCCCAGTCCGACACCCACCAGCGGCTTGATTATCATTCCACTGCCCATCTTGGTCAATGCGAGCGTGGTCGCTGGTGAAAGCGGTTCTGTCCGCTCGGACGGCTCGGTTCTCGGGCCAAAAAATGTTGGCGATACGGAATCGAATGTATCCTCGCAAGGATTCCTGAGCTTCGATATTTCAGCCATTCCGGCCGGCGCGACCATCAATGAAGTCAAAATAGATTTCAGCAACTACGATACGCTGGGCAATCCTTTTGCCCTGGGCTGCTTGAGAATGTACCAGCAGAATTACGGCTCATTGGACAGCGGTGATTATTTTGGCGGGTCGGAGTTAGGTGCGGTGGCGCGCTGGTGCAACACTTCTGAGTTGAGCACTGTTACCGTGGACGATGATGTCAAAGCCATCGTTCAATCGGCAGTGGGCAGTTCCCGCGTCCGCTTCCGGGTGCAGTTCAACGACATGACCACGAACAGCAACGGGGTTGGAGATATGGTTCGCCTGGGAAACGGCATCAAGCTGATTATTTCCTATACCCCGTAGCCAGCTTTTTTGTTTACAAAAATACAGGCGGAGACACCTCCGCCTGTATTTTTTATAGACTAACGAAAAACTTCGTCCAGCACAATATCAATTGCTTCCCAATTGGGTTGCAAAACCTGCGCCCCGCCGCTGGTGGTGAAGGGCGTTACCATCTCGCGGTTGATTGCCCTCGAGCTGATTCCGCTTGGCCCGGCGCGCAGGACGGCCAGCCCCAGGCGAGGCCACAACCAGACCGGAACGTCGATCTGGGCGGCCTCGCGCACCGCCAGGTAAAAGGCTGGCAGGCGCGGCCAGGAAGCCGGCTTGATCAGTTCACGCAGCAGGCCGCGCAATAAAATCTGTCCCTGTGCCATGCGCGAAAAGTCATCGCTGCCGCTGCGGTTGCGGGCAAATGCCAGGGATTGGGTTCCGTCCAGGCGGTGGGAGCCGGCGGGGTATCCGGCATTGGGTTGTTCCAGTTGAATTTCGATCCCGCCCAGGGCGTCCACAATGCCAACCACGCCATCCATGCGCAAAACGACTGAGTAACCCACCGGAATACCGAAGTTTTTGTAAACCACCTGCCGGGTGGCTTCGGCGCCGTTGCCCGGCTTGGCAGCCTCGGCAAAGAAGAAAGCGGTGTTGATCCGGTTCTCGCTGCCGTCCAGTTGGGTAACCCACAGGTCGCGCGGGATGGAAAGCATGCCCACCTTGGGCTGCAAAGGCGAAATGGTGGCCAGGATAATGGTATCGGTGCGGCCCAAATCCCCACGCCCCTGGCCGCCGTCCACGCCAAGGATCAGGATATTACTGCGCAGCGGGGCGAGGAAGTAAGCGACAACAACCAGGATTAAAACGCCGAGTACTGTAGCGCAGCCCCAACCCCAGTTATGGCGGGTGGGAAGTTTCTTGTTTTTGCGGGAAAGGTAGACTGCTTGAAAATTTCCCAACGAAGCCGGCGGACGCGAAGGCGCGGTTTCGGCCAGTTGGTCATTTGGATTGTTCATCTTATTTTTCGTTTAATTTCTTCCAGGCTCCCACCCAGGGACGTCCAAGACGGTGCCCGGCAGGAATATTGATTTTACTGAGTTTTGCCGCCACCTGGGTCATGGTGATGGCGATTGTAGCCCAATCATCGGCGAGAACGGCCGCTTTCATTTTATCCGCATAAGTGGAGGCCCACAGCCACTCCATACGGAATCGGTCAGCCTTGACCCAATAGCCGCGTTTCTCCCAGGCCAGCACCGAGACATCGATGCCTTCGGCAATATTCCCCAGCGCCAGGGCAATAAAGGCGGCCATATCGCGCGATTCCTGACCAGGTTCTTCCTGCCTGGCCAGTTCACGGATAGCCAGGACAATTCCTTTGCTCAATTGGGTTCGTTCTTTTCCGGCGGAATCGGGGTTGATAACTCGGCTCATAACAGAATGCTCCAGTGAGTAAATTTGCAGAAGGCGGATTATACCCGTTTTTAAAAAATCGTTTATTGACGCTGACCCTCCTCTCGCTTATAATCGTTGCGCCCGCATGGGGACGTGCTGGAATTGGCAGACAGGCTTGACTTAGGATCAAGTGCCGCAAGGCGTGCGGGTTCAAGTCCCGCCGTCCCCACCAGGTCAGTCACTCGCAAATGGATTTTTATTAAGGAAGGAACACACCCTTGAATATCGTTACCACCCCCCGCGAAGATCACCAGATGGAAATGGTCGTCGAAGTTGAAGCTGAACGCATGGAGGCGGCCAAGCGGCGCGCCGCCCGCAAAATTGCCGAAAAGGCAAAAATCCCCGGGTTCCGCCCCGGCAAGGCTCCCTACGATATCGTCCTGCGCTACTACGGCGAAGGCCCGATTGTCGAAGAAGCGATTGAATTGCTGGTGGACGAAGTCTACCCGGCCGCGCTGAAAGAAGCCAGCATCGAACCGGCTGCCATGGGCCAGCTCGAAAATGTCGAATCGCTCGAGCCGCCCAAGTTTAAATTTGTCGTTCCGCTTCAACCCAAAGTCGAATTGGGGGATTACTCCCTGGTGCGATATCCGTATGAGTGGCAGGCCCCGGCTGAAGGCGAACTGGAAGAGGAAATCCAGAACCTGCGCCGCATGTATGCCAGCACAGAAACAGTCGAACGCGAAATCAAATCGGGCGATTATGTTCTGCTGGATATGACCGGACGGAAAGCCAAAGCCGCCGCTGACGAGGAACCTTTGCTCGAACGCAATGGGTTTGCAATCGTTATCCGCGATGAAGAAAAGGAAGGCGAATTCCCCTTCCCCGGTTTCTCGAAGAAACTGCTTGACCTGAAACCCGGCGAAAGCAAGAGCTTTTCACACAAATATGCCAAGGATTTCGAGGACGAAAAACTCGCTGGCCAGAACGTGGCCTTCGAAGTAACCATCAAAACTGTCCGTGGCGTGAACATGCCCGAACTGGATGATGAATTCGCCAAGAAAACCGGCCTGGGCGAGACGGTCGAGCAGTTGCGCGAACGTATGCGCGAGAACATCAACCGCGAATCGCAGGATAAATATGATGATGAGTTCTTCACCGCCGTGATCGATAAAATCAAGGCTGGCGCAACCATCAAATATCCGCCGCAGGTGCTGGAACATGAAGCAGAACACGTTATGGATGATTTGAAGCGCCGCCTGGCCCAGCAGGGCATGGATATCGACACCTATTTCAAGGTGCGCGAAACCAGCGCCGAGAAATTCCTCGAAGAAGAAGCCAAGCCCGTTGCCCAGAAGCGCCTCGAACGCGGCCTGATCATGGATGAGATTTCCCGGGCCGAGAAGGTCGAGCTAAAGGAAGAAGAAGTCGGCCAGGAATTCCAGCAGACTTGGATGAACCTTGCCATGTACGATCAGGAATTTGCCAAGCGCACCAAGAATGGCAAGAAAGCTCCCAAGGAACTGGTCGATGCAGTCGTGATGGATGCCGCCAACCGGCTGACCACCCGCAAAGTGTTGGAGCGTATCAAGCTCATTGCCACCGGTCAGGCAGGCGAAGCCGCCCCGGCGGAAGAAAAGCCCGCCAAAAAGGCCAAAAAAGCCAAGGCCGAGTCCGCGCCTGAAGCTGAAGGCCAGGCAGAGGCTCCCGCCGAGGCAAAGCCGGCCAAGAAGAAATCCAGCAAGAAGGCAGAGTAATCCCCAACAGGTCATGCGGTTGCATGACCTGTTTTTTTGCCGCAAAAATTAACGCGATTCCAACAAAAAGCGATTATCATTGCGCTATTACTGAGGAGGAACCATGATTCCAAATTTCAAAAACCTTGTTCCTATGGTCGTAGAGTCGTCCGGTCGCGGCGAGCGGGCTTATGATATTTATTCGCTCTTGCTCAAAGAGCGCATTATTTTTATGGGCATGCCGATCGACGATCAGGTTGCCAATGTGATTGTGGCGCAACTGCTTTTCCTGAATCACGAAGACCCTGAAAAAGAAATCCAGATGTACATTAATTCGCCCGGCGGTGTGATTTACGCTGGCCTGGCAATTTATGACACCATGCAGATGATTTCCAACCCGATCAGCACGGTAGCCGTGGGCGTCACCGCGTCGTTCGGCACCGTCCTGCTGACCGCCGGCACCAAGGGCCGCCGCTATGCCCTGCCGAACGCAACCATCCACATGCACCAGCCCTTGGGCGGCGCTCAGGGCCAGGCAACGGACATCGAAATCCAGGCCAAGCAAATCCTGCGCCTGAAGGCTCTGTTGAACGGGGTCATGTCCAAACACACTGGCCAGCCGCTCGAGGTGATCGAGCGCGATACCGACCGCGATTACTACATGGATGCCCAGCAGGCTGTCGATTATGGCCTGGTTGACCAGGTCTTGCAAGCAACAAAGTAATCGCTTCCTGTTTTCCTGTTTCGGGGCGCACTTGAAAGGTGCGCCCCGAACGGTTAAACCGGTATAATTGCGCGCGGAGGAGAATCCCGGTTTTATGACATTTTCCATTGTTGCATATGATGCGGATGAGGCCGCCTGGGGCATTGCCGTGGCCTCGAAATTTCCGGCAGTCGGCGCGGTCGTTCCCTGGGCCAGGGCTGGCTGCGGGGCTGTTGCCACCCAGTCTTTTGCCAACACGACGTTTGGCCCGCTTGGCCTGGAGTTGATGGGCAAGGGATTGGATGCGCAAACCGCTTTGTCACGTTTGCTGGCGGACGACCCGCAGCGTGAATCCCGTCAGGTTGGCTTCGTTGACGCCCGAGGCGGGTCGGCAACCTTTTCGGGCGCGGAGTGTTTCGATTGGGCGGGTGGGGTGACCGGGCCGGGCTATGCCATCCAGGGCAACATCCTGGCTGGGCCGCAAGTGGTCGAGGCAATGCAAAGCGCCTTCCTGGGCACATCCGGCGAACTGGCCGAGCGGCTGTACGCGGCCCTGCTGGCCGGGGACCGTGCCGGCGGCGATAAGCGCGGGCGGCAAAGCGCTGCTATTTTGGTGGTTAAAGATCAGGGCGGCTATGGCGGCTTCAACGATCGCATGATTGATTACCGCGTGGATGACGACTCTGATCCGGTGTTGCGGCTCGGCGGGTTGCTGGAACTGCATCGCCTTTACTTCGGCAAAAGCCCGGAAAACGAGCGCGTTTCCCTGCACGGAGAGCCGGTTGGCAAACTTCAGGCTATTCTGCATCGCCTGGGATACCTGACCCAGGAACCGAATGGCGAATACGATGAAAACACCCGCAATGCCTTTAGCGCATTTGTTGGTAACGAGAATTTTGAAGAACGCTGCAACCCCAACGATGGTTGGGTTGACGCACCCGTTTTGGATTTCATTTTTAGGAAATTTAGCGCATGACTCTGCTCCCCGCTTCAATTAAAGGTTTAATTTTGGATATGGATGGGGTTCTTTGGCGCGGCGACGCTCCGATTGGCGACCTGGCTGCCACTTTTCAGCGCATCGCGGAATGCAACCTGAAAATTGTCTTTGCGACAAACAATTCAACCCGCACACCGCACCAATATGTTGAGCGCCTGCGTTCTTTCGGCGTATTTTGCGAAGATTGGCAAGTTGTGACTTCCTCGCTGGCGGTGGCTGACCTGTTGGGCAAACGCTTTGCACCCGGAACGCCCGTTTTTGCCATCGGCGAAGCGGGCCTGTTGGACGCGCTGGGCGAGAAAGATTTCTCCCTTCTGCCGGCCGAGCAAGCCGAAAACGCGCGGGCGGTTGTGATGGGCATCGACCGGGCGATTAATTTCCAAAAACTGGCCGAAGCCACTCTCTTGGTCCGGCGCGGAATCCCGTTCTACGCCACCAACCCCGATAAAACCTTCCCAACCCCGCGCGGCGAGATCCCAGGGGCGGGATCGTGGTATTCGATTGTAGTCACGGCCAGCAACATCGAGCCGATTGTAGCAGGCAAACCCGGCCCGGCCATGATGGAACTTTCCCTGGAGCGGCTCGGCTTACCCCGCGGGCAGGTGCTTGTGGTTGGCGACCGCCTCGAAACCGACATTGCCGCCGGTCAGGCGGTTGGCTGCGCCTGCGCGCTGGTGCTGTCGGGGGTCTCGACCGTTGAAGAGGCCCGTCAGTGGCAGCCTAAAATCGATGTGATTGCACCCGATCTGGCCAGCCTGGTTGCCTGAATCTTTTATGATGACTGAACACAAGCCGGTTTTCGTTTACGATCTTGATCTGCCTACCCTGACTGATTTGGTTAAAGCCTGGGGAGAACCGGCTTACCGCGCCAAACAGATATGGCAGGGACTCTATAAAAATCTCTGGGGAACAGCAGATGAATTCAGCAACCTACCAAAAATCTTGCGCGAAAAAATGCGCGCGGGATTGGTTTTTGACCTGTTGACGCCGAGCCTGAAACTCGACTCGACCGACGGACAGACGCGCAAAACCCTCTTCCGCCTGCCAGATGGCCGCCAAATCGAAGCGGTGCTGATGCGCTATGACCGCCGCCGGACGCTGTGTATCAGCACCCAGGTCGGCTGCGCGATGGGCTGCACCTTCTGCGCCACCGGACAAATGGGGTTTACCCGCCATCTTTCGAGCGGGGAAATCGTTGCCCAGGTGATGTATTACGCCCGGCTCTTACAGGCGGAGAACGAAACGGTCACCAACGTTGTCCTGATGGGTATGGGCGAGCCTTTCCACAACTACGACAACACCATGCAGGCGATTGACCGCCTGAACGACCCGGACGGCTACAATTTTGGCGCGCGCCGCTTTACGATTTCCACCTCGGGTTTGGTGCCGGCCATCCGCCAGTTTGCCGACGAAAAACGGCAGGTGAACCTGGCTGTCTCCCTGCATGCCGCCGAAGATGACAAGCGCGTCTCGATGATGCCGGTCAACAAACGCTACAATATCGAAGCGTTGATTGCCGCCTGCCGCGAATATGTCCAAAAGACCGGGCGGCGCATCACCTTCGAGTGGGCGCTGATCCATGAAGTCAACGACACTCCTGAAGAAGCGCGCAAGCTGGCCGCCCTGCTGAAAGGGCTGCTCTGCCATGTCAACGCCATTCCGCTGAATCCAACCACGGGTTATAGCGGTCAGGCGACCACCAAGGAGCGCGCAGCTATTTTCAAGGAAGTGCTGGAGCAGAACGGCATCCCCTGTACCATCCGCATGCGGCGCGGAATCGATATCCAGGCGGGCTGCGGCCAGCTTGCCTCTCGTGTTTGATTGTTGCTTTTTCGCTCTATATTTTCGAATTAAACTATTGTAATTTATTGGCTATGCGAAATAACGCAAATCGAAGCCAAAACTGAAGATTTTCGTTTGGAATGCGTTTATATATCAAGAGAAAAAATGATGGAGAGCAGTAAAACAGCCACCCTGATCGGCGCTTGCGCAGCTGGTGACGAACACGCCATCGAGCGGTTTATCCACCAATACCAGTTGGGGGTCTTCCGTCTGGCAGTATCGATCCTGCGCGATGAGCAGGATGCCAACGACGCCACTCAGGATGTTTTTATCGCGGCCCTGCGAGCGATGGAACGCTACAAGGAATACTCAACCATCAAGGCCTGGCTCTATACCATCACCCTGAATGCCTGTCGCAGTCGTTTGCGCAAGCGTAAAAACATCGAAAGCCTTAATCAAACGATGGCCGGTCTTTCGCAGATGGAAAGACAACACACACCAGAAGATTCGCTTATCAAAAGCCAGAAAGACCAGGCGCTCTGGCATGCCCTGGAAAAACTGGGAGAGAAACATCGCCTGCCCGTTTTGCTGTACTACTACCATGATTTGCCGGTCAGCGAAATTGCCGAAATTTTAGGCACAAACGAAGGCACCATCCATTCCCGCCTGTTTACCGCACGAACAAGGCTGCGCGCCGAGATGGAAGAACATCTCAAAACAACGGGAGAGTAAGCAATGAAAAAAGATACCCGAACCCGCGACAGCGAAGGCGAACTGGAAGACGACCTGCGCCGCCTGATGCACCAGAAATGGGACAAACTTGAACCCGTCATCTCAACCAAACAGATTAAAACAAAAGCCTTCGTTCCGTTTTTCCTGGACAGTTCAAGTTTTTTCCTGAGAGCCATCGCCAGCACTGTTTTCTTGTGCGCCTACCTGATGCTGTTTAACGCCTCCCTGAAAGCGGTTATCATTCCTCCTTCCGCGCAAATCGTTGCCGATATGGCTGTTCCCACCCCGGAAGCGCCGGAAAGCCCGCACACCCCAATGCCGGGCAACACGCAAACCAATTGTCAAATCAATTACACATCCCAGGCCGGAGAAACGCTGGTAGACATCGCCGCGCGCTTCTCGGTCTCGCCCCAAGCCATTCTGGCCGAAAACAAACTGGGCGGCGCAAAAACCATCCCCGCCGGAACATCCCTTATAATCAGAAGCTGCCATACGGCGACAGGAACATCTGTGACAAACCTGCCGGATCAAACCGGCACATTTCCCCCTGACAATGACTAACCCGGAAAATATAACAAGCCAGCCAAACAACACTGAAAGAAAGAGAACCTGACCATGACAAATGAACTTCAGCCCGTCCCGGCCCAAATCCCTGAAGAATATCCCAAATCAAGCCGCTGGCTCGACCGGGTGATCTCCCCTGCCCTGCCGTGGTTAACCGTTGAAGTATTGTTGTTTACGATTGTCATCCTGTTAGCAGTGGCTACACGCTTCTACGATCTTGAAACGCGCGTGATGAGCCATGATGAGAGCCTGCACACTTATTACTCGTGGACGTTCTCGCAAGGCCAGGGCTACGTACATAACCCGATGATGCATGGGCCGCTCCAATTCCACATGCTGGCCCTGGTGTATTTCCTGTTTGGGGCCAACGATTTTACCGCCCGCATCCCAGCCGTGCTGTACAGCATCGCCACCATCGGGGCGCTGTGGTATTGGCGGCACTATCTTGGCCGCCTGGGCGTGCTGGTGGCTGGGCTGATGATGCTGATTTCCCCATACCTGCTTTACTATGGCCGCTATGTGCGCAACGAGGCCTTCGTTGGCCTGTTCGGGCTGCTAACCTTGTTCGCTGTTCTGCGCTATCTCGAAACAGGCCTGCGCAAATACCTGTTCCTGCTGGCCGCAGCAACCGTGTTGCACTTCACCGTAAAAGAGACCGCCTTCATTTACACCGCCCAAATGCTGCTTTTCCTGGCAGCCTACTTCGTCATCCACATCCTGAACGAAGACTGGGGCGACAAACGCTTCGAGCTAAACGGATTCATCGTCAGCCTGATCGCGGCAGCCATCGGCATCGGCGGCGCGCTGACAATCGGGGTTGTCAGCAACAAGCAAGGTGTGATCAGCGGCGACGAGACGGTTGTCCCCTCGCTGCCCGGCGGAGAAACCGCCCTGGCCGCGCTCAGTTCCAATATCTGGATTTTGCTGTTGGTGCTTCTCGGCCTGGCCGGGATGATTGCCGCCGGATATTTCCTGATCCGCGGCTTTTCGCTGGAGCGTGTCCGCCAGGAGCGCGCCCTTGATATGCTGATGGTGCTCGGCACGCTGATTTTGCCGCTGCTGACGCCCATCCCGATTGTCCTGGCCGGTTTCAACCCGCTGGATACCTCCTGGGAGGGCATTCTCCACATCCTGATGTTCCTCGTGCCAATCAGCTTTATCTCCATCCTGATTGGCTACTGGTGGAATTGGGATACCTGGTGGCGGGCGGCGGTCCTGTTCTACGCCATCTTTACCGTTTTCTATACATCCCTGTTCACCAACGGCAGCGGCTTCTTCACCGGATTGGTGGGATCGCTCGGTTACTGGCTCGAGCAACAAGGCGTCGAGCGCGGCAGCCAGCCCTGGTATTATTACCTGCTGATTCAAATCCCGATTTATGAGTTCCTGCCCTTCCTGGCCAGCCTGCTGGCGCTGGGAATGGGCTACAAAAGGATGCAGCAGGCGCGCACTGCCAGCGACGTGACCTCACGCAACGCATACAACACATTCGGCCTGCTGGCCTGGTGGTCTTTCTCGAGCATCGCCGCCTTTAGCATCGCCGGCGAAAAAATGCCCTGGCTGACTTACCACATCGCCCTGCCGTTGACCCTGTTTGGCGGCTGGGGGATCGGCACAATCCTGGAGCGCGTCGACTGGCAGGCTGCCCGCAGCAAAAACGTCTGGCTTTCGCTGGCGCTGCTGGCCGTGTTCACGGTCGGGATCATCGGCATGGTCATCAGTTGGACGGGTGAAATCCGCCCGTTCAGCGGCAACGACCTGACCCAATTGCAGGTCACAACCAGTTTTGTCCTGGCGCTGATCGGCACCCTGTTGAGCGGCTACGGACTGGTGCGCTTACTGGATGGCTGGTCGCTCAAGCAATTGGCCTATCTGAACATCCTGGTGGTGTTCAGCCTGTTGGCCATCCTGACCATGCGCGCCGCTTTCCGGGCAACCTATGTCACTTATGATAGCGGACGAGAGTATCTTGTCTACGCGCATGGCTATACCGGCACGAAGGATGTGCTGCGCGAGGTGGAAAACCTGTCCAACAAGCTGACCGGCGGCAAGGGCATCGTGGTCGCTTATGATGACGATGTTTCCTGGCCGATGTCCTGGTACATGATCGATTACAAGAACGCACGCTACTACGGCAACCAGCCAGGGCGCGACCTGCGCGATGTCCCGGCGATTATCGTGGGCGACAACAACTACTCGAAGGTCGAACCCATTGTCGGCGACGATTTCTATCAATTCGACTATATCCGCATGGTCTGGCCCAATCAGGATTACTTCGGCCTGACCCGCGAGCGGGTGCAGAACGCCCTGACCAATCCGCAGATTATGGCGGGCATCTTCGACATCTGGCTCAACCGCGATTTCACCCGCTACGGACAGGCGACCGGGCAAACCACCGTGACCGACGAAGACTGGCAACCCTCCGACCGGATGCGTCTGTATATCCGCAAGGATGTCGCATCCACGCTCTGGCAGTACGGCTCTGCGCCGGTGGCCGAACTGGCCGAAGACCCCTACGAGAAAAACATCGTCCTGCTGACGGCGGATGTGGTTTTCGGCAGTGAAGGCGCGGAACCCGGTCAGTTCAACGCCCCGCGCAGCATCGCTGTCGCCCCCAACGGCGACCTGTATGTGGCCGATTCGCGCAACCACCGCATCCAACAGTTCAGCCCGGACGGCCAGGTCATCCGCACTTGGGGCAGTTTCAGCGGGCTGGATAACGCCAACGCCGAGGGCGGCACTTTCAACGAACCCTGGGGCATCGCCGTTGGCCCCGATGGTTCGGTCTACGTCAGCGACACCTGGAATCACCGCGTCCAAAAATTCACCGCAGACGGTAAATTTATCCGCATGTGGGGCGTTTTCGGCCTGACGGATACCCCCAGCGGGCTGTACGGGCCGCGCGGCGTGGCAGTCGATTCTGAAGGGCGCGTTTTTGTGGCCGACACCGGCAACAAGCGCATCGTGATTTACGATGCAAATGGCAACGTCCTGGGGCAGTTCGGCAGCGAAGGCTTCGAACCCGGTCAGTTCTATGAACCGGTCGATGTCGATATTGACCGTAACGGTTACGCTTATGTGACCGACACCTGGAACCAGCGCATCCAAGTCTTCGCTCCAGCCGAAGATGGCGTTAGCTACCAGCCTTACAATCAATGGCCGGTCGCCGGTTGGTACAGCGAATCGCTGGAGAACAAACCCTTCATGGCCATCGCCCCCAACGGCAACGTTTTGATTACCGATCCCGAAAGCTATCGTGTGATCGAATTTACACCGGACGGCCAGTTCGTACGCGCCTGGGGCGATTACGGCACTGAGTATTTCGCCTTTAGCCTGCCCTCGGGCATCGCCAGCGACGAAGATGGCAACATCTGGGTCTCGGATGCGGCCGGCAACCGCTTGATGCGCTTCAGCCTGCCGTAACACAAACACCGCAGTGATTTTTTCCGCAGATTACACAACGCCCCCAGCCGTGTAATCTGCGGATTTATTTTTTTTCGCAGTGGTATAATTTCAGGCGGCAAGCTGGTCGCCTAAAAAACCAGTAATTTCTCAGGGAGAAACAACCGAATGAAACTCCACGAGTACCAATCAAAACAAATATTTTCCAAGTACGGCATTCCCATCCCCAAGGGACGGGTCGCGGCAACCGCAGGCGAAGCAAAACACATTGCAGAAGAACTCGGTGGCCGCGTTGTGATTAAATCGCAGGTTTTGGTCGGCGGGCGCGGCAAAGCGGGCGGCATCAAGCTGGCCAAGGACCCGAACGAAGCCGAGCAACTGGCAACCCAGATTCTCGGCATGGAAATCAAAGGATTGCCGGTGCGCAAGGTGCTGGTCGATGAGGCCGCTTCCATTGAGCAGGAAATCTACCTGGGCATCACCAACGACCGGGCCGCGAAAAAACCGGTCATCATGGCCTCCGCCGCCGGCGGCGTGGACATCGAAGAAGTTGCCGCCACCACCCCTGAAAAAATCATCAAAGTGCATGTCGACCCGCTGCTGGGCATCAAGGATTACCAGACCCGCGATATTGCCTCCGGCATCGACCTGCCGCGTGAATATTGGAAATCGTTTGGAGAAATTGTCAAAGGTTTGTGGCAGGCTTATACCGAAAACGATGCCACCCTGGCCGAAATCAACCCGTTGGTCATCAGCAAAGAGCGCCTGGTTGCCCTGGACGGAAAAATGCTGATCGACGATAACGCCATGTTCCGCCACTCGAATCTGAACGAGATGCGCGACCTGGACGTGGAAGCTCCCTCCGAAATTGAAGCCCGCAAATATGGCCTGACCTTCATCAAGCTGGATGGCAACATCGGCTGTATGGTCAACGGCGCAGGCCTGGCGATGGCCACCATGGACATCATCAAGCTCTTCGGCGGCGAACCGGCCAACTTCCTCGACATCGGCGGCGGCGCGGGCGCGGACAAGGTTGCCGCGGCCATGCGCATCATCCTGAGCGACCCGAACGTCAAAGCGATCCTGTTCAACGTGTTTGGCGGCATCACCCGCGGCGATGAAGTCGCCAAGGGCATCCTGGCGGCGATGAAGGAAGTCCAGCCCAAGGTGCCGATGGTCATCCGCCTGGTCGGCACCAACGCCGAAGAAGGCCGCAGATTGCTGGCAAACGCCAACATGATCACCGCCGAAACCCTGGCCGACGCAGCCAAAAAAGCGGTCGAAGCCGCCAAAGGAGCCTAGTCATGAGCATTTTAGTCGATAAAAATACGCGTCTGGTTGTGCAAGGCATTACCGGCAGTGAAGGGCTCTTTCACACCCAGCAAATGTTGTTGTACGGAACCAACGTCGTCTCCGGGGTTACCCCCGGCAAGGGCGGCGAATGGGTCGAGGGCCGGGTGCCGGTCTTCGACTCGGTCAAAAAGGCCGCCGAAACCACCGAAGCCAACGCCAGCATTATCTTCGTCCCGGCCCGCTTCGCCCCGGACGCCATGCTTGAAGCTGCCGACGCCGGCATCCCGCTCGTCATCTGCATCACCGAAGGCGTGGCAGTCCAGGATATGATGCGCGTGCGCAACTATCTCGACCAAAAGAACGTGCGCCTGATTGGCCCGAACTGCCCCGGCCTGCTGACTCCCGGCGAAGCCAAAGTCGGCATCATCCCCGGCAACATCGCCATCCCCGGCAACGTCGGTGTGGTCTCGCGCTCCGGCACGCTGACCTACGAAGTGCTCTATGCGATGAAAAACATCGGCCTGGGCGCTTCGACCTGCGTCGGCATTGGCGGCGACCCGGTCAACGGCACCAACTTCATCGACTGCCTGGAAATGTTCAACGACGATCCGAAGACCGAGAAAGTAGTCCTGATCGGTGAAATCGGCGGCAACGATGAAGAAAAAGCGGCGGAATACATCGCCAACAAAATGACCAAACCGGTCGTCTCCTTCATCGCCGGCCAGAGCGCGCCTCCCGGAAAACGGATGGGTCACGCCGGGGCGATCATCGAAGGCGGCTCAGGCACCGCAGCGGATAAGATCAAAGCGCTCGAATCGGCTGGCGTGCGCGTAGCGCATCACCCCGAAGAGATTGCCGAACTGCTCAAGTAATTAGCAGTGTCATTTCGAAGGAGCCGCTAAGCGGCGACTGAGAAATCTTCTAAACGGTGGAAAGATTTCTCGCTACCGCTCGAAATGACAATGCCCGGAATGACAACAAAAACACAGAGACGCCCTTGCGGGCGTCTCTGTTGTATATAATGCCCGTGGTCACAAATTATGCGGCGATGCTCTTGCAAAGAGCACAATTTGTGACCGGGACGGGTATAATTTCAGTTCTGCGAAGGATTAGCGGTGGCTATCGATATAGCGCACAGCTTCGCCCACGGTCGTGATCTTCTGGGCATCCTCGTCCGAGATCTCGGCCCCGAACTTGTCTTCGAAAGCCATAATCAATTCGACCAGGTCGAGCGAGTCAGCCTCGAGATCCTCGCGGAAGCTGGCTTCCATGGTCACCTTGCCCTCGTCCACGCCGAGCAGGTCCACGATAATTGCCTTGATTTCACCATAAGTGTCAGCCATAAAGTCCTCCAATTTGTTGGAAAAAGTTAGCAGGTATTTTACACCCATTCGGGTATTTGTCACCATGCAGATTACAAAGACAGGAACACAAGACAATGTCAAAAGTTGCGCCGATTGAAGAACGAAAAGCCGACCATATCAAAATCAATCTTGAGAAGGATGTCAAATCGGGGCTGGATTCTGGCCTGGAGCGCTACCGTTTCGTCCACGAGGCCCTGCCCGAGTTGAACCTGGCGCGGATCGACACCACCCTGAGCCTGTTCGGCAAAACGATGAAGGCCCCCATCCTGATCAGCTCGATGACCGGCGGCACGCGTCACGCCGGCGACCTGAACCGGCGGCTGGCCGAAGCCGCCCAGGAATGCGGAATCGCCATGGGCGTCGGCAGCCAGCGCGCGGCCCTCGAACATCCCGAACAGGCCGACTCGTTCAAGGTGCGCGCAGCCGCCCCGGACATCCTGCTCTTCGCCAATATCGGCGCCGTGCAGTTCAACTACGGCTACGGCCTGGACGAATGCCGCCGCGCGGTGGAGATGATCGAAGCCGACGCGCTCTACCTGCACCTGAACGCCATCCAGGAAGCAGTCCAGCCCGGCGGCGACACCGATTTCAGCGGGCTTGCCAAGAAAATCGAGCAAGTTTGCGCCAAACTGGAAGTACCGGTCATCGCCAAGGAGGTTGGCTGGGGCATCTCGGGCCGCACGGCCAAAATCCTGGCCGAGTGTGGCGTGCAAGCCATTGACGTGGCCGGGGCCGGCGGCACAAGCTGGTCGCAGGTCGAAATGTATCGCGCGCCCGACGAGTTCACCCGCAACCTGGCCGCCAGCTTTGTCGGCTGGGGCATCCCGACCGCCGAATCGATCCGCCAGGTGCGCGCAGCCGTGCCAGAGATAACCGTTTTCGCCAGCGGCGGCCTCAAGGACGGACTCGACATCGCCAAAGCGCTGGCCCTGGGCGCGGCCCTGGGCGGCATGGCCGGGCCTTTCCTGAAAGCGGCGGCCATCAACACCGACAACGTGGTCGAAACCATCCGCCTGACCCAGCGCCAGATCGAAATCGCCATGTTCGCCTGCGGCGCAGGGAGTTTGGGAGAGCTGGGGATGGAGAAGTTGGCTGAAATATATAATGCCCGCGGGTATAGTTAGCCATCGCAGAGCAAATAGCACAAAGGAAACAACCATGATACTCGCAAAAATTTCGCGAATGTGGCTCGGCATGGGCTTGATTCTTCTTACGGCTGGATGCGCTCCAGCTACGCCAACTACCAAGCCCGCTGAACCACCCGTGGTATCCCCAACCGCAACAACGCCCCCTACACAAAGTGCATCTGCTTTTGTAACAACAGTCAAACTCATCCTGAATCAACCGCTTACCGACAATAGCGGCGGAACGCAAGGATTAGCCTTCAGCCCGGATGGTAAGACCCTGGCGGCCATCTATAAAATGGCGAGATTATTCTGTGGAACGTTGATGCAAACCAAAATATCCGCTCATTTACGCGTGGAGGCGAAACGGGTGGGCTTGGAATGATGCCTGGCTTTGCATTCAGCCCGGATGGCAAGTCTCTGGTATCGAAAGCAAATGGGGTTAGCCCTGTTTTATGGGATGTTGCCAGCGGGCAATCGATCGAGGTTGAAACAGGGTTGAGCTATGGCAATGGCATGGCCTTAAGCCCGGATGGCAGGATGCTGGCCTATGGAAAGTGCGCAGAGCTTGATCCGCAATCCCATTGCAGCCAATACGAGATCATCCTTTGGGACGTGACCACACGCCAACCTGTCGGTCAACCGGCCATATTCCAGGTTGGTGCGCCAGCGCCTCTTGGACTGCTGTTCAGTCCAGACGGTAAAACCTTGGCAGCAATGAGTTCAGGGACGACCGGGTCTGGCAAGATCGAATTGTTCGATGTGGTCACACGTCAGCCGATTGTGTCGCCGCTTGAAAGCCAGGCACAATTTTCCAGCATGGCATTCAGCCCGGATGGAAAATTTATGGCATTGGGAAGCATCTCTGGTGTGATCTATCTTTGGGATGTGAAATCGCAGCAAGTCTTTTCCCAGCTTAAGGGCGAAAATGGCCTGGTGACGGGGCTGACTTTTAGCCCGAACGGCAAGACTCTGGCGTCTCGAATCTTTGTTCCGGGGGCAGACCCAAAAGAAAAATTTGTGCTCTGGGACATGGACACACTGCAAGCGATTGGTCAACCGCTTACCGGTCAAGCCGCAACAGGAAGCGAAGTCGGGTTGATCAGCACAGCCTTCAGCCCGGATAGCAGGCTCCTGGCATCTGGAACCGACGACGGCGCCATCATACTATGGGACCTGGCAACAACCCCCTAGACAGCTCCGCCTGTATCGTTAATCGTTTTCAGGCATGTCATTGCGAGCGGTTTTCGCGAAGCAATCCCCGATTAAACAGGCAAAACTGACATCTGGGAAACTGCTTACTGGTGCAGGTGGGGCAAGTGTTCGAGCGCCCTCTAATAGTTTGTCATTTCGAGCGATAGCGAGAAATCTTCCCCAATGTGTGCAAGATTTCTCCTGCTGCGCGGCTCAAAATGACAAGAATAAGTGATAAATTTAGAGTTCTGGTCGTTTTGTCCTTTAGAAAAGCAAGGCATTGCTTTTTGCCCGAGAGTTAATACCCAGGTATACTCCAATTTGGGATTCTTCCACATTGGAACGCGCAAAATAATTTCCAGACAAGGCCGCAATCATGACACACCAACCCGCCCCCGACATTATTCACAAATTAGTTGAAACCTTCGAGCAAAACCTGGATTCGTATCATTCCACCAGGAAAAACGAAACCGAATTGCGCCGCGAGTTTTTGGATAAGTTTTTCAGCGCCCTGGGCTGGGATGTGGCCAACGAAAAAGGCTACGATGAAGCCGGCAAGGAAGTGATTCACGAGTTTTCGGTGGAAGTCGCCGGGCAAGGCAAGAAAGCGGATTATGCCTTCCGGGTTGGGCGCGGGGATAAGTTCGATTTCCTGGTTGAAGCCAAAAAGCCTTCGGTAAAAGTCGAAAACAATCAGGAAGCGGCTTTCCAATTGCGGCGTTACGGCTGGAGCGCCAAACTCCCCATCAATATCCTGACCGATTTTGAGCATTTCGCGGTTTATGATTGCCGCTCGAAACCGAATATTAATGACAAGGCCTCGGTTGGGCGCATCATGCTCGTTCACTACAAGGAATATGTCGAGCGCTGGCATGAAATCGCAGCGATCTTTTCGCCGGAAGCGATCCGCAAAGGCTCCTTTGCCAAATACGCCGAAGGGACAAAAGGCAAAAAAGGCACAGCCGATGTGGACGATGCCTTCCTGGAAGAAATCGAACGCTGGCGCGACCTTTTGGCAAGGAATATTGCCCTGCGCAACCCCAACATCGATATTGCCGGCCTTAATTACGCCGTGCAGATGACCATCGACCGGATTGTATTCCTGCGGATTTGCGAAGAACGCGAGATCGAGCCGGAAAACCAGCTATTCGATATTGCCAACAAAAACGGCGTATACAAGGAACTCTGCGAGTTATTCAAACGCGCAGATATAAAATACAACTCTGGCCTGTTTCACTTCAAAGGCGAAAAAGGGCAAGCCAGCCATCCGGATGACTTAACCCTGGCTTTGGAGATGGACGATAAGGTTTTGAAAGACATTATCTCCAATTTGTATTATCCCAAAAGCCCGTATGCATTTTTATACATCCCGTCCGATATTTTGGGGCAAGTTTACGAGCGTTTTCTCGGCAAAGTGATTCGGCTCACCGCCGGGCACCAGGCCAAAGTGGAAGAAAAGCCGGAAGTGCGCAAGGCAGGCGGAGTCTATTACACGCCCACCTATATCGTTGAGTACATCGTCAACAACACGGTCGGGAAACTGGTCGAAAACAAAACACCCAGGGAGGTTGCCGCCCTGAAAATCGTCGATCCGGCTTGCGGCTCGGGCACTTTCCTGCTGGGCGCGTACCAGTTTCTGCTGGATTGGCACTTGAACTGGTATCTCAATAACGACCCGGAGAAATGGGTGAAACAAAAAGCGATTACCCCCACCCTGACCTCCCCCAAATTTGACTGGGGTTCGTCAAATTTGGGGGAGGTGGCTCCGCCGCAGGCGGGCCGGAGGGGGTCTTTCCGCCTCACCACTGCCAAAAAGAAAGAAATCCTGCTCAACAACATCTACGGCGTGGATATTGACGCCCAGGCTGTGGAAGTGAGTAAACTTTCGCTGCTGCTCAAGGTGCTCGAAAACGCCAGCGGACAGTTGACTCTCGGCATGGAGCGCGTCCTGCCCGATTTGGGCAATAACATCAAATGCGGCAACTCGCTGATTGGCTGGGATTACTTTGAAGGCCAGATGTTCCCCGACCAGGAAGAACAGGCGCGCGTCAATCCCTTTGACTGGAAAAGTGAATTCCCGCAGGTGTTTAACCCCCTCCCTGCCTCCCCCAAATTCCAGGAACGGGAATTTGGGGGAGGAGAAAAGCTCCATCGCACAGTCTCCCCTAAATCCGACGTTCTCCAGTCGGATTTGGGGGAGGTGGCCGAAGGCCGGAGGGGGTTTGACGCTGTCATCGGAAACCCGCCGTATTTACGAATTCAAGGCTTGCAAGAAAGCTATGGAAATCAAGTCGAGTATTTTGCGAAACGATATAAGAGCGCGGTCAAGCGATTTGATTTTTATCTATTATTCTGTGAACAAGGTTTTCGCCTTCTAAAAAATGGCGGCAAACTTGGTTTTATTTGCCCGCACAAATTTTTGAATTCAGACTTTGGCTCAGGGTTAAGGAGCTTTCTTATCGAAAATGGGGCATTGGAAACCTTTATCAGCTTCGGCAATAATTTAATTTTTGAGCAGGCTTCCGTATATACGGGACTTTTATTTTTACAAAAATCCTTCTCAAATACCTTTGGTTATTTTGAATTTGAGAACATTCCTAACAGTGAAATCCCCGAAGTTTTGGGAAATATATCGAGCGACAAATACACAAATTATGAAATAAAAGATTTTTCTGCTGAAGCCTGGGTTTTAACAAAAAAGAACGCGCCATCCATTCTTCAGTCGCTTTCTCGTCAGACAAAAACATTGGGTGATGTTTGTGATGAAATCTTGGTTGGCGTTCAATCTGGCATTGACAATGTTCACTTGATGAGATTTGAGAAAAAAAGCTCTGATAATTCGTTGTTTTTGTTTTCAGAGCGGGCAAATGAAGTTGTAGAGATTGAAACTGGTCTTGTAAAGCCAATTATGCGTGGGGAAGATGTAAAAAGGTATGAATCGCCCCAAAACACCTATTTTTGCATTTATCCTTATAAATTGGTGGATGGCAAGACTAAGATACTTGAAGAAAAAGAGCTAAAAGACCTGTTTCCAAAGGGTTACGCCTATCTAAAGAAATATCAGCGGGAATTGACGGAGATTCGTGAAAGACAAAAGACAAATCCGAAATATTGGTATTCCTGCCACAGAAGTCGGGATATGAATATTTTCGAAAGCGAGCGGATTATCACGCCTGAAATTAGCCTAGGATGCAACATGACTATAGCTCCAGAAGGCTTGTACCACAATACAAAAGTTTACAGCATTGTGCTCTCTAAAAACCATCTTGAGCACCAAAAATACTGGCTAGGTTTGCTAAACTCAAAACTCCTATGGTGGTACATCTCAAACACTGGATATGTGCTTCGAGGTGGTTATTTCGTTTTCAAAACCAATTATCTTTCACCATTTCCCATTCGCATCATCGACTTCAGCAACCCTGCCGAAAAAGCCCAGCACGACCAGATGGTGTCACTGGTGGAACAAATGCTGGCCCTGCACAAACAGCAAACCGGACCGGCCGCCCCGCAGGAAAAAGAGAGACTCCAGCGCCAAATCGGAGCCACCGACCGCGCCATCGATAAACTCGTCTATGCTTTATACGGCTTGAGCGCAGAAGAAATACAAATCATCGAAAGCGCTTCGTAAACAGCAGCCCGAATCAATCACCCAATCACAAATCTCAAATCTCAAATCAAAAATCCCCATGACTGCCATCATCTTCGACCTGGGCGGCGTGCTGATCGACTGGAATCCGCACTGCCTGTATGCCCCCTATTTCAACTCCAGCGCCGAAATCGACCGTTTCCTGGCCGAAATCAACTTCGCCGAGTGGAACGCCCAACAGGACGCCGGACGGCCCTTCGCCGAAGGCGTGGCCGCTCTCTCGGCCCAGTTCCCGCACTACGCCGACCTGATTCGCGCCTACCACGAACGCTGGGAAGACTCTGTTCCCGGCCCGATCCCCGGCACGGTCGAGCTGCTGAAACGACTCAAGCAGGCCGGACGCCATCCGCTCTACGCCCTGACCAACTTCTCAGCAGAAACCTTTCCGCTCATGCGCCGGCGCTACGACTTTCTGAAACTGTTCGAGCACATCCTGGTTTCTGGCGAAGTCGGCCTGATCAAACCCGACCCGGCCATCTACCGCCTGATGCTCGAAAAAACAGGCCGACCGGCCAGCGAATGCCTGTTCATCGACGACTCCGCTAAAAACGTGGCCGCCGCCCAGGCCCTGGGCTTCGACACGATCCAGTTCCGCTCCCCCGCCGCCCTGGAAGCCGAACTGTCCGCGCGCAAACTGCTTTGACCAGGCCATATCTACTACGACAATGTCAGAGTAAGATTGGCGTGTTCTTTTTTACCACGACGGTAACAACTTGACTTTAGAGTTCGTTTGACGCATCTGGCAAAGCCACGAGGCGTGGCGCAAAAAGCGCTTAAAAACCAAAGTCTGGACACGGATTACACGGAAAAAACGGATTTACGCGGAAAAATCGAGAAAAAATCCGTGAAACTCCGTGTTTTCCGTGTCCAAAAAGTTTTGTCATCATTGAACTCTAAACTCAAGTAACAACGGAACACGACGGAAACCCGTTTCTTTTGTTCTTCGCCCTCCGTTGTGGTCCTTTGTCGCCATCGCGCGCAAAGAAAAATAGGCTCTACCGTAATTAACCGAGCATTTCACCGCTGAGACACACATGTGCCTGCGGCACAGTGCAGGCGGAATTCACCGAGAAATAGCATTAAAAACTCCGCGCTCTCAGTGTCTCCGTGGTTATGCCTCCGCAAATTAAAGCCTTTTCCCGTTTTTTACATTTTCTTTGCGGTCTTTGCGGCTTGGCGCGAGAAAAAGCACGAATTGCGGGTATAATGTAAGCGCTTACAGAAAATGCGTCATTCCCAACCGGGATGCGCTTTTCTTTTTCCGCCCAATGTAACCGGTTACATAAATCCAAAAGGAGCCAAACCCAATGAAAGCCCTGTTGTTCAGCACCCTGCTTCTCGCCCTGCTGCTCGGCGGCTGCGCCAGCGCCGCGCCCGCCAACGAAGAACCGAGCCTGGGGGCCGGATTCCGCTACTCGACCTACGGCCCGCCGACCAATCCCGGCCCGCAATACTGGCTTTCGGTCGGCCAGCGCATGTCGGCCAAATTCCCCGGCGCACATCCCGAAACGATCTGGATCGTTGGCAACTTCCACGGCAGCGGTAAAACCTACCTGTCCTTCCAGGCCAAAAGCGACGATCCCTACATCTCCTCCGGCTATGTCGATATGAACGCCGCCGCGCTCGGCCTGTTCGACCAGAACGGGGTCAAGGTCTGGCTGCAGGTCGAACCCGGTGACGCCGATATGCTAACCCTGATCGACCTGGTGCTGAACCAGTACAAACAGCACCCCTCCGTGATCGGCTTCGGGGTCGATGTCGAATGGTACAAGTCGGATGGCTCCGCCGAGGGCACGCCCGTCAGCGATGCGGAGGCCGAGGCCTGGGTCAAGGCCATCCGCGCCCACAACCCCGAATACCGCCTGTTCCTGAAACATTGGGACTCAAACTGGATGCCGCCCACCTATCGCGATGGGATTGTTTTCATCAACGACAGCCAGCAGTTCAGTTCCTTCGAGCACATGGACAGCGAATTTGCCGCCTGGGGCGCGCATTTTGCCCCGGCCCAGGTCGGCTACCAGTACGGCTACCCCGCCGACAAATCCTGGTGGAACAAACTGAGCGACCCGGCTGCCGAAATCGGCCAGGCCATCCTGGCCAAGTCGCCGAATACCGCCGCGCTGTTCTGGGTCGATTTCACCGTGCTGGACGTTTTCCCACCGGAAGAGTAAAGATGACCCGTATCGCCCTGCAATATCTTGAAAGCGCCTGGCCCGGCGCCACGCCGCAAACGGTGCGCGAGCGGCTGCGCCAGGCCTGCGACCTGCTGCCCATCGAAAGCCTGCTGCTCGGCTGGGATCTGCCGCCCGAACTGGAAGAGGCGGTCGCCGCCGAAACCAGCCAGCGCGGGATCGCGCTCTACCGCTGGCATCCGCTGCTGGCCAGCGACAGTCGCGCCGCCCTGCCCAAAACCTGGCAAACCATCGCAGTCAACGGCCAGCCCATTCCCGGTTTTCGGGGTATGCCCGAATTCACCTTTTTCTGTCCCAACCACCCGGCGGCGCAGGACTGGATCCAAAAGCGCATCGAGAAAGCCATTCGGCGCGGCATTTACCAGGGTATTTTCTTCGACCGGATGCGCTGGCCGTCACCGGTCGAGGGGCTGGAGGGCCATCTTGGCTGCTTCTGCGCACACTGTCAGGCCCGCGCCGCGCGGAGCGGGCTGGAACTGGAACCTGTCCGCCGTCAAATCGAAGCGCTGCTGGCCCGCAGCGAAGGGGCGCAGCGGCTCGTGCACGCCCTATTTCACCCTGAAGACGCAGATAGCCTGCTGGAAGCCTTCCTGCGCTTCCGGGCCGAGTGCATCAGCCAAACCGTCTCGCAGGCGGCTGAACAGGCCCGCCTGGGCGGCCTGAAGGTCGGCCTGGACTGCTTCTCGCCCGGCCTGACACGCATGGTCGGCCAGGAACTGTCCGCGCTCGACCCAAGCTGCGACTGGATCAAGCTGATGATTTATCCGCGCACCTTTGGGCCGGCCGGCATCCCCTACGAACTGCACAGCCTGGCCGCCTGGCTCGAAAAACGCTATGGCATCCCTTTTGGCGATGGGTTACAATTTGCCCAGCAAAGCAGCGGAATCACGCCCCAGACATCCTCGGCGCTGGCCGGGGAGTTGGAGCGAGGCCAAAGACTCAGCCGCTCAGCCCTGTTCGCCGGGCTGGCCCTGGTTGAGATGGAACAGGTCAATTCGTTCAGCGCCGCGCAGTTGCAAAGCGACCTGCAAGCCTGCCAGCAGGCCAGGCCAGCCGGGCTGGCGCTGTCCTGGGACTTGTGGCTGATTCCGCTGGCGCATCTCGAAACGATTGCCAAAACATTTTTCACCTGACAGGAATAATCCATGAGCCTGAAATCCCTCTCCAGCCAGATGCTGCCCGCCATTGAAAACGAACTGCAAAAACAGGTCGCGAGCCTGAACCAGCCGCGCACGGCCGTCTATCACGAAATGTTGACCTATCACATGGGCTGGACTGGAGAGGGGGCTGGCCCGGAAGCGACCGGCAAGCGCATCCGCCCGCTGATGGTTTTGCTGTGCGCCGCGGCGCTCGATCCGGCTGCCTGGGAAAAAGCCCTGCCAGCCGCCGCCGCGGTCGAACTGGTGCATAATTTCTCGCTGGTGCACGACGACATCCAGGACAATTCGGACAAACGCCGCGGACGCCCAACCCTGTGGACGAAATGGGGCCTCCCGCAGGCCATCAACGCTGGCGACGGCTTGTTCGTGCTCTCGAACCTGGCCGTCAGCGACCTGGCCGAGCGTTATCCTGCCGAAACCGCCCTGCGCGCCGCGCGCGTGCTGCACGAAACCTGCCTCGACCTGACTCGCGGCCAATACATGGACATTTCCTACGAAGAACGGCTCGACCTGAACGAGGCCGACTACTGGCCGATGATCTCAGGCAAGACCGCCGCCCTGCTGGCGGGCTGCTGCCAGATGGGCGCGATCCTGGGCGGGGCCAGGGACAGCCTCGAAAAAGCCTATCATGACTTTGGCCTTTCGCTTGGCCTGGCCTTCCAGGTTCAGGACGACATTCTCGGCATCTGGGGCGACGAAGCCCAGACCGGCAAATCGGCAGCCTCCGACCTGCTGGAGGGCAAGAAATCGCTGCCCGTCCTGTATGGCCTGGGCAAAAATGGCCGTTTCGCGGCACGCTGGCAAAGCGGCCCGATTCGCCCGGAAGAAGTCCAATCCGTAGCGCAGATGCTGGCCGACGAAGGAGCTAGTGACTACGCGCAAGAAAAATCCAAGGAGTGGACAGAGAAAGCCCTGGCCAGCCTGGAACTGGCCGGGCCGCAAGGTGAGGCCGGGGCCGCTTTGCGCGAACTGGCCGATAAGCTGTTGGGGCGAAAATCATAACAAGCGCAGGTCGAGATGAACCATCCCATCCCCAAAATTATCCGGCTGGCCGCGCTGTTCCTGTTTGGCGGTCTCCTGGCAGGCTGCGCCGCGCCCGTCGAGCCGGTCGCGCAGGCAGAAATTACCCCAGAAAGCGCAACCAACACAGAGGACAGCCATCTCGAAGCCTATTTCCAGGGTTTCGAGGGCGCATTTGTGCTCTACGACCAGGAAAACAACAGCACCCTGCGCTACAACCCGCAGCGCTGCGCGACCCGATTCCTGCCGGCCTCGACCTTCAAAATCGTCAACTCGCTGATCGGGCTGGAAACAGGCGTCATTCCTGATGAAAACTACGTGATTCCCTGGGACGGCACCCGGTATCCCGTTCCCAGTTGGAACCGGGATCACAACCTGAAAACGGCCATCCAGGATTCGGTGGTCTGGTATTACCGCGAACTGGCCCGGCGGGTTGAACGCGACCAGATGCAAGCCTATATCGACAACGTGGGCTATGGCAACCGCGATATTTCCGGGTCAGTCGACTACTTCTGGCTGGATGGTTCGCTGCAAATCTCAGCCGATGAGCAGGTCGAATTGCTGAAACGGCTCGAACGGGACGATTTGCCTTTTTCGCAGCGCTCACTGGATATCGTCAAGGAAATCATCCTGCTGGAAAGCGGGGAAGATTACAAATTGCGCGGCAAAACCGGCTACGGCGAAGTCGATGGCATCCACACCGGTTGGTTTGTCGGCTACATCGAAAAGCAGGGACGGCTTGCTTTCTTCGCCCTGAACATTGGCGGCTCCAACAGCGAAGCAAACGGAAGCAAAGCCAAAGAAATCGCCCTCGACATTTTACAAGGATTGAACCTGCTCCCGGAAAGCGACGAAGTCCCATGACCCGCTGGCAGCAATTCTATCGGGAAGACCAGCGCGTGTTGAGCGCGCCGCCCTCGGACACCGTCCGCCATGCCCTGGAGGTTTTCAAGCAAGCTGGAGCCAGCAGCCTGCTCGACCTGGGCTGCGGCGTCGGGCGCGATACCATTCCGCTCAGCGAAAGCTACCCCGGCGTCAGCGGCGTGGATGCGGCCCACTCAGGCCTGATGCTGGCCAGGCAGCGTAATCCGGGCCTGCGCCTGATCGAAGGTGACGCCCGGCAACTGCCCTTCCAGAATGACTATTTTGATGGGATTTATTGTTTTGGGTTACTGCATGAATTTGTCGGGGAAACGGCCAAAGAGGATGTTGCCCAAGTGATGCGGGAAATCACCCGCATCCTGCAACCGGGCGGCCTGCTGGTGCTGGCAACCCTGGCCGGTGAGCCGGAACAGGGATTGCCCCACTTGCAAATGTTCAACGAAGCCATGTTTGACGAAATCCACCCGGCCAGCCTGGAACGCCTCGAAAAGAGCCTGCACGATGACATCGGCTGCACCGGCCTGCGCGACTACAAGGTCTGGCGCGGAGTTTATCGAAAAACTGGAATATCCCATAAAACCCTGCTCTTTTCACTGCAATAAAGCAGGGAATTTCAGGTTTTTCAAGAATCAGCAAAGGGATTTTGGTATGAAAATACTTTTCAAGAGTAATTACGCATTAATAAGTAATTACGCATTAATAATTTGGGTCGGAATACTTATATTAACGGGAATAATTCTAGAAGTAGTTACATCATTTTTCGCCGGCATTATCGCCTTCAGCGTTAACGTGATTAATAACCCCTGGGTCATCGGATTTTTATATGTAAATTTAATACCCAAAGAAGAAAAAAGTAAATTATCCATAATGAACGGAGCGCTTGGGGGAATTTTTGCAACCCTGATAACATCCAGCATCCCACTCTTTATCCCACTCCTTTTTGTTTTTCGAAGATTTGACTTTTATTTCACGGAATACCTCCTGCAGATAAGTAAATTCTGGGGCGGTTATGTTATTCAATCAATGATCCAGGGGGGAATTGCCGGGATTATTCCAATCTTGCTGGCGAACAACAACAAAGAAAAGAAACTTGAGATTAGCCCTGAGATTAGCCCTGAGATTGGCCGTGAGATTGGCAACGAAACCAATCAGGCCAAACTCTTGTTTCCCATCTCATATCTTGTCATCCCGCTAACTTATCTCGCCCTGGCAGGATTAATCCTCATTGCGTATGGTTTCGAAAACTTCGCTACATTTTCAGCTACTTTTTTCCCACTTTTAATTGGACCATCCATACAAGTGGCAATCGCCATAACCTATCTCTGGAAGCTCAATAACAACGCTCTTTTTGCCTTTACAGCATTCGGGTCTTCACTTATCTTTTTGGGAGCAACAATTGCTGTTTTTGGACTCGCAACTCAGCTAACTGGCCCCGCTGGTATGCTTGTGTACGCAGCGCCCGTGGTACTCTCAGGAATTCACGTTGCCGCCCTGCTGCTCGTAATCCTTTTAACTGATTGGGCAATTAAATATTTCAAAAAAACTCCGCGCAACCAAGCCTAACTGGCATGCAATATCTCCCGGTCCGCCAAATCGATTTCTTCCTGAATCTTGCGCACTTCGGCCTTCATCTCGGCGCTGGCGCTGGGAGTCAGGGCGATAAATTTGAGCAGATCGCGGGCCTGGCGCAGCAAGTCTTTGACCCCGGCCACATAAGAAAAGTTGTATTTGCCTTCCGGGGGCACGGGCAGGTCGCGGGCTTTTTGAATCAGCGCCCGCGCGCGGACAATTCGTTCAGCAGCAGGGATTAATTTTGCCATAGCCAGATTTTACCCGCAAAACTTGCAGATAAGGCAACCCCATGACACCCAGCATTAACAACCCGATCCTGCCCGGCTTTCATCCCGACCCAAGCATCTGCCGCGTCGGGGATGATTATTACCTGGTCAATAGCTCCTTTGAATACTTTCCGGGTGTACCCATCTTCCACAGCCGCGATCTGGCTCACTGGCGGCCAATCGGATACTGCCTGACTCACCCCAGCCAACTGCCGCTCGAAAACTGCCCCAGCTCACAAGGAATCTACGCCCCGACCCTGCGCCATCACAACGGGCTGTTCTACATGGTTACAACCAATGTTTCCGGCGGCGGGAACTTCTACGTCACGGCGTCCGACCCGGCCGGACCCTGGTCCGAGCCGGTCTGGCTGCAAGCCGGGGGCATCGATCCATCCCTGCTTTTTGATGATGATGATGATGGCCAGGTTTACTTCACCTGCCAGGGCAACGAGGGGATTTTGCAGGGCCGACTCGACCTCGACAGCGGAAGCCTGATCGAACCCCTGCGACCGATCTGGCAGGGGACGGGCGGCGCATACCCCGAAGGGCCGCATCTGTACCACATCCGCGGCTGGTATTACCTGATGATTGCCGAAGGCGGCACCGAATACGGCCACATGCAAACCATTGCGCGCAGCAAAAGCCCGTGGGGGCCTTTCGAAAGCTGCCCGCGCAACCCGATCCTGAGTCACCGCAGCCGGGGCAACCTGCCCATCCAGTCGCTCGGGCACGCCGACCTGGTGCAGGATCAGGCCGGGAACTGGTGGCTGGTTTGCCTGGGGGTGCGCCCAAACGGCTATCCATTCTGCCATCATCTCGGACGCGAAACCTTCCTGGCCCCGTTACGCTGGGATGCGCAGGATTGGCCGCTGGTCGGCGACGACGATGGCCAGGTGACGATGTCCATCGCCTGGCCGCCGCTGACACCTCATCCCTGGCCGGCGGAAGCGGAGCGGGATGATTTCGACCAGCTGGAATTACGCCTGGCCTGGAATTTCCTGCGCAGCCCGGCAGCACAAACCTGGTCGCTCAGTGAGCGTCCGGGCTGGCTGTGCCTGCACGGGACCGCCGCGACCCTGGACGAAAACGGCCTGCAAGCCTGGGTCGGGCGGCGGCAGGAGCGCTTCGACTGTCTGGCGCACGCCGCGCTGGAGTTTGCCCCGCAAAACCCGGGCGAAGAAGCCGGCCTATGCGTTCGAATGAACGAACGCCACCACTACGAAATCGCCATCCTGCGCGGCGAAAGCGGCAGCCAGGTCATCGTGCGCCAGCGCATTGGCGGCTTGCAGGCCATCACCGCCTGCGCGGATTTCCCTGGCTCCGCGGTCGAACTGCTCATCCGCACCGAGAAAGACCGCTACACCTTCGGCTACGCCAGCGACGGAAACGATCCGCGCTGGCTGGCCTCCGGCGAAACCCGCTACCTGTCGACCGAGGTGGCGGGCGGATTCACCGGTGTCTTTTTTGGCCTGTACGCCACCGGGAACGGGAAACAGGCCAGCACGCCAGCCTGTTTCGACTGGTTCGAACTGAAAGCGCGCGAATAAGGCATTAGGGTTTGATTTTGGCCAATAATCGGCTAGAATCACTTTAATGGACACCGAAACCCGCTTCAACCAGACCCTTGATTATCTCTATAGTTTTGTCGATTACAGCCTGAAAAAAGCCAGCGAACTGGCCAAGGCTGAGTTCAACCTGGACCGGATGCAGGCTTTGCTTGAAAAGCTGGGCAACCCGCACCTGGCTTATCCGGTCATCCATGTTACCGGGACGAAAGGCAAAGGCTCCGTTTGCGCCTTGTGCGCTTCGGCCCTGCAAACGGGCGGGCAAAAAACCGGGCTGTATACCTCCCCGCACCTGCTTGATTACTGTGAGCGCATCCAGATCGATGGAAAACCCATCAGCCACGATGAGTTGGGCGACCTGGTTGATGAAATCAAACCAGTGGTGGCCAGCATCCCCAAACTGACCACATTCGAAATCACCACCGCGCTCAGCTTCCTGTATTTTGCCCGCCAGGGTTGCACTGCCGCGGTGATCGAAGTCGGGCTGGGCGGGCGGCTGGATGCGACCAACGTGGTCAGGCCAAAGGTGGCGGTTATTACATCCATCTCCTACGATCACACCGCCGTGCTGGGCGATACACTAACCCTGATCGCCGGGGAAAAAGCCGGGATCATCAAGGAAGGCATCCCGGTGGTCAGCGCCCCGCAGCAGCGTGAAGCGCTGACGGTGCTAAAAAAAGTCGCGGTGCAGCGCCTGGCCCCCTTTACCCTGGTCGGGCGGGACGTGACAGTCGCGCCGCTTCTGCGTTCGCTTTCGGTGCAGACCTTCCAGGTCAGGAGCAAGAAGATTGCCGCCCTGACCCTGTCGATGCCGCTGCTCGGGGCGCACCAGGTCGATAACGCCGCGACGGCTTTTGCCGCGCTCGAAGCCGCCGAACTTGGGCTTTCATATTCGGACATCCAAAACGGCTTTTATCGTGTAAAATGGCCTGCTCGCTTCGAGGTGGCGCGCCAGGAACCGCCGGTCATCTTCGACTCGGCCCACAACCGCGATTCGTTCGCGCGTTTGCGCCAAACGCTTGACGAATACTTCCCCGCCAGGCCGGTTTACCTGGTTTTTGGCGTATCGGAAGATAAAATGCTGCGCGATATGCTCGAGGAAATCCGTCCACGCGCAACCCGACTAATTGCAACCCGCGCCGACCATCCACGGGCGCTGGAGGCTGAGAAAATCGTCGCAATGGCCGCCCAGGCCGGGGTGGAGAGCGAGGCGGCGACCCCCGTCGAAGCGGCGCTGGCGCGGGCGTTGGAACTGGCCGGGTCAACGGGCATCGTCCTGTCAGCCGGGTCGCTGTTCGTCACCGCTGAAGTCATGCGCGCCTGGGAAAAATACAAGTAAACGAGGTTTTATGAATACCGATTGGGACGACAACGAAGAAGAAGAGTTCGACACCGCCTTAAGCCAGCGGACCGAGGAGCTATACCGCGTACCCAACCGCACCCCGGATGAAAATGGGATTATCGAGGCGATGGCCTTGCCAATGCGCGACATGGTGGTTTTCCCACACATGGTTTCGCCGGTTTTCGTCGATAATGACGCTGCGATTGCCACCCTGCAATCGGCGCACGAGCACGACCAGACCGTCATCGGTATCGTCCAGAAAGACCCGGATACCGAAAACCCCAAGATGATCGATTTCCTGCCAATCGGCACGGAAATGGCTGTTGGCCGCCTGCTCTCGATGCCCGACGGGGCCAGTTCAGCCCTGGTGCAGGGCCGGCGGCGGGTTGAGATCATCGAATTCACGCGCATCGCGCCGGTCATCAAGGTGCGGGCGCGGGTAATCGAAGAAAACGAAAAAGCCGACAAGAAAATCCGCGCGCTGATGCGCTCCGCGCTCAACCTGTTTGACCGGGTGGTCGACCTGAACCGCTCGATCCCGGAAGAGGCGCACCTGTTTGCGATGAACATCCAGGAGCCGGGCTGGCTGGCCGATATGCTGGCGACCGCGCTCTCGCTCGATTTTGAAGAACGCCAGTCGCTGCTGCTGATGCGCGAGCCGCAGGCCCGCCTGGAGCGGCTGAACGAGCTGCTGGCCGCCGAAGTGGATGTGCTCGAACTGGAAGATGAAATCCACACCCGCGTTCAGAGCGAAGTGGACAAAAGCCAGCGCGAGTTTTACCTGCGCGAGCAAATGAAAGCCATCCAAACGGAACTGGGCGAAGGCGATATTTGGACGCGCGATGTTACCGAATTACGCCAAAAAGTCGAAGAAGCCAAACTGCCCGAAGAAGCCCGCAAGGTGGCGCTGAAAGAACTGGAACGGCTGAACCAGATGCCGCCGATGGCGCCCGAGGTGGGCATCATCCGCACTTACATCGAGTGGATTCTCGATTTGCCCTGGAGCATCCACACCGACGATAACCTGGACGTCAGCAACGCCGCCAAGGTGCTCGACCGCGACCACTACGGCCTGCAAAAAGCCAAAGACCGCATCCTGGAATATATCGCGGTGCGCTCGCTGAAACCAAAAAAGGAACGCCAGCCGATCCTGTGCTTCGCCGGGCCGCCCGGCACGGGCAAAACCTCGCTCGGACGTTCGATTGCCGAAGCCCTGGGACGCAAATTCGTGCGCGTCTCGCTGGGCGGCGTGCGCGACGAGGCCGAAATCCGCGGCCATCGCCGGACGTACATCGGCGCGCTGCCGGGGCGCATCATCCAGACGATGAAGCGGGCTGGCAGCGAAAATCCGCTCTTCATGCTCGACGAAATCGACAAGCTGGGTGCGGACTTCCGCGGCGACCCGTCTTCGGCGCTGCTGGAAGTGCTCGACCCGGAACAGAACAATTCGTTCAGCGACCATTACCTTGAAATTCCCTTCGACCTGTCGAAGGTCATGTTTGTTACCACCGCCAACCACCTCGGCTCGATTCCGCCGGCGTTGCTGGACCGCATGGAAGTCATCGAATTCCCCGGCTACATCGAGGAAGAGAAGATGGCCATCGCCGACCGCTACCTGATCCCGCGCCAGATGGAAGAGAACGGCATGGACGAGAGCGGACTGCGCTTCTCGGCGGCGGCCATGCAGCGCATCATCCGCGAGTATACCTACGAAGCGGGCGTGCGCAACCTGGAGCGTGAAATCGGACGCGTCATCCGCAAGGTGGCCCGGCTCAAGGCCGAGAAGAAAGAATTCCCGACCATGATCACGCCGGGCATGATCGAAAAGTTCCTCGGCCCGCCCGAGTATTTCATGAGCGAAGCCGAACGCCAGGATGAAGTCGGCGTTTCGACCGGCCTGGCCTGGACCGAGAACGGCGGCGAAATCATGGCCGTCGAAGTGGCCTTGCTGGAAGGCAAAGGCTCACTGCAAATCACCGGCCAGGTCGGCGAGGTGATGCAGGAAAGCGCCCAGGCAGCGCTGACCTACCTGAAGTCGCGCGCCAATATGCTTAACATCGACCCGGATGTTTTCGAAAAGCTGGACATCCACATCCACCTGCCTGAAGGAGCCATCCCCAAGGATGGCCCGTCGGGCGGCATCACGCTCTGCACGGCGCTGGCCTCCGCTTTTACCGGACGGCGCGTCTTCCGCGATGTGGCCATGACCGGCGAAATCACCCTGCGCGGGCGGGTTTTGATGATTGGCGGCACACGCGAAAAAATTCTGGCGGCGCATCGCGCAGGCCTCAAGGTGGTGCTCATCCCGGAGCGCAACCAGAAAGACCTGGTGGATGTGCCCAAACGCGCCCGTACCGACCTGAAAATCATCCCGGTAACGCACATGGACGAGGTGTTGAGTATCGCCCTGGAAGCTGAACCGAGCGTGGAGCCGATCCGCCCGCGGCGGCGGGAGGCTGAGAGCGAGCAGGAAGATTAAAACAGGAGGGGAGTCATGGCCAACAGCTTAAAAGACAAAGTGGTATTGATTACCGGGGCATCCTCCGGATTCGGACAGGATGCCGCCCGCTTGTTTGCTGCGGAAGGCGCAGCAGTTGTCCTGGCGGCCCGGCGCATCGAACGGATGCAGGCCCAGGTCGAGCGCATCCACAAAACCGGCGGCGAGGCGATGGCCACTCCGGTCGATGTCACCAACAAGGCCGATGTCGAGAACATGGTCAAAAGCGTGATCGAAAACTTTGGCCAGGTCGACATTCTCTTCAACAACGCCGGTTTTGGTCGCTTGGATTGGCTGGAAAATCTCGATCCGGCGCGCGATATCGAAACCCAGGTCGCCGTCAACCTGACCGGCCTGATTGCGGTTACGCACGCTGTCCTGCCGCACATGCTCGAACGGCAGAGCGGTCACATTATCAACATGTCTTCGGTGGCCGGTTGGCTGGCTGCCCCGACTTACAGCGTTTATGCCGCCACCAAATTTGGCGTGCGCGGATTCACGGACGCCCTGCGGCGCGAGGTCGCCCCGCGCGGCATCCAGGTTTCCGGCATCTATCCCGGCCCGGCGGCGACCGAGTTTGGCGAACATACCGGGCAAAGCAATCTCGAATTCCCCGAATTCGTCATCATGACCTCGGAGTATGTTGCCCGTAAAGTGGTGCAGGTTGCCAGGCATCCGCGCCGGGCTTTGATTCTGCCCTGGTGGTTTGCGCCGGCCATCTGGTTTGACCAGACCTTCCCGGCCATCACCGACTGGATTCAAATGCGCATTTCAAAAAAATTCCACAGTTGATATCCCGGAGAAACCATGTCCAATCCACGTTTTGACAAGCTCGCCGCCGCCCTGGAAAATACAAAATACGATGCGATTGCGCTCAATCCCGGCCCGACCCTTTCTTACCTGACCGGCCTGGGATTCCACCTGATGGAGCGCCCGGTCGTGTTGGTTTTTGCGCCAGGCAAGGTTCCAGCGCTGATCCTGCCTGAGTTGGAAGTGCAAAAAACGGTCGGACTGCCCTACGAGATTAAAACCTACCCGTATGGCGAAAACCCGGCGGACTGGGCCCAGGTTTTCCGCAACGCCCTGTTCGACCTTGACCTGTACGGGCGCACCATTGGCGTCGAACCGCGCCGGATGCGCGTGCTCGAACTGCGCCTGGTTGAGAACGGCGCGCCGGGGGCGCACGTCATCGCCGCCGAACAGGAACTGGCCTCGCTGCGCCTGCGCAAAGACGCCGACGAAATCGCCAAAATGCGTCAGGCAGTCAAAATCGCCCAGGATGCGCTCGAAGCCACCCTGCCGCAAATCAAAATCGGGATGAGCGAACGCGAAATTGCCGCCGAACTGACGGTGCAACTGCTGCGCCACGGCTCCGACCCGGAAATGCCCTTCGCGCCGATTGTCTCCGGCGGCCCGAACAGTGCCAACCCGCACGCCTCGCCCTCCGAGCGCAAACTCCAGGCTGGCGATTTGCTGGTTATCGACTGGGGCGCGGCCTATGAGGGTTATATCTCAGACCTGACCCGCACTTTCGCTGTTGGCGAGGTGGATGCCGAATATCGCAAAATCCACGACATCGTCCAGCAGGCCAACGCCGCCGGGCGCGCCGCCGGGAAACCGGGCGCAGCCTGCGCCGAGGTGGACAAGGCCACCCGCGCAGTGATCGAAGCCGCCGGATATGGCGCGTACTTCACCCACCGCACCGGCCACGGCATCGGCATGGAAGGCCATGAAGAACCCTACATGCGCGGTGACAACCAGCAATTGCTCGCAAGCGGTATGGCTTACACCGTCGAGCCGGGCATCTATCTGCCGGGCCGCAACGGTGTGCGCATCGAGGACGATATGGTTGTCACCGAAAACGGCTGCGAGTCGCTGAGCGATCTGCCAAGAGAAATTCGGGTGGTGGGGTAAGAAATTAGAAACGAGATGACGAGAAACAAAAAAAAGCAGCCCGGCGGAGATTCGTCGGGCTGTTCGATAAACAGGAGAAAACATGCAAACCGACCCACAACCTTTCACTCACGCAGAACGAATGACCCGCGCCGAGGCGATAGCGGCCCAATTCCGCGCCAGATTCGGCAAAAAAGTGCGCGCCATCGGCCTGTACGGTTCCCTGGCGCGCGGCAGCGATGGCCCGCACAGTGACATCGAAATGTTTTGTATCGTCAAAGGCCGGGAATTTGAAGAAAACTACGAGTGGTGCGAGGGGAGTTGGAAAGCCGAGGTCAACGTGCTTAGCCTGGACATTTTGCAGGCCAACGCCGCCGAGTTTGAGGAAACCTGGCCGCTGACACAGGGGGCTTATGTCCACATCCTGGCGCTGTACGACCCGGAGAACATCTTTCCAGCGTTAAAAGAGCTGGTTTTTGGCCACAGCCCGCAGGAATTCGAGCAACTGCTGGCCGATGCGATTGTCTGGGAAGTGTTCGAAACCCTGGGAAAGATTCGCAATGCCGCCAGCAGCAATCAGTACGAAGCCCTGCCGAGCAAAATCATCGCCCTGGCCGAGGCCGGAGCCTACCTGGTCGGGCTGGACAACCGTCAGCTTTACAGCACATCCAGCCGCGTCTTCAGCGAGAGCCTGTCCCTGCCCAACCGGCCCACTGGGTATGATGCGCTTTGTCGGGCGGCCATGCAAGGGGATTTAAACGAACCTGCCAGGTTGCTCCAATTGGCGGAGAACTTCTGGCAGGGAATCGAGGCCTGGGCGCAGCAGCGCGGGCTGAAAGTGTTCAAATCTTTGGATGAATTGTTGGAATAATTATCCCCCAACCATCTCAATCAACCCCGGCGGGACCCAGAAACCACCCAGGCCGCTAAAGGCCAGCACCACGGAGACAAACAGGATCAAGCAGCCAGCCGCAATCAGGATGCGGTCACGCCGCCGGTAATTCAACTGCACCAGCCAGGTGCGCGGCCCAACCCCAAAGGCGCGCAAATCCATCGCGTCGATGATGTCCTCCGAGCCGATAATGGCGTGAATCGTCACCGGCACGATGATCGGGCCAAGTTTGCGCACCTGTTCGACAATCCCCCCGCTGACTTTTTCCAATTCATAGCCGCGCGCGCGCTGAGCGTCCATCGTTAACTGAAAATCGCGCCCAAAGGTCGGGATGAAGCGCATGGTCAAATCCATGGCATAGGCGATCTTGTCCGAAAGCCCCAGACCCTTGAAGGTGACGCCATAATGGGCCGGGTTGAGCGAGTAAGGAATCAGAATCGTCATCAGCGCGATACTGATAACGCGCACGAACTGGCTGACCGCAAAAAACGAACGCTCGACGGTGATATCCAGGGTGGGCCGCCAGCCAAACAGGCTGAACGGAGCCGCAAACTGGCGGATGAGATGCTCTTCGCTGTAAACTTCCTGTCCACCGCGCCCGGTCAGGAAGGTCAACAGGGCAAAAAAAGTGATGAACGCGCCGATGAACAACAGCGCCCGGCGAATTTCATGCCATTTGATCCCGGACGTAAGAAAGGAAAAAAGCGCAACCAGGAAGAACGGCAGCAGGAAGCGCACATCCCAGAAAAACAGGGTCGAGAACAGGAAGCACAAAAAGAAAATCACCCAGGCGCGCGGGTCAAAAGACTGGATGAAAGAATTGCGATTGCGGTAACGCCAGGAGACCAACATTGTGTGATTTTCCGATTTGGTGATTTGGCGATCAGAAGAGAAAAATCATCCAATCGCCAAATCACTCAATAAGTTTAGCGTCCCGATTGGCGCTGGACGGCGGCGTAAGCCAGCACCAGCATCGGCACGAGCACGGCGGCGAAGATCAGGTTCGGGCCGGCAGCCGGCAGGAACTGACCGACGATGGTCGCAGACAGGCTGAAACCGTTGATCCAGATGTCCGAGATGGCGGCAAAGCCAATCCCGAGCAGGTTGCCCAGGGTGCCCCAGGTCACGGCAGCGGCAATGTCTTCATTCTTGGCAAAGCCGAAGCGCACCGCAGCCACCAGCACAAAGCCGATGATGATTGAAATGCCGGCGAAAATCGAAATCTGCTGGTCGCCGAAAACGCCATTGTCCACATCGTAGAACAGCATGTTGGGCATGCTCTGGTTGAGGAAATACATCACCGCAGCCAGAACGGCCAGCGCGCCGCTGACGTAAAGCACGGTATCCATGCTCTTCTTCTTATCCTTGAACAGGAAAACCATGCCGCTGATGAAGCCAACCAGGCCGTTGCCAATACTCCACTGCGGCGAAAGGCCAAAACCGGTCAGGGCATCGCCGAACATGTTGCCGACCGCGCCGGAGAAGAACCCGACCACCGGGCCGAAAGCGTAGCCGAAGAACATCGGGATGGCAATCGCCGGGCGTAGTGAAACCTGGCTGAGCGAAGGCACGACAAAAACCGTTCCGTTGAACAGGTACGAGAAGATGGCGTACAGCGCCGCGCCAATTGCCATATAAACCACATGGCGGGTTTCCACTTCCCAAATCTTGTTCTCTTTGGTGAAGTAATACACCCCAAAGGCAATCAACAGGCCCACGCCGACAAACACGAAGCGCAAGACCGGGTTCTCACCCGTCTGGAAGCGCTCGTTGCCGAGCATGTTGCCAACCACCAGCACCGCGCCCATAACAATCACCAGGATCGCCAGGAGCGTACCGGCTACAGAGAGTAACTTTTTGTCCATCTTTCTACCTCCTACAACAAATAAGGAATGGATTAACTGCGCAATCGCGCAGGTTTACACATGCGCCAGGGCCTCGACCCGTAGTAAGCGGCCCGTCCGGGCCAGCCGGGCCAGGTTAGCCTCCAGCAGGGAAGTCGGCAGCACCCGGCAGCGCTTGAGCAGTTCCGTATCGGCCAGCACCGCCTCGGGTTTGCCATCCGCCTGCACGCGTCCATCCGCCACAAGGATGACCCGATTCGCATAAATTGCCGCCAGGTCGACATCATGGGTGATGAACAGGATCGCATCAAAAGCCGGCATTTGCAGGATGACATCCATAAAATTCATATAATTTTTATAGTCCTGCCCAGCGGTCGGCTCATCCATCACCAGGATTTTCGAGCGCATCGCCAGGATGGCCGCAATCGAAACGCGCTTCTGCTGTCCAAACGAAAGCGATAGCGGCGCATCCTGCTCCCGTTCGGCGAGATTGACCGTTTCGAGCGCCTCGCGCACCTGAATTTCTATCGCCTCTGGCTTGTGTTTCAGGTTCTTCGGGCCAAAAGCCAGTTCAGCCTGCACGGTCGGCGCAAAAAGCATGTGGCTGGGGCTTTGGAAGACATAACCGAGTGTGCTGGCAATCTCGGCCACGCTGGCCTCGCGCGTGTCGCGCTCATTAACCAGCACCCGTCCGCGTTTCGGCTTGAGCAGGCCAATCGCGTGCTTCACAAAAGTGGTTTTACCGGCTCCGTTCGGGCCAAGCACGGCAATCACATCGCCCTTTTGGATGTTAAGGGAGATGCCCTTGAGCACCTCCGTTTCGCGGTCATAGCCGAACGCGACCTCTTCAAACCGCACCAAAGGCGCGGACGCGGACTCACCTTCGCCTGGTCGTCGGAAAACGGGCGCGGCCTCCGACCTGGGCGGGGACTGGCGCTCGCGCTCAATCACCAACTCAGCCGGCAATTTGATTTCCGAGAAGTCGACCACGTTCATCAAACCGCCCAGGTCGCCCAGGTAATTGATTGCGCCATCTTTCATATAAAGCACCCGATCCGGTCGGATGCGTAACACATCTTCGACACGGTGCTCAACCATCAGCACGGTCAACCCCTCGTCGGCCAGTTGGCGGACAATATCGAGCGTTTCCGCCGCCGAGGCCGGGTCGAGGCTGGCCAGGGGTTCATCCAGCAGCAGAACGGAAGGCCGCATCGCCAGAACGCCCGCCAGGGCCACCTTTTGTTTTTCGCCGCCAGAAAGCAGGAAGGTCTCGCGCTCACGCAGGTGCGGAATGCGCAGGGTATTCAAGGCTTCATCGACGCGGCTGAGAATCTCTTCGCGCGGCAGACCCATGTTTTCCAGGCCAAACGCGACCTCGTTGAGCACCTTGGTGCCCAAAATCTGACGTTCAGGGTCCTGCAAAACCGTCCCGACCATCTGCGATATGCGCGAGAGCGGCAAAGTTGAAATATCCTGGCCGTTGACCAGGACTTGGCCTTCCAACTCGCCCTTGTAAGAACGCGGAATCAGACCATTGATGGCGCGAATCAGGGTGGTTTTGCCACAGCCGGAAGCCCCGGCAATCAGCAACAGTTCACCCTTGCCCGCCGAAAATGAAACACCATGCAAGGCCGCCCCGGCCCGGTCGCGGTAACGGAAACGAAGATTTTTGACAGTCAGCGCCAGATCAGACATCCATTTACCACACAATCTCGATTGAATCGCCCACTTTTGCGTCCAAACGGGCAGCGGCAGAACCATTGACCACAGACACGATCAGGTTGCCGGTCGAGCCGAGCAGCGCCACCAGTTCGCCGGGCTGGCGCTCGCCAAAAGTATTGACCAGGCCCTTGATCGTCTCTCCGGCCAGGGATACGACACAGCCGTCCATGTGTGTTAACGCCGAACCCAGGTTTTCGACACGGATGTTGGAAGCCAGGTTGCCGAAATGGTCGATGTGGATGATTTCGCCGCGCCAGCCGTTAGCAATCTGCTCCGGTTTGGGCAGTACCAATCGGACAGGGTCCACGATGCGGGCGCCCAGTTCCGCCAGGGGAACGCCGCTCGCCAGGTGTCCGGCGACCGGCGCAAAAATATCCCGCCCGTGAAAAACATGGCTGATATTTCCCAGCCAAAATTTGGGCTTATCCAGGTGAACAAATTCGCAAGACCAGCCTTCCTGTTCAGCGCGTTCGAGCAGCAAGGTGATGGTGCCGTTATCCGGGCCAACGTAATACTGGCTGCCGATTTTGGCGGCCAATGGGCGGCGAGCCGTGCCCACGCCAGGGTCAACCACGACCACATGGACGGAGTCCGGCGGGAAATACGGGGCCGAACGCGCCAAAATCAGGGCGGCCTCGCGAATATTTTGCGGCTGAATCATGTGACTCAAATCCGAAATCTGCGCATCCGGGGCAATTCCCCAGATAACGCCCTTCATCACACCCACATTGCCATCTTTAATGCCAAAATCGGTCATCAGGGATACAACGGTCATTGTTTTTCCACTCCAAAGGTAGGCTCAATTCAATTATATAAGGATTTGCTCTTCAGGATAAGCAATCAGGCGCGGCGGGGTTAACTGGGCCAGGGCCAGGATGATGGTCAGCGCGCCCAGCCGGCCCCAGAACATGATAAACCCAATCAGCGCCTGGCCAAACAGACTGAGATTGCTGGTGTAGTTCAAAGACAGTCCACAGGTGGCGAAGGCCGAAATCACCTCGAACAGAACGCGATCCAGGGACGCGCCGGGGTGGGTCATCAACAAAATCCAGGTGGCAGAGATAACGACCAGGAGCGAAATGGTCAGCACCGCCGAAGCGCGCCGGAGGGTGGCGGCCCCCAGGCTGCGGCCAAAAATATGCGGGGTCTCGCGTCCGCGGGCAAAGGCCCACAGCGCCAACAGCAGCACGACAAAAGTCCCGGTGGTGATGCCGCCGCCCATCGAGGCCGGGGCAGTGCCGATAAACATCAAGGAAATTTTTAACAACTGGCTGGCGGGGGAAAGCTCGTAGAAATTATCGATGGCGCTAAACCCGGCAGTTCGCGCTGAAACGGATTGAAAGGTGGATATTACCAGGGCGCGGGCGGCGGGCGCATCTGAAAGGGTTGCGCCAGGGCGGGTCTCGGCCAGGAACAGCCCCAAGGCTCCAAATAGAATCAGGAAAACCGTGATGATCAGGGTCAGGCGGGTGTGCAGGGAAAGCCGGTGGCGCTGACGGATAAACAGATAAAGAATATCCGCTACAACCGGGATGCCCAGCCCGCCGACAAAAATCAGGCTGCCCATGACCAGCAGGGAAAAATTATCATTCGGAATACCCGAAAATCCCGGCGTCCCGGCAAACAGATCAAAACCGGCGTTGCAAAAGGCTGAAACCGCGTGAAAAAGAGCAAACAGGAATGCGCGTTCGCCCCCCAGCATAGAACGCCAATTCAACCAGAGTAAAAAAGTCCCAACAGCCTCCAGGGCAAAAACCGCGATTAAGACTCGCCAAGTCAGGGTAATAATGGCTTTCAGGTCGAGCAGGCCAAACGAATCGCGCAGGGCAAGGCGGTCGGCAAATGAAATACTGCGCCCGATCAGGCGGAAAATGAGTACCGAAATCACCATATAACCGATTCCGCCCAGTTGAACCAAGGCCAGGAGCAACAACTGGCCAAAAACGGTCAGGTCTTTGCCGGGAACGATAATCGACAGGCCCGTTACGGTCAGGGCCGAGGTGGCCGTGAACATGGCTTCATTCAAGCGCAATGGGCGCTCAACCCCAACACCCGGCAACATCAACAGCAGGCTTGAAACAACAATCATCAGCGCCAGGCCAAACGCCAGGCGAACCGGCGTTGGCGTGCGGCGTGAAAATAGCCCTACTTTTTGCAGACGAGCCTGCATCTCTAGCCCACTTCGGTCAGTTTTGTAATTCTTTCAGTGCGGCCAATGACAACAATAATGTCATTCTCGGAAAGCACCTGGTCGGCCCGCGGCGAAACCGTCACCGAGCTTTCGTGCCGCACCGCAACCACATTGGCCCCATACTCGTTGCGCAGTTGCAACTCGGCCAGGGTTTTGCCGGTCATCGAACTCGGCACACGCAGTTCGAGCACACTATGACTATCCCCAAATGAAATCTGTTCGAGCAGGTTGGGGGCCGCCAGTTCCAGGCCAAGCCGATGACCGGCATCCGCTTCGGGCAGGACAACCTGATCCGCGCCAACGCGCAGCAGAATATCCTTTTGCCGCCGCGAAAGAGCCTTGCAAATCACCCGCCGCACCCCGAGGGCTTTCAGCGCAACCGTCGTAATCAGGTTGCTCTCAAAATCGGTGCCGATGGCAACAATGACCGTGTCAAACGAAGCAATATCCAGGGCTTTGAGCGAGTCTTCATTGGTCGAATCGACCACAACCGCCTGGGTACACGATTCACTGATGTATTGCACCATTGCCGGGTCGCGGTCAACCCCGAGGACGCTGTATCCTTTTTCGCCCAGGGTTCTGACCACCGACCGGCCAAAACGTCCCAGGCCAATGACAGCAAATTCTTTTTTCTTCGTGCGCGAAGGTCCAAACATGGTCTCGATTATGACATAAAGAATCGCCGTTTTCCAGAGGAAAATACGGCGATTCGAAAGGGAGAATTGATATTCTAGGCAAAATCTGCGGGATTGCCCAGCGGCTGGGTGGCCGCCTCAGCCTCGATCCGTTTGACCAGACCGGCCAGGACTGCGCCGTTGCCCACTTCAACAAAGTAACGAACACCCTGGGCGTACAGCCAACGCACCGATTCCGTCCAACGCACGCGGGAGGTCATCTGGGCGCAGACATCGGCGCGTAAATCGTCGGCGCGGGTCAGCGGGGATGCGGAGACATTGCCCACGACCGGCACCGCCGCATCGCGAAAGCTGGCTGCGCGCACTGCCGCATCCCACTCGGCCTGGATGCAAACCATCAGCGGCGAATGGGCGGCAATACTGACCGCCAGGGGAATGGCGCGGCGCGCGCCGGCGGCCTTTGCCAGTTCCAGCGCCCGCTCGAGGGCCGGTTTTGCACCCGAAATCACCACCTGGCCGGGCGAATTGTCGTTGGCAACCTGCACGATTTCATCCGCGGTGCTGGCCTCGGCGCAAACCTGGTCGAGGGTGGGAATGTCCAGATTAAGGATGGCCGCCATCCCGCCCGGGTTCAATTCCCCGGCATGTTTCATCAACTCGCCGCGCCGGCGCACCAGGCGCAGTCCATCGGCAAAGGAAATCGCCCCGGCAGCGGCAATGGCGGATAACTGTCCCAGCGAGTGCCCAGCCACGAAAGCGGGAGTCAGACCCGGCTGATGCGCGGAAAAGACCCGGTAGGCTGCCAGTGAATGGGTAAAAAGCGCGGGCTGGGTATTGAGCGTGTCGTTCAGCTCCACGTCCGGCCCTGCCCACATCAGCCCGGACAGCGAAAATCCGAGCAGATCGTCAGCTTCTTCGAAAGTTTGGCGAGCTTCGGGGAAAGTGGCAGCCAACTCGCGCCCCATCCCCACCGTTTGGGAGCCTTGCCCCGGGAAAACAAATGCTGTGATTTTGGGATCAATGTTCATTGTTGTTTACCTCTGCGCTTAAAACACAAACGCGCCGTTCAAGTGACGGCGCGCATGTCTTTTACTGTTTATTTCTCTTTTTCAACGGCAACAACTTCGCGGCCCTTGTAGTGTCCGCAGTTCGAGCAGACAACATGGGGAAGGCGCATCTGTCCGCAGTTGGGGCAAGCGGTCAGGTTGCGGGCTTCAAGGGCGTCATGGACGCGGCGGCGGTCGCGGCGGCCCTTGGAATGTTTGCGTTTTGGATGTGGCGGCATTTCGTGCTCCTTATATAATTCCAGCACCAGGGGTGCGTTCTTAGGGGGTTAAGCGGGTGGATTATAGCGGTGGCAGGCAGAACTGTCAAGCAAATACGCGTCCCAAAAGATCAGTTTTGCCCACGAAAAGGGAGATTGCCTCGGCGCTAATCCGGGAGCCGCCAAAGGCAGCCAGCCGGATGATTATGTTATACTTTCGGGCGGTCAAAATTCGTCGAAGAGAAAATCCCATGACATTCAGTAAATTTGCAAAATACTGCTGGGGTGTCCTTGCCTGGACAATCCTCGTTATCCTGTGGGGCGCGCTGGTGCGCGCAACCGGTTCCGGCGCAGGCTGCGGCAACCACTGGCCAACCTGCAACGGGGAAATCATCCACCAACCGAAAGCAGTTGAAACCTTCATTGAGTTGACCCATCGCGCCATGAGCGGCGGCGCGCTGATTTTAGTATTAATCCTGCTGATCTGGGCCTTCCGCGCCTACCCCAAGGGCGACATTGTCCGCAAGGGAGCGGTTGGGACGGCCGGGTTTATCTTGCTCGAATCGCTGCTGGGCGCCGGGTTGGTTCTGCTCGAATTGGTCGGGGATAACGACTCCGCCCACCGCGCGATTGCCGTTGCCCTGCACCTGCTGAACACCTTCCTGCTCCTGGGGGTAATGACCCTGACCGCCTGGTGGGCGTCCGGCGGAAAACGAATCAGCTTCAAACAAAAAGGGCTGCTCCCAGTTTGGCTCATCCTGGGGCTGGCGGGTGTAGCCGTGATCGGCATGACGGGCGCCATCACGGCGCTGGGCGATACTCTTTTCCCGGCCAAGTCGCTGGCCGAGGGTTTATCGCAAGATTCTGACCCGAATGCGCACTTCCTCGTCCGACTGCGCATCGTCCATCCGATTGTGGCCATCCTGGTTGGGGTATATACGCTCAATTTAATCCGCAGCCTTTACCCGCAACTGAAAACCCAAACCGTAAAGCACTTTGCGCTGGCCCTGGGTGCGCTGATTCTCGTCCAGTGGGCGGCCGGGCTGATCAATGTACTCCTGCTTGCGCCAATCTGGATGCAAATCCTGCATTTGTTTTTGGCCGATCTGGTCTGGATTTGCTATGTGATTCTGGCGGCCAACGTTTTATCTGTAGAGGCTTAGCTTTATGAGAATAGTACGCGATACATCCTTCATCCTGCGCTGGGTTTCGCTGTTTTTCCTGGGCGCGGCCATCGTTTTGACGATGGTAGAACTGACCGCCTACAGCCGGGCGCGCAGCAGTTATCCAGCTGGGATGACCATCGCTGGCGTTCCTGTGGGCGGAATCAGCCCACAAGATGCGGCCCAAAGACTCCTGCAAGTTTACAGTTCGCCCGTTGAAGTCCAATATGCCGGGCAAATCATCCATCTTGACCCCAACCTGGTCGGGTTCAGCATCGAAACCGAATCAATGCTAGCGGCAGCCGACCTGCAACGCACGGGCAGTCCCTTCTGGATCGGCTTTTGGGATTTTCTTTGGGGCCGGCAGCCTGAAACCAGCCCGGTGCCGCTGGTAGCTTCCCTGTCCCAGGAAAGGCTGCGCGCCTACCTGCAAGAGGAAATTTCCCCGCGCTACGATACGCCAGCGATCCCTGCCCAGCCGATCCCCGGACAAGTCGGTTTTACGCCCGGAACCCCCGGCCTGGAGATGGATATCGACCGGGCCGTCATCCTGCTCGAAGACGCCCTGCGTTCCCCCGGAACACGGACCGTCGCCCTGACAGCGCAGCGGACCAACGCTGGCCGCCCAAGCCTGAATAACCTCGGCATCCTGATCCGCCAGATCATCGACCTGACGCCGTTCGATGGTGTGGTTGGTTTCTACATGCTCGACCTGCAAACCGGGGAAGAACTGCACTTCGGCTATGACCGCAACCAGAGCATCAGCATCGACCCGGATATTGCCTTTACCGCATCGAGCACCATCAAAATCCCGACCATGATTTCGGTTTATCGCCACCTTGGCCCTGAATTGGATGAAGGCACAGCCGCACTGGTCCTCGAGATGATTACCAAATCCGAAAACCCGGCTACGGATGCGCTGATGGAGCGTATCGAAGAAAACCGCGGCCCGCTGGTGGTCTCCGACGATATGAGCACACTCGGACTAAATAACACTTTTATCGCCGGGTATTTCTTTGACGGCGCAGCGCTCCTGCAAAGGTATAACACCCCGGCCAACCAGCGCACAGATGTCATCACCAACCCGGATGTTTACAACCAGACCACCCCATCGGAAATGGGTCAGTTGATGGCAGACCTGTACCAGTGTTCTGAAAACGGCGGCGGCGCACTGGTGGCGGCCTTCCCCGACAAGATGAACCGGGAAACCTGCCTTGAGATGATCGAATACCTGCGCCGGGATCGCATCGGAGTGCTGCTCGAAGCAGGCTTGCCGGAAGGCACCAAAATCGCCCACAAGCACGGCTGGATCAGCGGCCCATCCGGAATCATCCAAAACATCAGCGATGTAGGCATCGTTTATACACCCGGCGGCAACTATGTAATCGCCATTTACATTTATCATCCCGTGCAAACGGTCTGGGAGCCGGTCTCCGGCATGGTGACTCAGATCTCCCAGGCGGTTTACAATTACTTCAACCTGAGCCAGTAGGCGCGACAGGAGCTCAAAAGGAGAAAGCAAAAAGCTGCTTTCTCCTTTTTCGTTCAATTTCGCCTTATTCGGCGCACATCCCGTGTATAATTTTGTTTATGAGTTACGCTCTCGGACTTTACCGGCTTCAACAAGTTGACACACGCATCGATCAGGCCAACAACCGCCTGGAAGCGATCCGCGCTGTACTGGAAAACAACAGCGCAATGCAAGCGGCTCGGGCGGCGCTCGAAAAAGCGGAAAAACATCTGCACGAGGCGGAAAAATTATTGCGCTCACAAGAAGCGGCAAGCGAAAGCCAGCGCATCAAAATCGAACAAACCGAAGCCAGCCTGTACGGCGGGCGCGTTCAAAACCCCAAAGAATTACAAGACCTGCAAAATGAACTGGCCTCGCTTAAGCGTCATCTGGCTGCCCTGGAAGATTCCCAGCTCGAATCGATGCTGGAGGTCGAATCGGCGCGCAGTGAGCATAAAGCGGCGCTGGTTCAGTTGACCCAAGTCGAGGGCCTGTTGATTTCTCAAAACGCCTCGCTCAAAAGCGAACAAGATGCGCTGCGCAACACGCTGGAAAACTTAAAGGCCGAACGCAGCGCCACCCACAGTACAATCCAGCCGCTCCAGATCGAAAAATATGAGGCCCTGCGTCAAAAACGGCGCGGACTGGCGGTTGTCACCATCAGCGATAATGCTTGCGATGCCTGCGGGGCAGGATTAACGCCAGCCCAGGCCCAGGCAGTCCGTATCTCCAACCAACTGGTCGAATGCCCATCCTGCGGGCGCATCCTGTTCAGCAATTAAAGGTCAAACCATGAACCGTTTGCCGCAAATTGACATGCTCTCTTTCTGGATCGGCGCAATCGTAGCCTCGATTTTTTGGGCCATCGTTGCTTCCCTGCGGCCAAGTCTGCAAAGCGCTATCGATGCGCTCAAAAAGCAGCAAGCCGAGGCCAAACTGCGCTCCAGTTCGGGGATCGAAGACAGCCACCGCAAAATCGTCTATCGCCAGACCCAGGAAAATCACCTGGTTTCATCCCTGTTCTCGCTGGATGAAATTGCCCTTGAACCCAGATTGCTGGCCCCGCCGGCCCAGGTTGAACCTGGAATGGCCCCCCACCACGAAGACATCGTAGAAAAAACCGTGCCCTACATGCCTGAATGGCCTGAGATGGCCAGTTTCTACGGCGCCCAGACCTTGAGCCTGGCCGAGGCAGTTTCCGGCAACGCCAACCTGGTCATCGTCAGCCAGCCCGGCACAGGCAAAACCATCGCCCTGTCCTATCTTGCCAGCCAGATCGTCAACCGCCACCCGGCGGCAGCCAACCTGCACGAAAGCATCCCCTTTCTCTTGCATGTTGCCGACCTGGGGCTTCCGCTCAACGACCCGAAAAAGCCCGAAGAACTGCTGGCCCCAATCATCGAGCATCAATCCAGCCGGGCGCCGGTTTTCGATATTCCGCGCATGCCCGCTTTCGTCCAGTTCGCTTTCCAGAGTGGGCGCGCCCTGCTGCTGGTGGACGGCCTGGATGAAATTCCACAGAACCAAATCCAGGAAGCGTCCGTTTACCTGCGCCTGGTGATGCGCGCTTACCCCCAGACTCGCATCCTCGTGGCCGGGTCAGATGAATACATCGATGGCCTGCTGCAACTCGGATTCATCCCCATGACATTGGCCGCCTGGACCAACAAACAACAGCAGGAATTCCTGCACAAATGGGATGCGCTCTGGCAAAAATACGTTCGCAATGAAACCTGGGCCCAAACCGTCCCGGATGTCGATGGCCTGCTGCTCAAGCGCTGGCTCACGGTTGATAACCTTGGATTAACCCCGCTCGAATACACCCTGAAGGTTTGGGCCGCCTACGCCGGCGATGTGCGCGGACCGCGCCCGCTGGACGCCATCGAGGCGCACATCCGGCGCATCACTCCGGTCAACACCCCGCCCGAGGCGCTCTTTGTCCTCGGCGCGCAAAGCGGATTAAGCGGGCTGGCCTTGTTTGCGAATGAACAGGCCAAAGATTGGGTCAAATCCTTCGAACCGGCCGCGGTCGAAGCTACCCCGCAGCCTGCGGCATCCAGCGAAGCGCCCGCAGAATCTGAGACTGACCCTGCCGCAGCGGCCCCAGTAGCAGAGGCCCCGGCCCAGGCCGAAAAGAAAGATGCAAAGAAAAGCCCGGCCCCGGCAGCGGATGCATCCCTGGTCAGCAAACTGACCTCCAGCGGATTGCTCAAAGCCCACGCCAAGAACCGCCTGCGCTTCCAGCATCCAATCTACCGCGCCTACCTGGCCGGGCAAGCCTTGCGCGGCCCCGGCGCAGCGGAGCCAATCCTGCGCCAGCCCGAGTGGAGCGGTCGCACCCAGGTGATGCGCTACCTGGCTGCCTTCACCGACGCTACCCCGCTCATCCAGAGCCTGCTTTCCGAAGCCAACGACCCGCTGCTGATGCGCCCGCAGCTTACCCTGGCGCGCATGTTGCGCGAAACACCGCGCAACGCTCCCTGGCGCAATGCGGCCATCGCAAACCTGCTTGAAATTTTGCAGAACGAAGATCATCCGCTGGCCCTGCGCAGCCAAATCATCTCGGCCTTTGCCCTGAACAACGACCCCAACATGGCCGCCCTGTTCCGCCAATTGCTGCAATCGCCTTCCAACGAATTGCGCGCCCTGGCCTGTATGGGATTGGGCATCCTGCGGGACCCGAAAGCGGTCGATAGCCTGGCCTACGTTATGGCAAACAGCATTGGCGCAACCCAGCGCGCCGCCTGCCTGGCCCTGGTCTCCATCGGCAGCGCCCCAGCGCTCGAAGCCGTCGCCGCCGCCCTGTTGCAAGGCGATGAAGACCTGCGTCAGGCCGCCGCGGAAGCCCTGGCCAACGACCCACAGGAAGGCCGGGAAGCCCTGCGCGAAGGCATCCACAGCGAAGACATCCTGATGCGGCGCGCCATCGTCTATGGCCTGGCGCGCATTCCCGAAGACTGGGCCGGTGAACTCCTGCAAAAAACCCAGACCGAGGATACCCAGTGGGTCGTGCGCAATGTGGCCGTCGAATTGCTCGACAGCCGCGAACGCGCCAATCCGCGCATCCCGCGCCGCCTGACCCCGCCCGCCGAAACGCCCTGGCTGATCGAATTTGCCGGCAAGCAAGGCATGGGCATCAGCCCCGGGCAGGTTGCCACCGATATGCTCATGCTGGCCTTCAAAAGCGAAAACGAAGACGAAAAACGCGCCGCCCTGGCCTATTTGCGCCATACCCCATCCGAGGGTATTATCGGCGAGTTCTACCGCATTTATTTTGGCGACAACCACGAGATGAAAGAAATGGTCTACCAGACACTCAAAGATTACGCGCGCGGCGGGGTGCAGTTACCGCCTCCCATGCAATTTGGATTGGGATAAACCATGCTCATCACAAATGCAAACATCATCACCTGGGGAAAACCGAACGAAATCCTGACCGATGCCGCCCTTTTGGTTTTGGACGGCAAAATTGCCGATTTTGGCCCTTCAGCCGATCTCGCCGCCCGCTACCCCGACGCCGCGCTGTTCGATGCGCATGGACAATTGCTCCTACCCGGCAGCATTTGTGCCCACACCCATTTCTACGGCATGTACTCACGCGGACTCGCCATCCCTGGCGAACCCGCTGCGCGCTTCGCGCAAATCCTCGACAACCTGTGGTGGCCGCTCGACCAGGCCCTCGATGAAGAGGCCGTGCGTCTCTCGGCCCTGGTTTGCCTGGTGGATGCCATCAAACACGGCACGACAACCCTGATCGACCACCATGCCTCCCCCAACTTCTTAAGCGGGTCGCTAAATGCCATCGCCGAGGAAGTGGAAAAAGCCGGCCTGCGCGCCTCGCTATGCTATGAAACGACCGACCGCTACGGCAAAGCCAAAATGCGCGAGGCCATCGACGAGAACGTCAGTTTCATCAAGACAGTCAAGGACGGCAGCCGACCGTTGCTGCGCGGAACCTTCGGCCTGCACGCCCCGCTGACCATCTCCACCCCCACCCTGGAGGCCTGCCTCGAAGCCATCGACGGGCTGGAGGTTGGCATCCACATCCACGTCAGCGAATCAAACGATGACCGCGAAACGCTCAAGGCGCGAGGCGATGGCCTGCCGATTGTCTGGTTGGCGCGACACGGCGCCCTGAACGATAAATCCATCATCGCCCATGCCGTGCATGTTGACCAGGAAGAAATCGAACTGCTGGCGAAGAGCGGAGCCTGGGTTACGCACCAACCGCGCTCAAATATGAACAATGCTGTTGGGGTGGCCCAAACCGAGGCCATGCTCGCAGCCGGGGTCAGGGTCTGCCTTGGAAACGACGGATTCTCCAATTCGATGTGGGAAGAGTGGCGGGCAGCCTACCTGCTGCATAAAATTGCGCACAAAGACCCGCGCCGCATGGGCGGCTACTCGGTAACCGCCATCGCCATCGACAATAATGCTGCTTTTGCCAGCGCCATGTACGATATGCCCATTGGCATGATCGCCAAGGGCGCAGCCGCCGACCTGATGCTGGTCGATTACCAGCCTCCCACACCGCTGACCGCAGGCAACCTGCCCTGGCATATCCTGTTCGGCTTCCGTGAAAGCATGGTGACCGGCACCATCGTCAACGGTCAATGGCTGATGCGTGAGCGCCAATTGCTAACGCTCGACGAAAGCGAAATCGCCGCCCGCGCCCGCGAACTGGCCCCCAGGGTATGGGAAAATTACAATCAATTTGCCACAGCCTAAGCCCCAGAAACCTCCGTTTTAAACTCCAACCCCAAACAAGGAATCTCCTTTATGACCGATCAACTACTCGTGACCATCGCCATCCTCGGCGGAACCGGGAAAGAAGGCAAGGGACTGGCCTATCGCTGGGCCAAAGCCGGTTATAAAATCATCATCGGCTCCCGCACCCCTGAAAAAGCGCAAGCAGCCGCCCAGGAACTAAGTGAAATGCTCGAAGGCGCGGCAATCGAGGGGCTTGACAACCCCGCCGCCGCTCAAAAAGCGGATATTGTTGTTCTGACCGTACCGTATGCCGCCCATAAAGACACTCTCCTGAACGTCAAGGATGCCTTGCAAGGCAAGATTTTGGTCGACGTGACCGTACCGCTCGTCCCGCCCAAGGTCAGCAAAGTTCAGATGCCCGCCGCCGGCAGCGCCGCGCAGGAAGCGGTCGAACTACTCGGCGAGGGCGTTCAGGTGGTGGATGCGTTCCAGAATATTTCCTTTGAACACCTGATGGCCGATGATGAGCCGCCCTGCGATGTGTTGGTAACCGGGACCAGCAAAGCCGCTCGCGAAGAAGTACTGAAACTGGTTGCCGCTGCCGGGCTGACTGGCTGGGACGCCGGCCCAATCGAAAACTCGGTTGTGGTCGAAGGCCTGACCAGCGTGCTGATTTACATGAACAAACAATACGGTTCGACCCATGCCGGCATCAAAATAACCGGCCTGCACCCATAAACTTCCTGGCCTGCGACCACAGGCTCCCATCCAACTTGAGCCTGTGGTCGCAGGCTTGTTATCATGGCTCTCATCCTAACCCCACTCCCCAGCATTCCCCTTATCCGCCCGGGCGACAACCTGGCGGAAATTCTTCTTAAAAGCCTGCAACAGGCCGAAATCCGCTTGCAGGATGGCGATATCCTTGTCCTGGCGCAGAAAATCGTCAGCAAAACCGAAAACCGGTTGGTGGACTTGCGGACTGTCAGGCCTTCACCTGCCGCACAGGAATTGGCCGGGAAAACCGGCAAGGACCCGCGCCTGGCAGAACTACTTTTGCAGGAAAGTAATGAAATCCTGCGCGTGCGCATCGGTACAGCCATTGTCGAGCACCGCCTGGGATTCGTCTGCGCCAACGCCGGTATCGACCAATCGAACGCCGGGAATAGCGATTCCGCGCACGATTGGGCTTTGCTCCTGCCCGAAAACCCTGACGAAACTGCCGCCCAGGTGCGTGCGGCGCTGCAAACAGCCAGCGGAGCGCAACTGGGCGTGATGATTATCGACTCGCATGGCCGCGCCTGGCGACTGGGAACAGTCGGGGTGGCCATCGGCTTGAGCGGACTGCCCGGCCTGATCGACGAGCGCGGCTGGCAGGATTTGTTCGGCTACACCCTGAAAATCACCGTGGTTGGTGTGGCCGACGAACTGGCCGCGGCGGCCAGCCTGGTGATGGGCCAGGCTGCCGAAGGAACTCCGGCAGTCCATGTGCGCGGATTTCCCTACCCGCTGCGCGAAGGCTCGGTCAAAGAGTTGCTGCGGCCCAAAGACCAGGATATGTTCAGGTAACAGGCAGATGCAGCCCGAATTCTGGGAATTCCTTGAGCAGTTAATCGCGAGCAGCGAAATTGTCATCGACCGTCCGGCCGGGTCGCGCCATCCGCGCTTTGCAGAAATCGTTTATCCGTTCGATTACGGCTACCTGGCCGGAACCAGCTCCGCAGACGGCGATGGCATGGATGTCTGGCGCGGCTCGCTCGCAGAAAAAACACTCGGAGCGATCCTGGTAACGGTCGATTTGCGCAAACGCGATAGCGAGATCAAACTCCTGCTTGGCTGCACGCCACGGGAAATCGCCGCCATTCTTGATTTTCACAACCAAGGCGAAATGCGGGCAGAACTAGTGCTGCGTTCCGCGACAACGAAGGAGAAAACATGAAAAGTATCCCCGAAAAATACCATGACCTGCTCAAGGACGAGACCAAAGCCTTTCTCTTCTTGGCAACCAGCATGAAAGATGGTTCGCCGCAGGTAACGCCGATCTGGTTCAACCACGACGAGGAACATATCCTGATCAATTCAGCCAAAGGACGAATCAAGGATCGCAACATGCGCGCCCGACCGCAGGTGGCCTTTGTCATCCAGGACCCGGCTGACCCGTATCGTTACCTGCAAGTGCGCGGACGGGTGGTTGAAATCGTGGAAGAAGGCGCGCTGGAACACATCATCTCTCTGGCGCAAAAATACACCGGCAAACCGTGGCGCGGAAATGGCCCCGATGAAGTGCGCGTGATTTACAAAATTGCCGTTGATAAAACGGATGCGCACTAAAGGCTGGCTTTGAATCCGCGGCCCGAAGATTTCGATGACTTCCTGCGCTCGCGCCGTTCGGTGCGCAAGTTCAGCAACCAGCCGGTGGCGGATGAAACCGTGCGTGAGATTCTCGAAACAGCGGCTTATGCCCCATCCGCCCACGGGATGCAGCCCTGGCGCTTTGCGCTGGTCGAAGGCCGGGGCAGCCGGTCGGCGCTCGCAACGGCACTAACTGCACAGTTGCGGGCCGATATGCAGGCAGAAAACGCCTCCGAAGCGGAAATCCAGCAGCGGGAGGAACGATCCCGGCAGAGAATCGCAGCCGCGCCGAAAATTATCCTGCTGTGTAGAGACTCAAAGGCGATCAGAATTCCCCATCCCGTTGAAGATTGGATGGGGATGCAGTCGGTCGCCATGGCCGGACTGCAACTGATGCTGGCCGCCCATGCCCACAGATTGGGTTCGGTCTGGGTCTGCTGGCCGCTGTATGCGCAGGAGGCAACCCGGCGCGCGTTGAACCTGCCTGCCAGTTGGCAACCGGAAGGGATGGTATTGCTGGGCTATGGCGCAGGAGTGCCAAAAGATAAATCTCTCCATACGGTGGAAGCCGTAACTCTTTCCTTGCGGGATTGACCATGATTCTCATCATCAACGGCTCCCTGGGCGTTGGCAAAACCAGCGTGGCCGAAGAACTGCACTGGAAATTCGATAAATCGATCCACCTGGATGGCGACAGCATCGGCAATGTCAATCCATTTGAGATTTATGACCCGGCGCGCATCGATCACCTGTACCGCACCCTTGAACTGCTCACCCGCTTTCACCAGGGATTCGGGTATCACAACTTTGTTATCAACTACGTTTTCGAGTCGGCTGATTCGCTGCAAGCCTTGCTCGACCTGCTCCGCCCACTCGATCCGGTCATTCACACCTACTGGCTGACTTGCACGGAAAGCGAACAGGCCCGCCGCATCCGCGCGCGGGGCCGCAGTGAAACCGATTGGGAACTGCAACGCTTCGTGGCATTGCAGCACATCCAGGCCGGCGCAGCCCGGCAGGGATTTATCGGCATCGAAGTCGATACCAGTGACCTGGCCACAGCCCAAGTGGCCGAAAAAATCTGGCAGGATGTTTTCGCAAAAGGAAACTCAAATGGCTAATCTCTCAGATCGAACTTATACGAGCCAGCAAGACCTGAATTTGATGCTCAAACTCATCGCAACAGTCCGCCCGGCAGAGCGGATTGGCGATTATCCCGGCCCAGCCGATTTGCGCGAACTGCTTGCACTGGCCGAGGTGCGTCAGAATACGCGCCTTTGGTTCGATGCGGCTGGCTCTCTGAAGCTGTTTGCACTGGTTGACCATTACTGCAACCTTCTTTTCGAACTCGATCCGGCCTTGGCGACCCCCAATCTCGAACAGGAAATCATCGACTGGGGCGTTGCCTGCATCCGGCGCATGTCCGCGGCTGACGATGAAGTGCAGAGTCTGGACGCCAGTTGCCGCGCTGAGGATTCCTGGCGGCTGGCCTTCCTGGAGCGGCACGGTTTTCTCAAGCAAGAGAGTTGCTCGGTCGGGATGCAGCGCAGCCTGGCGGAACCCATTCCTGCACCGCAGCTACCGCCCGGATTCAGCATCCGCCCGGTACGCGGCGAGGAGGAAGTGCAAGCCCTGGTCGAACTGCACCGCGCGGCTTTCGACAGCACATCCATGACGGACGAGGAACGCCTGGCAATGATGCGCGGCCCGGACTATGAGCGCGAACTCGACCTGGTCGTAGTCGCGCCGGATGGCCGCCTGGCGGCCTATTGCGTTTGCACAATCAGCGCGGAAGAGAACCAGCGCAGCGGGCGTAAGGACGGCTATACCGACCCGGTTGCCACCCATCCCGATTTCCAGAAACTTGGGCTGGGCAAAGCCCTGCTGTGCGCGGGAATGAGCCTGCTCAAAGCGCGCGGCGCTGAAACGGCTGTGCTGGGCACCAGCAGTGAAAACATCGCCATGCAAAAAACCGCCCTTGCGGTCGGTTTTCAAGTGACGAGCACAAAAATCTGGTTTTCCAAACCTGTCCCCCGCGCGGAAAATTAAATCAACAGCACCTCGACCTCCGTCCCGGCAATCAGGCCGGTAGCGGCAGGCGGAATCTTCAAGAGGCCATCTCCAGCCGCCAGGCTGAAGATCAGGTTCGACTTGCCGAAAACCGGCTCAGCGGCGTAGCCGGTTCCCTCCGGGCGCAAACGCACCGGCCACCAATCTTCGCGCCCGGCCACCGAAGGCAGGTTAACCGTCAGGGTTGCGCGCAGGCTGGCGCGCGGGCGCGGTAACTGGCCCAACAACTTCTCGAGCAAGGGCACAACCATCATATAACCATTGACCAGCGCGCTGACCGGGTTGCCGGGCAGGCCAATGACCGCCTTGCCATCGCAAATACCCAGAATGGTCGGTTTGCCGGGGCGGGTATTGACGCCATGCACCAGCACGCCCGGCTTGCCCAGGGTATTGATGACATCGGCGGTCATGTCGCGGGTCGAAGCCGATGAACCAGCCGTGATCAAAAGCACATCGCACTCGGCCAGGGCGCGCGCGGCTGCCGTTTGCAGGGCAGTGAAATCATCATGGATGATGCCGTACTGGAGCGGCTCCCCGCCTGATTGCGCTACCAGCGTCCCAAGCGTGTGCGCGTTGATATCGCGGACCTGGCCGGGCCGGGGCGTGCTTCCAGCCGGGATGACTTCATCGCCGCTGGAGATGATTCCCACGCGCACCTTATTGACTACGCGAATATTCGTGATTCCCAGGGCCATCAACCCGCCGATCTCCGCCGGGCGCAGGCAGGTGCCACGCGGGATGACCAGTTGGCCCTCGGCGACATCCTCGCCGACCCGAATCAGGTTCTCGCCATCGGCAACCGCTTTCAGGATTTCCACTTCCGCGCCCAGGGTTTGGGTGTACTCCAACATCAGGGCGGCATCCGCCCCGGCTGGCAGCATTCCGCCGGTATGGATGATGGCGCATTGGCCGGGGCCAATCTCGAAGGTGGGCGTGTCACCCATCGGCACTTCGCCGATCAGCTTCAGGTAGCCCGGCAGCGATTCGGAAGCTCCGTAGGTATCACGCGAACGCACGGCAAAGCCATCGACCGTCGTGCGCGGAAAAGCCGGGAGCGGATGCGGAGCGAAAACATCCTCGGCGGTGACGCGGCCAAGGGCAGATTCGGTTTCGATAACGGTGGACAGGCCGAGGGGAGTCAGCCCCGAGAGCAGTTTCTCGCGGGCAGAATCGGGCGGGAGCAGGGTCAAAAATTCAGGCATGGGAAAGGCTCGTTGGTTTAAAAAGAATCGCTCCAGCTAACGCAGCCAGAGGCTCAGGGTCAGCAAATAAGCAGTCAGGCCAGGGATGGCAACCGCCAGTGAAGACAACAGCGGCCAAACAGGCTTTTCGCCATCGGCCAGGCGACGGAACTGGTAAACCTGGAAGGCCGCCAAGGGGATGGTCAGCAGGCCGGGCCAGGCCAGGTTGAAGGGTACGCCGAAGAAAGGCATGGCCGCCAGCAGCAGATAGGCCGCCGCCAGGAAGCCGTTATGGGTCGGGATGGCTGCCTGCCAGCCCAAGCGCACCAGCAGACTCTGGCGGGCATATTTCTGATCGTGCGAAAAGGCGGAAAAATTGAGCGCCAGGAATGCGGCCAGGGCAAGAAAAGCCAGCGGAAAAATGTAAGCGGCCAGCAGCCGATGAAGTTCGCCATACTGCAAGGTAAACGCCAGCGCTGGGGCCAGGATGGCCACCAGAAAGGCCAGCGCAAACTCGCCCGCGCCGCGATTCGCCAGTCGAACAGGCGGCACGGCATACAGAACTGCGGTCAGGCCGGCAAGCGCCAGGAAAACGAGGGCCAATGGCTGCGCCAGTTGCAAGGCAACCAGTGGAACGGTCAATGCGCCAACCAGGGTCAGCAATGCCGCGGCCAAAACCAGCAGCTTGCGGCGGTATTCATCGCGCTGGCGCGGAGTTTGCTCAGGTAGGAAGGGTTCAGCCGGGTTGCGATAGGCGGCATCCAACAGGTTGGCGGCAGTCAGCAGGAAAGAAAGCCAGAGAAAACCGAGCAGGAAGGCCAGCAGGTCGAAATCCGCGCCCAGGTAACGCGCCAGGGATGCGCCGAGCAAATAAGCCAGGGCCAACAGAAGGGTGTGAACAGGACGGAGGAGGGAAAGCATGGGCAAGCGTAGATTGCAGAGGCAGGCGAGCGGAGTATCAAAAGAGGTTGATATTCACCGTTTACGCCTGGACAACGAAACGTTTGAGATCGCGCAGGTGCATGGTGTTGTGCAGGTGAACCATTTTGAGCATTTCGCCCAGTGAAGTAACTCCCAGGGCCGGATGGCGGCCGCGCTTTTGCAGGTCAGCTTCGTCAAGACCGGCGGCAAAGGCCACCATTTCAGCGCGGACAGCGCGATAGCGCTCAAGAAGTTCGGCGGGGGCAGCTTCGGCCAGCTTGGCCTGCTGGCTGGCGTTGTAGCGGTCAATATCAAAATCATCGCTGGCGCCAGGACCGCCCGAGCGGATCGAGGCAAAAATCTTGAGGAAACCGTGCTCGGCGCTGACAAAGTGGGCCAGAATACTGCGAGCCGTCCATTGATCACCTTCAGCATAGATAACTTGCTGCCATTGCCCCGCTGTCAGCGCGGCAAAGAAGGCGGCCATCTTTTCGCCTTCATTCTTCAGTTTTTCAGCCAGGGATGCGGGGGTATCGGGCATAAGGGTCTCCTAACAATAAAATTTAGAGCAGCGAATAGCCGCCATCAACAGCAATCGTCTGGCCGGTAATATACTCGTTTTTGATTAAAAATTCGAGGGCATCGGCTACTTCATCCGCTTCAGCCGCACGCCGGGCCGGCAAGCGGTTGACCAGACGATCCCAGTCAGCGGCAGGCATCTCCTCGGCGCGGAGGACCAATCCCGGCGCGATGGCATTGACGCGGATATCCGGGGCCAGGGCGCGGGCCAGGATTTTGGTGAGCGACTCCAGTCCGGCCTTGCTGACCGTGTAGGCGGGGAAGCCCGTCCAGGCCTTGGCCGCGCCAATATCGCTGATGTTGACAATCAGTCCGCCGGAGGTCATGCGCCGGGCGGCCTGCTGGGCGCAAAGAAACGGGGCGCGCAGGTTGAGCGCAATCGCCGCGTCGAAGTCGGCGGCAGACAGGCTGCGCACATCCGCGCGCGGCATCAGGGCGGCTGAGTTAACCAGGATTTTGAAATCAAACTGACCGGCAAGTAAAGCATCAATCCGCCCAAAAAGGCGCTCGATCTCTTCCGGGCGGGTCAGGTCGGCCTGGAGCGGAAAGACCGGAACGCCCAACGCACCAATTTCGGCAGCCGTGGCCTCGGCTTTTGGCAGCGAGTCATGGTAATGCAAGCCAATCGCGTATCCCAGGCGGGCCAGGCGCAGGGTAAAAGCCCTGCCCAGGCGATGAGCAGCCCCCGTTACCAGCACAAAAGCGCGCCGTTCGGCCATGCGGGATTATCCTTTTAGCAGGGCGTTAACCTGCTCGAGTTCAGCCGCGTCCAGCTTCCACTCAGCCGAGCGGACATTGGCCTGGATTTGCTCCAGGCGGGTCGCCCCGGAGATAACCGAACAAACCGCAGGTTGGGCCAGCAGCCAGGCTTGGGCCAACTCGCCCAGGTTACGCCCTCGCCCGGAGGCCCAGGCTTCCAGCTTTTCGATCCGCTCGTAGTTGGCATCGGTCATATAACCTTTGACATAATCGCTGCTCTCGCCGCGCGAGCCGGACGGAGCCGGCTGGCCGCGCCGGTATTTGCCAGTCAGGAATCCGCCGGCCAGCGGGAAGTAAGGCACAAAACCAACTCCGTGCGAAGCGCAGTACGGCAGAACTTCGCGTTCAACATCGCGCTCCAACATGTGGTAATGCGATTGCATCGCGGCAAAAGCCGTCCAACCGCGCACTTCGGCCAGCAAATTGGATTTAGCCAACTGCCAGGCAGCAAAATCAGAACCACCGATGTAGCGCACTTTACCCATGAGCACCAAATCATCCAGGCCGCGCAGGGTCTCTTCGATGGGCGTCGACGGGTCCCAGCGATGCAGGTAATACAGGTCGATGTGGTCGCTCTGCAAGCGCCGCAGACTGGCCTCGACCGCGTTCAACATGTGATAACGCGAGCCGCCGCGATCGTTGGGGCCATCGCCGGTTGCCCAGAAAAACTTGGTGGCCAGGACAAACTTGTCCCAGCGGCCCTTAAGAGCGTTGCCCAAAGTGATTTCGGATTGACCGCCCGTGTACACATCCGCCGAATCGAGAAAGTTGATCCCCAGGTCAAGGGCGGCGTCAATCATACTGTTGACCGCCTCCTGGGGAACGTGGGCCGCGCCGAAGCGATTGGTACCCAAACCAATCGCTGAAACTTTCAAGCCAGATTTGCCAAGGTTGCGATATTCCATCTCAAGCCTCCAGTTTTTTCCAAGTGTACTCGAAAGCATTCTGGAAAAACAAGAAAAGGCTATAATTGGCCCAAATCACCCCGAGGAGCGCGCCATGCCCAACGTTTTTGAATCAAAACATCCCCTAGTCAAGCATAAACTCAGCCGACTGCGCGATAAAGATACCGAGCCAAAAAAATTCCGTGAGTTGGTGCAGGAAATCGCCGCACTGATGGTTTACGAGGCCACCGCCGACCTGGCGGTAACGCCGCGCGAAGTCGAAACCCCGCTGGCAAAAATGACCAGCTACGAGTTGCAGGAAAAGGTCGGGCTGGTGCCGATCCTGCGGGCCGGGTTGGGGATGGTCGAGGGCATCTGGGAGTTGATGCCGCAGGCCGAAGTCTGGCATATCGGTCTGTATCGCGACGAACAGACCCTGCGCCCGGTCGAGTATTACAACAAGCTCCCTACGGAACCTACCGTTTCAGTTTGCCTGATCCTGGATCCGATGCTGGCCACCGGCGGGTCAGCCACGGCGACGGTCGAAGTGCTCAAGCGCTGGGGCGTGAAGAAAATCAAATTTGTGGGCCTGATCGGTGCCCCCGAGGGCATCGCCCGGATGCAGGCGGAGCATCCCGACGTGCCGATCTACCTGGCCGCCATCGATGACCACCTGAATGAAAAAGGCTATATTGTCCCAGGCCTGGGCGACGCCGGGGATCGTCAGTTTGGAACCGGATAAAATCTGCAGGCGAAAATAGGTAAAAATAACCAAACTGCAATGTGGGCCAGCAGCATTGGCGGTGATATAAGTTATTATTCATGTATATAATGTAACTTAATGACCGCAAATCTGCTGGCTCTTCATCTATTTTTGACAGCGATCTTGTTCCTGGTTGTCGGGAGGTACAGTTTCCGCCATCGCCAGTCCAACGCGGCCATTCCATTCGGAATGGCCATGTTTCTTCTTGGGGGATTCGTTTTTCTGGCCAGTTTGGATCTTCTGATTACAGACCGGCATGTAAAAATCATCCTGATGCAACTGCGGCTATCGATCATGCCGTTTGCGCCAGTAACCGTCCTGGTCAGCGCCATCGAAAACGCAAACCGCTCCTATTGGCTTTCGAAAAGAAGGGTTTGGCTTTTAATGGCATTCCCCATAGCCAACTTGATATTTACATGGCTGCCGCCGCTCGAGCCGTTCATGCGAAGCAATTATCGGCTGGTGGAAACCGGATTTAGCACGGTGCTCGAATTCGAGAACGGCAACTGGTACTGGTTTTTGCTCGCCTATTCGAGCGCACTCTGCCTGGCCATCTTCGGAATCCAATTCAACACCCTGCTTAACAGCCGCGGGATATATTTCAAGCGCACCTTCCTGCTCAATCTCGGGCAAATCGTGCCTGCGCTCATCATCATCCTGACCGCCGCCGGCAAGTTAAACCTGCTTAATGGGTACAACTATGCGCCCCATGTGTTGATGCTAACCGCCCTGCTCAACGGCTGGGCAATATACCGCTACCAATGGTTTTTCAGTTCCCCCATGGCGCGCGATATCGCCATCGACTTGGTCAACGATGCCATGATCGTGGTGGATGAAACCAGCAATATCAGCGACGCCAACAATGCGGCCCGGCAGCTTTTCGGCCTGGGCGAAACTGATATTGGCAGGAAAATCGAAAAGGCGATTCCGGACTGGGAAACCCTGCGCAAAGAAATCGGGAACACAGGAACCCTGCGGCGCGAGATTCAGCTGCCCCAGGTCAGCCAAAAGAAAATTTTTGAATTAAATATCACCTCCGCTCAAAATGCGAATAGCTCCGGCCTCAAAGGTTATATATTAGTCCTGCGTGAAATCACGGAACAAAAGCAACTGCAAGAACAGGTTCAAAACCTGGTCAGGGCGGTCAGCCAAAGCCCGAACAGCGTGCTGATTACCGATCCAGATGGAATCGTCGAATTTGTAAATCAATCTTTCACCACCTTGACCGGGTTTTCAAGCCAGGAAGTGCTCGGCAAGAAAACCAACTTCCTCAAATCCGGGCAAACACCCGAAAGCGTTTACCAGGAAATGTGGAAAACCATCAAGGATGGGCGCATCTGGAAAGGGGATTTGCTCAATCGACGCAAAAACGGGGAGCTTTACTGGGAGGAAACCCTGATCTCGCCATTATTTGACCACAATGGCAAGGTTGTCAACTACATCTCGATCAAAGAAGATATCAGCGCCCGCAAAGAGATCGACGAAGCCCTGCACCGCAGGCTCGAAGAATTGGTGATGGTCAATACCATCAGCATGGCGGCGGCTTCGCAACTCGACCTGGAATCACTCGTTTCGCTCGTCGGCCAGCAACTGGAGCAATCTTTCAATGCCCGCTCCGTCCTGATTGCGCTTCGCCGCCAGGACTCGGACTACATAGAGATTCCTTACTGGACCATCGACCGGCAGAGGGTTTCGCCGCCGCCGGTCAAATATGGCGAGGGGCTTGTCTCGCACATCCTGGGGACAAAACAGCCGCTGCTCATTTCAAACAATTTCCAGGAAACGGCCCCCAAACTGGGTCACAAAGCGGTATTTATCGACAAATACGGATACCCCAAAACCTGGCTGGGTGTTCCAATCATGTTTGGGCAGCATGCCGTCGGGGTTATCAGCCTGCAAAATTACAGCATCGAATTCGCGTTCAGCGACGATGATGTCAGGCTGCTCAACACCATTGCAGCCAGCATTGGCGTGGCCATTGAAAATGCGCACCTCTTCCAGGCTGCCCAACAGGAGATCCAGGAGAGGATTCGCGCGGAAGAGGAGGCCAGCCAGCGCGCCGACCAGATGTCAGCGCTTTACGAGATTGGTCACGCGCTCACCGCCGGCCTGGAATTGGATACTGTTTTGAACACGCTGATGGAAAAATGCAAACAAATCGCTCCGGTGGATGTTTTCACCGTTGCGCTTTATGACGCCAGCAAGGAGCAGGTCAACTTTATCAAATTCAACGACAAGGGTAAAGAAAAAAAGCAAATTACCTTGAACAATCACCTTGAGCAATACATGACCGGCAAGGTGATTCTCAAACGTTCGCTTATCCACATCCCGGACTGCGACGATGAAATTATCGCCAAGAAATCTGATTTGCAGCACACAACACAACATCACGCCCGGACTTATCTGGGGATTCCGCTCTTTCGCGGTTCGCAGGTGACCGGGGTACTTTCGGTACAAAGCTATGAACCGCACTCGCTAAGCCGGGAACAAATCCAGACGTTGGAGATTATCGCCTCACAGGCCGCCATCGCTATCGAAAACGCCCGGCTGTATGATGTCACCCGCCGACGGGCCGAGGAAATGACCCTACTCTACGAAATCAGCCTGGAATTATCCGCCAACCTGAACATGGATCAGGTGCTGCGCAACCTGCTCGAAAAATGCCGCCTGCTGCTACCCATCGACTCGTTCTACGTTGCCATCTACGAAGAAAATACCCACCTTATCTATTACCCCCTCTTTTCCGACCAGGGCAGCTTCAAAAACATACCGGTCAGGGATATGAGGGTCGCGCCAGGCTTGACCGGAGAAGTGATCCTGAGCGCAAAAACCGTTTACCTGCATGACACGCTTGACCCCAAGACCGCCGAGCAATATCAAATCATCCATATCGGCGGCACACCCACCCGTTCGTTTGTCGGTGTGCCGATGATTGTTCGTGGAAGGGTAATTGGGGTAATCTCGACCCAATCCTATCTCCCTAACTATTACAGTGACGAGCACATTCGGCTGCTCGAAACCATTGCCACCCAGGCGGCGATTGCGGTTGAAAACAGTCGCCTATACGAAGCTGCCCGCAAGGAAATCATGGAACGCCGGCAGGCGCAGGAGGATTTGCAGCAGACCAACCAGGAACTCCAGGTACAACTCCACCGCGTCGAATCGCTCCAGGAAGAACTGCGCGAACAGGCCATCCGGGATGTGCTGACCGGGTTGTTCAACCGGCGCTATCTGGATGAAACCTTTGCCAAAAAGTTGAACCGCACGAAACGAAAAGAGTCGTCTCTGGCCGTCATCATGCTGGATATCGACCACTTCAAATCGTTTAATGATACATACGGTCACACCGCCGGGGATGAGTTGCTGGCGATGCTCGGCGAACTGCTGCGCAAACAAACCCGGCAAAGCGATGTGGCTTGCCGCTATGGCGGCGAGGAGTTCATTATCCTGCTCTCTGATACGCCTCTGGATGTTGCCACGAAACGCGCCGAAGAAATTCGGCGAGGCTTCGAAGAAAGCTCCATCCGCTTAGAGGAGAAGGAACTGAAAGCCACAATCTCAATCGGGATCGCCATTTACCCGGATCATGGCGATCAACCCGAAGCGCTAATCATCCAGGCAGACCAGGCTTTGTACCAGGCCAAATCCAACGGGAGGAACCAGGTGGTTGCCTGGCGGAGGTAAACAAAAAGCGCCCGGAGGAGCGCTCTTTGTTCTCAATAAGTCAAGTTTTACTTCCCAAGGCGGGAAAGTTCATCGGGAATGACTAGCTTTTCATCGAGCTTTTTGAAGAGCGGCACGGGCTGGCGCAAGGGCTGGCCGGGTTTTAATCCGCCGGGCTGCCAGAGTTCACCAGAATTGACAGGTTTATAACGCAAAACCGTATGCTCACCAAGCGCATCGGCCACCTTTTCGGTATATTGTTCGCCAAACAACGGCGCATCGTAGCCAAAGAAGGAGTGGAGCGTCTCGCAGCTAAACGGCAAAATCGGCGCAAACAACACCTTCAGCGTATCAATTGCCCGTAGAGCGGTGTAAATCGTCAGGGCGGCAGAGTCGCGATCCGTTTTGATCGCCGTCCAGGGGGCATTGGCATCGAGGTAACGATTCACTTCCGTAGCCAGGCGCATTGTCTCGCGCAAGGCATCCCGCAGCTTGACATTCTCGTAGAATTCGCCAACCGTTTTGAATCCGTCTTCGATAACGGCCAGAAGGCTGCGGTCCGCTTCGCGAAGCTGGTTTAAATCCACCGGAGGAACATGCCCATCCCAGTGCTTGAAGGCAAACGATAACACCCGATTAGCGAGGTTGCCCCAGGTGGCAACCAACTCGTTGTTATTGCGGGCCACAAAGTCATCCCAACTCCAATCGCTATCCTTGGCTTCGGGCATATTGATGGTCAGGTAATAACGCAGCGCGTCCGGGTCGTAGCGGGTGCGCGCATCGCGTCCCCAAACAGCCCAATTGCGCGAGCCGCTAATTTTCTCGCCTTCCAGGTTCATGAACTGGTTGGCCGGAACATCGTAAGGCAGGGTCAGCGCGGCTTCTTCCTCGGCAAAAATTTTCATAAAAGCCTTGCCCGCCCCCATCAGTTGGGCCGGCCACCAGGCGGCGTGGAAGAAAATATTATCCTTGCCGATAAAATAAAAGGATTTGGCCGCGGGGTTCGTCCACCAATCCCGCCAGGCGTTGCCGGTTCCTGATACCTGGCCCCACTCAATTGCCGCAGAAAGATAGCCGATGACGGCTTCGAACCAAACGTAAATGCGTTTGCTCTCCCAGCCCTCTTCGGGGACGGGAATACCCCAATCAAGGTCGCGGGTAATGGGCCGCGGCTTCAACCCATCGCTTTCGATCTGGCCGAGCGACTGCCCGCTGACCGTTTCACGCCAGTAGGATTGGCGGGCGCGCAGGAAGTCGGCCACCTTGCTTTCGAGTTTCGACAGGTCTAGGAAGTAATGTTCGGTCTCGCGCAGTTCAGGGGTGGAGTTGTCGACTTTTGAACGCGGATTAATCAGCTTCTCCGGTTCGAGAACATTACCGCAGCGGTCACACTGGTCAGAACGCGCGCCCTCGTATCCGCAAATATAGCAAGTGCCTTCGACATAACGATCTGGCAGGAATTTGGCGGCAGTAGGTGAATACCACTGCGGGCGGATTTCGGTATAGAGATAGCCGTTCTCTTTCAAAGCCAGGAAAATTGACTGGGAAACCTTAAAATGATTTTCGGTATGGGTGCTTGTGAAAAGATCGTATGTAATGCCGTAGCCCTGGAAAACATCGAGGAAGGTATCGTGGAAATATTTATACACCGCTTCAACCGGTTTCCCTTCCGCATCGGCGCGGATCGTGACCGGGGTTCCGTGCGAGTCGGTGCCGCTTACCATGAGCACCTTATTCCCCTTCAAACGGTGATAGCGGGCAACAATATCGCCCGGCAAGTGCGAACCGGTGATATTCCCAACATGGATTTCAGCGTTTGCATAAGGCCAGGCAATGGCAATCAGGATATTTTCGGGCATTCATACCTCCGTACATTCAGGAAATAAAAATGCTGGCTCTCTGCCAGCATTTTAAGGCGGCGCAAACCGTCCCGCAGTTCAACTGGCAACGAACTGCAAGTGCTGTGGCATGGACATGGACATCAAATCGCGAAACACGGCAGTATTTTACTACAAGGTGACAAATTTAATTTTACAAATATTCGCGCAATTGGTTTAAACGCCCCGGATGACGCATCTGGCGCAAAGCTTTGCCTTCAATCTGGCGGATTCGCTCACGGGTCAGGCCAAACTTCTGGCCGACTTCTTCCAAGGTGTATTCAACGCCATCATCCAGGCCAAAACGCATGCGCAGGACGCGCGCCTCGCGCAGCGGCATACCCTGCAAAATCTCGTTCAACTTCTCGCGGAGCATCGATTGGTAGGCAACTTGCATCGGGGATGGGTTGAATTCATCCTCGATAAAACTTCCCAACTCCGATTCTTCATCCTCGCCGACCGGGCTTTCCAGGGAGAGCGGTTTGCGGGTAACGCGCATAATCCAGCGCAGTTTCTGGACGGTCATCAACATGCTTTCGGCGACTTCTTCCAGGGTTGGGCTGCGGCCCAATTGCTGCTCCAGGTCACTGGTCATTTTATAGATTTGACGAACGCGGTCACCCATATGCACCGGCAGGCGGATGGTGCGGGCCTGATCGGCGATGGCGCGGGTGATTGTCTGGCGAATCCACCAGGTGGCATAAGTGGAAAAGCGGAAGCCGCGATGCAAATCGTATTTTTCGACCGCCTTCATCAAGCCGAGATTGCCTTCCTGAATCAGATCCAGAAAAGGAACGCCCCTGCCCATGTAGCGTTTGGCGACGCTGACCACCAGGCGCGTATTGGCCTTGATCAGGTGCTCGCGAGCAACCAGCCCGTTGTGGACAGCCCGCTCAAGTTCAATGCGGTCTTCATCCAGCAAGCTGGCAGAATTGCGCAAGGTTTTAGTTGCAGAACGCCCAGCCTCGATTGCGTGGGCAATCTGGAGTTCCTCGTCCGCGCCCAGGAGCGGAACCCGCGCCATTTCGCGCAAATAAAGCCCGGTGGGATCGTCCGGGCCGGTCACTGTCTCAGATGGATCGGCCCAGGTTTCCGAACCCAGGTCGAAAAGTCCCGCCTCGTCGACAACAAAATCGACATCCGTCGGCGAGTCGTAAACTTCCACCCCGCGCTTACGAAGCGAAGTTGCCAGAACCGTCAGGCGCTCAACATCCTGATTTGCTTCGGGGCAAGCCTGCAACAAGTCATCGGTGGTTAAGTAACCCTGTACACCAGCTTTTTCAATCAGCAGGTGCAAGGCCTCGCTGCGACGTCCATGCCGTTCTGGGTATGCCATGAAAGCCTCCACGTTCGCCAGTCTATGTTGCCATTCCAGGCTTTAGTCTTCAGGGTTCAATAGTTTCTTCAGGGCAGAAAAAGGCGAATCATTCTCTGGAGAATGTCCACAGTCACGCACGTTCAGGTTCTGGCCGCACTCCATGCAAAGCCCCTGACACGAAGGCTTGCAGATCGGTGTGCTGGGAATTTCAAGCATGGCATAATCGTACACCAGGGGCTGCAAATCAAGGTGGGCGTCATCGGGAACAAGCAGGCCTGAATCGGTGATATTGTCGCGGGTAAAGGCAAACAATTCGATAAACTCCCACCGCAAAACCTGCTCGTAACTTTCCAGGCAGCGCACACAATCCAGCGAAGTATGGCCGCCAAAGTTCGCTTCCACCAGTAATCCCTGGGGGGTGCGGCTGATCTTCGCCACCCCTTCAATATCGCTGATTTGGAGGCCGTCGCCTGATGTAACCGTCAGGGATTCAAAAAAGAATTCACGGCTGATGCCAATCGGGGAGTTAATCAAAAAACCGACATTCAGCCGTAAAGGTTTACGTAAATTAGCCACAGTGCTCACTTCAAAATGGGATTTCAATCATTGTAGCATGTGCGAATCGTGAAGTCAACCATTCTGAAAGAGTGTTTTACAAGTTTGTTTCACGGCGCGTAAAAAATCATACGCCAGGCGAGCAACTCCGATGCGGTTTCCGTGTTTTTTATAAAATAAGGTTCATCAAGTCAAAAGTGTTTATCCATATTCGTTTTTCCAGGAGGCAATATGACGAAAATCGCGATTGTTACCGATAGCACCTCTTCACTCCCAAGCGAGTACCTGAAAAAATATAACATAACCGTCGTGCCGCAAGTTTTGATCTGGGGTGAACAAACCTTCGAAGATGGCATCGATATCCAGCCGGATGAATTCTATCGAAAACTTGCCAGCAGCAAGGTGACGCCAACCACTTCGCAAGTTTCGGTCGTCAACATGAAAAACGCTTTCGAACAACGCCTGGCAGAAGGATACGAGGTGGTAGGCATGTTCCTGAGCTCAAAATTGTCGGGAACCCAGCAATCCGCAATACAGGGCCGCGAAACTCTGACCTCCGGCAAAGAGAAAGTTCACCTGGTCGACACCCAAACCACAAGTATGTCGATGGGATTTCAGGTGTTGACGGTTGCCCGGGCCGCAGCCGAGGGCGCATCGGCGGCAGAGTGCCTGGCGCTGGCCGAACGAGTCAAAAGCGCCACCGGGATATTCTTCATGGTGGACACCCTGGAATTCCTGCATCGCGGCGGGCGGATCGGCGGCGCACAACGCCTGCTGGGCACGGCCCTCAACCTGAAACCAATCCTGACTGTTAAAGACGGGAAAGTCGAGGCCGTGGAACGAGTGCGCACGAAGAGCAAAGCGCTGGTGCGGTTACAGGAATTAATCGCCGAGCAATGCCAGGGGAAATCGCCAGTACACCTGGCCTCCCTGAACGCAAATGCTGTTGAAGATGCCCAGGCAGTTCTCTCCAGCGCAAGCACCAGCCTGAACGCCATAGAGAGCATCTCGGCGGAGTTAAGTCCGGTATTGGGCACACACACCGGGCCTGGGACGGTCGGGCTGGCTTACTTGACTGGGTTATAATCACCCAATTCTAAAATTGGAGCAGCCCATGAAAAAAGTCGCCGTCCTGACCGACAGCACCGCTTACCTTCCCGCCTCTTATCTAAAAGCGGAAGAAATCGATACGGTTCCCTTGAATGTCATCTGGGAAGAAGAGGTTTTCGAAGATGGCGTAAATATCACGCCAGATGTCTTCTACGAAAGACTCAAAACGGCGAAAAAAATGCCGACCACATCACAGGTTTCGGTCGGGCGAATGCAGCAAAAATTCCAAGAATTGCTTGCCCAAGGATTCGACGTGCTCGGGATTTTTATCTCATCCGGGTTGTCTGGAACCGTCCAGTCGGCAGTTCAGGCTCGGGAGCTTTTCGAGAAAGAACAAGAGCGGATCGCAGTCTTCGATAGCCAAACCACGACCATGGCAATGGGTTTCCAGGTGCTGGCCGCGGCCCGCGCGGCAAAGCAGGGATTGCCCTTGAAAGAATGTCTTGATGTCGCCGAACACGCCCGCCAGCATTCCGGGGTGTATTTCGTTGTCGATACATTGGAATTCCTGCACAAAGGCGGGCGCATTGGCAGCGCGCAGCGCTTCCTGGGGACAGCGCTCAACATGAAGCCAATTTTGCAGATGAATCAGGGCAAAATCCAGGCCCTTGAGCGCGTCCGCACCAAAGGCAAAGCGCTCGACCGCTTAATCGAACTGGTGGTTGAACAATGCGGCGGAAAAGGCCCGGTACACCTGGCCGCGCCCAACGCAAATGCAGCCGGTGAGGCCGAGCAGGTGCTCGCAAAAGCCGCCCAAAGACTGGAAATCAAAGAGAACATGATTACCCAACTCAGCCCGGTCATCGGGACTCACGTTGGGCCGGGAACAGTAGCCCTGGCATACATGACCGAACACTAAGCTGTCCGAAAGAAAAAAGCGCGATTCACCCGCAGCGGTTGAGTCGCGCTTTTTTCATATACAACCGAAAGCCTCGCCAGGCACGGAAAGGGTATAATTTGCGCATGACCAAAATTGACCCACTCGTAATTGGCATTGCTGGCGGTTCAGGTTCGGGTAAAACCACGGTCGCGCAGGAAATCCTCAACCGAGTCGGCGCATCCCGTATCGCTTACTTACCCCACGATGCCTACTACAAAGACTTAAGCGGACTGCCCCCTACCCAGCGCGCCGAGGTCAACTTCGATCATCCCAATTCTCTTGAGACTGAACTGCTGATCGAACACGTTTTGCAACTCAAACGATGTGAAGCGGTTGAATTGCCAGTTTACGATTTCTCGATCCATACCCGCACCAAGAATACCATCCGCATCGAGCCGCGCCGGGTGATTGTCGTTGAGGGCATCCTCATCTACGTAGAACCCAAGCTACGCGAGATTTGCGACATAAAAATCTTTGTCGACACCGATTCCGACCTGCGCTTTATCCGCCGGCTGCAACGCGATTTGGCCGAGCGCGGTCGAACCACAGAATCGGTTATCCACCAGTATCTCAAAACAGTACGCCCGATGCACCTCGACTTTGTCGAGCCATCCAAACGCTATGCAGACATCATCATGCCCGAAGGCGGCTTCAACGCCCCAGCGCTGGACATGGTGGTGGCGCGCATCGAAGAAATGCTCAGGGAAGAATAAACCAAATTTCGAAGGAGATAAAAAGATGAAACAGTGGAACACCCCGCCTCAAATGGTAATCGATGAGAAGAAGAAATATACGGCCACCATCCAGACCGACAATGGCAAGATGGTTCTGGAATTATTTGCCGATAAAACCCCGAAAACTGTCAACAACTTTGTTTTCCTGGCGCGTGAAGGTTTCTATGATGGAACCATCTTCCACCGCGTGATTGCCGATTTTATGGTCCAGGGCGGCGATCCGACCGGGACAGGCCGCGGCGGCCCCGGCTATCGCTTCGCCGATGAATTTCATCCCAGCCTGAAACACAGCAAGCCCGGCATCCTGTCGATGGCCAACGCCGGCCCCGGCACCAACGGCTCGCAGTTTTTCATCACCCACGTGCCAACCCCCTGGCTGGATGGAAAACATAGCGTTTTTGGGCAAATCGTCGAAGGGATGAACGTATTAATGTCGATCCCGCCGCGCGACCCGATGCGCCCCGAGTACGATGGCGTCAAAATCCAAAGCATCACCATCACAGAAGCCTAAACAAACCTCCCCGCGCAAAACCATGCAAAAACCGACATCATCCACGCGAACCCTGGTTTTGCGCGGGTTAAGCATTGTTGCTTTTCTTGCCATCACCATCTTTGTGTTCAGCATCCGCGACCGGGCCGACGATCTGGCCGTATACGGCTACCCTGGCATCTTCCTGGTGGCGATGCTCTCCAGCGCTACGGTAATCTTCCCGGCGCCCGGATTGGCCATTGTCTTTGGCATGGCTGGCGTTTTCAACCCACTCCTGGTTGCGCTTTTTGCCGGCACCGGCTCCGCAATCGGAGAAATCACCGGCTACCTGGCCGGGATTGGCGGGCGAACTGTTGTTGAAAATACGCAAATCTATGCGCGCCTGGAGCCATTCATAAAAAAATATGGCGCAATTGCAATTTTCGCTCTGTCGTCCATCCCTAATCCGTTTTTCGATTTGGCATCCATTGCAGCAGGAGCGCTAAAACTCCCCTTCTGGAAGTTCCTGCTGGCAGCATGGTGCGGACAATTAATCAAAATGACCATGGTCGCCTACGCTGGTTCACTCTCACTCGGCTGGCTGTTTGGTTTATAACCGGGCAAAGAAGAGGCTTGACATGAGCAATTACTCAAAAATCGAGCAATATCTCGAAGAACATCTTGATGAAAGTGTCGCAGAACTCTCCACACTGGTTGCCCAACCCAGTGTTGGCGCCCAGAATTGGGGGAGGCAGGAATGCGCCGCCCTGGTCGCCGGGATTTTGGAAAAGCGCGGCTTCGAGGTGGAAATCATGCCCACTCCTGGCGCTCCGGTTGTTTTCGCCGAGCGCAAAGGCCGCCGCAACGACAAAACCCTGCTCTTTTACAACCACTACGATGTTCAACCGGCTGAACCGCTTGAGTTATGGGATACCCCACCCTTCGAACCGGCCTTGCGGGATGGCAAACTCTACGGACGCGGGGTCAGCGATGATAAAGGCCACCTGACCGCGCGCCTGCACACCCTCGACGCCATCCTGGCTGCCGAGGGCGAGCTGCCCTGCAATGTCAAATTCATTATCGAAGGTGAAGAGGAAACATCCAGCGTTCACCTGCACGATTTCATCAAAGAAAACAAGCAAAAACTGGCTGCCGATGCCTGTGTTTGGGAATTCGGCGGCGTTGACCACCGCGAAATCCCCATGCAATATCTCGGATTGCGCGGAATTTGCTATGTGGAACTCTCGGTCGAAACCGCTGCGATCGATGTCCATTCAGGCCTGGGCGGATCGATCTTCCCGAATGCTGCCTGGCGGTTAACCTGGGCCTTGTCCACGCTGAAAGGACCTGACGAGCGCATCCGCATTCCGGGTTGGTACGAAGATGTCGTCGCCCCGTCGCCGCGCGACCGCGAACTGATGGCAGCCCTGCCCGACCTGGCCGAAGAATACAAACAACGTTTTGGCGTCAAGGAATTCCTGAAAGGCCTGACCGGCGGCCTGGAATTGGCCCTGGCCGAAGTTTTCGAACCGACCTGCACCATCTGCGGCCTGACCAGCGGCTATCAGGGGCCTGGCTCGAAAACCGTCCAGCCTGCCCAGGCGCTGGCCAAAGTCGACTTTCGGTTGGTACCCAACCAAACCCCGGAAAAATGCCTGCAACTGCTGCGCGCCCATCTCGATCAGCAAGGCTTCAGCGATGTAAAAATCAGCTTCCTTGGGGGCGAACCTGCTGCGCGCACCGACCCGGACGATCCGTTCATCAAAATCGTCATCGATAGCGCCGAAGAGATTTACGAATCGAAAATGGAGGTTGTGCCAATGGTCGGCGGCTCCGGCCCCAACCATCCCTTCGTGCATGATCTTGGTTTGCCGGTGGCAACTGCCGGGCTGGGATATCCCGATACGCGCGCCCACGCCCCGAACGAAAACATCCGCCTTGACCTGTATCTCAAACATGCCCGCCACATGGCCCGGGTTCTGTATCAATTCGCAGAAGGATAAATGTTTTACCAAAAGTTCCGCCATGATTTTGGCCTGCAACTATTAACCCTTTACCTGCTTCTAGTCGTCCCGGCTTTAAGCATTATTGTTGTGTTTGATGTCATCGAAAGCCGGCGCATTCAGGAAGAAGTGACTTCGCGCGACCTGGCCTTGGCCAAAGCGATTGCCCAACAAACCGATATGGCCATCGGCAACGCGCTGAACGCCGTTGAGCAGTTGAGCCGTTACCCGGCAGTGCGCTCCGATGCGATGGTTGAGTTGCAAACCCTTTTCTCAATCGTCCAGGGCAGCCGCCCGGATATTGACCTAATCTACCGTCTCGACAGCAACGGCAACATGATCTACCACTACCCCGCCGGGGCGAATTCGACGATTGGTTCCAATTTCTCTTTTCGGGCTTATTTTCAAAAAGCGCAAAAGAGCGAGGCCGCTTTTCTCTCGGAAGCGCGCATCTCTCCCACAACCGGTCTGCCCGTAGCGACCGCTGTCATGCCAATCCGCACCCGCGATGGTGTTTTCCTGGGGCTAATTGCCACGAACATCAAACTGGAAGGGTTCAGCGCAACGGTGCGGCAGGTAATTGAGGAGCAAGGGCAGCCTCAGGGATTGCAGATATTCATTATCGACCATACCGGCCATGTAGTCGGCCACGCCGAAGCGGCGCAACTCATGGCGGGTATCAACAGCATCATGCCTGACATCGCGCTGGATGTTCTCCAGGGCCAGACCAGTTCCCAAATCGCAGCCGACGCCGGCGGCGTCGAGCAGCTCTACACTTACACACCCATCCCCAATGTGCGCTGGGCGGTTGTGACCAGCAGACCGACCGCGCAGGCTTTCTCCCAGCAGGCTTCGCTGCGACTAATCACCCTGACCACCTTTCTCGCTTTTGCTGGAATCGGCATCCTGTTCTGGAATGTTCTCCACCGGCGGGTGCTGAAGCCCATCGAACATCTCGCAACCATCAGCCAGCTAATCGGCGAAAACAAAGAAATATCAAAAAAACAACGTGAACACATGGCGCTCATGGCTGAACGGCGTGACCAGCTTGGTGAGTTGATTACCAGCCTGATTCGCATGGAAAAGTCGATCCAGGCGCGCATCAACGAGCAGGCTACCTTGCTCGAAACCAGCCAAGCGGTGGTCTCCTCGCTCGACACGCGGGAAGTGCTCAACCGCATCCTGGAGCAAGTCGAACGGCTGATGAATGTCAAAAAAATTGCGATATTTGTGTTCGATGAGCAGACTGGTCAATACCGCGTCAAGGCCAGCCGCGGGCTGTCGAAACAATATATCGAGAAAGCAACCTTCAAACCGGCCGAATCGCAAACTTCAGCGGCCATGCGCGCAATCAGATCGGGTAAACCCGCCCAAATCATCGATACGGAGGCCGACCCTGAGTTTGCGCCCCTGTTGCCCCGTTCGCGTGATGGCGGTTACCGCTCCATCCTGGCGGTGCCCCTCAAGAACAAATATCACCCCACCTCCGCGCTGCTGGTTTTCCATCCCGAGCCTTACGAATTCAGCAACAACGAGATTCAGTTGCTGGCCAACTTTGCCAACCATGCCGCCATGGCCATGGAAAATGCAGCCCTTTACGCCCACTCTGACCAGCGCCTGAAAGAACAGACACGCCGCCTGGAAGCATTGATCCAATCCATGCAGGATGGGGTTATTCTCGGCGATTTGCACGGGGATGTGATTTACACCAACCGACGTGTGGCCGAACTGGCCAACTTGCAAAATTCCGAGATCATGGAAACAACGTTGACGCGGGTGTTATCCAGGATACTTTCCCAGCTCAAACAGCCCGAAAAGGTGCGCAAACAGGTTGAAAAGAAGCTATCCGAGGCCCACATCCAGGATGCTGAGGTCAATGCAGTCATCAAAGGCCGCGAGCTTTTCCTGCGCTTCCACGCTTTCGATGTTACCGACCTGAACAAGGTTTCAATCGGGCGCGGCATCATCATCCAGGATATCAGCGCAGACCGCGAAATTGACCGGATGAAAACCAGCCTGATTTCCACCGTTTCCCACGAGTTGCGCACCCCGCTGGCAGCCATCAAGGGTTACGCCAGCACCTTGCTTGCCGAAGATGTTACCTGGGACAAAGTTTCTACACATGAATTCCTAGAGATTATTTCCGACGAAGCAGACCGCCTGAGCGACCTGGTCAACAATTTGCTCGACCTTTCAAGATTGGAAGCTGGAAGCCTTCAAATTCAACCAGTTGAGTGTAAGATAGAAGAAATTATCGAACATGCCGCCAAGCGTTCGCTCAATCCGCCAGGGCACCGGCTGCACATCAGCCTGGCCCCCAACCTGCCTCCGCTTTATGCGGATGAGCCCCGCCTGGAAACCGTGTTACGCAACCTGCTTGAAAATGCAGCCAAGTATGCCGGGGAGAACGCTAACATCACCATCTCGGTCTCACGCATCAGCGACAAATTGATTTTCAGGGTTGAAGATGACGGCCCAGGTATCGCCCCTGAACAGAGCGAACGCATCTTCGATCCTTTTTACCGGATCGACAATCTATTCTCGCGCGGTGCTGGCGGCACCGGATTGGGGCTGGCCATCTGCCGTGGTCTGATCAATGCCCATCGCGGCGAAATCTGGGTTGAACCGCGCGCTACCGGCGCTTGTTTCGCCTTTTCCATTCCTCTCACCTTAACCACTGCCTGAGGACTATGCCAACTTCCCCTGCTGTTCTTGTCATCGATGATGAAAAATCCCTGAGGGATTTTGTGCGCATCAATCTTGAGGTGCGCGGCTACAATGTCACCGTTGCGGCCAACGGCGCAGACGGATTATCCATCTTCCAGTCGCAGCACATCGACCTGGTTATCCTGGATGTAATGATGCCTAACATGGACGGGCTGGAAGCCACCCGCCGCATCCGTCAAATATCGGTAGTCCCGATCATCATCCTGACTGCGCTGGGCGAAGAAAGCGATAAAGTAAAAGCCTTCGACCTCGGCGCAGACGATTACCTGACCAAGCCCTTCGGCATCGGGGAACTGCTTAGCCGGGTTAAGGCTGTTTTACGGCGGGCACGCTGGAGCGAGGCCCAGCCCGAACAGGAAAGCCTTTCCTTCCGCGGGATTACTGCCGACCTGGTGCGCCACAAAGTCACAGCCGAAGATAAAGAGATCGATCTCACCCCAACCGAGTTTAACCTGCTCGTTTACCTGATGAAAAACGCAGGCAAAACCCTTTCCCATCGGGCCATTTTGCAAAACGTCTGGGGGCCAGAGTATGGCGAGGAAGCAGAATATTTACGGGTTTACATGGGCAAACTAAGACAAAAGATCGAAAAAGACCCTTTGCAGCCCGTTTACATCCAAACCGAGCGCGGCATCGGTTATCGGTTTGAAATCTAATTTTGTCAACACCTTGAGGAGGTTATGAAGCATGACAAGGTTGAATAATTTTCCAACATTAATTCTTTTGATTGGCTTGCTCCTGACTGGCTGCGCGCCAGCCAAGGCTACGCCCGTCCAGGGACAACCGGAACTGCCAGCCCGCATCCAGCCCACCCAGAGCGCTCAAGAAAAAACTGTGGTAATTGGTTTTACCACTTCGTTAACCGGAAGCCTTAGTCAGGAAGCGAAAAACCAGAGTAACGGTATCCTGCTGTGGATGAATACCGTTAACCAACGCGGTGGAATCACCCTCAAAGACGGCACAATCATCAAGTTCGAACCAAAATTTTACGACGACCAATCTGATCCTGAACAAGTAGCGGGACTATATGAAAAACTGGTTTTTGAAGATAATGTAAATTTCTTCTTCAGCCCGTATTCTTCGACACTGGCTGACGCTGCCGCTCCCATCGCAGACAAGTATCAGAAAATCATGATTGCCCCAGGCGCAGCGTCTGACAGTATTTTCAAAAAAGGTTACCAGGGCATTTACCAGGTTTACACTCCCGCCAGCAAATATTTGAACGATGCGCTCGACCTGCTCGCTGAAAGAGATCCGCAAGCAAAAAGAATCGCCATTGTTTTTGAAAATGACCGCTTTTCCACCAGCGTGGTTGAATCGCTGAAAAAACATGCCGAGTCCAAGGGTTTTGAAATTGTGGTTTTCGAAAGCTATAGCAGCGATACGACCGATTTTGTGCCACTGATAAAAAAATTAATCGAGCTTGCCCCGGATGCCATTCTCGGAGGTGGGCACTTGCTGGATGGCCAGGCGCTGGCACGACAGGCCTATGAGAACTCGCTGCGGGTCAAATTTATGGCCTTGCTGGTTGCGCCCAGCGATGCCAGTTTTGCCAACATCGGTCAGGCTGCGGCGGGCATCATCGGCGCCAGTCAATGGGAGCCATCTGTTCAAATCCAGCCGGATTTCGGACCGGGAGTTCTCGAATTCAACCAGGCTTACCAAACAGCCTACGCAACAGAGCCAAGCTATCACGCCGCCGGTGGCTATGCCGCAGGACTGATCCTGGAAAAAGCAATCCTGGAGGCTGACTCGCTTGAGTATGCAAAACTCAAAACCGCGCTCGACAACATCAATATGGTCACGTTCTTTGGGCCGATCCGCTTCGAGCGGGCCAACAATTCACATGGGCTGCAGCTCGGGCACAAAATGATTTACACCCAATGGCAATTCATAACAGAAAACAATCTCAGCAAACAAATTATCTGGCCGGATGAAGCAAAAACCGCCGAGATGGTTTATCCTATTCGCTAAACAAGTTCACGCCAAATCTCCATCCTGACTGTATAATAAATACAGAAGTTTATCCAATTTGACCCATATATAAATTTCAAGGAGGCACTCATGCTCGTTGGCGAAAGAATGTCCAAACCGGTAATTACAATCAGCCCCGACATGCCTATCACCGAGGCGGTCAACCTGTTCAAAAAAGAACATATTCGCCGCGCCCCGGTTGTGAAGGATGGAAAACTGGTCGGTATCGTAACAGAAGGCAACCTGATGAATGCTTCTCCCTCGGCGGCAACAACCCTGTCAATCTGGGAGATGAACTATCTTTTGAGCAAAATCAAAGTCTCGGAGGTCATGACCAAAAATGTGATGACCGTCACCGAAGATACCCCCATCGAACAGGCAGCGCGCATCATGGCCGATAATAAAATCGGCGGGCTGCCAGTCATGCGCGACAGCTACGTCGTTGGCATCATGACCGAAACCGATCTCTTCAAGCTCTTCCTTGAACTGATGGGCGCGCGCGAGATGGGCGTGCGCGTGACTGCGCTCCTGACCGATAAGCCCGGCACATTGGCCGAATTATCCAAAGCGATTGCCTTGCTAAAAGGCAATGTCGTTGCCTTTGGTGTCTTTACTGGTGAAGATTCTTCCAACAAGATGGTTACGTTCAAGGTTCAAGGTCTTGATCTGGAGCAGGTCAAACAGGCCATTGACCCGCATGTCAAAGAGATTTTGGACATTCGCTCATAAGCCTTTTTCCATCCAGAATTGCCTGTTTTGTTGCTTGACAGCATAGCGAAGGCGATTATAATATTGCCCTGCTTGCGCTGGTGCTGGAACTGGCAGACAGGCATGGTTGAGGGCCATGTGGCGAGAGCCGTGGAGGTTCAAGTCCTCTCCAGCGCACAGGAAAAGGATAGGATAATCCCTATCCTTTTTTGTTTAACCAAAAAGAGCAGGTCGGAAAATCCGGGCCTGCTCTTTTTTTCCAATACGAATCAAGGGTTAATGTTGATGCTGGCCTCTCCAAGAGAAACCTGGATCGCGCGACCGTCTGCATCCGCGAGCAAAGCGCCAGCCGAAGCCGCAGGCGTGGAACGGAAGCGAATCAAGGTATTGCCAGCCATCTTGGCGCGGAACTCAACCACCATCACAGCGCCGCTTCCCTCAGCCGCAGGACGATCCAGTTGGGCAACTGCGTAATCAATCGTTCCCGCCGAATTATCGAAAACGTTCTGAACCACAAAGTCGGGCTGCAGGAAATCGCCATCCTGAACCGCAACCACCTCCAACAGCGCCGGATCAAACGCCAGGTGCGCCTCGGCGGCTGTCAACCCGCTGATTTGCTCCGCCTGCAAGGTGACGAGGAAGGAGTCCCCAACCCTAACCGCACCCTTATCCGAGATCAGACTCAGCGTCGGGCCAGACGGGCCACAAGCAGCCAACAAAATCAGCATCAGCAGCAACCCTGAAACAAACTTGGCAACGCGTAAAAAGTTGTCCATGGCAGCTTTTACGGAATGCACAGGCGCTGGCCGGAATAGATCAGGCGCGGGTTGGAGAGCTGATTGGCGCGAGCGATCTCTTCGTAGGGCACGCCATAGTTAATGCCGATCCGATAGAGAGTTTCGCCGGCGCGCACCGTATGGTATGCGCGGCACGCAAGAGGCGTTGCGGGCACAGGCGTAACCGTTGCCACAACCTGGGTCGGGGTTGGACTGGTTGGCGCAGGCGAGGTAACCGTAGGCGTAACAGGAACCGGGGTGAATTGGGTCTGGCAAACCGGCCCGGAGGGTACCTGCGCCCAGGCCACATTCGGGATGGCCAATTTCTGTCCGGGGAAGATCAGATAGGGCCACCAAATGCTATTGGTTCTGGCAATGGCCCACGGATCGACACGATAGGCGCGCCCGATGCAGTACAGCGTCTCGCCCCAGCGCACCGTATGCGTTCCACCACCAACAACCACCACGGGAGGAGTAGTTACCGTAGCGGTTGGCGTGGGGGTTGCGGTAGCAGGAGTAACCGCCGAAGTAACAGCAACGGTCGGCGAAATGGAGGGAGTAGCAGTGGGAGGAACAGCGGTAGCGCCCTGTCCGCTGCCGACTGTCACAGCGCCCGCAACCCAGGTTGCAGCAATAGATGCCCCGTTCGAATCCGCCAGCAATAGCCCGGCAGGGGCCGCCTGGACAGATCGCAACGTTACCGCAGAACTGCCATTCGCCTTGGCGCGGAAGGTGATTTTCAACAAAGCGCCGCTGCCCTGGGCAGGAGAACCGCTCAACTGCGCAATGGCATAGTCGATTGTCCCGGCAAGGTTGTCGAAAGTGTTCTGCACCGAGAAATCTGCAACCAAAAACCCGCCATTGCTTAAGGAAACCACCTCCACAACCGCGGGATTGAACGCCAGGTGAATCTCAAAGGCGGTCAAGCCGGTTACATTATCGACGCGGACAAACGCCTCGGCTGTACCGCCAGCCTGTAGTGTCAGCGTTGCCGGATCGATCCGCACAACCGTACCCGCCTGGGCAAAAGCCGGCGTATGGTTGGCCAGGGAACCCAACGCCAGGAACAAGATAAGCCAAACCCCTATCAGATTCTTAGTACGCCACATAAACAACTCCGTCGATCAAAAATACGTGCAATTTCTTCTTGCTATGCATAGGAAACAAGCTTATCACATTCCTATGGCCAGACGAGCGGGCTGACCTGTCCCCAGTTGCCGGACAAAATCGCCAAATCGCTAATATTAACCCGGCCATCATCGTTGATATCTGCCGGTTCATCGGCCACGGTGCAATTAAGGGATGCGGAGCGCACAGCAACGCCGGTCTGACCGAACTTGCTGATAATCAGGCCCACATCCAAAATGTTGATGACGCCGTCCCCATTAACATCCCCGCCGCGCAGGGAAATGGTGGTCAAAATCAGGTTAAGCTGGCTGCTGCTCAGCGCCACGCCCGATTTTTGCGAAGCCAGGTAGCCGGGATACGAAGCGCGGAAGGTGAAGGTATCCAAGGGCAGGTTCGGAACGCTGAATCCGCCGGAGGCATTGGTGTAAATGGTCTGGGCGGGAGTTGCAGCCCCAGTAACCGCGATGCTTGTGCAGGAAAGTGTTCCACCGCCAGTGTTCGGATTAGCGGGAACGCCCTGGCGATTGACAACGCCGGTCACGTCAACAGCGTATTCCAGGGTCACACATTGCTGACCACCGGCGGTATGGGTAACGGCAAACCCGTCTGCATTAACCAGGCTGGATTGCAGGATCGAGAAGCAGGTTGAGCCTTCAGCCGTTCCACGGAAATGGAAACGCGCCGCAAAACCCGTCTGGTTGCTCTGCGGGGTGCCAGCCAAAACCAGGTGAATACACGGCAGGGTTCCACCGGGGCATTGCGCCGCAGGCAGAATCTCGTTGATGCTGACATTCGGGGTGCCGAAGAAACCCGAAAGGATTTCCGTGGTTGTCTGCGGCGAACCAAGCGGCGAAACAAAAGCCGGATCATAAGCCACATAAACCTCGGCCCCAGAAACACCAGGGGTGACATTCGTTGCCGAGAAAACCAGGTCAAAAATCACCTCGCCGCCCACCTGCCCGACAGCCGGGGCCGGGGTAGACAGCGAAACCGAGGCAGAAGTGACCACCTGGGGCGCAAGCGGTGCCGCGCCAACGGTCAACGCAGTGAGTTGCAGCATCAATGCAAGTACAAAGAACACAACCAGCCATTTTGGCATTTTCATAGCAGAGACTCCTTGTGGTTTGATGGATTGTGAATAATGAGCGCCTGAAATACAACGCAACAAAGCATCACAAATTTTTTACAGGATAGCACACCCAACCTTTCGAGCCGTTACAACAACGTTGTTGAAGTATTACCGAATCATTGTACCGGGTTCCAAAAACATCACAAACGGGTGGCAAGCATAAACGTTTTGTTAGCGTTTCAGCTTTTGTCTTGACAAATCTATCAAACTTGAATAATATTTATCAAAATTATCTAATAAACTCTGGAGAAACTCGGATGAACTTTTGCTCCTGTATGCGGCGGGCTTCGTAAGTACCGTCGCTTCGTTAAAGAAACCAACGCCAACTGACCGAAGAACGGTACGCGAATCCCGCATGTGACATCCCTATCGTCGCATGGCGTTCGCCGCCGTTCTTTTTGTTTTCCTGCCTCAGCAGGGAATCATTGGTCAGTTGGTTTTATTTTTACCCGTTGATGAGGAAACTATGAGCGAAATAACCACAAAAGTAGATCACGCCGCACTGAAAGTCAACCAGCTTACCATTATCAGCCTGAACATACTGGCCTTCGTCCTTGATCAGCCCTGGCTGGCCGCACTGGTCGCCGCCGTAATGCTGGCTGGCGCAATCGCCGGCAAGCCTTTTTTTGGGCTGGCCCTTCGCAACATTGTCCGTTACCAGCCAGATATTATCGCGGATAACCCCGAACCGCATCGCTTCGCCCAGGGTTTGGGTGGCATCTTCATGCTCGGCGGCACACTGGCGCTTTTTAGCGGCGCATCCGTTCTGGGTTGGGGACTGGTGTGGATGGTCGCCGCACTGGCCGCGCTGAACGCATTCGGCGGGTTCTGCGCCGGATGCTTTATGTATTACTGGCTGGCCCGCTTCCGGGTTCCCGGTTTCTCGAAGCAGGCCCCGGCCGGATCGGTTCCCGGCTTCCGCCCCAAGGAAGGTTAACGGATGAACCCTGAGATTTTGGAGCGGCTTATCATAGCGGCAGCCTTGGGCGGGTTGGGCGTAGCGGGTTTCATCCTGTTTAACCGCTTCACGCTCAAACGCGCAGAGAGCAAAGTGGCCCGATTCGCATCCTACCGTCCCGGCCTGCCCGCACTGGTTTATTTCACCACCCCAACCTGCGCTCCGTGCAAAACCGTCCAGCGCCCGGCCATTGAGCGGATCAAGGGCAAGGTTGGCCAATGGTTCCAGGTTATCGAGGTGGATGCAAGCGTCCAACCTGAGCTGGCTCAGGAATGGGGCGTGATGAGCGTGCCGACCACTTTTGTGATCGATGCCAGTGGAAAACCGCGTTATGTCAATCATGGCGTCACCAACGCCGAAACCCTGATCAAACAACTTGAATTGGAGGACTTTTCAATATGAAAATCGCTGCGAACGTTACCGAACTGATCGGCAATACCCCGCTGGTGCGCCTGAACCGTTTGAACACCAGTCAGGCCCAGGTGGTGCTCAAGCTGGAATTCTACAATCCGGCCAAAAGTGTGAAAGACCGCATCGGCTTTGCGATGGTCGATGCCGCCGAAAAGGCCGGCCTGCTCAAGCCGGGACAAACCATCGTCGAGCCAACCAGCGGCAATACCGGTATCGCGCTGGCCATGGTGGCTGCGGCCAAAGGTTATGGTTGTGTCCTGTTCATGCCCGAAACGATGAGCAAGGAACGGCGGATGTTGCTACGCGCTTATGGCGCCGAACTGGTGCTGACCCCCGGCCCGGAAGGTATGGGCGGGGCAATCAAACGCGCCGAAGAGTTGGTCGCCTCTGACCCAGAAAAATATTTCATGCCCCAGCAATTCCAGAACCCGGCCAACCCCGAAATCCACCGCAACACCACGGCTGAGGAAATCTGGCGGGATACCGATGGACAGGTGGACATCCTGGTCTCAGGCATCGGCACGGGTGGGACAATCACCGGCACGGGCGAGGTGCTTAAGAGCCGCAAGAACTCGCTGCGCGTGGTCGCTGTCGAGCCGGACGCCTCGCCGGTGCTTTCAGGCGGCGCAAAAGGCCCCCACAAAATCCAGGGCATCGGGGCAGGCTTTGTGCCGCAAGTTTTAAACACCCAAATTTACGATGAAATTGTGCGCGTGTCCGATGAAGATGCGATGGATGTGGCCCGCCGCCTGGCCAAAGAAGAGGGCATCCTGGTGGGTATCTCATCCGGCGCGGCAACCTGGGCGGCGCTGCAAGTAGCTGCGCGGCCCGAAAACGCCGGGAAGTTAATCGTGGTTATCATCCCATCCTTTGGCGAGCGCTATTTATCGTCGGCGTTGTACGCGCATTTAGCAGATTGATGTGTCAGTTTTTTTAGGTGTCAGGTGTCAGGTCAAACCACTGGCCTTGAAATATACCCGTTACGGATGAGAATTGCGCTTTTTTTAGAGCAGGAACGCGCAATTCTCATCCGCGGGCATTATAGAACACCTGATATCTGACACCTCGCACCTGACACCTATTCACGGAGTTTTTTATGCAAGCCCATTTAACCCAACCCCAAAAATTGAACCCCACGCCGGGATTCTTCGCCCTGGTGCGCGATGACCTGAAATCGGCCCTGCAACGCGACCCGGCGGCGCGCTCGCGGCTGGAAATCGCGCTGCTTTACCCCGGCCTGCACGCCATCTGGATTCACCGCATCAGCCACTGGCTGTGGGCGCATGGCGCGAAACTGCCGGCACGCTGGCTCTCGCAACTTGCACGCGGGCTGACCGGCATCGAAATCCACCCCGGCGCAACCATCGGCCAGCGAGTGTTCATCGACCATGGTATGGGTGTGGTTATCGGCGAAACCGCCGAAGTGGGCAACGAGGTCACCCTGTATCATGGCGTAACCTTAGGCGGAACTTCACTTGAGAAGGGTAAACGTCACCCGACCATCGGTGAGCGGGTCACTATCGGCGCAGGCGCGAAAATACTTGGGAATATTATCATCGGCGCAGATAGCCGGATTGGCGCCAACGCCGTTGTGGTCAAATCGGTGCCGGAAAATTCAGTTGTGGTCGGTGTACCGGGTCAAATCATCAAGCGCACAAAACCCCACCAGGCCAGCGATGCCCCGGACCTGAATCACACTTCCCTGCCGGATGTTTTCGCGGTCGCCATCAAAGACCTGATGGCGCGCGTAGACGAACTGGAAGGCCGCGTCGAGGTTCACTCGCACCCTCACCATGTCCATGCCCCGGTGGATGATGCCTGGCAAGAAGCTGATTTCGTGATTTAGATTGTCATAAACCATACACAGGAACAGGCGGCCAGGGATTTTTTCCCTTATCCGCCTGTTTCTGTGTATACTTATCCCATGCCGACCTTACGCGTCCCTGCCCTACTAAAATACTATCTCGAAAACCAAACTGAAATCCGCCTTGAGGGGCAGACGGTCGGCGCGATGCTGGCTGACCTTTCGCAAAAATATCCGAAAATCCACAGTCACATCTTCGATGCCAAGGGACAGGTCCGCCGCCATATCAACCTGTTCGTAAATGCTGACAACATCCGCGATCTGCAAGGGTTAGGAACACCAGTTGGCGAGGAAGATATTGTAAAAATCCTGCCCTCGATCACTGGCGGGTAATTCCAAAGTCGGGAGACTTTGGAGTCCAAATCTCCAGATTCTGGAAGAAACATGGAACTCTCTCACGAAGAAATCCTGCGCTACTCGCGCCACCTGCTCATCCCCGAAGTGGGGCTGGAAGGCCAGAGAAAGCTGAAACAGGCCTCGGTGCTGGTCATCGGCACCGGCGGACTTGGTTCGCCCATTTCGCTCTACTTGGCTGCCGCCGGCGTCGGTCGCATTGGGTTGGTTGATTACGACGTGGTCGACGCGACCAACCTCCAGCGGCAAGTGGTGCATGGCACCAGCACGGTCGGCAAGCTCAAGGTCGAGAGCGCCAAAGCGCGGCTGCTCGACCTGAATCCCGACATCCAGGTTGATGCGTACAATGTCCCGTTCACATCGGCCAACGCTTTCGAAATTGCCACCCCTTACGATATCATCATCGACGGCACCGACAACTTCCCCACCCGCTATTTAAGCAACGATGTAGCCGTCTTTCTAGGTAAACCCAACGTTTACGGCTCCATTTTCCGCTTTGACGGTCAGGCCAGCGTCTTTTTTGCCAAAGAAGGACCGTGCTACCGCTGCCTATTCCCCGAACCGCCTCCGCCCGGAATGGTGCCAACCTGCGCCGAGGGCGGCGTGCTCGGCATCCTGCCGGGGACGATTGGCAGCATCCAGGCCACCGAGGCGCTCAAATTGATTTTGGGCGTTGGCGAGTCACTTATCGGACGGCTGCTACTCTACAATGCGCTTGATATGTCGTTCGATTTCGTTAACCTGCGCAAGAATCCAAAATGCCGCGTGTGCGGCCCTAACGCGGACATCAAGGAACTAATCGACTACGAGGAATTCTGCGGCGTCCCCGGCCATGACCACGAGAGCGGCTCCGCCGGGGCCGAGTGGGACATTTCCGCCCGCGAGCTTGCCCGCCGATTAAGTGAATCGAACCCGCCGCTGCTGCTGGATGTGCGCGAGCCGCACGAACTGCAAATCTCGGCGCTGGCGGAGGCGATTAACATTCCGCTGGGTACACTCGCTGCGCGCCTTTCGGAGCTTGACTCGGCCCGGGATATGGTTGTGCTCTGCAAGGCCGGAACGCGTTCTGCGCGTGCCCTAGAACTCCTCGCCAGCGCCGGGTTCAAGCGGGTCAAGAACCTGCAAGGCGGCATCAACGCCTGGGCGCGGGATGTGGATCAAAGCTTGCCCATTTATTGATATTTCACGAATCAAAAAACGCCGCTCAACATAAAGCGGCGTTTTTGATTCAATTACCCGCTCAAAGCCTGTTCCAAATCCGCTTGCAGATCGTCGTAATCTTCAATCCCAACGCTCAAGCGAATCATGCCTTCACGGATGCCCAATTCCAGGCGTTTCTCAGGCGGAAATTCAACATAAATCGTGTGAAAGGGGTGGATGGCCAGGGATTTGTTATCGTTGAAATTGGTTGCGCGGCGGATAAACTTCAGGCGGTTCATCACATCCACACACTCGCGAGCCGAGGCAACATCGAAAGTCAACAAAGCGCCAGGCTTGCCCCCAAACTGTCGCCGGGCAATTTCGTAGAAAGGCGATGAAACCAAGCCCGGATAATTAACCACGCTAACCCGCGGCTGGGTCTCGAGCCAGGCCGCCAACCGCTGGGCATTTTCAATGGCGCGATCCATGCGCAAGGCCAGGGTTTCCAGGCCGATGGTTTGCAGAAAGGCGTTCATCGGCGCAAGGCAGGCCCCGGTATTGCGATAAACTTCCTTGCGCAATTTGACCTGGAAAGCCAGGGAAGCATGTTTTTCCACCAGCGGGGAGACGCGCTTGTTCTTTGCCCAATCGAAAGTTCCGTGATCAAGAACCAACCCACCCACCGAAGTGCCGCCGCCGGAAACAAATTTGGTGGTGCTCAGCACTTCCAGGTGGACGCCATGCCCCCTGGCATCGAAAACATACGGCGGGGTTAAAGTTGTATCCACCACCAGCAAGATATTATGTCGGTTTGCCAGATCCGCCAGGGCACGGATATCAGCCACCTCCATCTGCGGGTTGGCAATCGTCTCGAGGAAGATCATCTTGACGGTTGGATCGATCCTGCGCTCCACATCCGCCAGGGAACTCATATCGGCGTAACTGAATTTGACCCCGAACGGTTCGAATGTGCTCTCAAGCAGGGAAACGGTATTGCCAAACAGGTAGCGAGTAGTCAGAATGGTGTCGCCGGCCGATAGCACGGTCATAATCACATTGCTGATCGCGGCCATGCCTGAGGCGCAAGCTGTAACCGAGACCGCCCCGGTCATCTCCTTGATGCGCAGTTCAAAATACTCAACCGTTGGGTTGGACCCGCGGCTGTAAACGTGGGCAGGCTTGGTTCCCATGAAGGCCGCCGACAGGTCATCGGCGCTGGCAAACTCAAAAGCATTCGAAAAATACACCGGCATTTGCAAAGCGCCATACGGATCGCTTTTGCTATGGGAAACGTTGAGGACACGGGTGGTAAAACCTTTGGGTTTCATGGCATGTTCCAATCTTGAATGTGGGATCATTTCAAACAAAAATAGCGACAAAATTGCTCAATTTTACCGCCGATGCCAAGCAAAACATAGCCGCAAAAGTGGCTTCCTGCTCGGCGGATTCGGCAAAACCCAACCAAATTTACTATTTACCCAGCGCATCCATCTTGTTATAGTCGGGCAATAACCAGCCCCGCCTTGTGGAAAATTAAAATATAGCCGTCACAAAATGCTTTCCCTGACCACTGAGCCATCTCGAACGGATGGTCGCACTCAAATCATCGCAAAGACAACGTCAAATTCAAGAAGGAGAACATCGCAATGAGCAAGAAAATTTCCAACCTGATTATTTTCTTATTCTTGATGGGTCGGGCCTGGGTTTTCTATAAACTCAAAAGATACAAAGATGTTGTGCGCGTTTTCAACCAAACGACACAACCGCCCCGCTATAAGAAAACTGTCTTCTACGGGTACAAGCCGTCCCGCAATGATGTATTTGTTTGCACCTATGCCAAGAGCGGCACGTATTGGGCGCTCCAAATCGCCCAGCAAATCGCCTATTATGGTGAAGCAGAATTCGATTACATCCACGATCTCGTCCCCTGGCCGGATGTCCCCGCGCGAATCGGCATTCCACTCAACGATGAAAGTCCGCAGAAGATTTCGCCAACCGGCCTGCGGGTGATAAAAACCCACCTGGAAAGCGATTTCGTCCCCTACAACCCCGAATCCAAGTACATCATCATCGTGCGCGACCCAAAGGATGCCTTTGTATCCAGCTATTACTTCTTCAAGGCATTTACCCCCTTTGAAGGGATGGAGCTTTCCCTAGATGAATTCCTGGAATTATTCCTGCAAAACGAATCGCCTTATGATTCCTGGGCTTCTCACGCAGCCAGTTATTGGCCCTGGCGCACGCGCTCGAATATAGCCTATTTAAACTTTGAAACGATGAAACAGGATCCGACCAGCGCCATCGTCAAAATCGCTTCAGTAATGGGTGTGCAACTGACAGAAGCCCAACTGCAAAAAGTCATCCTTAAGAGCGATTTCGAGTATATGAAAGCAAACGATCATAAGTTTTCCCCCAATATTCCGATGTTCGCCAGGAGCGGCAAGAAAAAGCCCACCCTGCTGCGAAATGGGAAGAGCGGCAACTCGCACGAATTGCTGACAAGAGAACAACAAGCTATGATCGATGAATTTTGCAAAAACGAACTGAAGCGCCTTGGCTCAGATATGCCCTATCCATGGGGATAAAAGCGCGCCAGGCCGCCTTCTGTCATCCTTTTTCAATGCGCATTACACGAAAAGTTCGCTAAAATCGGGTTTATGCAGCCAGAGTCGCTCGGCATCAAACCAGCAAAGCCAAGAACCAGCCTCATCCTGGTCATCTATTCGGATTCGAAAACCCGGCAGTATCTCGAACAATTACTGAGCACCCATGAAGATTTCACGCTGGAATTTTGCGAAACAGCCGAGACCGCAGCGCAGTTTGCCCACCAATTGCTGCCAGATGTAATCCTGCTCGACACCAACCTGGACAATGCAGACAGCGCTGACATCTGTCGCCGTTTGCGCCTGGATGCCCACCTGCGAGGCTCGCCGATTTTGGTCATGCTCGATGCTTTTGACCGCAAAGCCAAAGCCCAGGCCCTGGACGCCGGCGCAGATGATTTCGTCAGCAAGCCCTTCGACGCGCTCGAGTTTTTGGCGCGGCTCCGCCCCCTAACCCGCCTGCGCCACTACGACAAGCTGTTTTCTGACCTGGAACGCTTCAAATGGCTAACCACCCATGCCCAGGAAGGGTATCTCCTGCTCGACAGCCTGGCCATCATCCAGTACGCCAACGAGCGCGCCGTCAACATGCTCAACCTGCCCGAAAACCCAACCGGGCTGGATTTTATTGCCGCTGTCCAGGCCAATTACATCGCCCGCCCGGCTGAAACCTGGCAAACCTGGTTCGACGATCCATCGCCCTGCTTCCTGATGCGCCCGGAAAATGTCAACGCGCGCGCATTCTGGATGGTACTGGAAGCGTTGGATACGGACATCGGCGCGGAGACCCAGCGCATCGTGCGCCTGCGTGATGTCACCGAGAAAATGTCCATCTATCAGGATATTCGCCGTTTCCATGACACCATTACCCATAAACTTCGCACCCCGGTCTCGCTGATAGCCTCCAGCGTTTCGCTGATTAATTCGCAACTGGAACGTCTTTCTGCCGATGAAATTCGCGAACTGATGCAAACCGCCGCCAAGGGCGCTGAACGGCTGGTCTGGCAGGTGCGGGATGTTCTGACCTATATCGATGCGCCGCTCTCGATCAATATCGGCGAACCGGCCCAGGTGGGACAGATCCCCGAAATCGTCGCGCGTCTGGCTGAAAAATTTGATATCCGCCAGTTGACGGTTTTTGCAGCCCAGGAACTCTCCGAGACCAGCATCCGCCTGAC
>JAEWVF010000006.1 GCA_023459215.1 Chloroflexota bacterium
AATCATCATCGGCACCAGGAAGGGGCTGACCCGATCCGGGCCTTTCTCGGCCAAAACCGCAACCTGCTCGGCTAGCGTGCCGATGCCGCCAATGCCCGAACCGACCACCACCCCAATCCGGTCGCGGTTGGAATCGTCCACAGCCAGGGCGGAATTGTCGAGCGCCTGACGGGCCGCCGCCAGGGCAAACTGGGTGAAACGATCCATGCGACGGGCTTCCCGTCCGCCGAACAAGGCCGCCGGCTCAAAATCCTTAACCTCGCAGGCAAATTTGGTTTTGTGCTGGCTGGCATCGAAATGGGTGATCGGCCCGGCGCCGGTTTTTCCGGCCATGAGCGCCTGCCAGGCTTCGTCGACACTGTTTCCCAACGGGCTGATACAGCCCAGCCCGGTAATCACAACTCGTTTGCGCATGAACATCTCCTGGTAAAGGGGTTGCCCGTTCCGGGCACTCTCCCCTGATATAACACAAAGCGCCGCGGATGGAGGCGCAGGACGAAAAAGAAAAAGTCCCAGGCAGGCTGCCCAGGACTCAACCAAGACAAGCAAAACTCAAGTCACCGGCAGGTGATAGTCGAGCAGTTCAAACGACATCGGCTGGTAACGGCGCGGATGCTCCACTTCAAGGATGACCGCATCGAGCGGCAGTTCCAGCGAACCGCCGCGCACCGGCACGCGCGCATCGGTCAACAGGTCGAGATAATCGCCATCCGGCAACTGGACTTCGAGCCGCCCGTATTGTCCGCTGGTGTTAAAAACGCCATACAATCCTTTGCCCAGCCCGACCCAGGCCGCCTGGATGGCCGGTTCCGCCGCAAGCAGGTACAGGTTGCCCGCGAGGGCCGGGTGTTTCTTCAGCCCGGCCAGGCGGGTCAGGAAGGGCTGCAGCTCGTAAGCGCCCCACTCGACCTTGTCGATATCAAACAGGGAGGGCGTATGCGCCGCAGCCGCTTCCTGGCCGGCATAGATCAGGAACGCGCCGCGGTTGAAGGCTTCGAAAGCCGTCCAGGCCAGGGCCTGGCTGCGGCTGGGCGCCAGTTTCATGATGCGCGACTGGTCGTGGTTTTCGGCGCAGCGCATTTTGACAAAATTCTGCGGGTAAATAGCATCCTGCAAACGCAGGGCTTCGAGATAGCGTTTGACCGGAACCACCCCGCGCACCGCCTGCTGGAAAATCGGCCAAATATCGTAATCATAGGTCATGTCAAAGGCGGCATAAATCTCGCTGTCCGAAAGGCCGGTCAGGCCATGCTCGCGGCGATGATTCACAAAAGAAGCATGCACCGATTCGGCCAGCCAGAGCACGCCCGGCTTGACCTTCTCGACTTCGGCGCGGGCGGTCAGCCAGAACTCCTGCGGCAGAAGCGAGGCCACATCGCAGCGGAAACCGTCGACGCCGAAAACGGCCCAACTCTGGAGCGTCTCAATCAAATAAGCGGTCAGTCCGGGGTGGGGATGTTTCAGGTCGATCACATCCGACCACTCGGGGACCGTGGTGACAGGTCGTCCATGCGCGTCCTGGTGAAAATATTCAGGATGCTGGGCCACCAAAACGGAATCATGGGCGGTGTGGTTGTAGACCACATCGATCATCACCTTCAGGCCCAGGCTGTGGGCTTTGCCGATGAAGCGGGCAAAATCCTCGCGCGAGCCGTATTCGGGATTGACCCCGCGATAATCGCGGATCGAGTATGGACAGCCCAGGCTGCCCTTTTTGTTCAACTGGCCGATGGGATGGATCGGCATAAACCAGACCACATCCACGCCCATCGAGCGGATGCGCTCCAGGTCGGCCTCGACATCGGCAAACGTCCCATTCGGGCCGTGGTTGCGAACGTAAACTTCATAAATAACCAGGTTGCGGTAAGAAGCGGGGGTGTTGGAAGCCATGAACAATGCCTTTTCTAATAGGATGAACGCCAAAAAATCGACTGTGACTGGCAGACAAACATGACCAGTGTCATAAAATATTTGTGACAAACAATCCCTATTGTAGGCAATAAAGCAGGTTTGAAACGTAAACAATTCGCAAAAGTTGGGCTAAAATGATGGTGCTTAACGGTTCAAAACAGAGAGTCATCCATGCCCAACCTGCCCCTCGACACCATCCTACCCGGCAATTGCATCGAGATTCTGGCCAGTCTGCCAGAGAATTCGGTCGATCTGGTTTTCGCCGACCCGCCGTATAACCTGCAATTGCAGAACGAACTCTACCGCCCCAACCAATCCAGGGTCGACGCGGTTGATGATGCCTGGGATAAATTCGCCAGTTTTGCCGAATACGATGCATTCACCCGCGCCTGGCTCTCTGCCTGCCAGCGCGTGCTCAAGGAAACCGGCACCATCTGGGTGATTGGCTCGTATCACAACATCTACCGCGTGGGGGCAATCCTGCAAGACCTGGGATACTGGATCCTGAACGATATAGTCTGGGTTAAAGACAACCCGATGCCCAATTTTCGTGGGGTGCGCTTCACCAACGCCCACGAAACCCTGATCTGGGCGCAAAAGAAACAGGGCGCAAAATATACCTTCAACCACCAGGCCATGAAAGCGCTCAACGATGACCTGCAAATGCGCTCCGACTGGCGTTTGCCGCTGGCCACCGGGCGCGAACGCCTGAAAGCCAACGGCGAAAAAGCCCACTCGACCCAAAAACCAGAAGCCCTGCTGTACCGCATCCTGCTTTCGTCCAGCAATCCGGGGGATGTGGTGCTCGATCCGTTCTTCGGCAGCGGGACGACCGGCGCGGTCGCCCGTAAGCTGGGCCGCCGCTATATCGGCATCGAACGCAACCCGGACTATATCCGCGTTGCGCAGGAGCGGATTGCCGCCATCGCGCCGGCAGCGGATGAAAGCCTGAAACTGCCCAACAAACGCAGTGAAGCGCGCATCCCGTTTGGGATGCTGCTCGAAGCCGGACTGCTGCACCCCGGCCAAACCCTGTGGTTTGCCAAAGATGTTTCCGTCACCGCCAGCATCCGGGCCGATGGGAAACTCATCTGCGGCGAGTTGACGGGGTCGATTCACAGCGTAGCCAAAAGCCTCTTACGCGGCGCTCCAGCCAACGGGTGGGACGCCTGGCTGGTCGATATCGGCCAAGGTCAGAAAATCCCGATCGATTCCCTGCGAGAAAAAATCCGGGCCGAAAAATCTTCCCAATCCAAACAGGAAACGGAATGCCTTTGAGAGCAACGAAACCGACAACCAAAAAGCACGCAATCGGATTGCTGCTGGCTGGCACATATCTTTTATTCCTGGCAGCGCTGACTTCAGCGCTGGTCATCCAGCCCGCCCACGCTGCGGGCGACCAGCCGCCGGGAGGCGCGAATCCCGACCCGACCCCGGTCAGCGTGACCGACCGGCTGGCAAAACCGGCCCTGCCCGACCAGCCAACCCTGGCCGATTACGGCGCAGTGAAATACTGGGGCGTTTGCCTGGCCTGCCACGGGGATGTCGGCCAGGGGCTGACCGATGAATGGCGCGAAGCCGGTTTTGGCGAGGATATGAACTGCTGGCAATCGAAATGCCATGCGCCCAACCACCCGCCGCACGGCTTTGAAATCCCGCGCTTCGCCCCGGCAATTATCGGGCCGGGAACCCTGCAAAGTTTCACCAACGTCAAGGAATTACAAGAACTGATTTATGAAAGCATGCCCTGGTGGGATCCCGGCTCGCTGAGCGAAGAAGAATCCTGGCAGTTGACCGCTTTCCTGCTGCGCGAAAACGGCGTGCTGACCGATCCCGCCGAATTCAACCGGGATGAAGCCGCCCGCTCACCGGTTCACCTGCCGATTCGCACAGCGCAAGCCTCCGAACGTGCCGGTGCGCTGGCGCTGGCGGCTCTGATCGGGCTGGCGACAGTCGCCACCGTTGCCGGGCGCAAATGGGGCGATGAAGCGCCCGCTCCAGGTTCACGGCCCAGTTTCTTCCATCATTTACATGCCCCAACCATCCCCCTGCCGCAGGCGCGCTGGCGCTACACCCTGGGCGCGGGCGGCCTGTCGATTTTCCTGATGCTGATCCTGGTCGTGACCGGCACGCTGGAGATGTTCTTCTACATCCCAACCCCCGAACAGGCCGGTTTAAGCATCCAGACCATCACCTTTTCGGTGCCGTTCGGGGCCTTGATTCGCGGACTGCACTTCTGGGCAGCCCAGGCCCTGGTGGTGGTTTCCGGCATCCACCTGCTGCGGGTGGTCCTGACCGGCTCCTTCAGCGTTCCTCGCCGCTTCAATTACCTGCTGGGCATGATTTTGTTCGTGCTTTTGATTTTCTTCAATTTCACCGGCTATGTGCTGCGCTGGGATGAGGGTATCCGCTGGGCGCTGTTGGTCGGCACCAACCTGCTCAAAACCATCCCCTTCATCGGTGAACAGGTCTATGGATTCGTGGTCGGCGGCAACCAGCCCGGCCCGGCGACCCTGACCCGCTTCTACGCCTGGCACATTTTCGGGCTGACGTTGATCAGCGTGACCCTGATTGGATGGCACGCCTTCCGCGTGCGCCGCGACGGCGGCATCGCCGCCCCGCCCCATCAGGAAGCGGGCCGCATCACGCGCTTCGAACTGGTACGGCGCGAAGCGCTGGCCATGCTGGTTGCGCTCTTCGCACTGATCCTGGTTGGCCAACTCATCCCCCCGCCGCTCAGCAATCCGATTATCGAAACCAATCCCAGCAGCCTGTCCGGGGAGGTCAACGCACCCTGGTTCTTCCTGTGGGTGCAACAATTGTTGCGCTTTGGCGACGCCTTCTGGATGGGCGTTTTCGTCCCGCTGGCGGCGCTGGCTGTGCTGGCGATCCTGCCTTATTTCTCGCCTGCCATCCCCGACGAACAAAAAGGGCGCTGGTTGCCACGCGCCGGGCGCATGGCCCAACTCATTGTTACCGGCCTGGCCCTGGCCTGGCTGGCGCTTACCATTCTGGAACTGGTCCGCTAATATGCCGTCACTCTCCCGTCGTGATTTTCTCCGGATTGCCAGCCGTGGATTGTTGGCCGCCAGCGGCCTGCTCGGCCTGGGCGCAATCATCCGCTTCCTGGGTTTCGAACCGCAGCCCCCGCCGCCCAAACAATATGATGTTGGCCTGCTGACCGATTTCCTGCCGAACTCGCGCACCGTGGTAACCTCCGTCCCGGCCCTGATTATCCGCGAACATGGCCGGGTGCGCGCCATCGACCTGGTCTGCACCCATCTCGGCTGCACCGTCGAGGCCCAACCGGACGGGTTTGTTTGCCCCTGCCACGGCTCATGCTACAATTCTGATGGAGAAGTAACCGAAGGCCCGGCCCAAACCGCGCTGTCCGCGCTGAAAGTCGAACAAACACCCGATGGTCGCCTGATCGTCTACAAAAACTGATTGTTCCAGCAAGGAGCACCCATGAACCTATCCCTTACCATCAATGGAATTTTGCACACCCTGGAATGCCCGCCGCATACCAGCCTGCTATCCGCCCTGCGCGGGTTGGGATTTCACTCGGTCAAGTTTGGCGATGAACACGGCCTGAGCGGGGCTGATACCGTTTTGCTGGATGGAAAACCGGTCAACGCCACGCTGATGCTGGCCGCGCAGGCCGAGGGGCATAAAATCGTCACCCTGGAAGCGCTCGGCGAACACCCCGAACAGGGCTGGCGCAAAACCGACGGCCTGCACCCGCTGCAACAGGCCTTTATCGAGAGCGGCGCCATCCAGTGCGGCTACTGCACCCCGGCCCAAATCCTGGCCGCCAAAGCCCTGCTGGATAAAAACCCCAACCCGACCGAGGCCGAAGTGCGCGAAGCGCTGGCCGGCGTGCTGTGCCGCTGTACAGGCTACGCCAAACCGGTCCAGGCGGTGATGCGAGTCGTAAATGAGAATTTGGGGTTGGTAAACGGTGAGTGGAAAGCAGAAAGTGGGAATACCGAACCGGGCAACTGGAACACCGGCCAACCAAACGAACCCATCACCAATCCCCAGGTACAAGTTACCACTTTGCCCAAAATGGTTGTCGCGCCTGAAACCGGCAAGTGGCAGACGGTCGGCAAACCCGAAAAGAAGTTGGACGCCGTCAAACTGGCGCAGGGCAAACCTGCCTTCGCCGCCGACATCGAATCGCGCGCCCTGCTGCACGCCAAAGTCTTGCGCTCGCCGCACGCCCACGCCCGCATCAAGCGCATCGACGCGGCCAAAGCCCGCGCCCTGCCCGGCGTGGCCGCAGTGCTGACCTGGCAGGACATCCCGCGCGTGGTCTATTCGACCGCCGGACAATCCGACCCGATCCCCGGCCCGCTGGACTGCTTCTCGCTCGATAACAAAGTCCGCTTTGTCGGCGACCGGGTGGCCTTTGTGGCTGCCGAAACGCCTGAAATCGCCGAAAAAGCCCTCAGCCTGATCGAGGTCGAGTACGAAATCCTGCCGGCCATCCTGGATATGCGCGAATCGATGAAGGAAGGCGCGATCCAGATCCACGATGAACCGGAATACGTCAATTTTGCCGATTCAAACCCGAAAAAGAACCTGGCCGCCCACATCCGCATCGACATCGGCGATGTGGAAAAGGGTTTCGCCGAAGCCGATGAGATTTTCGAGGCCGAATACGAAGTGCCGAAAGTCCAGCAGGCGCACATCGAGCCGCATGTCTGCGTTACCTACTGGGACGAAGACGACCGCCTGGTCATCCGCACCAGCACACAGGTTCCCTTCCATGTGCGGCGAATGCTCGCGCCCGTGCTGGGACTGCCCATCAAACGCATCCGCGTGATCAAGCCGCGCATCGGCGGCGGTTTTGGCGGCAAACAGGAAATCCTGATGGAAGATGTAGCCGCCCACCTGACGATTGCTACACGCCGCCCGGTGATTTACGAATACAGCCGCGAAGAAGAATTCATTGCCGCCCGTTCGCGCCACCCGATGCGGGTACGGATGAAAACCGGGGTCAAGAAAGACGGCACGATTACCGCCAATTCGATGGTCGCGCTCTCGGATACCGGCGCGAACGGCGCCCACGCCCTGACCGTGACCGGCAATACCGGCCACAAGAGCATGGCGCTCTACGTGGGCGATGGCGAGTATCGCAAAAATCCCAACATTCGTTTTTACGCAGATATTGTTTACACGAATACGCCACCCGCCGGGGCCTTCCGCGGCTACGGTGTGCCGCAAGGCTACTGGCCGCTCGACCGCCACCTGGAAAAAATCGCGCGCGCAATGGGCTTCGACCCAACCGAATTCCGCCTGAAGAACGCCATTCGTCCTGGCGAATACCACCCCTTCAGCACCGCCTGGAACGAAGGCCGCGAACCGCGCCCCGAGATTATCCACACCGTCGGGCTGGAGCAGTGCGTTATCCAGGGCAAAGCCGCGATTGGCTGGGATGACAAGTTTGGGAATGAAAATTGGCGCGTAAGACAAGATAGTATCTTGTCCCACAAGCGCAAAGGCATCGGCGTGGCTCTCGTTATGCAAGGCACCGCCATCCCCTACCTGGATATGGGCGGGGCCTCGATCAAGATGAACGACGATGGCTCGTTCAACCTGCTGGTCGGCGCAACCGACCTGGGCACCGGCTCCGATACCGTCCTGGCCCAGATGGCCGCCGAGGTGCTGGGTGTACCGGTTGAGGATATGATCACCTATTCCTCCGACACCGACTTTACCCCCTTCGACAAGGGCGCTTACGCCTCGTCCACGACCTACATCTCCGGCACGGCCGCAGTCAAAGCGGCAGAGATTGTGGCGGAGAAAATCAAGAAGCGCGCAGCGGCCATGCTCGGTTCGAATATCGAACATTCGAGTATTCGATTATTCGAGCGCGCCGCCCACGCCCCCGACGGTCGCTCCATCCCGCTGACCGAAATTGCGCTCGACTCGCTGCACCGCAACAACCAGGAGCAAATCATGGGCGTGGCCAGCTACGTGTCACCCTCCTCGCCGCCGCCCTTCGCCGCCCAATTCGCCGAAGTGACGGTCGATAGCGAAACCGGGGCGGTGACGGTCGACAAACTGGTCATGGCGGTCGATTCGGGCATCATCATCAACCCGCAGACGGCCTCCGGGCAGATCGAGGGCGGCATGACCCAGGCGCTGGGCTACGCTGTCTGCGAGGAGATGGTATACGATGAAAAGGGCCGGGCGCGCGAAAAGGATTTCCGCGACTATCACATCTTCCTGGCCCACGAAATGCCCGAGTTGGAGGTGATTTTCGTCGAAACCTTCGAGCCAACCCACCCGTTTGGCGTCAAGGCGGTGGCCGAGATTCCCATGGACGGGGTCGCCCCGGCGGTCGGCAACGCCATCCGCGACGCCCTGGGCGTGGATGTGGATGTCAACCCCGTCACGCCGGAGCGTGTCTGGCGGGCAATCCAGGCCAGGTAAATATGGAATTTCAAGAGATTACCAAGCGCGCGCTAGAACTTCGCCGCAAATACGCAGCGATGGAAGAAAGGCGCTACGGTTCAGCCTGGAACCGCGAAGAACTGGCCCTGGGTTTTGTTGGCGATGTTGGCGACCTGGCAAAACTGGTTACTGCCATGGAAGGAAAACGCGCTATCCCGGATGCCGAAGCCAAACTCGCGCATGAACTGTCCGACTGCCTGTGGTCTGTCATCGCCCTGGCCGATGCCTACCAGATCGATCTGGAAAAAGCCTTCCTGCAAACCATGCAAGAGTTGGATGAGCACACAACATCCTTCCTGCAAAATCAATGAGAGTATAAAAAATGAAGAAGACCCGGCAGTATGGCCGGGTCTTCTTCATTCAGGTTTCAGTCAGTTTACTTGCTTCCCGCCGCTTCGACAAACGCCTTGAACAAGTTGCGGGTTGGCTGCTGGTCGGTCAGCCATTCGGGGTGCCACTGGACGGCATAGCCAAAGGGGTGACCGGGCAGTTCAACAGCTTCGATCAGCCCATCGGGGGAATAGGCAGCCGGCTTCAAGCTCGGAGCCAAATCCTTGATGCCCTGGTGGTGCAGGCTGTTGACCTGTAAAATCGGCTCACCGAAAATTTTGGAAATCTGGCTGTCTTCCTCGATGCGGACCGGATGGGCCAGGTGCGTGCGCGGGATGTCGGGATAGCAATCGTGGCGGATATCGGTCTGCATTTGGTCGGGGATGTGGGTGTAAAGAGTCCCGCCCAAGGCCACGTTGACCACCTGGCAGCCACGACAAATCCCCAGGAAGGGCTTGCGGTCTTCGGCGGCGCGGCACAGCAGGGGTAATTCGAGCGCATCGCGCTCATCGTCCACATCCGAAATCTTCGGGTGGGGCGTCCCGACAAAATACCTGAGGTCGATATCCCCGCCACCGGTCAGCAGGATTCCGCCCAGGTGCGGATAAAGCGCCCGCCACTCCTCCTGGCCAAGCTGGCTGGGCAACAAAATCGGCACGCCCCCCGCCTGGAGAATGGCATTGATATAACTGGTCTGGACAGCGACGATGGGCAGGTCGGTTGGGCTTTTGCCGTCATACGTGGTGATGCCAATCAGGGGGCGCATGGTTTCTCCTTGTTTTGGTATTCAGATGTTTACGCAGCACTCGGTAAATTATAAAAGGGCACAGCTATAAAGCTGTACCCTTTGGCTTGCATCGATAAAATACGATTAGTTGAATTTCTGCTTGAGGCGGGCCGACTTGCCGGACAGGGCGCGCATGAAGTAGAGCTGGGCGCGGCGCACCTGTGAATGGCGTTCGACAACAACCTTGTCGACGCGCGGGGAGCGCAGCAGGAAAGTGCGCTCGACGCCGACGCCATTGGAAGCAACGCGGCGGACGGTAAAATTGGCATCCTGGCCACCCTTGCGCAGGCGGATCACAGTGCCTTTGAATTCCTGGATACGCTCGCGCTCACCTTCTTTGATGCGAACATGCACGGAAACGACGTCGCCGGGGCGCAGGGCGGGGATATTCGGGTTGACAGGGGCTTCAACAGACTTAAGCAGGTCACTCATTTCTTGATTTCCTTACGAGTTTGAAATACTGCTTCACAGCAGTGGGTTAGCGCGAGAGCGGATTATAGCACAGAAAAGTTAAATCTTGAAGGTTTTAAAGCCGCAGTTTTTGGCAATCCACCGCGCGTGGTTTAGCCATAACGGCGCACCACCAGCACCGCATTGTGGCCGCCAAAGCCGAAAGCATTGCTGATGGCCACCTGGATCCGCTGCTCGCGGGCTTTATTGGGGATGTAATCCAGGTCGCAATCGGGGTCGGGAGTTTCGTAGTGGATGGTCGGCGGCAGCAAGCCTTCGCGCAGCGCCTGGATGCAGAGAATCGCCTCCAGTGCGCCGGTCGCGCCCATCATATGCCCAGTCATCGATTTGGTCGAGGAAACCGGGATCTTGTAGGCCTGCTCGCCAAAAGCAGCCTTGATGGCCTTCGTTTCGGCGGCATCATTCAACGGGGTGGCCGTGCCGTGGGCATTGATGTAACCAACCTGATCAGGGCGAACCCCTGCCGATTCGAGCGCCAGGCGGATGGCTTTCGCCCCGCCCGCGCCGTTCTCGTCCGGAGCGGTAACGTGGAAGGCATCAGCAGTCGAGGCGTAGCCGGCCATCTCGGCCAGGATGTTCGCGCCGCGCGCCCTGGCAGAACTCTCACGTTCGAGCACCAGCACTGCCGCACCCTCACCCATTACCAGACCGTCACGGTTTTTGTCGAAGGGCTGGGGGGTCATGGAATAATCGGCGTTGCGGCGGCTCATCGCGCCGATCCGGTCGAAAGCGCCGACGCCGGTGGCGCAAATCGTCGCTTCGGCGGCCCCGGCCAGAACAGCATCCGTCACGCCGGAGCGCAGCATCATCATGGCAGTGCCAATCCCGTCAGCCCCGGAAGCGCAGGCCGAGGCGACTGAGAAGGATGGCCCTTGCAGGCCGAACTCGATGCCAATCATGCCGGAAGCCCCGTTGGGCATCAACATGGGAATCAGGAAAGGGCTGACCTTACGCGCGCCTTCATCCTTGAGAGTGAAAATCGCATCCTGGACAGCCTTCAGGCCGCCGATGGCCGAAGAAACAACCACGCCAACCCGACCGGCGTTTTCAGGCGTAACCTGCAAATCTGACATTTCAAGGGCTTCCTTCGCGGCGGCAATCGCAAATTGCTCAAAGCGGTCGCGGCGGCGGGCTTCCTTGCCATCCATATAACGCGTTGGGTCGAAATTTTTGACCTCGCAGGCGATTTTAACCGTCCATTCGTGCTGCCAGGCTTCAGTATCGAACAGAGTAATTGGCCCGACCCCCGAAACGCCGTTCAAGGCATTGCGCCAGGTTTCTGCCACCCCCAACCCAATTGGGTTGACGGTACCCATGCCGGTGATGACGATTTTTTCCATGATAAATTCTCCTGAAAAACCCTGACAGGTTTCCGAAAAAGTCTTACCGGCGATTATCACGCCATCGCAAGCTTTTTCTTGGGAAGGAGGCTGGTAAAACCTGTCAGGTTTGGTTTTTGGATAAAAAAGACGCCCGCCAGGGCGTCTTGGGTTATTTTGGCTGGTATTTGAAGCCAGAGCCGGTCAACATCACCACTACCGGGTCGGGCAAGCCGGAGATTTTTTGCTCCAGCGCATTCCAGACAACTGCAGACGTTGGCTCTACATATAACCCCCGTCGGGCCAGTTGGTCGCGCCCTGGCAGGATATCGTTTTCATCGACAGGAACAAACTCGCCCTGGCCGGATTCCGCGATTTTGAGCAAGGCCCCCGCCCGCAACGGCATGCGAATGCGGATACCTTCGGCAATCGTCTGACCCTCGGTGACAAAGCCTAGGGCTGCGGAACCGGCCGTCGAGAGCACCCAGAGCGGGGCACAGGCGCGGGCCTGGACGCCAAGCAGGTAAGGCATCTGGCGGATCAATCCGGCGCGCTGCAAGGCCTGGAAACCGCGCTGGAGACCCAGGAACAGGCCGCCCTGACCCACAGGGCAAATCACCGTCCCCGGAGCGCTGCCAAGCTGCTCGTAAAGCTCGTAGGCAGCGGTAGCGTAGCCGGGCAGGTTATGAGGCATCCAGGCATGGCTGGCATAGGCCGGAACCGAATCGGGCACGGCATCTTTGGCAGGAGTGACCGCCCGCTCAACTGCGCGGGAAACGTCGGAACGGGGGCCTTCAATCGGGTGCATTTGCGCGCCATGAAATTCGATCTGGCGCAGTTTCGGCCCGGAGGCCGCCGCCGGGACGTAGACTCCGGCGTCCAGACCGGCGCGGGCGGCATAAGCGGCGAAAGAGGCCCCGGCATTACCGGAAGAATCCTCCAGAGCGGCTGTTATGCCTTTGCTTTTGAGATAACTGACCAAAACAGACATGCCGCGGTCTTTGAACGAGCCGGTCGGGTTGAGAGACTCGCACTTAAATGCCACCTGGCGGCCAAAGGCCTGCGCCCAAACCAAAGGGGTAAGTCCCTCGCCCAGGGTAACGGGAGCCAGGCTGAGGGGAATCGCGCCAAACGCATGGCGGTAGCGCCACAGCCCGGGCTGGGAGCGGTCAACCTGCGCGGGGTCAAATTCCGGCCAGGTTTTCCAATCAAACAATCCGCCGCACTTCGGGCATTTGTAGGGCGTACCCTCTTCGGGGTAAGGTCTGCCGCAGTTGGTGCAAGAAATTTCCATGTTTATTTTGTCCAGGGAATGGTAACGGGTTTGCCGCGCTCGGGGAGCAAAGCGCCGCGGTCGTTGATGGTAACGCTATAGGTCTGACCGGGAGCGACTTCGATGGCCTTCAAAAGGCTTTCATCGTCTGCGCAAGTGGTATAGCCGTAATAATAATTGTCAGGGGCATTGATCAGGCGCGCATAAAAAATGTAGGTGGCCGGGGCGCGGACATACAGCATTTGCGGGGCCGAGGTGGGAAAATTGCTGGCCCCATGACTGCCCGCCGGCAGGAAAATGGTGAAATCTTCGCCGGTCGAGACTTCCTGGGCGTACAGGGTGGCGGCAAACCCGGCCCCGCCGCCGCCCATATCCAGCCCGATGATGATGGTGGCGCGTTCAGCTTCGGGAATGGGCGTGGCGGTTGGGAAGATGCTGGTCGAGGCCGGATACTTGTCGCGCGGGTTGGGCGCGGGGGCGCAGGAGATGAGCAGCAGAAACACCAACAAAAGAGAATAACCAATATTTTTTTTCATCCCTGGCAGGCTCATTTAATCGCAGGTAAAAGATTTCTCAGTCGCTAACGCTCCTTCGAAATGACAAACGTAATGAAACACACCCAAACTATTTTTGCGTTTTCCATTCACGCGCCAGCATGGCATAGTGATATTCACTGCCATAGGCGCCTTTGAAATAAATGTTTTCCAGCAGGTGGGCTTCGCGGCGAAAACCGAGACGCTCCAGCAAACGCCAGGAGGCGTCATTTTGCACATCGCACTCGGCCACAACGCGGTGCAGTTCCAATTGGTTGAAAAGCAGATCGAGCACAGCGCGGATGGCTTCGCTGGCATAGCCCCGGCCCCAATAAGCGCGCGCCAGGCTGTAACCCAGATAAGCCTGACGCGGGTCAGATTTCATCTGATGGATGGCCACGTCGCCTATCGTTTCGCCGCCGGGCTGCAATTCCAGCGCAAGCTGCAACCAGCTCCCTGGCTGGATCTGGGCGGTCTTCATTTCGGCGATGAAATCCAGGGCGGCCTGGCGGGGATAGGGAACGCTCCAGCCCTGGTAACGGGCCACGTCCGGGTCGTTGCGGTAAGCCAGGAAAGGCTCCAGGTCAGAGTCGCGGAAGGGGCGGATGATAAGACGTTCAGAGTGGATGGGAATCTGCATACAATGTGGCCTTATGCCTGTTGTTCAGCGGGCAGTTCCGCTGGGCGTTGGACAACAGGGTATATCGCCAAAGAATCCTGCCAGGCCAGGCGCTGGCGAGTGGATTTTACCCAAAGCAGGATAAGAAGCGAGCCAATGAGAATGGCCGCAATGCCAATCAGCCCGGCTTCAGGGCCAAAAGCGCCGCCCGTCCAAAGTTCCGGCCCGGACTGTTGGATGGTGATGATGGTTGTGCCGGTTCGCATACTGCTGACCGGGAAGCCAAAAACATTGCCCTGGAAAAAATTCCAGGTAATGTGCAGGCCGATGGAAATAGCCAGTTCTCCGGTCAGGAGATAGGGCAAACCGAGAAACAGCCCGGCCAGGATCAGATTAACCGTGCTGACCCAGGACGAGTTGGGGTTGCCGAAATGGAGCAAGCCAAAGATTGAGGATGAAATGGCGTAGCTGATCCACAAAGCGGCGCGCGGGCCAATGCGCCTGAAATTCAGGCCTTCGGCCATGTTTCTGAGCCAGTAGCCCCGCGACATGACTTCTTCCTGAATGCCAACACTAATAAAAAGCAACAAATAGAAGAACATGTCTTCCCAAAACAAGGGCTGGTTTGGCTCGAGGGTCGGCGTTACAGTAACCCAGCCAAGCGCGTATTCCACGCCAAAAATGAGGGCCATAAGCAGCGCGCCAAGCGCAAGGCCAAAACCCATATCCAGCCACCAGGCTCGATCAAAGGCAAAACCATAACTCTTGAAAGAGCGTCGGTCAAGGAATTTCCCGGCAATGAGCAGACTCAGAACAATGATTATCCAGCTTATGTTTTCGCCGATAACCTTTAGAATAAAATCGACAAGCCTGTTCTGCGGCAAACCGTTCGGCAACAGGTTAAAAGAGGAGAGCATGAACAACAGGAGAAGAACAAGGATGTGAGCAAGGATGCGCCATCCGGCGCGCAAGCGTTTTTCGGCGGAGTTCCAGAAAAGGGCTTTGACGAAGTTCAGTGTGGCTTTCATGTTATTTGACCTTTTTCTGCTGGGAAAGGATCTGTTTGTAAACTTTTTCGGCTTCTTTGAGCAGGACAAAGGCCGGAGGCAGATTTTCACCAAACTTCGGCCAGCCTCCGCCAGTGTACATCCAGCTTTTTGGGTCGAGTGGGCCAAAAACAATGTCGCCACTGCCATCTTTGCGCAGGTCGAGGTTGATTTCCTTCTGCTCGGCCAGCGGCAGGCTGAGCAGGGTCGTTTTCAGGAAGCCGGTATGAATCAGGAGGCGCTTGTCAGTCAGGGCATAAAAAGTGAAATAGCGGGATAGCAAATCCACCACAAAGCGCAGGAGAAGGATATAGGCCGCGACAAAAAGCGAAAAGAAGCTCCAGAGTTTGTCTTCGAGCGGGAGCGGGCTGACCAGGGTGCCGTACTCAAGCCAAACGGCTATCACAGCCCAGACGATGCTGAAAGGGATAAAGAAGACATCCGAACGATGCAGCAGGAATCCCTGGCGAGGTTTGCCACTCCAGAGCAGTTTCTCACCGGAATTGAGCAGGCTATCGAATATAGAAGTCGAGGTTTTTGCCACAAGCGGATTCTTTCTTTTCAAAAGGTCTAGGGGTTGGGAGCGCCAAACATCTGGAAAATCTCAATCATGTTCTCATCCGGGTCGGCGAGATAGAGCCACTTGACCAGGTCGGGGATTTCAAGCGGTCCCTGAACGATTTTCAAACCCCTGGCACGAGCCTGGGCCAGGAACCCATCAAAATCTGCTGTTTCAAGCGCCAGGTGCGGGCAAAAGTGCGGGCGGACAGCCACCGGCTCAAACGGCTTGGGCTGGTTGTGCTCATCCAACGCCTGGATCAATTCCAGTTTGCCGCCATCCGTTTCCAAAACCACCAGGGTTTCATGAACGTTTTCATCGACAAAAGAAGAATGAACGTGGAAGCCCAAATTTTGGCAATAAAATTCGGTCGAGGCTTGCAGGTCGGAGACTTCAAAAGCAAAATGATCAAGTTTCATCATCCCTATTCCCCAGGCCTGGGATGATACTCACCCTCGACCCATTCTTCACCGTCAGGCTTGACTTCCTTCTTCCAGACCGGGACAATTTCCTTGAGCCGGTCGATGCCGTAGCGCGCGGCGTCAAAAACGCCGGTGTCGCGGTGGGCAGCAGTACAGGCAATCAGGACAGTCGGGGTGCGCGGATAGAGCCGTCCAACCCGCTGGACAACGGCAATGCCCTCGACCGTTGGCCAGCGAACACGGATTTCATCGGCAACCTGTTTCATCTTGGCTTCGGCCATCGGTTTATAGGCTTCGTATTCCAGGTAGGTGGTTTCGTGCGGATTGTCGCGGGTGGTAACTCCGCGCACCATGCCGGTAAAAATCGCCGCCGCGCCGGTGGAGGTCAGGGTAATGGCATCCAGCAGGGCATTTAGGTCGATTTCGTCTTCAGTGATGGAGGTGATGAGGGGGAAGGTCATATTCGATACTCGGTATTCGATAATTCGGTATTCGATCCTCGCGGTTCGAGTAATCGAATATCGCTTTTATCCCCCCGAAACGGGTGGGAAGAAGGCGATTTCAGCGCCAGCGGGGATTTCATCTTCATCGAAACGATATTCGTGGTTAATCGAGGCCAGGGAATGTTCCATCAACTGCCAATCGATGTTGGGGAATTGCTCGATCAGGATGCCTTTCAGCGCCAGGATGGTTGTCGCAGCCGGGATTTCCATCTCGGTCGAGCGCATCCCGGCTTTGTCACGCAAGGTGGCGAAGAAGAGGATTTTGATTTTGTTCATTCCACCAACCTCTTGAGCGCCTCGCGCAGGTCGGGCATGTGCTCTTCATAGTGGCCGAAAGTATTATCGGCAATATATTCCGCGAAAGCGCGGCCTTTCGTCCAGGCAAAATAATCCGGGGCAAAAAACTCATCCTCCTGCGAATCTTGCACAAGAAGCAAAATGCTTTGATATGCAGATTTTTCCCGTTCCAAAACATCTTTCAGGGACAGGGCGCGCGCCTCTTCAAAGGCCCTGGCGTTAATTTCATCCAGCGCCAGGAGGGGTTCAGGCGTTTGGCCCGCGCGCAAAATCTCAAACAAGGAAACAACCTCTTTCTCCCAAAAACCCAGGTGCGCCAGGTAATCCTTGATAGACCAGACATCATATAAAACCACCTGTTCCATCTTTTCAGCGGGAATTCCGGTCAACACTTTCTCCAGCCGGGCGCGGCCAGATGTAATTTCTGCGAGCAAATCCGCTTTAGTGATTGTCATTTTCGAAAAACTCCCGCTCCCAAATTTCACGGGAGACATGGTAAATGGCCGCATGAACCGGCGTGGTCGCTTCACGCAGCGCTGCGGGGAATTCATAGGTTTTCTCACCCACACGCATTCCGCCAACGGCTTCCTGCATCTTAATCGAAGCCGTATTGTCGATGTTCGGCGAGGCCTGCACCACACGGCAATCGGTGCGGGTAAAAATATGGTTGAGCAGGGCGCGTTTGACCTCAACGCCATAGCGATTGCCCCAAAAATCGGGATGCAGTTTGACATCCGTTTCGCTGATGCCATCCGAATCGGGAAGTTCCATTTTGCACTGGCCGATCCGCTGTCCGCTCTCTTTCAGCGCCACAATCAGCAACTGGCGGAACTCGGAATCGCCGCGTTGGGCGATGTTGGCGCGCAGGCGTTTTTCGCTCTCGCCCAAACCATGCGGGAAACCGACAAAACGCATCACACGCGGATCGTTCCAGAGCGAACAGATAAAAGCGGCATCTTCCAATTCGGCCAGGCGAATCAGCAGACGAGCCGTCTCGGCCACCATCCTACTCATTGACAATATCCCCGGATTTGCCGCCATGCTTCTCAACCAGGCGGATGTTCTGGATTTTCATAGTTTTTTCGGCAGCCTTGGCCATATCGTAAACCGTCAGCGCGGCGACCGAGACGGCGGTCAGGGCTTCCATCTCGACCCCGGTCTTGCCGACCGTTTTGGCGGTGGCGCAAATGCTGACGCCCGGCAGCGCCTCGTCGAGGCTCAGTTCAACATCCACTTTGGTCAGGGCAATCGGGTGGCAAAGCGGAATCAACTCCGAGGTGCGTTTGGCAGCCTGGATGCCAGCGATTTTGGCCACGGTCAGGACATCGCCCTTTTTCATCTGCCCATCGCGGATGAGGGCGAGGGTTTCGGGCTTCATCACGATTTCACCGCGCGCAATCGCGGTGCGCTCACTGTCATCCTTGTGGCCGACATCAACCATATTGGCGCGGCCCTGATCGTCGAGGTGGGTGAGTTGGGTCATGGCGGGAATTATACCGTAGGAACTTTAAAGCTGAATCCTTGCACCCTGGTCTGCCAGGGCAGGCCAAGAGCAAGAAATTTACCACGAAGGTAACGACGGCACACAACGTAAAAGCACTTAAGATTTTCCGTAGTGCCCCGTTGTTGCCATCGTGGTTAAAAGTTTTCTTTTCCGGCTTGTCCGGGTTAGGGATGATATAATCCCCCCGCTATGGATTTGAACATCGCCAGCCACCAGACCGGACATTACACTGTCCAGATTCCCGTTTACGAAGGGCCGCTCGACCTGCTCTTGCAGTTGATTGAACGCGCCGAGTTGGACATCACCGCCGTTTCGCTGGCAATGGTCACCGACCAGTACCTGAAGTACATCCGCGCAATGCAGGAAGCCAAAGCGGAGGAAATTTCGGCCTTCCTGGTGATTGCTGCCAAGCTGATTCAGATCAAATCCGAGGCGCTGCTGCCGCGTCCGCCTGTGCGCGAGGCCGGCGAGGAAGACCCGGCGGAGAACCTGGCCCGCCAACTGCGCATCTATAAACGATTCAAGGAAATCGCCAACTGGATGGAAGAGCGCGAAAAAGCAGGTTTTCATTCCTACCTGCGCCTGGCCCCGCCGCCCAAGCTCGAAGGCCGCCTGGATTTGAGCGACATCACCCTCGAAGACCTGCTGCGCGCCGCTGAAAACATTTTCCTGAACGAGAAAGAGAAACAGGCCCTCGGCACGGTCATCTCGGCCCCCAAAGTGACCATCCGCGAGAAGATTTCTTATATTGCCGAACACCTGAACAAAACCGACCAGGCCTCGTTCAAGGAATTAATCCGCAGCGCCAAAACCCGGCTGGAGGTGGTGGTGACCTTCCTGGCCATGCTCGAACTGATCAAGCGCTACCGCGTCGCCGCCCGCCAGGAAACCCTTTTTGGCGATATCGAAATCCAGCGCGACGATTGGAACCTGGAAGAAGAGTTCGAACTGGAATTCGAATAATCCTACTCATACACCAGCGTATCGCGGACAGTCAGCCGCGAGGCGCGCCAGGCGGGGACTGCGCTGGAAATCGCCGCAATCGCCAACATACAAGCCAGCCAGACGAACATCCCCGCCCAGCCAAAGGTCACGGTCAGCGGGGCCTTGAAAACGGCCATGCCCACACCGTAAATCAAAACGTAAGTGATTGGCAGGGATAACACCACCCCAAACGCCCAACTCACGAAACCAATCACCAACCCCTCGGTAATCACAATCTGCTGGATGTCGCCATCCGCCGCGCCAATCGCGCGCATCACCCCGATTTCGCGGGTGCGTTCCATCACGTTCAGGCTCATCGTGCTGGTCAGGCCCAATCCGCCGACGAAGGCGATCAGCCCAGCCATCACCAGCATGTTATAAACCAGCACATTGGTCTGGCTTTTCTGGGAGATATACCATTCGCTGGCCGTCTGAACGTAACTGATGCCGATTCCGCGCTGCTTGAACAATTTCTGCATCTCCGCCGAAACCTGCGACTGCGACCAGGCATCTTTTTCGTAAGTGATTACGCGCAATTCAAATACCTGACCGGTCATACCCACCTGGTAAGCCAGGTATTCGTAGCTGGTATACACCAGCGGCGGGACGATATTGCCGGGCATGCGATAAATACCGATAATCTGCCAGCGGATTTTCTTCTGGTCGAGTTTGATCGTTACCCAATCGCCCACCTTCAAGTCCGGGCGGATGGCCAGCAGGTGGTTCCCGATCACGATCACGTTTTTGTCGCCGGGCATGATCCAGCGCCCCTCGACCAGCGAAGGCTGGATCAGGGTCGAATCGGAGGGCGGGGCGACAAACGCAATCCCATCCTCCTGCTCACCGTCCGGGGAAAGAATCTTGCCGTTATAGGTTAGCCAGCCTTCAGTGTATTCAACGCCCGGCACCGAGCGGGCAATCTTATTGACCGTGCTGAAGGGATAATTGCCGTTGAACGAAACGTTAATATCGGCCAGGAAATATCCCTGCACTTCCTGCATAACTTTGTCAAAACTGGCCCACAGGTTGAAAACCGCGATAAAAATCGCACCCGCCAGCACCAGGGTGAAAATCGTCAGCGAAACGCGCGCTTTGCGGCGGAAAGCGTTGCGCAGCGAAACCAGCACCTGGCGCGGGATAAATCCCAGCCTGGATTCGGTCGATTTGGATGGATTCTGGGAACCTCCGCCCAGGCCGTAACTGCCCAGGGCCTCGCGCACCGAGACTCGCAATCCGTTAAACAGGGGGATCAGCGCCGCGATGAGCGGAGTCAACAACGCCACCCCGGCCTGCATCCAGACCACATCCGTAAAAAGGGTCGAGGAAGTCAGGTCAAAGTTCAGGAAAACGGCCATAAACTCAAGGAATTTGCCGGCGGCGGCAAAGGACAACGGCACCGAAATTGCAAACGCCAGCGCGCCAAAACTCAGGATCAAGACCAGGTACATCGGGAAAATCTGGCCGTCATCGGCGCCGATGGCTTTCAAGATGCCAATCTGGCGGGTGTGCTGCGACATGAGGGCAACAATGGTATTGACAATCAGGAAACCGCTCAGCACAACCGACATCCAGCCAAACAGGGACATGATAAAAACCACGCCCTGGGTAATTTCCCAGGCAAAGTGATGGCCAGGGTTGTACATAAAAATCCCGTTCAGCGAAACGTTATCCTTCTCGAAGCGGTCAGTGATACGAGTCACCACCTGCGAGACATGGTCGCGGTCAGTGGCCTCGCCGCTGACGCTGACCAGAAGCTGGTTGTAAACGCCCGGTTCCGCGCCCATCCACTCGGCAGTTTCAGGGCTGATATAGGCCGAAACGCTCATGCCCATCGCGTAGGGGAAGGTCGTTGCATCGTGAACATAGCCGCTGAAACGCATCGTCCGCTTTTCGCCGCTGGGGAGTTCGATTTCAATCATCTCGCCGGGAACCAGGCCCAGGGTTGAAGCGGAGCGGTCAAAAACGACATCGTGCAGGCCCAATGCGGGATAAATCCCGGTCGAGCGGTCGGCGGGCTTCAAAATATCCACGCGCTGGTCGACAATCGATTTGACCGAGACAAACTGGATGGGAATATTCTGGCCTTCGGCCTTGTTCCAGTTGCCGGTCAGCGCATAGCGGCCCTCGAGATCGGCCACCCCGTCGATGTCGCGCAGCGAGCGCACCCAGGATTCGTTCAGTGGGTAGGCGTAAATCTTGGCTTCGGACGGGTTCGAAGAGAGGAAGTCAGCATCCATGTCGTGGTTCATCATGCGCGACATGTTGTTGACCAGGCCAACCGAGAAAACACCCACCAGGATGGTTAAAACCATCAGGAAGGTGCGGGTTTTGTTGCCCCAGAAATCGGCCCAAACTTTGCGCCAGCGGGTGTACATCATGCTCAATCTCCCAACACGACCCGGTTCTGGGCCATGCGTTCGCTGGCGGTTTGGGTCATGGCTTCGCGCAGGCTGTCAGACTCTCCCAGGATTTCGGAAAGGGTCTGATGGTTGACGGCATACACTTCCGCCGTGGCAAATTCACTGGCGCGGGCCGAAGCAGAGCGTCCGCGGCCGTAAAGTAATTGCATCTCACCAAAATACTGTCCCGGCCCCAGTTGGGCCACCACCACATCCGAGGCATTCTCGCGCTGCAAAACAATCTCCACCTTGCCGCTGGCGACCACGTAAAAATCCTGGCAGGCGCTGCCCTGGCGGAAAATCATCGCACCCGGCTCATACGTTTGCGCAACCGCCGCGCGCGAAACGCGCAGCAACTGCTCATGGGTCAGGGCCGGCAAGGCGCGGGCGACATATTCGTTGGCAATTTCGCCGTCCGTGATAAGCGCCGTGCGATGGGTGCGTTTGGCCAGACTGCTGTCATGGGTGACAATGATGATGGTTTTGCCCTGGGCCGCCAGTTGGTGGAACAGTTCAAAGACCGATTCGGCAGTTTTCGAGTCCAGGTTGCCGGTCGGTTCGTCGGCAATCAGCACCGGCGGGTCGTTGGCCAGGGCGCGCGCAATGGCGACACGCTGCTGCTGTCCGCCGGAAAGGGCCGCGGGCAATTTATACGCATGTTCTTCCAGCCCAACCAGCCCCAACAGGTACAGGGCGCGCTGTTTGCGCTCGGAAAAGGGGATTTTGCCGGCAAAATCCATCGCCAGCAGGATATTCTCATAGACGGAGAGCATCGGCAAAAGCTGGAAGAACTGGAAAACAATGCCCAAGTTGCGTCCGCGCCAGCGCGCCATCTGACCCTCAGTCATCTGGTGCAGAGCAGTGTCATTTACCCAGACTTCGCCGCCGCTCGGGCGGTCGATGCCGGTAATCATATTCAACAAGGTGGTCTTGCCGCTGCCCGATTTGCCAATGATGCTGACAAACTCCCCGGCATTCATCTGCAAATTGATTTTTTTCAAAACCGGGTAATCGCCCAGGGCGGTCTTGTAAGATTTATCCACCGCGCACAGCTCGACAATCGGGCGGCCTTCCGCCGGGCGGGTATTGGCGTTGCCGGGGTTAAAGAAAGAAAAAGAAGCCATGTTCATCCTCATCCAAATAATTTCGAACACAAAATTACCTTTACTTACGCAGCAAACTGCGCCAGGTTGTACTTTTCATCGCAATCATAGCGGGCAATCTCAGTCCCAACCTAACCGCAGGCTAACCAAAATCGATAGCTTCTCGATAAATCCGGAATAAAAAAGGCGGTCATTTGGAAATGACCGCCTTTCCAGGAAGCAAAACGCGCAAGGCTGTGGCCTTGCGCGCCTGAAAAACTTTTATTTTTTAAGCAGGATGGTGACTTTACGAGCCGGATCCTCGCCGATACTTTCGCTGGTCACGTCCGGGTGGTCGCGCAGTTCAAGGTGGATAATGCGCCGCTCCGCCGAGGACATCGGCTCCAGGATCTGACGCTTGCCGGTGCGGACAGCCTGGTCCGCCATGCGGCGCGCAAGTTGGCGCAACTGCTTCTCGCGGCGGGCGCGATAGCCCTCCACGTCCACCACCACCTGAACCCAATGCTGGGCTTCCTTGCTGACAATCAGCCCCAGGATGTATTGCAGCGCATTCAGGGTTTCGGCGCGGCGTCCGATCAGGATGGACAGGTCGTCGCCGCGAATATCGATCAGGATGGGCGTATCGCCGCTTTCGTCCGCTTCACCATAAACCGCGCTGACTTTAGCGGGGAGTTTCATCTTGGACAGCAGTTCGCGGGCGGTTTGGGCACTAAAATCGAGCAGGGGGTCGCCACTCGTGGCTGGCGCAACAGTCTCGGCCAGTTGTTGGGATGTTTCCGAACCGGCTTCCTGCTTGAGCGTCAGGCGGACACGCACCTGGCGCGCGCCGAATCCCAAAAATCCACGGGTGCCTTCGTCCAGGATTTCCACTTCGACCCTGTCCTGTGGCACAGAAAGCTGTTCGAGGCCGCGAGCGAGGGCTTCTTCAACCGAGGGGGCAATCACTTCAAGGGTGGTTCGTTCCATGATGGGGTCTCCCCTATTTCTTCGATTTGGGTTTGGCGGGGGCGGCAACAGCGGGCTGGCTGCCAAACTTGAACAGGTTGCTCCAGTTGACTTTGCCAAGCGCAGCATACTGCGCAATGCCGGCCAGGTTGCTGGCGATGAAATAAACAGCCAGGCCTGAGGCAAAATTGAGCGAGAACCAGAAGAGCATCAACGGCATGTAAATGCCCATCATCTGGGTCATCTGGGCCGATTGATCGCTGGGGTTGGCCGAAGGCATCACGGTCAGCTTGGTCTGGATATAGGTGGTCAGGCCAACGATAATCGCCAGGGTGGGAATGCCGCCAAACGGCAGAACATCCGCCAAAATGCGTTCGGGCTGGCCGAGGTTCATCCACAGGAACTGGTTGTTGATCGGCAAAAGCGCGCCCAGGGCTGCCGCCGGAATTGCATCGCCCATCCACGACCACAACGGATCGGTGATGCTGCGCACCAGGTCGATCAGTTGCAGGGGCGAGGCGCCCATCACACGGTTGATGGACTGGTACAGACCAAAGATAACCGGCAATTGAATCAGGGTTGGCAGGCACGAGCCGAAGGGGTTGACCCCTTGCTCTTTGTAAACGCGCATCTGCTCCTGTGCCAGTTTTTCCTTGTCGTCCTTATACTTGGCCTGGATTTTCAGCCATTCATCCGACTGCATCAATTCCTGCATTTTCGCGCTGGATTTGATTTGCGAGGCCATTAAGGGGTGCGTCACTGCCTTGATCAGGATGGTAAACAGGATGATGGCGATGCCAAAATTGCCAACAAACGCATAGATCAAGAGCAGGATATTGGTCATTGGGGTAACAATCAGAGCGTCCCACATATCAAACTCCTCTTATTCGGCTTTGAACGTCCAGCGCTGGGCGCCGTTCAAGTCATAGGCAGCAAGCATGGTTTCACCCATCAAAGGCGCAACCACAATCACATCCCCGGCCAGGACAGGCGTGGAAACCAATTTGCCCTTCAAGTCCGCCTGCCATTTCGGGCTGCCATCGCTGGTCAAGGCCTGGACACGGCCCAGTTCGGTCACGTACAAAACCTGGTCTTCGAGCGCCAGCGGACCGGCGATAATCGAACCATCATCGTCGCGCTGCCATTGGATGGCGCCATTGTCCCTTTGGATGGCATAGAATTTGCCGGCGTGCTTAACCAGCGTGCCAATGTAAACATTCTCGGCGCTGAGAGCCGGAGTGCCCCAAATGCTGCCTTCCAACTGCTGCTGCCAGGAAACCGAACCGCTGGCGCCATCGACAGCATACAAAATACCGGAAAGCGTCCCCAAGTACAGGGAGCCGTCTTCGGTCACTGCCGGAGCGCCTAAAATCGGGCTGTCCAGATCAAGCTGCCAAACCTGGCGGCCATCCGCCGGGTCAAGGGCGAAGAGCATACCGTCCATGGTGGCCTGGAAAATCAATTTACCATCGCTGACCGGGTGCGTCCACAGGCCGCTCTTGGAAAGTTCAGCCGTCCAACGCGAATTGCCGCTGGCATCCAGGGCATACAAAATGCCATCGCCGCCGGGAGCATAAACATCCGTGCCCAAGGATAACGCGCCGCCAATCCAGGTGCCTTTCGATTTTTCGAACGTCCAACGGACATTGCCGGTCTCGGGATCGATACTATACAACTGATGTTGGGATGGGTGGGAATTCGGGAAAATGATCTGACCATCCTCGGTCAGGGCCACCGGGGCATATAAATTAATGTTGGCGTCCGCTTCAGCCGGGAAGCGCAACGGCGCATCGCCCATGCGGACTTCCTGTCCGGTGCTGGCTGTCACTGCGTAAACATGCCGGCCTTCCGTCAGATAGATGGTTCCATCCTGAAAGACAAGACCCGGAAAACCTTGCGCCAAAGTGTTCGTGCCACAGGCACTCAACAAGAATGCCAGCAAAACCACCAGAAGAGGCAAAACAACTCGCTGAAACTTCATCGAATCTCCTAAGGAACAGGGTCAACCCCACCGGGGTTGAAAGGATTGCAACGTAAAACCCGCCAGAAGGCCATCCAGCCACCTTTGAAAGCGCCATACTTGTAAATGGCCTGATATCCATAATGCGAACAAGACGGATAAAAGCGGCAGGTATTGGGCGGCATGGATTTGGAAAGCGTGGCCTGATACAGTCGAATAATTCCCAACAGCGCAATGCGCGGCCAGTTTGAAAGATTACGCGGCAAGTCGCGTAATTTCGGCTCGTCGGGATATTCGTGCGGCAAATAATGCTGACTCATTTGCTACGATCAGGTTGGTAGAGAGACGCGCGCTGTAAAAGCCCCTTGACCGCCTTCTGGATTTCTGAAAACTCCGCCTGCAACAAAGCTTGGCGGGCAATCAGGACCAGGTCGCGGCCTGTCGCAAGAGAGGGGATTTCGGGACGCACCGCCTCACGCAGCAAGCGTTTGGCCCGATTCCGCTGGACAGCCCCGCCCACACCGCGGCCGGCAGCGACACCCACCCGCAAGCCTTCATCTTCAGAAACAAGGCTAATCAACACAAGAAGCGGGTGCGCGAAAGACTTGCCATAATTCCGCACCCGCTTGAAATCGGTGGACCGGGTCAGACGAAACCGACGCTGCACCCATCCCTCACTTTTGACAACGGCAAGCGCCGTTGCGGCCTACCAGCGCACCTTCTTAACGTGGTTGTTGGCAGTGACCGCCAGTTTGGCGCGGCCTCGCGCGCGGCGGCGCTTCAAAACATCGCGCCCGTCAGCGGTGGACATGCGAGAACGAAATCCGTGAACACGCACGCGGCGCCGAATTTTGGGTTGGTAAGTTCGTTTGGTAGCCATTCAGAATCCTCACAATCAAAGAATAAGAACTGGAACAAAAATGCGCACCAGGGCGCAGTCGGCACAACATTATACCGTAAAGAGGATGAAGTGGGAAGTAGAAATTTAAGCGGTTTTGGCTGTTCCGTCCGATTGGCGCAGAGGAACTTCAATGAAGAAGGTGCTGCCCTGGCCCAGTTGACTCTCAAGCCAGACCTTGCCGCCGTGACGTTCGACAATCGAGCGGACAATCGCCAGGCCCAGTCCTGAGCCTTTCTGCTCGCGGGCTTCGCGCTGGCCGCCACGGTAAAACTTCTCGAACAGGCGCGGCTGGTCAACCGGCGAAATCCCGATGCCGCTATCCTGAACCTTGAAATGGAATTTTGTTTCAGAAACGCGCGCCTGAACCATCACCCGCCCATTCTGGGGCGTGTATTTTATGGCATTTTCAACCAGGTTATAGATGGCTTGCTGCAAAAGGGCATTGTCCGCTTCGATCATGACCGACAGATCAGCCGGCATATCAACCGCCAGGGAAATGTTCTTTTGGGAAGCCTGCATTTGCAAGGTGCTGGTAACGCGCTCGACAATCTCAAAAATGGGAGCAACCTCAAGCTGCAAGCCGACGCCCACTTCAATCCGGCCCAGGTCGAGCAGGTTGTTCACCAGCCGGGCCATGCTCTCCACCCCGGAAATAATCTTTTTGACATAACCCTGCTGCTGCTCGTTCAACTCACCCACCATCTCGAGCATGGTGGCATAACCGCGCATCAAGGTCAACGGGGAACGCAGATCGTGGCTGACCGTGTTGACAAACTCGGTCTTCATTGTATCCAGTTCCTTGAAATAGGTCACATCGCGCAGGATGCAAACCCGGCCTACCAGACGGCTATCCGCCAAAACGGGCGAAGCCGTCGCCAGGTAAACCTGTCCACCCGACACCGTCACCTCTGCCGAGAGCTTATCGGACGAGAAAACCTGCAAAATCTCGAGCAAGGGTTTGTAGCTGATGACGCGCTCAATCGGCTGGCCTTCCGCCTCGCCAATCGCAAAGCCGAGCGTTTTCCCGGCAGCCGGGTTGGCCAGCAACAAACGGTTCAAATGATCTGTGACCAGCACCGGGTCGGGAGTCGAAGCCAGGATGGCGGCCAGGCGCTGGCGGCCTACTTCCGCAGACAGGAAAAGGTGATTGTTGGAAGCGGCCAGCGCCGCCTGCCCCGACAGGGTCGCCAGGAAGCGCACATCGGTCTCGGAGAAAAGGCGAGTCTGGTCATAGGCAGCCCACAAGACACCATAATGGCGGTTCTCGTGGCGCAGCGGGAAAGCCACCAGCGAGGCCGGGGCCGGTTGCCCGGCAGGCAGGCCAAAGGTGCGTGCGCGGGCGACGTTCGTCAGCACGATCCGCTCCTGCTGCAGGGTTAATTCCAAAATCTGGGCATCCAGATAGGCATATTTTTCCTTGGATGGGCCAAGCGCAAACAAGGTTGGCAAATCGCGCTCGGTATCCTGCAAACTGTCCTGGGCAAGTACCACCCGGACCGCGCTGGCCCCGGTGGCCAGAATGGCTTCGAGCACCGGCTCGACCGAATCGCCCATATCGAGGCTGGAGGCAACCCCCTGGCTGACCAACAACAGGCGATTGAGTTCTTCCAGCCGGGATTGCAGGCTGGCGCGCATCTGCTCGAAGGCGCGCCGTAGCTGACCGACCTCATCCACGCCCTCGACGGGCAAAGGGTGATCCAACTGGCCTTGCGCAATCCGAACTGCTTCGCTGGCGAGGGTCTGCATGGAACTGGTTACGGTGCGCAGGCCAAAACGCAGTGAGAGCAGGGCCACAACCGCCAGCGCCAGGATCATGAACGAGAGCGGAGCGGCTATCGACAAGGCCAACTGCTGGGCCTGCTGGGCCGGGACAGTCAGGACAACCGCCCAGGGCCGTCCGAGGGCTGGTTGGTAGTAAACCAGGTTGCGGGTTCCGTTCGGGGATGTATCGTCAAAGAAGGAGGCTTCCGCCGTGGTTTGCCCGGCATAACGGGTCATCACCAGCGAGGGGACGCCATGATAAATAATCGTGTTGTTCTCGTCGAGCAGGATTCCGTCCCCACCCAGTTCACGAACCGCTCTCAGGCTGTTGACCAACGGCTGGGTAAAGGGATTGGTTTCGAGGTTGGTGCGGCCAATCAGGACGCGGGTCGGCACATCGCTTCCGGGGGGAATCATGCCAATCACAAACGATACACGCGCCGCCTGGCCGCTTTCCACCGGCGGGATGGTATAGGTTTGGCTCAAAACGCCGCTAAAGGCCAGCGCAAGCCCGGCAGATTCCTGCGAGGCCAGGATTTGCTCCGCTCCCTGGGGGGCGGGATAGGAAGCAACCACCTGTCCCTGGGCATCGAGAACGATCAAATGGTCAAAGAAGGGGATGGCGCGGATCTGGCGACTCAGGGCAGCCGCAACGGTTGCGCTGTCAGCGCTCAAGAGTTCGGGGTCGAGGGACAATTGGGCGGCCAGGTTCTGGCCCGTTTCGAGGAAGAAGGGAATACTCTGGGAGGCCAACTCCGCGTTGCCCTGCAAACGCACTTGCAGCATCTGGCGCGCGGCCGAGCCAGCCACGAGCCAATCGCCAATCAGCAGGGCAACCAGCAGCGAGGTGATCAGCGTGCCGGTGCCAAACAAGAAACGGGATTCGAGGCTGCGCTCTCCCGGCGAGGGCAGAAGCGGCAGGCGGCGGCCCCAGGCATTCGGGAAAATCAAGGCCAACGCCTGGGCAAAAATGCCGCTGATAAAGACTTCACCGGCGAAAGCCAGGGTGGCATACGGCAACTGCGCCAGGGCATAATCTAGGCGGGTGGCAGCCGAACCGGCAGCCACCATGAAAGCATTCGAGGCGAACAGTAACAAATAGGGAAAGGTCAGCACCAGCGCAGCAACCAGCGGCTCGCGTAAAAAGCGATACGGCCAGGTGCGGAAACGCTGGCGCACCGCGGCGCTGAACAGGGCCGCCAGCAACGCCATTTCAATCGGGGTAAACACCGATTGGGTATCCAGCGCAAAACGCACCAGCCCGGCCACAAAGCCAACCGCTGCCGCGGCGACCGGCCCGAGCAAGCCGCCCGCCAGGAGCCAGGGCAGGGCCGATAAAAACATCAAAACCGGGCCGCGCGGCGCCTGCGGAATACCTGGCGGCGGCAGCGCCGAACCAGCCGGCAAACGCAAACCGATGAAGTTATTGGCCAGCAGGGCAAAAAGGGCCAGCGCAACCACCAACCCCCAGGTGCGCGCATCCCAAACTACTTGCGATGTTTTCCAGGTAAACAAGGTCCACCCGACCAGGCCGGCAAGGGTAAACCACCATAGCCATCCAAGCGCGGATGGCCAGAGTGGCGCGAGAAAATTACCTTGGAAAAGAGAAAAAATTGGTTCCATGCTGCCAGTTCAAAAGGCAAGATTTGCCAAACAAAATCATTATAGCACGGCGCAAGGAAAGTACAGCTTAACTACACGCCGATCAAGACTGTTCCTGCCCGGCATAAACGCCGCGATACTCATCGGGTAAAAGTTCGGCAATCGTGCGCATGACCAGGTCAACGTTCTGCTGGCGGGACTGGCGGCGCGCTTCGCCTTTGCCCTCCACCGCCGGCAACCGGATGGGTTTGCCAACCCGCAGCGTCAGGGTCGGGCGGACGCCGCGAACCGCGCGGGTGAAGAAATCGCTGGTGGTGCCAATAATCGCCACCGGGACAACCGCGACTCCGGCCTCTTCGATGATATAGGCCAATCCTGGCCGGGCGCGGCGCATCCCAGGTGTGCGCGTGCGTCCGCCTTCCGGCGAAATGACCAAGGGAAAGCCGGAACGCAGCACCCTTAACACCCGCTCAAGCGCCTGACGGTCATATTCGCCGCGATGGACGGGAATACCGCCAAAGAGCCGCACCAACAGGTTTTGGCCAAAGCCAGTCCGCTTCCAGATATCTGACGCGCCCAGGGCCTCGATGTTTTCGGGCCAGAAGGTGATCAGGAAAGGCGGGTCAAAAGTAGAGACATGGTTGAAAGCGGCCACATACGCCGAGCCGCGGGGGATATTTTCCAGGCCTTCGAGTTCAATTTTGGCCAGCAAATGAAACAAGCCGCGAAAAACAGGCCGCAGCAGGGTGCGCGCCCAACGATTGAGCAAGGGGGGCCGGTACGGTTCTAGCGCTTGCATAGCGACAGGGCTTTTTGGAAAACCTGGTCAGCGTTGAGTTTATCGGAGTCAATCAGAACGGCATCTTCAGCCGGTTTAAGGGGAGCAACATCGCGGGTGGAGTCGATCCGGTCGCGCTCGTTGACTTTGGTCAGGATCTCGTCAAAGTTGGCGTTCCCGCCGCGTTGCAGGGTCTCTTCATAGCGGCGGCGAGCGCGTTCCCCCGCGGAGGCATCCAGGTAAATCTTGACATCCGCATCCGGCAAAACGACCGTGCCGATGTCGCGCCCGACCATGACCACCCGGCCACGCAAACCGATGCGGCGCTGTTGGAGGGTCAGGGCGGAGCGCACGCCAGGGTAAGCGGCCACAACTGAAACGTTGGCATCCACCTCGGGCTTGCGGATATCCCAGGTGATGTCCTGGCCGTCGACAACGATGTCACAGGAGCGGCCATCTTCGAACGAAGCCGGCGAGACCTCGATTGGCACATCCTCGGCGAGACGGGTTACCGCCGCCTCGTCGCGCAGGTCGATGCCGCGCTGGAGGGCCAGCCAGGTGACGGCGCGGTACATCAAACCGGTGTCAAAATAAAGATAGCCCAACGATTCTGCCAGGCGAAAACCGAGCGTAGATTTCCCCGATGCGGCTGGGCCGTCGATGGCAATAATGCGCAAATCAGACATGATACTCCTGTAGAAAGGTAAATTTTGACAGAAACACGGAGACATGTTTCGCTTGGAAGCATGTCTCCGCGTTTCGAGCAACAAAAAAGTCGTTTTTAAGGAACGAGGTTCTGGGAATCGGGGAATAAATCGGTGCGCGCCCAGAACAGAACGGTTTCGTAGCCCTGGGGCAAGTCGTGGTTCACCACCCAGCGCAGCCACTCATCGGGCAGGGAGCCTTCCCAGCCCGGATAGGAACGAAAGGCCAGGGTTGCGCCACGATAGCCCGCTTCCAATTCCGGCATGGAGGCCTGGCTCGGCATCACGATCAGGTCGGGATTTGATTCGAGCGAGAGCGCCTTGCTGCTGCTAACCTGCCATTCGCGTAATAGCCAGCGCAGGGCGGGCGAATCAATATCCACCAGGGCAACGCGCAGCGCCAGATCTGCGCCGCGGGCTGTCAGCGATAGCTCACGGGCCTGGGTTGCAATCACACCGATCTCACGAGTCTGCGGGCCGGAGGGCCACATCTCAACAGTGGCGTTTGGCCGCAGGTTAGCAGCAAAGGAAGCCATCGCCAGACTATAAATCGCCAGCGCGGGAAGCATGCCCCAGAAAAATCCCTGGGCAGCGACCTGCTTCGACCAGCCGAAAGCAACCAGCAAAACGCTCAAGGCCAGGAGCACCAGCGCCCCCGCCGTCACCAGCCAGCGCAGTTGGGTGCCTGCGGCGTCAAACGTCACCAGTGCAGCGCCGGCAAAGTTGAGCCAGGCAAAAGCCAGCAGGATGAACGTCAAGAGGGACATGCCGAGCGTTTCCCAGACTCCGCTGGAAACATAAATCGGCTGAGGCTCGGATTCAAATGTTTCTTCGTCAGAGTCGGGCAAGGCAGCGGAAAAATTGGAGGGTTCGGCCAGTTTTTGGTAATGAATCTCAATAAGCGGGGCAATGGAACGCAGCCAGCGCGCAGCTTCCAGCGCCGCCAGCGTCGACAAAGGCACGAGCGACCAGCCCAAATCGGCCACCTGACGGGAGGGGAACAACAAAGCCAGCAACAGGGAAAACAGGAACCACAAGCCGAGGAAGATCACCAGCGGGTCGCGGCGTTCGAAAAGACGCGCCAGCGCAACCAACGCCAAAACCAGGGCCGGGAATTGATAAAAGAAGAGGGCCACCAGGGGCAGCCAGACAGGCGCACCGGCATCAGCGGTGAAACGGGCAAAAAAGTCACCCAGCGAGGCCAGTCCCGCCCCCAGGCCGCCGGGAGCCAACAGGAAAAGGCTGCCGAAAACCAGGTAAGTTCCGATGGCGAAATATAGCGCCTGGCGGGCCTGCTCACGGTCAAACTCAAAGGGGACTTCAGGGGAAAAATAACGCGCCAAAACTAACGCCAGGGCCAGAGCAATCAAACCGGGCCAGAGCGCACTGCCGGAAAGCAGGGCCAACCCAGCCAGGAAACCCGCCAGGCGGACAAATCCGTTCCGCCAGGCGCCCCAGGCCAGCACAACCAGGCTGATTGCCAGGATCGGGCTGCCCGCCGTCCGCGAGAGCGCCAGCAAACCCGGCTCAAAAGCCAAAACAAAGGCCAGGATAATGGCTGCCTTCTCACCCAGGCGCTCACGAAAGAGAGCCGGAGCCAGGACAAGGGCGCTGCCCACCAGAGCCGGCAGCAAACGCGCCACAAAGTTGGAGGATTGCAAGACGAAGAACAAGACCGCCGTCAGGTTGACGTAGCCCGGCTGCGGACCAAAATCAATCGGCAAGCCACGGGCCAAATCAAAAGCCTGGAGCGCCCAGGCCGCTTCGGCATCCGACAGCGGGACTTCTCCGAGGCGCAACAGACGCACCAACAGGGCCAGCATAAAGGCCAGCCCGAACCAAAGTTTGTGATTCTTCAATGAAAAGTCCATAAATCTAATTTTACCCTACGGCCTTTCAGGAACAAGGTAAACCACCGTGTCGCCGGAGCGGAAAATCTCGGGCAGGTTGGCAAATTTCGGTTCGTAAACTTGGTAGGTGCGACGCTCAAGCCCGCCAAGCACCACATAACGCACGTTATAACGCGCCAGAATCTCGCTGGTCTTCTCCCAGGAAGGCATTTCATATAACAGGCGAATATCCTCCTGACGTCCGGCAAAGGCCTGGCTGCCGCCGCGCCATTGAAGTTGGTGCCCGCCCCAGCCCATGATATTCGGCAGGCCGGAATGGGTCGCCATCCGGGCATATTCGGTGTAACTGTCAATGGTAGAGGCTTCAGCCACTACCCCCAGCGGTTGGTCAGCCAAAAAGCGGATCGCCGCAGCGTCGTCTGGAACGTAATATGTAAGATAAGCGCTCGAATCCAGGTTCGGTTCATCCTGGAAATAGTTGGCGCGGTTCGGCAGGCTCAAAATCGGGTAGGCCAATCCCATCACCAGAACCAGGAGCAGCGCCGTCTTGGCCAACCAGCCGAAAAGGGCGCGCGCTTCGCTGAAAATCGTCACAAACCCAAAGGCCGCAACCAGGGACCAGAGCGCCCAGGCCTGGTAATAGAATTTGAAGACGGTGTTCATGCGGCTGCCGAAAATATCGCCCAGGAAAACAAACTCGGGAGCCAGCACCATCAGACCGCCCAGTAAAACCATCAGGAGCAGGAAGGGAAGAGGCTGGTCACCCGCGGCAGGCGAACGCCTGGCTGGAGCCGATTGCGCGGGATGACCTTCGGCGGGAACGACCTGCGCCGCAGGCTGGATCGCCGTTAAATAGGATAACGCCGCACCGATCAGGAACAGGAGGCTGGCCAGCCCGCCGATAAACTCGAAACGACGCAGGGTGGCTGCGGCCAAAACTTCCGCGGCGCCGGTCGCGCCCTGGGCGGTGATAAAACTGCGGGCAATGCCGGTATTGGCCATCAGCAGGCCAAACAAAACGGAAAACAGCCAGAGGGCAAGCGCAAAGCCAAGCGTAACGCCGAAACCCAGGCGCAGGTTAGCCGGCAAACGTCCGCGCAGATGCCAGAGGAACAGGTACAGCGGCACAAACAACGAACCGAACATAATCCACAGGTATGCGCCGCGCGTCGGGAAAACAACATTGGGCAAAATGCCGCCCGCCTGCGAAGAGAAGCTGACATAAAACGGCAAATAGAGCAAAATCGAGGCCAGGCCAAGCGTAAAACCAACCGAAATCAACTCTTCTAGCCGGCCCCAGCCCCAACCCTGCTCGCGCACCCGGTTCAGAATCAGGCCAATCCCAACCAGCGCCAGGTAGACCGGCAAATCCCAGGTGTTCAGGAAAGCCAGTCCGCCCAGGGCAACTGCCAGAGTAATAAAACCCGTCAGGGAAAGCGGCAGGCGGGTCAGGCGCAAGTCGATCTCGCCTTTCCAGCCGCCCAGGTAAGCGTTCAGGGCCAGGCCCATCACCAGCAAGCCAAAAGGCGTCGCCAGGACGTGCGGGTGCAAATCAGCCAGCAGGTAGGAGAAAAAGGGAAATTCATCGATAATCTCGCCAAAGTTGCCAGCCAGGTCATAATCATGAATCACGCGCGATGCGCGCCACCACCACCAAAAACGGGTGGGCGCGAAGGCTTCATTGAACCAGACCGGAATCCCCTGCCAACCCTGCTCGGCCCAAATGGCGCTAAAAAGCTGGCCCAGGTCAACCGGCGGGACGGCTGGCGGCGTGCTCAGGTCTTTCATATTCAGCCAGGCCCAGAAGGGGCCGGTAGCCGAACCGTCCGCGGCGAAGGTCCAGCCGATTCCGCGGCGGTGCAGGACTTCGAGGAAACCTTCCAGGTTACTGACAATCAGCAGGAAAAGCGGCCCCGACAAGGCCGGGAGAAGGGCACTTTTTCGGCGCGCAATCGTTAGAAAGTTGAACAGCAATCCGTAGGCGCCAGCCGCACTCATGCCAAACACCAGGGCAATCATCAGGTTGAAAGCCACCCCGCCGGAGGTGGCGGTAAATTTCGCCATCATGCCAGTCAGGACGTAACCGAAATAATAGTAAGAAATGGCATACCCGGCCAGCCAGGGGTCGTTGGGCGGGAAAGTTTCTGAGCGCAGGACGGCATTGATAAAAGCCAGTTCCATCGGCTTTTCAGTGCCGGTGGCATCGGGCGCGTGGGCGCGGACGTAGGCCAGACCAGCAAACGCCAGCAGGAACAGAATCTCCACCGTCAGCACATAGCGCCATTGGGCTTTCAACCAATCCAAGGGTGATTTGCCCGGCTCAGAACGCGTCCCCCACCAGAGCGAGAAGGCCGCAAGCACAAACAGGGTTGCAAACAATCCGCCCACATCGTTGCGCACCAGGCCAAAAATGGCCGACAGCCAGAAGATGAATCCCCAGGCCAGCAGGCCGAGGGCGCGGCTGAGGGCATATCCGCGCTCGGGCAGGGCCGGCAGCAGGCGGTACGTCAGCGGAAAAGCCAGCAGCCCCAGGACGGTAATCAGCAGGTACCAGAGCACAAAGTTAGTCATAGGTTTTCAGGAAAGACAAAAGTCCCATCGGCGCGCGGCTCGAACGGGTAAGCCGCCAGAACGGCTTCGGGATTGAGCGGCCCGTAGAGATGCGGAAACAGGTCTGCGGGTGGCAGCGATCCGCTCGCGGGCGTTGCCGGATGAACGGGAGCCTCCCAACGCAGTTCGCTGGTCAGGCGCTGCGGGTCAACTTCGAGCAGGAGCAGCCCGCGCTGTCCGCTGTAAAAGGCATTCGCCACCCCCAACACCTGGTCGAGGCGCGAAAAATGGATAAAGCCCTCGCGCGTCAACGATTCGGGCCGATAAGGCTGGCCAGCCTGCCAGGCCGCTTGCGAGACGATGTGGTAAATCTTCATGGAAGAACCTCATAGATGACCGTATCCGCATCACGATAGACCGAACGCCACAATTTGCCGTCCTGGCTCTCGAACTTGAGCAAGCCGCCGGGCGGATAGTAGATGCGTTCCATCTGGCCAACGAGGATATAGTGAACCTCGTATTTTTCGATGAACTCACGCGCCTGGGCCAGGTCGGCGGTATTGTAAAAATCATTGACTTCGGCCACGCGGTTGAAGACCCAGGTGTCGGGGGTCAGGGTGCGCTGCTGGCGCTGGTGCCAGTTCCAGCCGACGACCGAGGGCAGGCCGGTGTAAATGGTATAACGCGAACCCCAGCGATATTCGGGGGCATGGCCTTCGACGATAACCGGGGAGGCCTCGACATTTTCTTGCAACCAGCGAATGGCGCGGTAATCCTGGCTCAAATCCATTTCCTGGCTGTCCCAGTAGCGGGCATAGGCCATGTATTCCATGCTGTCCAGGGTCAGCGGGACGCCGGAAGCCATGCGGTCATTAATCTTGTCGATGGAGCCGGTCAGGGTGAACAGGAAAGCGCCGCCAAACAGGGCAAGCAGGCCAAATTGCCAGAAACTGCGCCAGCCCAGGCTCCATTGATCGAGTTCGGAGAGGGTCACGGCCAGGGCCAGGCCGGAGGCAACCGCAAACATAACCCAAGCCTGCATGTATAGTTTGAAAATAGTGTTCATGCGCCCCAGATCGCCGGAAAGGGCGAACAATTCGACAAACAGGGTGATGGCCAGGGCCGTGCCAATCAGGAAGAGCGCCATCCGTTTGGCGTCAGGCTGGTCGGGGCGCAGAATCAAGAGCAAGGCCCAGGCGGCAAGAGGCAGGATGAACCAGGCAATCGTCGCACCGCCGACAAAAATCAGCAGGAACAGGGCCGCCAGGAAGAGCACCAGCGCCAGTTCGATCAGGATGCGATAAGGTTTGAGGCGGTTGAGCGCCGAAAGCGGAGTCTGGGCCAGCCATTGGCGCGTTTCCCAGCCCATCCACAGGATGATGACGAACAGGAACAGACCCCAGTGCGTCCAGTAAGACCAGATCGGGGTACGCGACCCGGTCCACTGGCGGACTTCGCTGTAACCCAACCCGAACCACTGGGCATAAGGCTGGTACAAGGCCAGGGCGAAGAACGCGAGAACGGCCACGCCGCCCAGGGCCAGCAATCCGCGCTGGAGGATCGGCGGCAGGCCGAAACGTTTCTCCTGGCCAACGTCCGCATAACGGAAAATGGAGTAAAGCACAACGATCGCGCCCAGTGCCAGATAAGTCGGGAAATCCCAGGTATTGGTCGGGCGCAGCGCGCCAATCACCAATCCGCCGAAAGCCAGGCTGGCCAGCCAGCGCCAGGGTTTCAGATTGCGGGCAAACAGGATCGAAACCACCCAGGCAATGGCCAAGACCATAATCGGCAGGGCAATCATGTGGGCGTGCAAATCGCTATAAATAAAAGTGAAGAGCGGAAATTCGGTAATCTCGTTGCCATCGCCGGGCGGGATGACACGGCTGGGATTCCAGTACCACTCACCCATCGGAATCTGCAAACCGGCCCCGGTGACCGCCTTGTACAATCCCTGCAAGGCCCAGCCCCAGCGCTGGAAAATCAAGACATCGAGGGCGTTGAATTGCTCATGGCCGACAGCCACTTTCTGCAAAGCCTGGTAAATCGTGCGAATGGTGCCCAGGTTGCCGACCAATACCAGGCCAATCGAAGCGCCCAGCCCGGCCATGAAGCGGCCATCGAAAACCCGCTCCAAAGCATCAGAATCATCCTGGCGGCGGGCGCGGTCGAACAGATTCCAGGCTATCGCAAAGCCGCCAATCGCCAGCATGGCAAACAGGCTCGGCAGGATGAAGTTATACGCAATCGACGGGGTAATTCCAAGCAGTTTGACCGGTGTGCCAACCAGCACAAAGCCGTAGTAGTAATAGTTGATGTAACCGCCGGCAAACCAGGGGTCATAGGGCGGGAAAGTGGTGCTCTTCAGCACCGCATTGAAATAGGAGAAATCCATCGGGCGCTCCCCGCCTTTGGCCGGGTGCCACAAATCGGGGTTGCCGATGCGAATCAGCAAATCGATCAGGAAAAAGGCCAGGAACAGGGCTTCGACAACCAGGAAGTAGCGGCCACGGGAGCGCATCTCGGCTTTAATGGTTTCGCGCTGGCTCCAGGCCGCGCCCAGCCCCAGGAGCACAATCAGCCCCAGGCTGGCAGCAATCGCCGGACGGGAATACACACTGCCGAGCGAGGCGCTGAACCAGGACAGCCAAGAAAGCAGCATCAGGCCGGCAAAACGAGCCAGCGGATAGCCGCCATCGCGCAGTCCGGGCAGCAACAAGCGCAGGAGCGGGTAAGTCGCCGCACCCAGGAACAGCAGGAAAACATACCAGAGCAAAAGTCCCAGCAGCGGGAAGCGGTTCTGGAGGTAATCGTAGGAGAAGAGTTCGCTCCAGGTGCCGCCCGCGCGCTGAATGGCGAAACGTTCCGAGGAGAGCATCATGCCAAAGGAGGTTGTTCCCAAACCCTGGCCGGTCAGTTGAGCGGCTTCGGGCGCGCCCAGCATGTGGCACAAGGTCGGCTGGCCCAGGCAGACTCGCGGGGTCATCTCTCCGCCAGGGAAACTGCTGGCGCGCAGCGGGGTCAGGTGCACCGCCTGGGTTAAATCCACTCTCCCGAGGATATTGCGAACCACCTGTGGATCATAAGAATCGCTTTTCTTAAAGAGCAAGACCTTGGGGTGGTCGTAAACGCTAAAGGCTTCCTCGGCAAACTGGGTATTAATTTCCCAAAAGCCAAAATTACCCAAGTCCAGGGTTGGATAGGACTCAAAAACCTGGATCAACTCATAACCCAACTGCTCCTGGAACATGCCGGGGCGGGCAACGCTATAACAGCGAAAAACATCATCTTCCGGGGGACAACCCAGCAAGGCATAGTAGAAAGTGGTTGTCAGCGGATAACGCTCCGGTACGCGGGTGGTTGTGCCCCACTGGCGGTTGGAACTGATGAAGAGGTAATCGCCCTGGTCGAGACCGGTGTAGAAGAGATTTAGTTTGTCTTCGTTATCGTCCCAATAGGCCTGGAATTTCAAGCCGCCTTCGTAAATGCCGCCATAACCATCGTACCCATCCATGCGCAGCGGCAGGCCATCGTCCCAATCCGTTTCGCTGACCGGGGCCGAGCCGGAAAAACTCAAGTGGCCGCTGGCTTCGATGCGAATGTAATACGTCTGCTCTGCTTCAAGAGTGGCAGGGGTTTCAAAAGAAACCGTGTAGGGGCGGCCGCGCGGATTGTCGCGGGGCGTAAAATCGGCCTGAACCGTGGCGCTGGTCAGGATGGTTTCGGGGGCAAAGGCAAAATCGCGGGCAATCGTGACCGTCATCACCTGCGGGCCAGCCGCGAGTGGATCAAGAGCATAGGCGAAGGTCAACTCACGCAGTTCGCCGCTGTATTTGGCAGCAAACTGGGTCACCAGGGGGGTGGCAGGGGTGATGGTAAAGCCGGTCGAATACGGCAGGGGCTGCTGGCGCAGAATCCCATCGCCGTCAGCGACCATCACGTTGATCGGGCCGGGAACGTTTTGGTAGATCCAGCGGGTGGCCTGGACGCGCGAGTGTTCGCGGGTATAGATGCGGGTAAAAGCGTAGGCCCAGCCAAAAGTCGCCACAAGCACCGTCAGGCCAAGCAAACCGTACAGCGCCACCATCAGCGGATGTGAACGGCCTTCGCTTTCCGGCTGATCCGGATTGGGGGCCAAACGCCAGCGCGGGCCGTTAAAGATAAACCAGGCCGCCATCAGCGCCAGGAAGGGGTAAACGGCCAACTGGTAGCGCATGGTGGGGTTCCACTCCAGCGATTGCCAGCCGAGATAAGCGACCGTCCAGAACCAGAACATAATGTGCTTGGGCCAATCACCGCGCAAAATGCGCCAGGCCATATAGGCCAGGCCGGTAAAAGCCAGGATGCCCAGCGGCCAGCCCAGGCCCCACTGGATGATATTTTCAATCGAAAAAGTTTTCGCACGCCTGGCCCATTGCAACGCGGGAGGAAAATCCACATCGCCGGATGCCTGGGCGCGCTGCTCGCTGATGACCTGAATCCAGGCCTGGTTGGGGGCAAATCCCAGGAAACCCGGCCCGCTAAACGCATAGGGCTGGAAGATGCGGAAGGATACAATCGTCAAGAAGGCACCGAGAACGAGGAAACCGGCCAGGGTCCACAGGTAATCGTAGCGGTTAACCGTAACTGGAGCCGGGGAGGCCGGCAGGGCATCTTCATCATCAGCCGGATCATCAGCCAACTCATCCATCTCTGACGGGAGAGACTCATCAAGCGGTTCATCCTTGGTGCGCCAAAAGTGGAGCAGCAAAGCCAGGGGCAAAAGTCCGGCCACTGGCGCGGCATTGATCTTGGAAGCCATCGCCATGCCGGTCGCCAGACCGAACAAAATCGAATACCAGAACAGGCCCGAGGTGAGAATGCTGCGGGCAACTCCGGCCCAGCCACCCTCCCGCTCGACGCGCATCCGACCGGTGAGCGAAACATCCAGGGCAAAATAGGCCGCCAGGAGAATGAAGAAGGTGGGGAAGTTATCAACGGTGTAAAAATGCGATTGCTGGATTTGCATGACCGCCAGCGCTGAAAAAGCCGCGGCCAGCCAGCCAACCCGGCGTCCGTACAGGCGCGAGGCCAACAAATAAAGCAGGAAAATCGAACCCAGATCGATCAGGGCCGACATCTGGCGGCCCACCAGGGCGATTTCATCGTAGCCGGTCATGCCGGTCAACTCGCCCACCAGACCCACCAGCAGCAACGGCAGGGTGCCATAGACATAGAACCCGTAGCCGCGGTTGTTCGGGTTGAACGGCGAATTGGCGGTATCGAAATACTCGGAGACCGAAATCCACTGTTTCTGCTCGTTGGGGCAATCGCGGACTGACAGTTCCGGCAGGTTGCAACCTTTGACCAGCGAAATGGAGCTGGAAACCATCGTCAGGAAACGTTCGTCCGGGTGAAGGTGCTGACTCTGATCCCAATCCGAGACCAGGACAGGCATCTCAGCCTGGCCGGTCAAGCCAAGCCAAAGCTGGTCGAGCGTCCAGTTTGGCCCAATCAAACGGAAATATGCCCCAACCAACAGGACAACCAGTAACGAAATATCCAGCAACAGGGAGAAAAATCGGCGAGAGTTCATAAGCATCAGGGCAGGTTTACGTTGGTATCGGGGACAGAAAAGACCCAGAAATCTTTCCCAATCAGGCCGGGAGCGGCGGTGTGGTAACTGAGCGCGCCTTGCGGGTAAACATCACGCAAGGCGGCAATTGCATCGAAATCGTTATCTTTGATAAAGAAAAGCTTGTTGCCCGGCGCAGAAAGCGTGTCACCAATCTGGTCGACCCACAGAACCGGATTGTAATTCGGATCGCCCAGCCAGACCCCAACCAGGCGCGTATCGATCCAGTAAGGATAGGGAATCACCCAGGCATTTTGACGAACATTGCCAGCAATTTCGAAAGAACTGGTCACCTTGGCAATTTCCGATGTGTTCCAGGCGCTATAGCGGAATTGCCAGGCATATTTATTAAAGACCAATTCATAGTTCAGGGCCGCCGACCAGGCGATAAACATCGCTGCCAGCAAAACCGCTCCGCGTCGCCAGCCAAGCTGCTGCAAACCCTGGTACAAAGCATCCAGGGCAAAGGCAACGATAATAAAGACCATGATATAAGCGCCACCGGTGCGGTTCAAGGATGGGTTTTCCATTGGGAAAGCCAACGAAAGAATCGAGGGCATCATCAAGAGTGGGACAGAGAGGACGAGAAACAGGTCCCGCCAATCGCGCCGGCGTGAGTAACGCCCAATCAGTACCAGATAGCCGAACACGAAGAAAACCGCTGAAACCACATCCAGCGCTGGACGGTCAAGAACAGAATGAACCCAGATATCGCCGTTGTCTACATTGAGCATTAGCATGGCATTCTTGAGGTTGTCCAGGAAAATCATCAACGGATTGCCTGGCAAGGGCCGCTCCGTTTCTGCCAGGCGTGTCATGGAACGGTACACAACTGAATCCGGATGTTCAAAACTGTAACGCAACAAGGGAATGAAGACAAACACCGAAGCCAGCACCAGGATCGAGGCCAAGACTAGAGTCTGCTTCCTGATTTCACTGTTGCGCACATGCAGGAGGTAAAGCAGGATGGCAATCACCACCACAACCGGCACAAAGCGGAACGAGCTGTAGCCATGCAGACCCAAACCGAGAAACAGCCCCGACAAAATGAAATCGTTGCGGTTCTGGGTGCGCAGCCCACGAATCAAATAGAAGAGTACCGGAGCAGCAAAGAGCGGATACAGCGGGAAGCGCAACCCTACACGACTGATCACATTCGGCCAATAAGCGAAAGCCGTCAAGGCCAGGGCAAAGAGCGCAACCCGCTTGTTGAACAACTCCTTGCCGAGCAGGTAGACATAGGGCAGGGTAAAAAAGCCCGCCAGGGCGGTCCCCAGTTTGAGACTCAAGAAGGAAATACCAGTGCCAAAAAGTGAGCCCACTGCCAGGGTCAGGTACATTTGGAAAAATTCGCGGCCCGTGTTGCGCTCGAAGAAGATGCTGTACTTGCCCTGGGAAACATCATAAACATCCAGCAGCTTCTCGGCATGGTCGCTGAAAGGCTCGGCCGGGACGGTATTAATCTCGTAAAAACGATAGAAGATGGCCGCGCCCCAGACAAAGGTCAGCAGGATCAGCCACGGGGTGATTTTCAAAGACCAGGACTCGCGATTGAAAAACTCGCGGATTCGTCGCCAGGCTTCGCCCCAGGAAAGATTTGCTACCCATAGGCCATATACAAACAGACCAATTGCCAGCAGCCAAAGGGTGACATTCAATCCGGTAAAAAGATTGTTGCCCATGAAGGCAAAAGCAGCCGCGCCAACAAAAAAGGAAGCAAACAACGGCACGCGCCGGAATTCGCCATGATCAACCGCCGGGAAATCTTCACGCAGACCGGGGATAACCCATTCCGACTTCCAGATCGCCCAGACAAAAAAGACCAGGGCGACAAAGTATAAAGATACAGCCAGGATGGGCTGGGGCGCAGGCGGCTCGAGCATGAACTGACCGGAGAAGGCAAACCCCAACGAAAGCAGGGAACGCCAGGGCAGCCGGCCCAGATTCAGCCCGGCAAAGGGATGACTGACCTCCCTGGGCAAAACAGGCGAGACCGTCTCCAGTTCCGCCGCGCTCTCAGGAATTTCTATCTTTTCTTGAGACCAGGGATTAAATTTTGATTTCAAATAATCAAGGACGCTCGGTTCTTCCATGATGCCACGATCCTCCAATAAATAAAATTCGCTAATAATTCTCAAACTCGGCGGGTAACATAAAATGTGTACGATCCCTTTTCCTGGGGCACAGGCTCATCATAATAGGGACGCAGCAGGGCCAGCAGCGGGGCAAGATTCCAGCGCGCGGGGATCAAAATCCAGCGATTGAAAAGTTTCTTGCTAAGCAGGGACGGCAAGCCAAAATAATGTCCCCATTCGAGCACCGCCAGGGCAGACGGCGAAAAATAATGCCAGTATTTCTCAATCCTAAAACCGGCTTTTTCCAAACGGGCCTGCCAGGTTGGAACATCGTCGCAGTGGTGGTGGCGCGAAATCTTGTTGAAAAACGCGCGGTACGCCGCGGCCAACGGTTTTAATCCAATCGCATCAAAAAAGCGGGCCAGCGAAAGATTCGGCAGGAAATTGTGGTTGGGAACGCAGAAAACAAACAAAGCGCCCGGCTGCAAAACCCTGGCCGTTTCCGCCAGGACCACATCCAGGTGCGGGATGTGTTCGAGCACCGAATTGCTGACCGCGCTGGCAAATTGCCCGTCGTGATAAGGCATCGTTCCGCCGTCGGCCTCAACCAACAGCTTGTAAGCATTGAAGTATTTGGCTTCGTGGATGGGAGCGTGCCACGGGTCCAGGCCCACCTCCAGTTGGCGGTCAAAGGTCAGGCTGGCGAAATGCCCGTCGCCGCAGCCAACATCCAGGGTGGGGGCGGGAAGGGTAATATCCAGATAAAAACGCGATTCAACCGCCCGCAGCAATCCGCGGAAATAAGGCAGGCTGTTGGTATGCAGGTAGAGAAAATCTTTGGAATTTTGCCCGGCGTGGATTGGTTTTGACATGGTTATTGCGCTCCAGGGTTATTATTTTTCGAATTGGGTAACCAAATCATGCCACCACGAGTCTTTTTCACCAGGCGTAAAAGGCAGGTAAAGGGTCAGGCGGTCTGCCAGGCCGGAATAACGCTGCTTGAGCGCAATGGCCAATTCTTGGGGCGTGTCTGCTTCGGTTACAAAATTGGTCAAGATTTTATCACTGATAAGGCCGGGCATACTGCCCCACTCCCCGCGCACAGCCAGCCCGGAGAGCTTTTCGGCAATCTCGCCCCAGCCGTGCAACTCCATCACTGACCGGTAGGAAGGCGTAGAAGCATAAAAAGAAACCTGCTGGCGGCAAAATTCGCGTTCCTGCTCATTGGTCGCGGCAAACACCGAAGCGGAAACGACAACCGCATCAAGCGGACGGGTTTCTTTGGCTACCCCGGCCTGGATGGCAGGCCGCAGCACCTCGCGCAGGTAATCAACCGTATGGAAAGGATGAACCAGGAAACCGTCGCACAATTCCCCGGCCAGTTTGGCCAGCCCGGTGTTCACCCCGGCAACGTAAATCGGCGGCGGGGCAATCCCCGGCAGCGGGCCAGGATTGAAAAACGGCGACATCAACGTCACCTTGTAATATTCACCGCGGAAATTAAGCGGGGCCTCGTTCTGCCAGGTGTTCCAGAGCGAACGCATCACTTGAACCTGTTCGCGCAGTTTGCCGGTCACCGAGGCCGGCCAATCCATGCCGAAACGGCGTTCGATATGCGCCTTGACCTGAGTCCCCAAACCCAGAATGAAGCGGCCTCGCGACTGGGCGGCCAGGTCCCAGGCGGTGTAGGCCAGGGTGGCCGGGGAGCGGGCAAAGGAAACGGCAATCCCAGTTCCCATTTGGATGCGGCGGGTGTGTTCGGCGATCAGGGTGTGCGGCAAAAACGGATCGTGCTGAGTCTCCGTTGTCCACAGGCAGGCAAAGCCCAACGCCTCGGCGGCAACGGCAATCTCTGAAACACGGCCCAGGCCAACCGGGGGCAAGGCGGCATCCAATTTCATGGCAGTTCCTAATCGAGCAGGTAGGCGACAACCCAATTGGTAGTCGCTTCGAGAGCCTCGCTGTGGGTGCGCTCATAATTATGGGAGGCATCCACGCCTGGGCCAATCAAGGCAACCGCTACATCCCCGCCGGCGCGCCAGAAAGCCTCGCCATCGGAGCCGTAGTTGGGATAAATATCAATCTTGTGGGGAATATCGTAAATCCCGGCCAGGCGGCGCAGCTTTTGGCTCAAATCGTGATGATAGGGGCCGCCGCTGTCCTTGACGCACAAGGTGGCATGGAATTCATCCGACTGCTGGCCGTCGCCGACTGCCGCCATATCGACCGTGACCAGTTCATGCACATCCGCCGGGATGCCAGCCGCAGCGCCGTGGCCAACCTCCTCATAGTTGCTGATGTGGAAGTAGGTGGTCTGGGTTGGGCGCAGACCAGCTTCGGCCAGGGTCTTGATGGCCGATACCAGGTTGGCGACGCAAGCCTTGTCGTCCAGGAAACGCGAGCGAACAAAACCTTCCGTAACCTCGGTGCGGGTGTCAAAAACCACGAAATCGCCGACGCTGATGCCCAGGGCGCGGGTTTCATCGGCACTGGAAGTGCGGGCATCCAGGCGGACTTCCATGCTGTCCTCGGCGCGTTTGCCCTCGTGGGCAGCCGCCCCGTACACGTGACCGGAAGCCTGTTGGAAGAGATAGGAGCCGCGAATCCGCTTGCCGCCTTGGGCCAGCACCCAGCAGCCCTCGGTCTCGACGCCGCCGATGACCAGCCCGCCGATACGGGTCAGCTTCAAGCGCCCATTCGGTTTAATCTCCTTGACCATCGCCCCGAGCGTATCGACGTGGGCCGTCAGCGCGCGCGGAGCATCATCCTTGCGACCCTGCCAGCGCGCAACCAAAGCCCCTTTGCGCGTGCGTGACAGGGTCAGGTCTGACAGCTTGAAAGAAGTCAGTTCGCGCTCGACCAGGTCAATCGCCAGTTCGGTGTAGCCGGTCGGCGAGGGCGTGTTCAGCAGGCGGACAAGAAAATCGAGCAGATAGGAGGTGTTGACAGGAGGAAGGGAGGGCATGAGTGAGTTCCTTAAAGGTGAAGTTTTTCGAAGGTTGCAATCGTCTCGCGCCAGTTCGCCGGCAAAGGCAGGGTCGCGCCGCTGTGGTAATCGTAAGTCACCAGGACAACCTCGCCCTCAGCCAGGATCGGCCCATCCGGGCCATTGCGCAGGCATTGGGCGACCTTCATCGACTTGTTGCCCAGGTGAACGGTCTTAACGCCGACGCGCACATCCATCCCCCATAGCACCGGCGCGCGAAAAGCAACGTGGATATCGGCCAGAATCACACCAATATCCATAAACGCAGTGCCTTCAGCAAACAAACCGAGATGTCGCAAATACTGGATACGGGCTTGCTCAAAAAATGTCAGGAATTTGGCATTGTTGAGGTGGCCCTGGGCGTCAATATCCGCATAGCGGACCTCAATGGGATGATAAAAGTAAAAATCGGTCACAGTACGATTATAAATGTAAAACATCGCGCGCAATCAGATTGCCCGAAATTCAAAATACCAAACACCCGGCCTGGCCCATTTCACAAAAAGCGGCTCTAAAGGTACAATCCGGTTATGGCTGAAACTCACCAACACATGCCCGACGCCAACCGCCTGAGCGTTTTGACCGCCGGGTTGTTATTAACCTATGCGCTACCGCGCATGTTGGAAACCCAAAGCCCGGTGCTCAACTGGAACCTGCTCGGCCTGGCGGTTGTCATCCCGCTAAACCTGAGCCTGCTGACCATCCTTTTCGCGGCTGGTGTGACCGCCGCCGGTATGGATTGGATCCTGCGCAGCCACCCCTATTTCGAATCAGAAATCAGCCTGCAACACTGGCTGCTGCCCGCCCTGACTGCTTTCGCCCTGGGCATCCTGCTCTATAACCTGCCGCTCGGCCCGGCCTGGTGGGTCAGTTTTTCGGTGGGCAGCGTGTTGCTGCTCTTGGTGTTCTTTGCCGAATACATCGTGCTCGATTCCGCCGATACGCGCTATACCATCGCCTCGGCCATCCTGATTGCGGTTTCGTTTTCGCTCTTTCTCATCCTGGCGGCGGCGCTTTCTTACGCCGGGACGCGTTTGCTGCTGATGATCCTGGTCGTGTTCCCGGCTGCGGGATTGGTCAGCTTGCGGGCCATGCACCTGCGCCTGAACGGGCGCTGGGAATGGCAGTGGGCCATCGGGATCGCCCTGGCCTGTGCGCAGTTCGCGGCGGCCCTGCACTACTGGCCGCTTTCTCCGGTGCAGTATGGGCTGCTGGCTCTTTCGCCTTTATACGCGCTGACAAACCTGGCCGTCGGCCTGGGCGAAGGCAACTTTCCCAGGCGCGCCCTGATCGAAGCCGGGATTTACCTGGGCCTGTTCTGGCTGTCGGCCCTGCTGCTGTTGCGATGAACCTGTCTGCAATCAGCCTTCCCAGGAAACTCTGGCAGCAAATGAAAGACCAGGTCAGCGCCGAAGCGCCGCTGGAAGCCTGCGGATTGGTCGCCGGCCGCGGCGGGAACGCCGAAGCGGTTTACGCGATCACAAACATGCTCAAAAGCCCGGTCAAGTTCCGCATGGAGCCGAAAGAACAGTTGCAGGCTCTCGAAGAAATCGAAGCCGCCGGGCTGGAACTGCTCGCCATTTACCACTCCCATCCGTCCGGGCCGGAAAGCCCTTCCGCAACCGACCTGAAGGAAGCTCATTACCCGGTCGCCTACCTGATCTGGGCCATCCACAACAACGAATGGCAGGTCCGGGCCTATCGGTTGGACAACAACAGCGCCGCCGAAATGGGACTCTACATATCTGAAATGTAACTTCGCTGTTTTTTTCGTGTTACCTTAATCAAACAAATCGATTTGGAGGCGAGAGGATGCAATTCCTATTGGATGCTGGTCTGGTTCTATTGGGTTACCTGATTGGCTCGATCCCTTTTGGCTTGATTATTGTCAAGCTCAAGACAGGCAAAGATATTCGTAACGTTGAAAGCGGCCGCACCGGCGGGACCAATGCCCTGCGGGCAGCCGGTTTCTGGGCCGGACTCGGCACCGCCATCATGGATATACTCAAGGGCGCGGCAGCGGTTTGGATTGCGCAGGCGCTCACATCCAGCGAATGGGTGCATGTCCTGGCCCCGGTCGGCGCGATTCTGGGACATAACTATTCCGCCTATTTGCCCGAATTCGACGAGAACGGCAAGTTCAAGCGTTTGCGCGGCGGCGCGGGCGGCGGCCCGGCAGCGGGCGGCGCGCTCGGCCTGTGGCCGCAAGCCGGGCTGATTGTCATCCTGGCTGGGGCGCTGGTTTTCTTCGGGCTGGGATATGCCTCGGTAACGACCATCAGCGTTGGGCTGACCGCGATTATCGTTTTTGCGGTGCGGGCCTGGCTGGGAGAATCGCCCTGGATTTATGTGCTGTACGGCGTCCTGGCTGAAATCCTGCTGTTGTGGGCGCTGCGCCCGAACCTGAAAAAGCTGATGGAAGGCACCGAACGCGTGGTCGGCATCAGCCTGCACGGGCGCATCAAGGCCAGGAAAGAACAGGCCGAGGCCAAAAAGGCGGCTTAGGCCAGCAGCAAACGCGAAAAGTGAGTAAAATAAAGCGGGCAACCCCATTTCCGGGTTGCCCGCTTTATTTCTGAAAGGAAACGCTCATGTTTATCTCACCGGAAGATTTCACCAAATTAGCCATCGCCTTGTTTATCGGAGCCGTGATCGGCCTGGAACGCGAAATGCACAACAAAAGCGCCGGGCTGCGCACCATCACCCTGATCACCGTCGGGGCGGCCCTGTTCACGATTCTTTCGCTCAAATTCACCCAGGATGCGCGCGTGGCGGCCAACATCGTCAGCGGGATCGGGTTCCTCGGCGCGGGCGCAATCCTGTTCACCGAGGGCCGCATCAAAGGCCTGACCACCGCCTCCTCGATCTGGGCGGCGGCAGCTTTGGGTATGGCTGTCGGATTGGGGGAATTCCTGCTGGCCGGGACAGCCGGCGTGATGGTCATCGCTGTCCTGTGGCTGTTTGCGCGCTTCGACCGCTGGCTGGATGCGCGCGGGCGCGAGGTGCGCACCTACCGGATGAGCGCGCAAAATATCGAGCCGCTTGAAAAACAGGATGTGGTCCTGAAAAAGCTGGGCATCCGCACCCTGCAAAAACGCGAGTACAAACAATCGAACCTGTTCAGTTGTGAATGGGATACGCGCGGCTCGCTGGCCATGCAGGAAAAATTCACCCACCAGGCCGCGCGCGACCCCGAAATCATCTCTGTGGATTATTAACCGGCTAGATTTTTGCCCTGGCCAGAAGTTCGGCGCAATCCAGGGCATATTGGCCGCCCTGGCCGGTATCGTCCGTATCCCACCAGGCCGAAAGCAGACAGTGGCACAGTCCCCAATCGCGCAGTTCAGCGCGCGGCAGGCGCAGATGCTCACTCAAAATCGCCAGACGACGTTCTGTAATCGCCAGAACGTCATCGATTTTTAACAAGTCGTCCCAGGGATTAATCAGCAGCGGCCCAACCTCGTAGCCGACCGGGCCGACCACGCCCTTCGGGTCGATGGCCAGCCAGCCAAACTCGCTACGCGCGGCGCTGAGTATATTGAAATGATGGAAATCGCCGTGGATCAGCATCTGCGGGTTCGATGGGTGCAGGAAATCGGGCAGGAGCGCCTCGACCCGCTCGACCAACCAGCGCGGGAAAGGGCCGGTTCCGCCGCCGTAGGCGGGGCGCAGTTTGTCCAACTCGCCAAACCAGGAGGTCAGCGGGATAAAGGGCAATTCGGGCGGGGCCGGACGCCAAAGACGGGTCATCACCTGGCAGGCGATGTGGGTGCGGGCTTCATCATCTTTCAGCGTGACCAGCATGTCGCCGGGATATAACCGCTCGAGCAGGTAGGTATAGTTTTCATCGTCCGCTTCGAGCAGGCGGCAGGCCCCTTCCCCGGCGAACAGGCGCAGGGCGGTCATCTCGCTCAAAATCTCGCGGTTGGGAACCCCGATTTTCAGAACCGCTTGTGTGCCATCGGCGCGGGTTGCGGCGCAGACATAGTTATAGGAAAGCAGGAATGGCTCGCCCAGCGATAAATCCCAGCGGCGGGCGGACTGGTTCAACAGGTCGGGCAAATCGGCCAGCCAGCGCTGGCCCTCAGCCCCGAAGGAATGGCAAATATTGCGGATAAAAGTATCGGGCAGTTTCATCGGCGCACAGGAGAAATGGGCTAGCGGGTCGCAGAATCAATCATCGGCAGGAAGACGGTGCGATAGAGCGCCTCGTGCTCATCTTTGTTTGAAAATTGCACAACAACGATCGACCAGCCGCGGTCTTCGGCCATGGCAATATCCACCGGACGGCCATACGAGGAGGAAGTGTAAAGCTGCCAGTTGAAATCATCCGTCTGGCGCTCGCCAGCCGGCATGAGCGGACCATCCAGCCCGCGGTAGCCGTTCAACTGTGAGCCGAAGTGTTCTTCGATGCTTGCAATAGAGCCACGAACACGAAATAAACCAACTTCAGTGATGTCAAAGGGCGAGTTATTCCGATAATAGTAGCCATCGCCATCAGTCTGCCAATCTCTGGGAACGCTTACGCGATAGCCGTTGGCCGTTACGTTTTGCAAAAGCAGAGCCGGTTCACCTGTATATGGAACCACAAAAACAGGAGCTTTCAGATTATTCATGCAAGTTTGGCTCGGTTCTCGGGCCGGGTCGGCGAGAAACTGACGCGCCATGTTAATGCCGCAGCCAGTCAAATCTTCGATGCTGGGGGCGTGTCCCAGATTGGGGAATTCAAAATAATAATAATTGCCCAAATAAGGCGCAATCTGTTTGCCGTAATCGGGGGGCGTAGTTGGGTCGTAAGTGCCGGCAAAAATCAGGGTGGGAATGTCGCTCACCAGCAAGTCATTTTCTCCATAAGCAGGCGGCAAAGCGCCCCAGTTTCGGCAAGTTTTGAAAATATCATTCAGGCCGCCATGAAAAGGATGCAGGGAAAGTTCCCGCAAATATTTGGGGTCAGTTGCGGCGGCAGTAGCCTCAATCGTAGTGGCAAGGATTTGTTCGTGGCAAATCATGTTGATATAAAGGCCAGGTGCAATGCCATCCAGCGCAAAAAGCAACGAGGATTGCTGCATAATCAGGGCTGAATAATCACCCGCGCTAAAGCGTGAGATAGTCTGTGGGGCCGTGCCAATAAAGTATGCGCTTTTAATCGATCCCGCCACTAAATCTATCAGCAAATTACCATCGACCATTTGGGTAACGACACCTCCCGCCGTAGCGCTGCTTACCGAAACCGGATTTTCATCCAACTCATGAACCAGGTCCCAGAAGGTCTCTTCAAGATTAGGATAGGCGCTGTTGCAGGCAGGGTCGAGCGCGCAAGCGGTGAAAAGGGTTTCAAATCCCGAATCGATTGCACTAAAATAGGTTTCGATAACACTGGTATTTACCGGTACTACCGAGTCGAGGATGGCCGTATTGACGATCTCGGGATATTCGCGCATGATGACCTGCGCCAGGCGCGTGCCATACGAAGCGCCATACAAATTGACCTTGTCGTATCCCAGCGCGCCGAGCAGGTCGCGCACATCGGCAGCGCTTTCGCGGGTGGTGTAAGCCTGCAATTGGACTCCCTGTCCGCGCATCAGTCCGCTGCAAGCATGGAAGGCGTTGGCGTAAACCAGATCGCGGGTGGTGCTGTCAATCAGCCCGCGGATGTCCTGCAAGTACATTTTCGTCAACTCGTCACACTCCAGCACCGGCTCAGACAGGCCGGTGCCGCGCTGGTCGAAAACGATAAAGTCATGCTTGTCCAGGAATGGCTCGACCAGGACGCCATAAGCGCTGGCGCTCAACTCGAGCGCCCCAGCCCCTGGCCCGCCCTGCAAGAAAATCACCGGGTCGGCCGGGGTGTCGCTGTGTGAACTGTAAACCGCCACCACCAGGCGGATTCGGCGCTCGGGATCGCCGGTGCGGTCTTCGGGCACGCTCAAATAGCCGCAACTGACCGAGGCATTGGGCGCGCCGAACGGGCAGGGGACTTTCTCGTAAACCGGCTGGTAAACCACCGTCGGTTTGGACGTCGGGATCGGGGTGGGCAATTCGGGCGTCGGGCTGGAGGCGGCCGTCGCGGTTGACGTTGGCCCGGACAGCGCAGCGGAGGTCGGCCCGGCAGCCGCGCCGAGTGGGGTCGACCAGCGCGAAATGCTGTAGCCAACCAGCACCACCCCGATAATCAGCACCGTTACAAAAACGGCCGCGATGGCAATCAGGCCGGCCCGATTCGATTTCTTCTTTTTCTTGGGAGCCGGGTTCGGACGGGCAGCGGGCGGGCGCTGCGGGGCTTCCTTGCGCACGGGCGGAGTCTCCACAAGCGCTGCCAGCGCTGCGGCAGGCTTGGCCGGCGCGCTGGCCGGTATCGCCGCAGCCGTCGGGCGGGAAACTTCGCCTGTCTCAACAAACGGAGACTGCCTGGCCGGAGTTGGGGCCGGTTCCGGCTGGCTCAAGCGGGCCAGTTCAGCCCTGGCGACCCGGTTGTGCGGGTTGAGCGCCAGGACGCGCTGGAAACAATAAACGCGCCGTTCGGCCTCGGGCAGGCAGTAGCCCAATCCCAGCCAGGCCTGTTCGCAGGCCGGATCGAGCTTGACCACCTGCATGAACAGCCCGGCTGCCTGGGCGCGGTTGCCCGCTTTGGCGGCGGCAATCCCCGCTTGAAGCAGTTCGTCTTTTGACACAAGGACCTCTGTTTGATTTTTTGTGTAACTATCTTGACAATGTCAAATTAAGGTTGGCTCGTTTTTTTTACCACAATGGTAACGAAGGAACACGACGGAAACCCATTTTCGTTTTTTGCCCTCCGTCGTGAAACGTTGTTACCGTTGTGGTGTAGGGGTTTTGGCTTTCTGAATTGAAATATGACATTGTCAAACTATTCAGCTTCATGCTTTGAGCTGGCAACTCTCTCTGATTTGTCATTTCGAAACGCGAAGCGGTGAGAAATCCTGCATGCGTTCCAGAAGATTTCTCGCTATCACTCGAAATGACAAGCTATCACGAAGTTTGTCCGGTAGAGAATTTTTACCTAATCTTTAAGCTTTTACCTTACTCACCACTTGCTTCATCATCATAGTTATCGTAAAGAGGTAGAGAACCAAACATACCGCTTGCCTCACGTTTCATAAACTCTCTTCCTCCGTCACGAGTTTCTTTGAACGCTTGGCGAAAAGCTTCTGCAATGTTACCTTCTTGCCCAGAAACTGGAAAGTTATCGGGAAAATCAATATCTTCGCTTTCATCCAACTCAATAACAATATGGTGAACACGTTTTAGATGTCTTTTTAAGCTAATTGGTTTTATTGGATCACCACAGTATTTACATTTGATAGGATCACCCTTATTTTGGTTGGTTATTTCTAAATATATGGAATAGTGAGAAATAACAACGTGATATTCAAAATGCTCACGCAAAACGGGTTTATCGCAAAGTTCACATTTTTTTATAGAACGAAGGACTGATCTTTTACCTTTTGCATCTTCCGTAGGATTTTTTGGGTTTTTGTTATTCTCGTGTTTAACGCAGGATGAGTACAATTCGGCATGTTCACGTATGATATGAGCATTAAACTTATGAACTGGATATCTTTTTCCGCAATCTTCACAAATAATTCTTGGAGATTGCGGAATAAAACCTCCTGAGCTTTTGGATATTTCTGCAAACAATGAAGATGCTTTTGGAAGAAACTTTTCTTTAGATCCAATACTACTTTGATGTTTAACTTCTTTTTCACCATAGTATTCAACCCATTGCTTCACAGAAATTACTATACCAGAGTCATCTGTGACCCAATAATTTGACTCGCTGTTTTCAGAATTAGAACGCTTATTTTTTTTCATAAAGGCTCAAAAGTCCGAATATATTTTGGCCCATCTAACCGCATCCGGCACATACTGCTCAACGATCGCGCAGGTGATAACGTTTTCCTTTAAACTTACCCGGCAACAGGCGCCAAAGGCCGAATGGTTTCCAAAACTTTTAATTCATCCTGCTGGGCAAAATACATGTCCCAACGCAACTGGATATTCATCCAGAAATCGGCAGAAGTATTGAAATATTTTGCCAACCGCAAAGCCGTGCTCGGCGTGATGCCCCTGCGCCCGTTGACAATGTCATTGACGCGTTGGTAGGGCACATGAATGGCATCGACCAGCTCGCGCTGGGTTAATCCCATCGGATTCAAAAACTCTTCCAAAAGCATTTCACCCGGATGAGTAGGGGTGCGGTTTGTGGGAATGCGTACCATCATTTTCTCCTTTATCCCACCGCCGGAAAAACCTTCTCGACCGCCTCCGGCGCGTACTGCGCGACCATTTCGCGGGTCAGGCCGTTTTCCTTGCAAATGGCCGCGTACAAGTCCACGCTCGGGCGGCGGATGCGGGCCTGGGTCTCGACATCCAGCCCCCACAGGCCGAAGCGCTGCGTCCAGCCGCGCTCCCACTCGAAATTATCGACCAGCGACCAGTGGAAATAGCCCTTGACCGGGAATCCGTAATTGACCGCCCGCCACATCTGGTGCAGGTGCTGAACCAGGTAACGCGGGCGCAGTTTATCGTCCGGGTCTTCGACACCGTTCTCGGTGATCAAAATCGGCAGGTTCGGGTAGGTTTTGGCCATCCACTCAATCGACTGGTACAGGCCTTCGGGGATGTTGGCGATGAAATTGGTCGCGCTCAGGTCTGAATCCGCCGGGTAATAGCGCTTGCCGAACAACTCTTTGAGATTGGTAATGTCAAACTTGACCGTATCGACCGAATAATAGTTCAGGCCGAGGAAATCCTGGGTGCCTTTGGCTTCGGGGATATTGAAATTGCCCAATGGGGTGCGCATCACGCCCGTCGAAAGGCCGCTCGGGAAAGCCATGTTGATGCCGTTATATTGAATATTACGCATCAGCCGGTCGAGCGGCGACCAGGGATTGGCCGCCACCATCGGACGGTAGTGCAGGGCATACCCGGCGCGCGCCTCCGGCTGGATCTCATGGATGGCGCGATAGGCGGCCACATGTCCGCGCAGCATATTGGCCATCACCTGCACGGCCGTTTTCAGACCCTTGTTGCAGGCCGGGAAATCCCCGGCCACATAGCCGCTCAGGGCATAGATGTTCGGCTCGTTGATCGTCGTCCACAGGCTGACATATTCCTTGAGCGCCTCGACCGTCTTGCGCACAAACTTCTCGAACAACGGCACGACTTCTTCTTTTTCCCAGCCGCAGCGGTTGTACAACCAGAGCGGATCGGTAAAGTGGTGCAGCGTGACCATCGGCGTGATGCCGCGTTCGACCATCCCGCGCGCCATCGCCCGGTATTTTTCGAGCGCATCCTCGTCCCAGCGATCCGGCTCAGGCTGGATGCGGCTCCACTCGACCGAGAAGCGGTGCGCATTCTGGCCGGTTTCGGCGGCCCGATCCATATCCTCGCGCCAGCGTCCGCCCCACCAGTCACAGGCCAGGCCTGAAAGGTGCTTGGTGTGGCCTTCCTGCTCCCAGCGGTGCCAGTTGTTGTTGGTATTGTTGCCCTCAACCTGGTGGGAAGCAGTCGCCGCCCCCCATAAAAAGCCTTTTGGAAAATGATAAGCCGTCATATTTCTTTCCTCCGGGACTCCAAAGTCTCCTGACTTTGGAATTCGTTTCTCCAAAATCAGGAGATTTTGGAGTCCGTTTTCTGCCTCGCCATCAACGCCATATACAACGCCACCGACCCGGCCACCGCCGCATTCAGCGACTCAATCTGACCGCGCATCGGTAATTTCATCAGGATATCGCAGGATTTTGCCACCAGCGGACGCATTCCCTCACCTTCGGAGCCAACCACCAGGCCCAGGGCGCCATCCAGCCGGACCCGCTCCGCACCCGTGGCCTGTTCGCCGCCTTCCAGGCCGACCATCCACGCCCCGGCCTTCTTCAACTCCTCGATGGCCTGGTGCAGGTTGGCCTGGGCCACCAGCAGGTGTTCGGAGGCTCCCGCCGAAGCGTTGACCACCGCCGGGGTGACGGTGACCGTCTGCCGCAGCGGAATCACGACTCCATGCACCCCGACAATTTCGGCGGTGCGCAACAGGCTGCCAAAGTTTTGCGGGTCGTTGAGCGTATCGAGCAGCAACACAAACAGCGGCTCGGAACGTTTCTCGGCCACTTCCAGGATGTCGGTCAGTTCGCGGTACGGGTAGGCCGAAGCCTCCAACAGCACACCCTGATGGTTGGCGTTGACCTTCTCCAGCCGGCTGCGCGGCACGCGCCGCACCGCGATCTTGCGCTGGGCGGCCATTTTCAGGATGTCCTGCAAACGGCCCTTCTCCTGCGCCCCTTCGGCAATTTCAAGCCCAAACACATGCCGCCGCCTGGCGCGCAAGGTTTCGTAAACTGCATTTCGTCCGTAAATGAATTCTCTCATCAAATTCCCTCAGTCCTGAGCGGAGCGAGCCGCTCTATGCTCGCGTAGTCGAAGGACGCTTTCTTTGCCAAATCCGCCCTTCGACTGTGTGCTTCGCTATCGCTCTGCACTCCGCTCAGGGCTTGGGTTATTTACTCATCGCCCAGTTTCAGCACCGCCATAAACGCTTCCTGCGGAATTTCGACATTCCCGACCATCTTCAAACGCCGTTTACCCTTCTTCTGCTTTTCGAGCAGTTTCTTCTTGCGGGTAATATCGCCGCCGTAACACTTCGCCAAAACATCCTTGCGCAGCGCCTTGACGTTCGCCCGGCTGATGACCCGGCCGCCCGAATAAGCCTGGATGGCCACATCGAACATCTGGCGCGGGATAATATCCTTCAGCTTTGTGATCAGCGCCTGGCCCTTGTGGTAGGCGTCCTTGTTGTGCACAATCGCCGCCAGGGCATCGATTGGGTCATTGTTGACCAAAATCTCCAGCTTTTGCAGTTGGTCGACCCGATACTCAAGAAACTGGTAATCGAGCGAAGCATAACCCTTGGTGCGGCTCTTCAACTCATCGAAGAAATCGACAATCAACTCGGCCAGCGGAATCTCAAAATCCAACTGCACCCGGTGCGGGGCCGGGTATTCCTGCTGCTTGAAAATGCCGCGCCGCTTGGTTACCAGGTCCATGATCGTCCCGTAGAAATCGGTCGGAGTGATAATTTCGATCTTCATCCACGGCTCGCGAATCTCGGTCACTTTGCCCTCGTCAGGCAGTTCCGCCGGTGAATCGACCAGCAGCGTTTCACCGGTCACCGTCACCACCTCGTACTCGACCGAAGGCGCGGTGAAAAGCACATCCAGGTCATACTCGCGCTCAATGCGCTCCTGGATAATTTCCATGTGGAACAGGCCCAGGAAACCAGCCCGAAAGCCAAAGCCAATCGCCTGCGAAGTTTCCGGGGCATAGGTCAGCGAAGCATCGTTCAGTTGCAATTTTTCGAGCGCATCGCGCAAATCGCTGTAATCTTCGGCATCGACCGGGTAAATACCGGCAAACACCATCGGTTTGGGATGGAAATAGCCCGGAAGCGGTTCCGCCGCAGGAGAATTAGTCTTGGTGATGGTATCGCCCACGCGGGCATCGTGGACGGTTTTCAACCCGGTAGCGATATAGCCGACTTCCCCGGCCTTCAACACGCTGACAGGTTTCATCCCCGGCGAGAAAATCCCGACTTCGATGGGCTTGACATCCACTTTGGTGGCCATCATCCGCACCGTATCGTTAACCGACGCCGAGCCTTCGACCACGCGCACATAGCAGATGACGCCCTTGTAAGAATCATAGTGTGAATCGAAAACCAGCGCGCGCAGGGTGCCTTCATCCACACCTTTGGGCGGCTTGACCTTCTCGACAATCGCCTCCAGCACTGCTTCGACGTTCAACCCATCCTTAGCCGAAATCTGGAGCACGTCTGCCGGGTCGCCGCCAATCAGCGCGGCAACATCCTCGGCCACTTCGTCCGGGCGGGCAGAGGGCAGATCGATCTTGTTGATGACCGGGATAATCTCCAGGTCGGCATCCAGGGCCTGGTACAGGTTGGCCAGCGTCTGGGCTTCGATGCCCTGGGTCGCATCCACCACCAAAATCGCGCCTTCGCAGGCGTTCAGAGCGCGGCTAACCTCGTAGCCAAAATCGACATGGCCGGGGGTATCGATCAGGTTGAGTTCATAATCCTTGCCATCCTTGGCGCGATAATTCATGCGCACCGCCGAGGCCTTGATGGTGACGCCCTTTTCGCGTTCAAGGTCCATGCTATCCAACACCTGGGCAGTCATATCACGCTCAGAAATGGTGCCGGTGATTTGCAGCAGGCGGTCGGCCAGGGTCGATTTCCCGTGGTCTACATGGGCGATAATACAAAAGTTACGAATATAGTCAGACATACTTCTCTTTCA
>JAEWVF010000007.1 GCA_023459215.1 Chloroflexota bacterium
GTCTCCTTTTGGTTGGTTGCACGCCTTCCAGTAGTGCTCATCATACCCAACATTCTCATCTACTTTTCACCGTATAACCTTTTACTCTACTCACTGCCAGAGGCAGTGGTTTTGCACTCTAATCAAACAAATGACGCAAGAAGTGACAAATCACACTTTGACAATTATAAAGACTTCTCTTAAAATTCACGGGCTAGATTATCCCTGAACCTATTAGCCGCTCCAAAAGAAGCTGGCACGGCAAAAGTCATCAAAATCCAATCAGAAAGGTATAAACTCCATGAAAGAGTATACCACCGAGTACCTTCGCAACATCGCTCTCGTCGCTCACGGCGGCGCAGGGAAAACGATGATGGCGGAGGCTTTTTTGCATTTCACGGGCGCAACCACCCGCCTGGGAAAAGTGGAAGACGGCACTTCGGCTTCAGACTATGATGAGGAAGAAATCCGGCGCAAAATTTCGCTCTATACCAGTGTGATTCCGGTCGAGTATCGCGATCACAAGATTAACGTGCTGGATGCGCCCGGCTTTACCGATTTTGTCGGGGAAATGATTTCCGCTTTGAGCGTCGCTGACGGGGCAGTGATCCTGGTCGACTCTGTGGCCGGGGTCGAAGTCGGTACGGAGATTGCCTGGCGGCATTGCGATACGTTCAAGCTGCCGCGCTTTGTTGTCATCAACAAGATGGATCGCGAAAACGCCGATTTCGCCAAGACGTACCAATCGGTGGAACACTTTGCCCAGGCCAACGAAGCGCGTCTGGTCAAAGTTCAATTGCCCTGGGGCCAAAAACTGGATTTCAAGGGTGTCATCGACCTGGTCAGCATGAAAGCCTACGCCGCGGATGGAAAAACCGCCCAGGATGTGCCTGCTGAACTGAAAGATGAAGCCGAAGAAGCCCGCATGGTGCTGATCGAAGCCGCCGCCGAAGGCGAAGACGCCCTGCTCGAAAAATATCTCGAAACCGGCGAACTGACCCAGGATGAACTGCTGCGCGGCCTGAAAAACGTTGTTCTCAGCGGGGCGTTCGTGCCCGTATTTGTCTCTGCGGCTGGCCACGAAAAAGGCGTTGGCCCGCTGCTGTCCGCTATCGTGGATTTGATGCCCAATCCAGCCCAGCGCCCGGCAGTTGTTGCCAAGGGCAAGGGCGGCGATGAAGAGTTGAAACCGACCAACAGCGGCCCGGCGGCCATCTATGTTTGGAAAACCACCGCCGATCCCTTCGTCGGCAAGATGACCTACTTCAAAATCTTCTCGGGCAGCGTGGCCTCCGACAGCCATCTCTGGAACCAAAACAAGGGCGCCGATGAACGCATGGCCGGCCTGCACATCCAGCGCGGCAAGGAACAGATTGCCATCAAAATCGCTCACGCGGGCGATATTGCCGTGGTTTCCAAGCTGACCGCCACCGTGACCGGCGACTCACTGTGCGAAAAGACTCACCCGTTGACCATCGACGCGCCGCAGTACCCGGCAGCCCTCTACCGCGTGGCGGTCTCCCCGAAGACCCAGGCCGACGCCGCCAAGATTTCATCGGTGCTGACCCGCCTGTGTGAAGAAGATATGACCCTTTCGTGGTACAACGAATCAGCCACCCGCCAGACCATCCTGCAAGGCATGGGCGACCAGCACATCGACGCGGCCATCCACCGCGCCCAGACCAAGTTCCAGGTTGGCCTGCTGACCGAAGAACCCAAAGTCCCCTACCGCGAAGGTATTACCCGCAAAGCCAGCGCCCAGTACCGCCACAAGAAGCAGTCGGGCGGCTCTGGCCAGTTCGGTGAAGTCCACCTGCGCATCGAGCCAATGCCCGAAGCCGACTTCGAGTTTACCGATGAACTGGTTGGTATGAATCTGTCCAAATCCTACCTGCCGCCCATCGAAAAAGGTATCCGCGCCGCGCTCGAACAGGGCGTTTTCGCCGGCTACCCGCTCAGCAACGTCAAAGTGATTGTTTATGACGGCAAGGAACACCCGGTTGACTCCAAACCAATCGCCTTTGAAACCGCCGGGCGCGAAGCCTTCAAGCTGGCCGTTCACGAGGCTGGCCCGGTGCTCTTCGAGCCGATCATGACCGTGCGCGTGACCGTGCCGGATGCCAACATGGGCGATGTGATGGGCGACATGAACTCACGCCGCGGGCGCGTCCAGGGAACCGAATCGGAACGCGGCCAGACCATCGTCAATGCTCATGTTCCGCTGGCTGAAATGCTCAAGTACACCACCGAATTGCGCTCGATGACCGGCGGCCGCGGCTACTTTGCAATGGAGTTCGATCATTACGACATCGTCCCGACCCACCTGGCCCAGCCCATCATCGAAGCCCACAAGAAAGAAATGGAAGCCAAAAAGGAAGAGTAATTCCTGTTTGTGCGGTTTTTACAGTGCCATCCTCAGGGATGGCACTGTTTTTTTATCCTGGAACAAAATCCTGCGCAGATTCGTCAAAAGAAAATGCGTGATACAATCAAACGCATTTGTTCACAAAGGCACAACCTATGAGCGATGCAAACACAATTTCCCCAACTGAAAAACAAAATCCATTCAAGCGCATTCTGGCGCTGTTGACCCGCCCAGGTCAATTTTTTGCCCACGATCCGGGCGGATGGCGCTTGCCCATGCTGGCGGCCAGCCTGACCCTGGCCCTGCAAACCGCAGCGGCGGGATATTTCCGCACCAAAGCCGCGGCCATGGGTGAGGTCGAATTGCCCACCGATTGGCAGTGGTGGACGCCCGAAATGCAAAACAACTACATGCAGGCCCAGCAGGCGACCCAAGGCCCGGTGTTTGTGTACGTTATCCCGCTGGTGGGCGCGCTGGTCAGCCTGTGGCTGGGCTGGATGCTGGTCAGCGGGCTGCTGCACCTGACCTCGACCCTGCTGGGCGGACGCGGCAGCATGGGTTCGGCGATGAGCGTTGTCGCCTGGGCCAGCCTGCCCTTCGCCCTGCGCGACATCCTGAGAATTATCTTCATGCTGGCCGCGGGCCGGGCAATCTCCAGTCCCGGCCTCTCCGGCTTTATCAGCGGAAGCGAATCGCCGGCGCTGTTTTTCGGGCAACTGCTCGGGCTGCTGGATATCTTCTTCGTCTGGTATCTTGTCCTGACGGTGATCGGCTTCCGGGTGAAAGACAACCTGAGCGGCGCCAAGGCGGCCCTGGGGATCGCCGGGGTGCTGCTGCTCATCCTGCTGGGCCAGGCCGCGCTCGGGATGCTCTCACAAAACCTGAGCGGCATGTTGATTTCCCGTCCCTTCTTCTAAACCATGAGCCAACTCCCTTTTATCCGCATCCGCGGTCTCAAGAAACACTTCGAGATGGGCGGAACAACGGTGCGCGCACTCGACGGGGTCGACCTGGACATTCCCGCCGGGTCGTTCACGGTGGTCATGGGGCCGTCCGGTTCGGGCAAAAGCACCCTGCTCTACCTGCTGGGCGGACTGGACAGGCCCAGCGAGGGCGAGATCGAGGTAAACGGCCAGCGTCTGGACGCGATGGACGAAAACCAACTGGCCCTCTTCCGGCGCAAAACGGTTGGCTTTATCTTTCAGTCGTTCAACCTGATCCAGAGCATGACCGCCCAGCAAAACGTCGCTTTCCCGATGCAGTTCGCCGGCAGCCCGGTCAAACTGCGCGACCAGCGCTCGCGGGAACTGCTCGAACGGGTTGGACTGGGCGAACGCAGCCAGCACAAACCCAATGAACTCTCCGGCGGACAGCAGCAGCGCGTTGCGATTGCCCGTTCGCTGGTCAATGAACCGGCCTTGATCCTGGCCGACGAACCGACCGGCAACCTGGACACATCCAGCGGCGTGAGCGTTATGCAGGTGCTTTCGGATTTGCACCATTCCGGCCGGACAGTGCTGGTCGTCACCCACGACCCGCGCATGGCCCACTTCGCCAGCCACCACATTTTCATCCTGGACGGCAAAATCGTCAGCGAGGCCGAATACCGCAGCGCAAGCCTGGAATGATTCGTTGAATATTTGGAGCTTACCATGTCTATCAAACTGAAAATAATATCCTTTGCGATCCTGATTAGCCTCTTGCTGTCGGCCATTCAAACCAGCCCGGCAGCAGCGGTTGCGCCTACAATTGACGATGTCAACCCGAAAACTGTCAATAACGCAAGTGATACAGTCATCACTATCACTGGACAAAACTTTGAAATTGGCAACGTAGCTGTAAAACTTGTACCGGGCGAATTTATTCTCCCGATCAAACCCGCGAGCACAACAGAAGCTCTGATTGTGACCGTGCCTGCCAATACCCCTGCTGACATTTATCAAATTCAGGTTATTAACTTGAGTACACCATCGGAAGTGGAAGCGTACTCGCCCTTCACAGTAGAGAGTTCGCCAACCGCCCCAACTTTTGGCCGCCCACAAATCGTGATTGATTCATACCGCACCAATGTCGGTGAAATCATCTACAACGAAGAATTCAACCTGGTGGTGCGCCTGCACAACGCCGGACAGGTGCGCGCCTCCAACATCCAGGCAGTCTTCAGTTCGAGCGACCTGACCCCCACCAAAACCGGCGGCGTTTCGGCGGTTGCAAGCATCGATTCCGGCTCGCGGGTGGATATCTCGCAAAAAATGCGCGCAACCACTTCCCTGTATGGCAAAGCCAGCGTTATCGCCGACCTGAGCGTCACCTATTACGATGACAAAGGCGCCACCTACACGGAAAAATTCACCCTGAACATTCCGGTCAAAGCCACCAATTACGCCGTCGCCGCCACCGCCACCCCGACCGGGGTCAAACGCTCGCAACTGGTCATCACCTCCTACAAAGCGGATGTGGAAATCCTGCAGCCCGGCAGCCTGTTCAACCTTGAACTGGAAGTCCACAACCTGGGCAACGCCAGCGCCCGCAACGTGACCATGATCATCGGCGGCGGTTCAGCCGGTTCGAGCAGCTCCGGCGGCACGCCCCAGCCGGGCGGCGTTTCCGGCGGAAGCGGCGAATTCACCAATTTCGCCCCGGTCGGCGCTTCGAACATCCAATCCCTGGGCGATTTCGCGCCGGGCGCATCGCTGATCGCCAAGCAGCAGCTCATCGTCAACGTATCGACCAACCCCGGCGCATACCCGATGAAGGTCAGCTTTTCCTACGCGGACGGCAACGGCAACACCATCAACGATGAACAGGTCATCACCCTGCTCGTCTACAGCCTGCCCAATGTGGATGTCAGTTTCTACCAGCCCGTTGGTTCCCTGTTTGTTGGCCAGCCGAACTTCCTGCCGCTGCAAGTGGTCAACCTGGGCAAAAAGATGAGCGTGCTGGGCAGCATGAAAGTCACCACCACCGGCGGGATGTTGGAAAACGCCCAGACGCTGGTCGGTTCAATCGAATCCGGCGGCTATTTCACCCTGGATGCGATGCTCTACCCCGACGCCCCCGGGCCGCTCGACCTGACCGTGACCATCGACTACACCGACGACTTCAACCAGCCGCGCAGCATCACCCAGGTCATCACCGTCGATGTGATCGAAATGGAAGAAATGCCGGTCGACCCGAACTTCCCTGAAGGCAGTGAGGGCGGCGAAGGCGGCGGGGAGGGTTTCCCGCCCATCGTACAGGAAGAAACCTTCTGGCAAAAAGCCTGGCGCTTTGTCCTGGGCCTGTTCGGGCTGGACAGCGGCCAGCCGGTCGAGCAGCCAGCCCCGATGTACGAAGAAGAAATGATCCCGGTCGAGCCGGAAATCCGCGGCCCGAAGGGCTGAAAGGTTTGGCATGAAGTTTTTTGACCTGATTCGCCTCATCTTCGGGAATCTCAGCCGCCGCAAAGCGCGCGTGGCCCTGACCGCCATCGGCGTGGTCATCGGCACCGCGGCGGTCGTGATTCTCGTTTCCCTGGCAATCGGCCTGCAGCGCAACGCCAACGAGCAACTGTACGGGATCGGCGACCTGACCCAAATCCAGGTTTACCCGGCATACGAAGAAGGGATGTATGGCGGCGGAGGCGGCGGGGTGATGATTGGCGGAGGTGGCGGCAGCGGCGGAGGTTCATCCACCACGAAGCCCAAGCAACTGACCAATGCCACCTTGAAAGAATTGCAGGCCCTGCCCAACGTTCAAATGGTTATTCCGCGCGATTTTATGTACGCCGGGGCCATCATCAAGTATGAGCGCCTGGAAAGCTGGGGCAACATGATCGGCATTGCCACCAGCGATCTGGCCGACCTGGGCCTGGAAGCCCGGCAGGGCACCACCGAACTTAAAAAAGGAACCATCATCATTGGCTCGGAAGTCGCCAAGAACTTCTACGACCCGCGCCTGCGTCCCGGCCAGGAGCCGCCTCCGCCGCCTGATTTGTACGACAAGAACCTGAAGTTTACCTACAGCAAAGTCGACAAGGATGGCAACGAAATCCGCAAGACAGTGAGCTACAAGGTGGCCGGCGTAATCAAGGAAACCCGCGGCGAATCGGACTGGTCGATTTACATGAGTCTGGAGGATGTCAAAGTCATCAACGAGTGGACGATGGGCAAGCGCATTAACTACAACCAGACTGGTTACGCCCAGGCCATCGTCAAAGTGGATGAAGTCGATAATGTCCTGGCCGTCAACGAGCAAATTGTGGCTCTCGGCCTGCAAGCCTTTACGCCGCAGTCCTTCGTGCAGGGCATCAACAATTTCTACATGATTTTGCAGGTTATTTTCGGCGGGGTCGGCGCTATTGCCCTGCTGGTGGCCGCCATCGGCATCGCCAACACCATGGCGATGGCCATCCTGGAGCGCACGCGCGAGATCGGCCTGATGAAGGCGGTTGGCGCGACCAACCGGGATGTGCTGGGCATATTCCTGGGCGAAGCGGCCGGAATCGGCTTTATCGGCGGCCTGGGCGGAACGGTCATCGGCTGGCTGGCCGGACAAGGTCTGAACGTGGTCGCCATCATTTACCTGGCCAACCAGAGCGCCCAGCAAGGCGGCATGCCGCCCAGCGTGGCCGTTTATACCCCGCTCTGGCTGCCCATCTTCGCGCTGCTCTTCTCAACCACCATCGGCTTGCTTTCCGGGCTGTATCCGGCCCTGCGCGCTGCAACCATGATCCCCGTGCTGGCGCTGAAATACGAATAAGTTCACCGAGAGAAAACAACAAGAGCGGAGGATTGACCTCCGCTCTCCGTTTTTAATGGGGCTATGATAGAATGCAGCCAGATTAAGCTACACGGAGCCAAGCATGACAGACATCCCTGAATCAATAAAATTCCTTCACGAAGCAGAGATCGGCCTGGGCGCCTGGGCCTGGGGCGACCGCATTGTGTGGAATTACGGCAAAGGTTACTCAGACGCGGACATCGAAGAAGGATTCCGCGTTTCGCTTGAAAATGGCGTGACCCTGGTCGATACCGCCGAGGTTTACGGCAACGGCCGTTCCGAACGCCTGCTCGGCCAATTCCTGAAAAATACGGAAACGCCGGTGCTGGTGGCGACCAAATTCTTTCCCCTGCCCTGGCGTTGGACAAAAAACAGCGTTGTGCGCGCTCTGAAAGCCAGCCTGGAGCGGCTCGAACTCGAAAAAGTGGATTTGTACCAGATTCACTGGCCCAGCCCGCTGATCCCGATTGAGACCTACGCCGAAGGGCTGGCCGAAATCCACAAAGCCGGGTTGGCGCGGGCCGTTGGCGTTTCGAACTACGATAAAAACCAGATGCAGCGCGCCGTAACCGTACTGGCCAAATACAACATTCCGCTGGCATCCAACCAGGTTGAATATCACCTGCTCAACCGCAGCATCGAGAAGAACGGGTTGCTGGCGCGCTGCCAGGAGTTGGGCATCCGCCTGATTGCCTATTCCCCACTGGCGATGGGACTGCTGACCGGCAAATATACGCCCGAAAACCCGCCTCCCGGCGTGCGCGGCGGACGATATACCGCCCGTCTGCAAGAGATTCAGCCGCTGATCAAGCTGATGACCGAAATTGGCCAGGATTTGGGCGGCAAAAGCCCGGCCCAGGTCGCGCTCAACTGGCTGATTTGCAAGGGTGCGCTGCCCATTCCCGGCGCAAAGAACACCCGCCAGGCCGAGATGAACGCCGGGGCCGCCGGCTGGCGCTTGAGCGAGGAACAGGTCGCAGCGCTGGACAAGGCCAGCGACGGGCTGGGCAAGTAAAAGTCGTAGGACGGGATGCTATCCCGTCCTTTTTTAAGCAAATTGAAGGCGGGATGTTATCCCGTCCTTTTTAGTTAAAGGCAGCAAAAAAGCGGGACATCCCGCTCCACGCTTTAAATTACAGTTTAAACGGGGGATTTTCGGCGTAAACGCCGCGCAGTTCGGGCGGCAGGTTGGCCGCCATGGTGTACATAACCCGTTCGGTCAACGAGAGGGCCGATTCGCCGGGCTGCGGATGGATCGGCGCGGCAATCGCCACGTTGACCCGATTGCGGCGCGGGAACTGCCTAAAAAAGCGCTGGCTGCCGTCGATGGAAACGGTCGCAATCGGGGAGTTGGTTTCAATCGCCAGGCGGGCCACCCCGGTTTTTGCAACCGCCAGGCCCTTGCCGCGCGAACGGGTCCCTTCGGGGAACATCGCCAACAGTTGCCCGGCGGCCAGGATGCGGGTGGAATGATCCAAGGCCCAGGCATCGCGCTCACCGCGATAGACCGGAAACCCGCCCATTTGGCGGAAAACGGCGTGCAGGAATCCGATCTGAAACAATTCAGCCTTGCCCATAAAAAACAACGGGCGCGGCAGGGCCAACTGCAAGGGGAAAACGTCAAAATGGGTCAGGTGGTTGGCGGCGACGATGGCCGACCCGCTTTTGGGCAGGTTTTCAAGGCCGCGAATCTCCATCAGCATGATTGGTTTGAAGACCCAGCGCGCCAGGGCGACGATGAAGCGATGAAAAAATGTTTCGGCGAGGGGATAATGCAAGCGTGGACGCGGGTCGTTGGCAGGAATTTCTAAAGGGGACACAAGAATCTCCGGTCATTTGGCTTAAACTGGATTATACTTGGACGGGCAATTTTACGGGAAAATCCCCCGTTTGAGATTTGAAAACCTTAACCCCGCCGCCCTTATTTCGATATTCAGGAGAAAAATATGAGCACAGAAATTGAAAGCATTTCCGCAATTGAAATCCTCGATTCGCGCGGCAACCCGACCGTGGAAGTCGAAGTTGTCCTCGAAGACGGTTCCTGGGGCCGCGCCGCGGTTCCCTCCGGTGCTTCGACCGGCGTACACGAAGCCCTCGAACTGCGCGACGGCGACAAAGGCCGCTACCTCGGCAAAGGCGTCAGCAAAGCCGTAGACAACGTCAACGAACAGATCAGCGACGCCCTGTATGGCTGGGACGCCACCGAGCAAAAAGCCATCGATATGGAACTTATCGCCCTGGATGGCACCCCCAACAAATCGAACCTGGGCGCGAATGCCATGCTCGGCGTCAGCCTGGCGGTCGCCAAAGCTGCCGCCAACGGCCTCGGCCTGCCGCTCTACCGCTATATCGGCGGCGTGTACGCCCATGTGCTGCCCGTGCCGATGATGAACATCCTCAACGGCGGCGCGCACACCGGCTGGCAGAGCACCGATGCCCAGGAATTCATGGTCATGCCTTTTGGCGCTTCTTCCTTCGCCGAAGGCTTGCAATGGGGCGCTGAAATTTACCACTCGCTCAAATCCGTGCTGAAGAGCAAAGGCTACGCTACCCTGGTCGGTGACGAGGGCGGTTACGCCCCGGCGCTCAAGGCCAACAACGAGGCCGTCGAAGTCATTCTCGAAGCCATCGAAAAAGCCGGTTTCAAGGCTGGCCGCGGACAGCAGGTCGCCATCGCGCTCGACCCGGCTGCTTCGGAACTGTATGACGAAGAGACCAAGACCTACAACCTGCGCAAGGAAGGCAAGAAACTGAGCGGCCCCGAGATGGTCGAATTCTGGGCTAAATGGGTCAAGGATTACCCGATTGTTTCCATCGAAGATGGCCTGGCCCAGGATGACTGGGAAAGCTGGAAACTGATGGTCGAAAAACTCGGCGACAAACTCCAGATCGTTGGCGACGACCTGCTCGTGACCAACCCGGAACGCGTCCGCCGCGCGATCAAGGAAAACGCTGCCAATGCCCTGCTGGTCAAGCTGAACCAGATCGGCACCCTGACTGAGACCATCGAAGCCGTCGAAGCCTGCCACCGCAACGGCTGGCGCGCCGTCACCTCGCACCGCTCGGGCGAAACCGAAGACAGCACCATCGCCGACCTGGCGGTTGCGCTGAACATGGGCCAGATCAAGACCGGCGCCCCGGCCCGCTCGGACCGCGTTGCCAAATACAACCAGCTCCTGCGCATCGAAGCCGAACTGGCTGAGACCGCCAAGTATGCCGGTTGGGAAGCCCTGCGCAGCTAAAACAAGGAATTCTGACCGTGAGCAACAAGCGGGGGATTTGGTGAAACGCCAAATTCCCCGCTTTTCTGTTGGAGGCAAGCATGAACCGTCCGCTGACCCTGGCCGCCATCCGCATGGACGCCGCTCCGGCCCCGACCACCTCCCGGCTGGAGCGGGCCAACAAACTGGTAACGCAGGCCGCCGCGCTGGGAGCACAAATTGCGGTCCTGCCGGAAGTGTTCAACACCGGCTATGAGTATCATCCGCGCAATTACGGGCTGGCCGAAAGCATCGACGGCCAGAGCGTGGCCTGGATGAAGGCCAGCGCGCGCCGATACGATCTGTACCTGGCCGGCAGCCTGCTCCTACGCGAAAATGGCGACATTTACAACACCATGCTGCTGGTTGCCCCGGACGGCCAAACCTGGCGCTATGATAAAAGCTATCCCTGGGTACTGGAACGGGCTTACTTCCGCCCGCGCAAACAGCCCATCGCAATTGCCGAAACCCGCCTCGGCAAAATCGGGATGTTGATTTGCTGGGACTGCGGCCACCCGGAGCTTTGGGCGGCCTATGCCGGTAAAGTGGAGCTGATGCTGGTCAGCAGTTGCCCGCCGCTGCTGAACGAAGTTCACTATCGCCTGCCAGACGGAAAATCCGTCCAGCCGCGCGAACTTGGCCCGCTGCTGGGCCAGACCTACCGCAACGCCGATAAAATCTACGGCGAGTTTGCGCGCCAGCAATCGGCCTGGATGGGCGTGCCGCTGGTTCACACCACCGGCGGCGGCCATTTCCGCTCGGGCCTGCCGCGCCCCAAGTTGGCGCTGGGCATCTTCTTTGCCGCCCGGCCAGACCTGTGGAAATATATCCGCCAGGCCGAGCAGGTCTGGATGGAATGCGGCTATTTCGACGAAACCTTTATCGCCGATGCCCGCGGACAGGTGCTCAGCCGCACCCAAATCGACGGGGACGATCTGACCATCTCCAGCGTGGAGCTGGCGGCCAACACCCCGCTTCCCAGCCAAAAGCAGCCTAAAATCGACCTTTCGCCGCTGGCTTACCTGGCCGATGGCCTGGCCAACCGACTGTTGGTTTCCTGCTACGAGAAGAACAAATAAGCGATTGAATTTATCCCAATTACCGCTATACTATTTTTTACAATCTCTTCCCAGGCGGCCCTATGACTCAAGGCAAAAAAATCTCGGTTGCAATCCCATGGTTCCTGCTCGGAATCGTTTCGCTGTGCCTGTTCGCCGTCAGCGGGCTGGCTTCGTTCGAGGTCGATTCAGATAGTGGGGATTCGGCGATCTGGGAATCGAGCGAAGAGAGTTACGAGGAAGACAGCGGCGGCTGGTGGGGCAGCAGCAGCGACGATGAGTCCGACTCGGACAGCGACGATAGCTGGTTTTTCGATTCTGGCTCGGACAGCAGCGATAGCAGTGATAGTTGGGACAGCGGCTCGGACGACGACAGTTGGAGCGACGATTCGTGGGACAGCGGCTCGGACAGCGGCGGCTGGGATTCAGACAGCGGCTCGGATAGCGGCAGTTGGTAGCGAGGCGAAAATGATAAGGTGGCTGATCTGTGGTGTTTTGCTAATCATCATGTTTTGCGGGCTGGCCTTCCTGCCCCCGCCGGTTTACCTGCTTGGCGCGTTCATGTTCTTTTTTATCGGGTATGCCGAATACCAGGAAAGCGGCAGCGCCCAAAGCGCCAGCCCAACCAACAGCAGCCAGAACCCGGCCCCATCCGCGGCCAATGCCCAGGTCATCCTCCCGGAGCGAAAAATGCCCACAAACCTTCCCGCCGATTTGAAGTGCCCTTCCTGCGGCGCAAGCATCAAGCCCAGCGACCGCCAGTGCGATTACTGCAACTCCAGCCTGCAGCCGCTGGTGGAACTGCCCGAACCGGCCAAACTGGGCGGGCTTGAAATCGGCCAGAGTGTGCGCATCACCCATCCGCAGGACGGCGAACAGGCTTATCAGGTGCGCGGACGATTGCTCTACACCGAACTCTGGCAGGCTTCGCGCGGCCCAAGCGTGCCGTGGACGCCGACCGGGAACTATTTTGCCGGTTTTACGCTCGACCGGCAGGCTTTCCTGCTCAACTGGCAGGAGCGTTTCTACCTGCTCGAAACCCGCCGCGCCCTGACCGACCAGGACATCAACCGCGATTTCATGCCGCACGCGAAACAGTTCGCCCAATCGAACCAGACCGCGCGGGTGCAATTCCGCTACGATGGCGCGGACTGGCTGATGGTCGATATTGGCCGCTTCGCCATCGAGTTTGCCGAGGGCGAGGGCCTGCACCTGCGCAACGGCGCAATCGGACGCTTCATCCATGCTGGCAGCGGACAGCAGGCTCTGGTGCTGGACGATTTCCAGAGCGGCGGCAGCGGCGGACAGGACACGCTCTGGCGCGGCTGGCAAATCAACGAAAACGAGATCAAGTTCTAACCCTGAGGAGGCCTCATGCAATCCATCTTCGCCCGTTACAAATTGTTCATCATCCTGCTGCTGGCGCTGGTCGCCGGACAGGTGATCTCCTTTGCGGCCTCGCCCACCTCCTGGCAGGGATTCGTGGCGGTTCTGGCGCGCATCCTGAGCATGATCGCCTTCTGGGGGCCGATCATCGCCCTGATTTCGTCCGGGTTCGTCTGGCTGGTGATGCGCCTGCTCGGGTTCGAGTCGCTGGCCGCCATCCGCCAGGAATCGGTCGAGCAGAACAACCCGGCCCCGGCAATTGTCTTCGTTGGCGCGCTGATCGCCAGCGTCCTGTTCCTGATGCTGGTCATCAAACCTTAAGTAATCACTACGCGAATAGTACTCTTGGGCCGGTGGCGCATCCCGGCAGGCGCCGTTATCTTTACGGAACCACTTTAGAGAAAAGGAGAGTACCATGAATTTCTTAATCTGGATTATCGCGGGAGTCGCCGCGGGCTGGTTGGCCGGACTGGTTGTCCGCGGACAGGGATTCGGCCTGATCGGCGACCTGATTGTTGGCCTGATTGGAGGATTGGTGGGCGGCTGGCTGGCCGGGTTGATCGGTCTGCAGGCCACCAGCCTGATTGGCCAAATCCTGGTTGCCGCCTTCGGTGGTGTTGTCTTTGTTGCAGCGGTGCGCTTCCTGCGCAAGCTGTAAAACCGTTTTCACAGAAGAAAAACATCCGGGCCATTGATGGCCCGGATGTTTTCGCTTAAAACCGCCCAAAGCCAGCCGAAAACGAATGCAAACTTGCCCCGTCTTTGTGCAATAATGATCAAGGAACAAAAAAAGGAGTTGCCATGGACACCCTCAAAAACCGTTCCGTGCTCTTATGTCTGTGGGCAGTGCTCCTGCTCGTTTCCGACCTGCCCAACATCCTGCTGTCCAACTGGCAAGGCGCAGACCCCGGCTGGCTGCCCTGGGCCAAAATCGGACTGCTGCTCGGCCTGCTGATACTCTGCCGGTTCTGGGAACCGATCCGCGCCGCCTGGAAGTTCGCCTTCGTTTTTCTGGTTTTCCTGCTGGCAAACTGGGCCGTAGATGGGATCGTCCGCTCGCAGGCCTGGCGTAGCGCCTACTACCAGGAACCGCTCTCCTACACAGCCTCTTATCTCAGCTTCCAGACGCTGGATGTGCTGCGCGCGCTGTTGGTGATAGCGACCCTGTGGTGGCTGCTGCGAGACAGGAAAGCCTTCTTCCTGCGAAAAGGCCGGTTGGACGCGCCCATCGAACCGGTACGCTGGCTGGGAATCGGCCAGGGCGAATCATGGCGGGTCTTTGGCTGGATATTTACCGTCTGCGCCACAGCCATCATCACCATTCCGCTGGCCTTGAGTGTGCCGCTAAACGTTGAGGCGTTTTCGCGCGCCCTGCCCCTGCTGCCGCTGGCCATCCTGCTGGCGGCGCTGAACGCCTTCGCCGAGGAGGCTTACTACCGCGCCCCCATCCTGGCAACACTGGCGGGCGTAGTTGGTAAGAGCCAGGCGCTGTTGATGGCTTGCATCTTCTTTGGACTCTCGCATTATCTGTACGGTTCGCCGCCCGGCGTGCTTGGCTTTGCCCTGACCGCCTTCCTGGCCTTCCTGCTCGGCAAAAGCATGCTCGAAACGCGCGGAATGGGCTGGGCCTGGTTCATGCACTTCGTGCCCGATATCTTTATTTTCTTCTCCTACGCGCTGGCCTGGGGGTAATACTTTCCGACTTTTTTGCCGCGTTCTTCGAGCAAGTGCTATACTACATTTATTTCATCCTGTCACACAAAAAGGAGATGACCATGCAGCAATTGTTCAAATACGATGAAATCGCCCTGAACAAAGCCGGGCAACTTGCCCCGGCCCAGGCCAAGGAAATCGAACAGGCCACCAATCCGAATATCTGGCTGGCCGGAGGCGGCATCCTGGTGCTGATTGTGGCCTGTTTCGGCGGCCTGTTCAGCATGATGGAAGCCGACCTGAGCGGCATGATGGGCATCATCCAGTGGATCATCGCCGGCTGCCTGCTCTTCGTCCTGTGGCGCGGTGGACGCCTGTTCCTGCTGCGCACAAACCTGAAAAAAGGCCCGATCCGCAGCGCTGAAGGCGAAATCACCTTCCAGCCCGAAACCCTGACCGATCCGGCCCGCTACATGGCCCAGACCGAGGATGGCCGCAAACTGCACAGCCTGGGACTGGCCGGGGTGGGCGTTTTCCTGCCCGAAGGCCGCTATCGCTTCTATTATCTGGAACCGCAGAACTGGTTCCTTTCCGCCGAGCCACTCGATAGCGAAGCCCAGATCAAGCAAAACCTGACCGAGCGCCTGCTGCAGGCCTTCGGCATCGACGAGCAGACCCTGCTGCGCGCCCGCCAGATGGCCCAGAGCGGACAGGCCGCCGTCCACGAAGGCCCGCTGACCGTGCGCGTCAGCGAAGAACGCGACTACTCGTATCCCGATCAAAACAGCCGGCTGGCGCTCAACAGCGTTTATCACTGCAAAGTGGCGGACTTTGAATTCCAACTCAGCAGCAGCACCGTCGCCGCCATCCTGCCGGGAATCAACTATCGCCTCTACAGCGCACCCGACCTGCTGGCGCTCGAACCGGCCTAAGAAAAAGAGAAAGCCCTCCGCAAAAAACGGAGGGCTAATTGTTTCACCTGAGTACGAATGTGGTATATTTTTGCCCAATGGCTATCAGAGATTTGGTTTCTTACAGCTACGAACAAGGGCAAAAAATCCTTAAAAGCAGAGATACTGAAACTATCAAAGCGCAAGGACAATTTTTAACGCCCCCCAGCATCGCTCGTTATATGGCTCAACAAGTGGGAGAAATATCCAACGGGGCAAGTTTACTGGAACCCGCTTGCGGCTCAGGAGTCTTGGTTTGCGCCATTATAGAGCGACTCATTCAAGAGCATAAAACTAACGAGATTAACATAACAGCCTACGAAATAGATCCCGAGCTAGCAGAAATCAGCCGCCAGATATTAACTCTTGCCAGCCAAACAGCCAAAGAAAATGGATTGCAGATAAGTTGGCAAGTGCTTCAAAAAGATTTTGTACTGGATTCAACTCCAGAAAAACAACCCACCCTATTTGAATCTTCATCCAGGGAGCCAAAAAGATTTGATTTTGTTATCAGCAACCCGCCTTATTTCAAAGTAAACGCAGAAGACAAACGCGCCAAATCATTGGCAGGGAAACTAAACGGCCAAACAAACATCTACACCATTTTCATGGCTTTGTGTGTTCAGTTATTGGCCCCAAAAGGAAAATCCTGTTTTATTGTGCCGCGAAGTTTTTGCTCTGGAGCCTATTTTGCCGAATTTCGGCATGATCTTCTCGATCAAGTTATCCCGCAAGCTGTTCATCTTTTCCAGGCTCGCAACCGGGTATTTCAGGAAGATGATGTTTTACAAGAAAATGTTATTTTCAGCTTCGAAAAAAAACAAAAGGAAACTGAAAACCGCTATTTTGCTGGTTCATTACGTGTTTCCATGTCCGCCGATGATCGAAATTTGAATGCTTCTATTTCACGGCAAGTTGCTCTCCGCCATTTCGTCAACAATCGTGATAATTTGTTTTTGTTTCGAATTCCAACCAGTTCACTGGATGAGCAAATCCTAGATTCGATAGATCGATGGGGCGGCTCGCTAGAAAAATATAACCTGCTAGTTTCAACAGGGAGAGTGGTTCCGTTCCGAGCAAAAAAATTGCTGCGTGAAAAAGCCGATCCCGAACTAAACACCGTTCCTCTTTTGTGGATGAAACATATCCAGCCTTATCGAGTGGAATACCCTTTAACCACATTTGGCAAACCCCAGGCAATTACAACTTCCGACCCATCTTTGCTTTTTCCACTCGCCAACTACATTTTGATTCGCCGCTTCAGCGCAAAAGAAGATCCACGCCGCCTGGTTGCCGCCCCATTCACAGGGGAACAATTCAAAGCCGATCAAATTGGGTTTGAAAATCACCTCAATGTCATTTATAAGAAAAAGGGTGATCTCACCAAAATTGAAGCTCTGGGTTTTTCAGCTTTATTCAACAGTGCTCTTATGGATCGGTATGTTCGGATCGCCAATGGGAATACCCAGGTTAATGCCGCTGAACTACGCGCGCTGCCCCTACCTTCGCTAGAAATCATTCAGCAAATCGGCAGGAAAATTCAAGAAATTGGGCATCCTTCTGTTGAGAAGGTTGACCGGATTGTCTTTTCCACCTTATGGAACGCCAACCTGCTGACCGAAGACTTCCCTATGATACAGGAGACCAGAATGGTGATGGGAAAAATTGAACAAGCCCAGGAAATCTTGCAAGCACTCGGCCTTCCAACCGCGCAACAAAATGAGATGTCAGCGCTAACCCTTTTGGCGCTGGCGCAACTCACAGAGGATACACCCTGGCAGCAAGCATCGTCAAAAAGCCTGCGCGTGCATGATATTTTGATTGAAATTAAGCAAAACTATGGCCGCGAATACGCTGAAAATAGCCGTGAAACCATTCGCCGGAGAGCGTTACACCAATTTGAACAAGCTGGTATCGTACTGCGCAACATGGATGACCCAGACAGACCCACAAACAGCGGCTTGAACAATTATGTTCTTTCCGATATTGCGCTGGATGTTTTACGCGCTTATAAGACAAAAAGCTGGGATGAAAAATTAAACGCTTTCCTTGCTCAACAAGGGTTATTGCTCGAAATCTACGAAAAAGCCCGGGAACAAAACAAAGTTCCGCTCCAGGTAGCAGATGGCAAAACCTATAAGCTCTCCCCCGGCAAACACAACCAACTCCAAGCCGCCGTTGTCACCGAATTTGGTCCGCGATTTGCCCCTGGCGCAAAATTGATTTACCTGGGCGATACCGCCTCCAAAACGCTGGTTTTTGAACAAGCCGTATTTGACCAACTCGCCATTCCTATTTCTGGTCACAGCAAGCTGCCAGATATTATGCTCTACGATGAAAATCGCAATTGGCTTTTCTTGATTGAAGCAGTCACTGCACACGGCCCGGTTTCCCCCAAGCGTTTTTTAGAACTGGAAAAACTGCTCGAACATTGCCCGACCAAACGGGTTTACGTTACTGCCTTCTTGGATTTCCCCACCTTCAAAAAATTCGCCAACGAAATTGCCTGGGAAACCGAAGTCTGGATCGCCGAAATGTCTTCGCACATGATCCATTTCAACGGAGATAAGTTCTTGGGGCCAGGACAGGCATAAAACGTCCCCTTCTTTCATCTTTCATCCTTTTTCCGCGGAGCATCCCTTGTTAACCCTTACATCTCTCTCTACCGAATTCCGCGCCCTCGGCATGACCGAAGGCGACACCATCTTTGTCCACAGCGCCTACAGCACCCTTTCGCGCGCGCCCGGCGGCGTGGAGGGCGGCCCGCAGACTGTCGTAGACGCGATTCTGGCCGTCATCGGCGAGAGCGGCACGCTCATCATGCCGACCTTCAACTACGACTTCCTACGCGGCACCCCCTGGGACATGCGCACCAGTCCCTCGCAAATGGGTGTGCTGACCGAAGTCGTGCGCAAAGACCCACGCGCCAAACGCATGTTCCACCCGGTCTACTCCATGGCCGCCATCGGGGCACATGCCGATGAAGTCGCCGCCCACCGCGCCACCGACTGCTTCGGCGAAACCACCATCTTCGGCAAATTCCGCGAGTGGGACGCCAAAATCCTGATCCTGGGCCTGCCTTACAGCAAATCGATCACCTTCCTGCACCACTGCGAACAGGCCGCCGGGGTCGATTACCGCTTCCTGAAAGAATTCAAGGGTGCGGCCATCGACGCCCAGGGCAAACCCAGCGAAGAGACCATCACCATGTTCGTCCGCGACGTGGAACGCGGCGTGGTGCTCGACTTTGAACCCATCGGCGCGCTGCTCGACAGCCAGGTGGTGACCAAACGCACCATCGGCCTGGGCGAGTGCCGCCTGATGAAGTGCAACGACGTTTTCCGCGTGGCCGTCCAGGCCATGAAGGATCACCCCGGCCCCGGCCTGACCTACACCCTCGAAACCCCCGCCCGCGCCAAAGACTGGATTCCACCGATGAAACCGATTTCTTCACTGCGGGATGTCCTGGGGGAGATTTTGCCCCTGCACCGGACTCTCGCCAGCGACGGCATGGATACCGCTCTTGAGCTGATCGGATCGTATCTACCCGAAACCGCCCACTACAAAATTGAAACCTACACCCCCCTGACCCCCGTCTGGACCTGGTATGTGCCCGAGCGCTATGTCGTCCACGAGGCCTATCTCGAAACCGAAGACGGCCAGCGCATCGTGGATTTCAAAGACAACCCCCTGCACCTGGTTTCCTACTCCCTGCCGATGGATACCCTCATGCCCTTCAGCGAGTTGGAGCCGCACCTGTACTTCAACGAAAAACGCCCGCACGCCATCCCCTGGAAGTTCAAATACTACGACCGCTCCTGGGGCTTCTGCCTGAGCAAAAACCTGTTCGACACCCTGCCGCGCGAGGCAAACTACCGGGTCGTCATCCGCTCCGAGTTTTTAACCGACCCCGCCGAGGGTGGATTCAAAGTGGCTGAGGCTGTCGTCCACCCGCAGGGCGGGAAAAACCCCGCAGCGGGTGAAATGTTCATCATGGCCCACGTCTGCCACCCCAACCAGGCCAACGATGATGCTGCCGGTGTGGTGACGGCCATCGAAGTGGCCCGGCGGCTGGCGGCCAATCCGCTCCCCTCCGGCTCGATGAGCGTCCGTTTCTGGTTCGGCGCAGAAACCATCGGCACAATTGCGTATTTGGCCCACCACGAAGACCTGATTCCCGGCTTCAAGGGCGGCATCTTCATCGAAATGACCGGCAACGACAACACCATCGCCCTGCAGCACACCCGCCAGCACGATTCCGCGCTCGATAAGGTCGGTCAGTACGTGCTCAAAAAGCGCGGCAAGGAATTCCGCGAAGGCACCTTTGCCGATGTGATCGCCAACGACGAGCGCGTGCTGAACGGCCCCGGCATCAACGTGCCCTGCCTCTCCATCAGCCGCTACCCCTACCCCGAATACCACACCACCGACGACAACCTGGACATCATGCACGAAGACAAGCTGCAAGAGGCCGCCGATGTGATTGAAGAAATCATCCGCGTCTACGCCAGCGACTACCAGCCCAAGCGCAAATTCCGCGGCCCGGTCTTTCTCTCCGGCCACGGCCTGTTCGTCGACTGGCAGGTTAATTGGAAGCTGAATCGCGCCATCGAAAAGATGATGATGCGCTTCGAGGGCAAGCAATCCGTCTTTGAAATTGCCAATGAGTTGGATTTGGATTATTGGGAAACGAGGGAATACATCGAAAAATTCCGCGTGCGCGGGCTGGTCGAGGCCCTGCCCCTGCCGGAAATCGCCGAAAAGGCATAGCGCGAACGCGAATCATCTGTATATGCATTGAAAATGTCATTTCGAGCCGCGCAGCGGGGAGAAATCCTACGCACAACTGAAAGATTTCTACCCTACGGGCACGATGTCGCTATCGCTCGAAATGACAAACTTAGGGTTGTCAAATAGAAAATCAGCCCGCCTTGCTGACAATCTTACAGAACGAACACAGGCCCTCGCCCGAAGTCGGCTGGCCGCATTGTGGGCAGGCCGTCAGGACAAAATCTTTCTCAGTGGCCGGGCTGAACATCCCGGCTTTTTTGGCTTCGAGGAATTTAACGTAATAGGCCAGCTTTGCGCCGGGCCGGTCGCTTTCGAGACGGTTGAGCAGTTCCTTGTAATAAATCGAAGTCGAACCGACCGCAAACGGGCACTCGTCATAAACATATTCAATCCCGCGCAGCAGGGCGTAGGCGGCCATTTCTTTTTCGTAGAAACGGCAGAGCGGCTTGACTTTGCGCGCCAGACCGTCGCTTTCGCGCAAGACCGGCTCCTGGCGGCGCAGCAGGTCAGCTGACCAGGACAGGCTGTTCGAGAACAGCACCGCCACTTCATCGTCCAGGTTGTGGCCGGTCGCCAGGACATCATAGCCCAGGTCGCGGGCAATGCGGTTCATCTCATGCCGTTTGGCCACCCCGCAGACCGAACAGGGACGCCCCTGTCCGCGCCGTGACTTTTCAGCCAGCATCGGGATCGACGCCCCGTATTCTTTTTCAATATCGACTACGTGCAAGGTCAGGCCGCGCTCGGCGGCAAACTTCTCAGTGAGACGATGCGATTCGTCCGAGTAGCCCAGCCCCTCGTCGATGCCCAGACCCAGGTACAGCCCGTCAGCTTGATACCCCAGGCGATGGAGAATATCCCAGAGCGAGAGCGAATCCTTGCCACCCGAAACCGCCACCAGCACGCGTTCGTCCGGGCCGAACATCCAGTATTTTTTGATGAAACGGGCAGTCTGCTCGGGCACCCATTCCAGGTAATGCTGGCTGCACAGCGCCAGTTTGTGCTGACGCATGTTGACGGCGGCTTTTTGGCCACAGGTTTTACATTTCATCGCCTACCCGCCCGAGATAACGGCCACCAGCTTGACCACGTCGCCGTCTTTCAGGATTTCGTCTTCGAGAATCATCTCGCCATTGCGGACAGCGATAACCGATTCAGGCAGCACACCGATCAGTTTCAGGGCCGAGAGCAGGGTCATCCCAGGCCGGACTTCGTGCTGCTGGTTGCGTAAAACAAGCTTGACCATGACTTATTTTTTCTCTTTCAAGCCTGCCAGCAAATGCGCAACATGCTCCAACATGCGCTGACCGCGGAAACTACCATACAGCAGGCGGGCAGCCACTTCTTTGTTGATTTTCTCGGTCGAGCCAAGCGCCTTGCCCAGCTTTTGCAGCAGGCCCTTATCGCACTTGTCCAACAGGTCGGTGGCGCGGTTGATTTCGGGGCCTAACGAAACGGTCTTGTCCCACAGGCGCACATCCGCTTCGTAATTGGTCTCGCCCTGGTCAAAAATAAAACAATAGGTGTGGAAAAGCTGGTGGGCGGTTTCGGCAATGTACTGCATCTTGACATGCGGCGCATTGGCCTCGAAATGGGCCTGAACCCGGTCTTTGAGTTGGGTCAGGGTCAGTTCGGGACTGCTCTTGAGAAACTCATGGAATTTGAAGACAATCGCCGGACGGAACTCGTTGGGCGTCATGCGAATTTTCTGACTGGCCAAAATCTGCAGGTAGCGATCCAGTAAGGCATCCGGCACCTGGGCAGTCGCCGGGTCAGATTCTTCGACCAGGCGGGCTTCGATCTGCTGGTTATCGTTCAGGCGCACTTCCACAATATCCTTTTGCGCCGCCAGGAAATCCTTGAAGCTCTTGAAATTGTAGTTGCGTTCATTGAAGGCCGGGTTCAAACGCAGCATGACCTGTTTCAGGCCGGCTGCCAGCATCCATTCTTCCTCTTCCGATTCGAGCACCTTGCGCAGCAATTGGCGCGCTTCGCTGATGTCGAATGTAACCACCGGTTCGGGGGTGGGTTCTTCCTTGCCGTTCTTGGCCGGTTTGGCCGGCTTGACCGGCGCGGGCGGGGCAACCAGCTTGTCGTAATAGATAAACTCGTCGCAGGCGTTCACCAGGTATTCGGCGCTCGTCCCGCTGACGCCCATGCCGATCACGGTCTTGCCCTCGGCGCGCAGGCGATGCACCAACTCGGTGAAATCGCCGTCGCCGGAAACCAGCATAATGTGCGTCACCGAAGTACCGCGGTGGATCATCTCCAGCGCATCCATCACGATGCGAATATCGGCGGCGTTCTTGCCGCGCTTGCTGGAAACATGCACCAGTTCGATGCCGCGCCCCAAAAGCTCACGCTGGCGATCCGGGTAAATGGCCCAGTCGGCATAGGCACGCCGCAGGGCAATCCGCCCGATGCGCGTGGCCGTCTCCAGGATTTCGCTCCAGTCTACATCGGTATTCTTCCCCAAAACATCGGCCACACTGATTTCGATGTTGTCATAATCAATAAAAATCGCCACCTGGGCGTTGTCGGTCATAAGACCCTCCTTAATAATATAGGTCGTGGTTGAGTATATAATAGGAAAGATGAAAGCGCAACCTGTAAAAGCCAAAAGGAGCCCCCTATGCGTATCGGCATGATGGCTGATACTTACAAACCGCACGTCAGCGGCATCACCAACTACATCGAACTCAACAAACGCACCCTCGAAGAAGCCGGTCACGATCTTTTCGTCTTCACCCTCGGCGACACCGACTATCCGGACAACGAGCGCCATGTGGTGCGCTCGCCCGGCCTGCCGCTGACCGACACCGGCTACTACCTGTCCTTCCAATACAGCCGCAAAGCCAAAGCCTTGCTGCAAACGATGGATGTTGTTCACGTTCACCATCCCTTCCTGAGCGGCAGGCTGGCCCTGCGTTACTGCCGCCCGCTCAACATCCCGGTGGTGTTCACCAACCACACCCGCTACGACATCTACGCCCAGACCTACCTGCCCGGCCTGCCCGAAAGCGTTGCCGAAACGCTGATGGAAACCTATATGCCCGATTTTTGCAGCGCCGTCAACCTGGTCATCTCACCCTCGCCGGGCATGGCCACCGTCCTGCGCAAGTTCAAAGTCGATGCGCCCATCGTGGTTGTCCCCAACGGCGTTGAAATCGAGCGCTTCCAGAAGGCCGCGCCCCTGCCGCGCGCCGACTTTGGCTACCAACCCGAAGACATCCTGCTCATTTACACCGGCCGTCTGGCCCCGGAGAAAAACCTGCCCTTCCTGCTCAAAACCTTCAGCGGCGTGGCCCAGGCCGTGCCCAACGCCCACCTGCTGGTGGTCGGCGACGGGTCGGAGCGCGAAGAACTCCAGGAGCAGGCCGCCGCCAGCCCGGTCGCGGCCAACATCCACTTTACCGGTAAAATCCCCTACGACAAGCTGCCCGGCTACCTGGCGATGTGCAACCTGTTCGTCACCGCCTCGGTCAGCGAAGTCCATCCGCTCTCGGTGATCGAAGCGATGGGCGCTGGCCTGCCGGTGCTGGGCATCCATTCGGTCGGCGTGGGCGATACGGTGCTGGACGGAGTCAGCGGCCTGCTATCCAATGACGACCTGGCCGCCTTCAGCGCCAAAATGACCCGCCTGTGCCTGGACTCCGACCTGCGCAAGAAAATGAGTCTGGCGGCGCGCAAAGAATCGCAGCGTTATGACATCCAGCGCACCAGCCAGGCCATGCTCGGCCACTACCAGCGCCTGGTCAACGAAAGCGGCCCCAAGCGGCGCACCTTAAGCCAGCAAATCAAATCCTTGTTCGAGAGAATGCGTTCATGAACCACAACCAGAAAATCGGCCGCTGGGGCGAACAGGCCGCCGCCGAGTACCTGGCTGCGCGCGGTTACCAGATTGTGGAACGCAACGCCCGCACGCCCTACGGTGAAATCGACCTGGTGGTTCGGCTGGAGGGCTTTACCGTTTTTGTGGAGGTCAAGGCGCGCACCACCCGCAGCTTTGGCCTGCCAGAAGAAGCCTTAACGGCCCGCAAGCTGCGCCACATGCGCGCCGCCGCCGGGCATTACGCCGCCGAACACGAAATCGACAACTGGCAATGCGACGCCATCGCCGTTGAGGGTGCTCCCGGCGTAGAGCCGAGGATCGAGCATTTCGAGAATGTGACTGCTGGATTGGAGTAATCACCAAGTCCTGAGCGGAGCCGCCCGCTCCTGGCGGCATAGCCGAAGGACGATTCTGGTAAGAGCTTTATTCGACTACATCGTTGCAATCAAACCGTCCTTCGACTGCGGGCTACGCCCTCCGCTCAGGACTTGGATACTAAATAAGGAAACTGACCCCTGCCCCCCAAACTCCCCCTCCTCGTACTGATCGGCCCGACAGCGGTTGGCAAGACCGAACTGTCCCTGCGGCTGGCCGAACGGCTGGACGGCGAAATCGTCTCAGCCGATTCGCGCTATTTCTACCGCGGCATGGACATCGGCACGGCAAAACCATCCGCTGCTGAAATGGCGCGGGTGCGGCATCACCTCGTCGATGTGGCCGACCCCGACCAGACCTGGTCACTGGCGGTTTTCCAGCAGGCCGCCCGCCAGGCAATCGACAACATCCAAGCGCGCGGCAAACTGCCCCTGCTGGTGGGCGGAACGGGCCAATACATCCGCGCCGTGACCGAGGGCTGGACTCCGCCAGAAGTGGCCCCGGATGCCCGGCTGCGGGAGGTTCTTGAGAAAATGGCAACGGAGCGGGGAGAAGACGGCACTTACTGGCTACACGCCAAACTGGAACTGCTCGACCCGCAGGCGGCGGCCAAAATCGACGCGCGCAACCTGCGCCGCACCGTGCGCGCGCTGGAGGTAATTCTCAGCACCGGTCAGCTCTTTTCTGCGCAATCCAGCCGGGGTGAGTCCGCCTATGAGCTGCTGACGGTTGGGTTAATCCGTCCACGCGCGGAACTCTACCAGCGCGTCGACGAGCGCATCGATTTAATGTTCCAAAACGGTTTTTTGGAGGAAGTGGCACATCTCTACGAGCAAGGCTACGGACCCGACCTGCCAAGCATGTCGGCAATTGGCTATCGCGAGGCCGGGGCGGTTTTGCGCGGGGAGATGAGCCTGGAGGAGGCCAAGACCCAGATGCGGCGGCTGACGCGCATGTTCGTGCGCCGCCAGACCAACTGGTTCAAGCCGGATGACCCGCAAATCCAGTGGTTCGAGGCCGGGCAGGTTACTCCGGACGAGGTGGCGGCCTGGGTCAAGACAAAACTCAAAACGTGATTTCCATCACTAATCCTGCTCTCATTGACTTTTGATTTTTTTGAATCTATACTAAAACTACATTCGCCAAAAAAGTTGATGGAGGAGGAGACCAATGTTGGATTCGCGTCCGTGGCTGGCCCATTACGATAAGGGCGTGCCGCATACGATTGACTACCCGCAAGTTCCCGTATATCATTTTCTGGAAGAGTCTGCCCGCAAGTACCCTGAAAAGGCCTGCACCATTTTCAAGGGCGCGGTGGTGACTTTTAAGGAAATGTCGGCCATTACGGATGAGATTGCGGCGGCGCTGGTGGCGATGGGGGTTAAAAAAGGCGACCGAATCGGGCTGTTCATGCCCAATACGCCGCAGTTTGTGATGGCTTATTTCGGTATTCTCAAGGCCGGGGGCGTGGTGGTGGCAACCAATCCGCTCTACACGCCGACCGAGATCGAGCACCAGGTCAATGACGCCGGCATCGAGATCATGTTTGTGATGTCGAACTTCTACAAGACCATCAAGGCCGCCCAGCCCAAGACCAAACTCAAGACCCTGATCGTCACCAACCTGAAAGAGACCCTGCCGCCCATCCTGCGCATCCTGTTTACGCTTGCCAAGGAGAAGAAGGGCGGTTTTCGTATCGAAGGCGGGCTGGCCCAGGGCGACATCTGGATGAAAGACCTGATGGCAAAATACAAGGGCGCGACGCGACCCAAGCTCGAAATTGGGCCGAACGACACCAGCCTGTTCCAGTACTCGGGCGGAACGACCGGAATCTCGAAGGGCGCTGTCGCCTTGCACCGCAACCTGGTGGCCAATACCCTGCAAATCAAAAACTGGATGACCAACCTGGAAGAAGGCAACGAAATCATGCTGATGGCGATTCCGCTCTTCCACGTTTACGGGATGGTGGCCGGGATGCACTTCGCCCTGGCTTCGGGGGCGAGCATGGTCATGGTGCCCAACCCGCGCGACCTGGTGGATGTGCTGACCAGCATCGACAAGTACAAGCCGACAATTTTCCCTGGCGTCCCGACGCTTTACAACGCAATCAACAACCGCGCCGATGTTCAGGCGGGCAAATACAACCTGAAGTCGGTCAAGGCCTGTATCTCCGGTTCGGCCCCGCTGCTGCGCGAAACCAAAGAGAAATTCGAGGCCCTGACCGGTGGGGTGGTTTTCGAGGGCTTCGGCCTGTCCGAAGCGCCGACCGCCACCCACTGCAATCCGCTCGAAGGCGCGAACAAGACCGGCTCGATCGGTATGCCCCTACCGGATGTGGAATGCAAAATCATCAGCCTGGATGACGGCGTGAGCGAGCTGCAAATGGGCGAGGTCGGCGAGTTGGTCATCCGCGGGCCGCAGGTGATGAAGGGCTACCACAACATGCCGACCGAAACCGAAAACACCCTGCGCGATATGGGCGATGGCGGTTCGCCCTGGCTGTTCACCGGCGACATCGCCCGCATGGACGAAGACGGCTACTTCTACATCGTCGATCGCAAGAAGGAGCTGATCAAACCGGGCGGCTACCAGGTCTGGCCGCGCGAAGTGGAGGAAATCATCATCCAGCACCCCAAGGTGCTCGAAGTGGGCGTGGCGGGCATCCCCGACCCGTATCGCGGTGAAACGGTCAAGGCCTGGGTGGTGGTCAAGCCCGGCGAGACGCTGACGGAGAATGAAATCAAGGAATTCAGCAAGGAACGCCTGGCGGCCTACAAAGTGCCTACCCACATCGAATTCCGCGATGAGTTGCCCAAGACCACCGTTGGCAAAATCCTGCGCCGCGAGTTGGTCCGCCAGCACAAAGAAAGCGGCAGTTAATCCACCCCCACCTGGCAACAAAAACGAAGATGCCGTAACCCAGTGGTTACGGCATCTTTTTACGGCCGCGCGTCGATATCTCACTCTATACCCGTCCCGGTCACAAATTGCGCTTTTTACAAGAACATAAAAGTGCAATTTGTGACCACGGGCATTATATCAACGCATGGTTCTTTCTTTTAATATCACCACAGGCTAACGATTGTTATACAAGGCGCTGATCAGGGTGCCATTGGAGGTGTCACCGGAAAGCTCCCAGAAGAATGCGCCGCCCAGGTTTTGGGCCTTCATGTAGCTCATCTTGCCGGCGATGGTAGCCGGGGTATCGTAGCTCCACCAATTGCCGTTGCAGTAAGCGTAAGCCGTTCCGGCAACCGTGCCAGTCGCCGGGCAGGTATTGACAAGCACCTTGTAATCTTCGATGCCGGCTTCATAAGTTCCCTGGGCCGCACCGGTGGCCGGTTGGTTCAAACCGCCGTTGACATTGCTGACACCCGTCCAGCCGCGACCGTAGAAGCCGATGCCAAGCAGGAGTTTATTGGAAGGAACGCCCTTGCTCTTGAGCAACTGGATGGCATTGTCCGAGTAGAAACCGGCGGTGGGGATGCCCGAGTAAGAATACAACGGCGAATGCGGAGCTGTCGGACCGGTTGGGGCAAAAGCGCCAAAGAAATCGTAGGTCATGACCATGTAGAAATCGACATACTGGGCCGCGCCGCCATAGTTGGCCGCATTGATGTTGGCCGCTCCCGCCGGGATGGCCGCAGTAACCAGCCGGTTGGGACCAAACTTGGCGCGCAGGGCCGCCATCAAGTTGCGATAGGAATCATAGCCGCTGGTATCGCAGCTCAGGCCGCAGGCATTCGGGTATTCCCAGTCGATATCGATGCCGTCGAAGACATCCGCCCAACGCGGATCGTAAACCAGGTCATAGCAGGATTGGGCAAACGCCGTCGGGTTGGCCGCCGCCTGGCCGAAACCGCCAGACCAGGTCCAGCCGCCGAAGGACCAGATCACCTTGATGTTGGGATACATCTGCTTGAGCTTGCGCAGTTGGTTGAAGCTGCCGCGCAGCGCACCGGCATCCCAGGTATCGGCCACGCCATCGACGCTCTCAGCCGCCGAGTAGAAGCGGTCGTAATCGGCATAGGAATCGCCAATCACACAGCGTCCGTTCTGGACATTCCCAAAAGCGTACATGATATGGGTCAACTTGGAGGCCGAACCGCTGGTAACGATATTCTTGACGTGGTAATTGCGGCCATACACGCCCCATTGGGCAAAATAGCCGATGACCTTGCCGCCGCCGGTACCGCCCTGGGTGGGTGTGGCTGTTGGGCCAACCTGGGTCGGGGTGGCTGTCGGGCCAGGAACGGTTGGCGTAGCGGTGGGCGGAATCGGGGTGTTGGTGGGCGTGCTCGAACCACTGCAAACGCCCTTGTCCTCCCAAACGCCCCATTGGCCGGTCGTTCCGGGTTCTTCGCCCTGAGTCCACCAGCGGGCGCGCCATTCGTGATTGTTCCAGGAAACGGTGTTGCCGCCGGTATAGACCGAAGTGCGCACCCAGGCCGGTGAAACGCAGGAACCGATGCCGGTCGGGACAGCCGTAGGCGTGCTCGGCACAGCAGTGCTGGTCGGCTGGATGGCCGTGGGGGTAGCGCCCGGCTGGGTCGGGGTGTTGGTCGCGCCGCCGGCAGAAAGCTTCCACAGCGCCGGGACGTTAGGTGGCTCCCAGCCCACCAGGGAGGTATGCGCCTGGAGGCACTGGTAGGTTTGGCCGTTATAAGTCACCAACGCGCCAACCGCGTAGCTGGTATTCGGCTGCCAGGCGGCTGCCTGTTCGGCAGGGGCCGCATAGGCAGAGGTCGCCAGCAAGAGGCTGAGCAGGAACAAAGATACAACCGCGATATTCATCAAACGTTTCATGGTTTCCTCCGAATCATTTGGGTTTGGGACAAGTGAGAGAAAAGCGAGAGGTAATTTTCAAACCTGAGTTTCAATTCACTTCATAAGCAGCCTCCAAAAGCAAGGTGCGGGGAAAATGCCCCGGCCTGGGAAACCCAAACCGGGGCATTTTATTTTCACGGGACACTGCCGAGATGGGCCGCAATCATATTGACCCAGTTGTAATTGTTGCTGGCATCCCAGTTAATCGACCAGGTCATCGCGCCGCGAATGCCGGGGTACGTTCGGGAGGGCTTGAAGCTGCCGCAGTTGCTTCCGCTGGCCAGGCAGTCCAGGGCGTTGTTGACCATCGTCGGTGAAACATAGCCGCTGCCCGCGCCGGAGGTTGAAGCCGGAAGGCCCAGCCCAACCTGATCCGGGCGCAGACCGTTCTCGAGCTGGATGCAGGCCAGGGCGGTCAGGAAATCCACCGAACCTTGCGAATAAACCTTGCCATCACAGCCCAGCATCGAGCCAGAGTTGTAATACTGCATATTGACCAGGGTCAGGATATCTTTGATATTCAATGCCACCTGGAAATAGCCGGAACCGGTCGATTGCATGTCAATCGTCTGAGGGGCCATGGTGATAATCAGACTCGGCCCGACCTTGGCAGATAATTGGCGCAAGGCGCTGGTCATGTGGGTTGGGTTGATCCCATTTTCAAGGTCGATGTCGACGCCGTCGAAGCCGTAGCGGGTCATCAGGCTGTAGAGGCTGTTGGCAAAATTGGCCGCGCTGGTCGCGTCCGCAACGGAGACTGTCCCGCGTTCGCCGCCGACCGAAATGATCACCTTGCGTCCCTGGGAATGCAGAAGGGCAATATCGCTGATAAATTCGGCTTCCGTGTAGCCGCCCAAAGCCGAAACCAGGCCAAAGTCGAGCGTAAAAGAGACTGCGCCAGGGGTGGTGGTCGCATCGGCAAAAGCGATTGCCACCAGGTTATAGGCGGCCGGCACATCGCGCAGCTTGAGCACCCGCGCGCCGTTGTTGAAATTCTGCCAGTAGCCGGTAATCACATGCTTGGGCAAAACGCCGCTGCCCGGCGTAAAAGTCGCCACCGGGGTAGCAGGAGTACGGGTTGCCGTCAGTTGCGGGGTCGCGGTCGGGACAAACGGGGTAGCTGAAGGAACCGGGGTATGGGTCGGCTGGCTGCCGTTGCATGCGCCTTTGTCTTCCCAAACGCCCCATTGGCCGGTCGTGCCGGGTTCTTCGCCCTGCGTCCACCAACGGGCGCGCCACTCATGGTTGCTCCAGGAAACCGTGTTCCCACCGGTATAAATGGCGGTGCGGCTCCAGAGCGGGGATGGACAGGAACCGATACTGGTGGGCGCGGAGGTGGCCGTCGCCGGCTGGGAGGTTGCGGTCGGGTTGACCCGCGTCGCGGTCGGAGTGGAAACGGGGTTGCTGGTGCTGGTCGGGACCGGTGAGCCAAGCGGAGTCCATAGCGCGGGCACATTGGGCGGCTCCCAGCCGGTCAGCGAGGTATGGGCCTGCAAGCAGCGATAAGCCTGACCGGCATACAAAACCTGCGCGCCAACCGCATAGCTGGTGTTTGGCTGCCAGAGCGGAATCTGCGCATCTGGCGCGGCAAACACGGCTGTTGCCAAAAACAGGCTGGTCAGGATAACAAAAACCAGGGAGAGATTGAGCAATCGAGACATTGGCATCCTCCAAAACTATGAGAAAAGGGGCAAAAGGAACATGAATAAAATACACCCCTTTTCGTACCATTTTTTGCTCAAAAGTCGCTCAACCTGCTCAATTTTTGCTCAAGTTCAAGTTCGCATTTAACAAAAAACTGGCGGGAAGCATCCCGCCAGCATCTCCAATCAAACAGCAATCCAATTTAACCGGGCAGCAGATCCAGACCAAGGCGGGCAGCTTGCGAAAACTCATAGCCAGCGGCTCGATCCCAATTGATCGACCAGGTCATCAAGGCCCCAAAGCCCGGATAGCCCGTCTCACGCTGGAGCTGGTAGCGGCGCAGGGGCTGCCCGCCAGCGACGAGGTAGGCCATTGCTTGTCCGAGCGTATCCGGGCCAAGATAGCCATTCTGGACAATCCGGCCCAGCGAGGGCAGGCCAATGCTGACCTGTTCAGGCCGCAGACCGGCAAAAAAGCGTTCCACGCCCCCCGCCACCGGGAAGCCGAGCAACAGCATCTCGGCCATCGCCAGGTGAAAATCGGGATCATCCGGGTCGTAAAAACGGCCGTCAAGGGCTTTCTGCGGCAGGGCGTTATAGTGCTGCACATGGACATAGTCCAGGCAGTCGCGCAGGTGTTCGATCAGCGGAAGATAGGACCCCTGCACATCCCTGTAGGCGCGAAAACCGCCCTGGACATAAGCCACCTGCGGCGCCAACGAGAGCAGGAAGCCGGGTCCGCGCTGTTCTTTCAGTTCGCGCAGCAAGCCGATCAAATGGACGACCGCGGGGGAGACAGGGTGGCCAAAATCGTTGTCACCAGCTTCCAGCTTGAGCGTGCCCTCCAGGTCGATATCCAGGCCGTCGAAACGATACTCATCCAGGAGCTTCTCCAGCGAAGCGCGAAAACGGGCCGCACTTGGTTGGGTATCCAGCGCAAACGAGCCGTTCGCCCCGCCGACAGAAAGGACAACCTTGCGCCCACAGGATTGCAGGGCGGCAATATCGGCCTTAAGCTCGGCGGCGCTGGTTTGTTCGCAAGGCTCAAAAACTACAGTCCCATTTTTGGCCGTATCCGCAAGCCCAAAGGCGATATTAATCACATCAAACGCCGGC
>JAEWVF010000008.1 GCA_023459215.1 Chloroflexota bacterium
GGTATACTGTGGCCGCGCCGCTCCTGCCCGGACACGGCACCAGCCCGGCAGACCTGAACCGCGTCCGCTGGCAGGATTGGGTGCGCGCCGGGCAGGATACACTTGAGCAGCTTTTCCAGAGTTGTGAACGGGTTTTTGTGGCGGGCGAGTCGATGGGCGGACTGTTGGCGCTTTATCTGGCCAGTCAAAATCCCAGGGTGGCTGGACTTTTACTTTACGCCCCGGCGATTGCGCTTAACATGCGTTTCGCTGATTATGCCAAGCTTTATCTGGGCGCGCCTTTCCTCGAACAGGTCCCGCGCTCGGGGCTGGATTGCAGCGAGGCCTGGCAGGGCTATTCCGGCCTGCCGCTCAAGGGCGTTCTGCAATTGCTGGCCTTTGGCAAGGCAACCCGCGCCCAATTATCAAAAATTCACCAGCCAATCCTGGTTTTCCAGGGCCGCCTGGATACGACTGTTGCTCCGCAGGCCGGGGATGTGATCCTGGCGCATGTTTCCTCTACCCAGAAAGCGCACTATTGGCTGGAAAAATCGCACCACACTCTGACCCTGGATGTGGAGTTGGATGAAGTGGCAACAAAAACAATTGAATTTATCGAGCAATTATAAATATTCAGCCCGCGCTTGTCATTTCGACGAGCGGTAGCGAGGAGAAATCTGCACCCTGCAAGCCAGGATTTCTACCCTACGGGCACGATGTCGCCGCTACACAACTCGAAATAACCAATTTTAGTGAGCGACAGCCAAAATATGGGCTGAATGGTTAAGAGCAATTATTACTTCATTAAGGAGAAACGCAACTATGAAAAAAGTGAACGGCCGCTACGAAGTGTACGGCAACCCGATCAGCGAATCCCAAACCCGCGCGACCGACGCCTGGAAGGCCAAACTGGCCAGGCAGTTCAAATACGATCCCAATGAAACCTATAACCTGAGCGTGCGCGAGCATCCCTATGGCGGGGATATTTTCGGGTTGCAAGAAATCGTCCGCGACCAGCCCGGCCAGCCGCTCAAGAAGGAAAACGGCGTTATCGTCAGCACCATCCGCATGGGTTTTGGCCATTATCGCATTGCCATGGCGGGTGTCTCGGCGGCCAAAGCGATGGGTTTCACCCCCTACTGGCTCGACCTGCTCTCCATCCCCGGTGTGCCGACCGATGTGATTAACTGGTGCAACTCCAATTACAGCAAATATTCGCGCATCTCGCAGCGCTATCCCTGGTTCGACAAATACGTCTGGGAATCGCTGACCACCGGCGAGCCGACCCTGCCTGGCCTGAACTGGCTCTTCAACCAATGGATTGTCACCTGGCCCTGGCGCTTCCTGAAAACGGAAGTCAAAGATTACAAGATGAGCGAACTCTTCGACCGCCTGTACGCGGCCCTGCCCTCCGATATGCCGACCCTGACCTCGCATATGTGGAACTGCATGGGCGCAGTCTCCGGCGGCATGACCAACGTGGTCGATATGATGTTCGATAACTGGCCGATGGCCTTCCAACTGACCGAAGGGGCCAAGCACGCCGTCCAGTCGCCCTCCGGCTACTACGGATTCCGGGTTATGCGCGGCTTCGACGAAACCAACAAGGTGATGAAACCCGTCCCGACCGATGCGCTGTATTACGTTGGCCATCACGTCGACCATGAACTGGTCGAGAACATCGAACACGACTGCGATGCCCGCCTGCGGCGCATGAAATCCAAAGAGCCGCGCCGCTTCCTGGTGACGATGGGCGGGGCCGGCGCTCAGCGCGAACTGTTCAAGGCCATCATCGAACACGCCATCCCGATGGTGCAAAAGGACAAGATCGCCCTGTTCATCAACCTGGGCGACCACAAGAACAACTGGGAATGGCTGCAAGGCGAACTGGCCCAGCACAAGAACATGATTCACACCCACTTTACCTGGGAAGATACCAAGGCTTTTGCCGACAGCATCCGCGAAACGCCCGCCCACGGCTTGCATGTCTTCCTGCACGACAACACCTTCCACGCCGTTTACGCCACCAACTACCTGATGCGCGTGATTGACGTGATGATTACCAAACCCAGCGAACTGGCCTTCTACCCCGTGCCGAAAATCTTCAACGCCCGCGTCGGCGGCCATGAGATGTGGGGCGCGATCCGCGGCGCGGAAATCGGCGACAGCACCGTTGAAGTCCGCACCATCCCGCAGACCCTGCAAGCCATCGACCTGCTGACCGAAGCCGACGATTTGCTGACGATGTACTGCGAGCACATCGTCAAGAACAAGAGCATCGGCATCTACGATGGCGCTTACAAGAGCGTCGAACTGGCGACCGGCAAGAAATTCACGCGCTAAGCCGCATCTGCAAGCCCGAATCAATTCGCCCTTTCCCGCGTTGTTGGGAAAGGGCGAATTCTTTGCCCGGCCCGTTTTGCCGGGTTGCTTTTGGTACAATTCAACCCGTGAAACCTCTTTCTTTCCTATCTTTGCTGCTCGTATTCTTCCTGACCGCCTGTACCGGCCCTTCGATTGGCGAAATCACCACTCCGCCCGGCGGCGTGCTTTTCGAAGATGATTTCAGCCAGCCTGCCAGCGGTTGGGGCGAGGCCCAGGTTTTCCTCGGCCAGGCCGGTTATGCCGAAGGCGCTTACCGCTTCCGGATCGATTCACCCGGCGTCGATTTCTGGGCGCACCCTGGACTTGCCTTTTCGCTGGCGCGCGTCGAGGCGGACGTGGCTCCGCTGCCCAATACCGCTCCCGGGCGGATGGGCCTGATCTGCCGCCTGGTCGACGAACAGAACTTTTATTTCTTCATCATCAGCCCGGACGGGTATTATGGCATCGGCAAGACCGAGAACGGACAGGCTTCCCTGCTGGACATGACCCAGATGGCTCCCCATCCGGCCATCCGCACCGATGGCGGCATCAACCACCTGCGCGCCGATTGCATTGCCGAACTGTTGATTTTCTACGTCAACGACACTCTGGTCGGCTCGGCCATGGACGCCGATTTCCAGCGCGGCGATGTCGGCTTGCTGACCGGGGCCTTCGAGCAGTCCGGGGTCGAGGTGCTGTTCGATAATTTTGTGGTGTATAAGCCGTAGCGCCGCCTGAAGGCGACCTTCAATCGGTTCCAGTCCGCTTCAGCAGGCTTCGTAAAAATAGCCCGGACATTAATGGGCAAGTTTTATTAATCTTGTTTGAGAGACAAGGTGTTGGCCTGAGAGATGTTGTGAAAAAATCCTTCATCTGGAAATTATGTGAAGAAATATGGCGACAGTGGTGGTTTCTACTGTTAATTTTGTTGCCGCAACTCATTCCACCTTATACTTCATATGGCTATGAGTTATCTGAGTGGGGTGCAGTAAATGCCTATATTCTGACTCACCCTATCAAGTTCCACTTTTCCGGTTTGTTTCACTTTTTTCAGATCATTCCATTGATCCTATTGATTTTAATATTCTTCATAAAGAGAAGGATAACGCGCTTATTCAGTCTTTATGTGGCTTTTTCGTATATTTTGATTGCATTTATCCAAAGTTTCTCGATTAGCGAAAAATATGGTTTTTCTGTTTGTGTTGCAAACGTGATTACTTTTCTGGCTCTCGCAGGTTTATGGCTTTGGGAAGCAATTTTTCCTAAAAATAAGTTTAAATTACAAAAGATGCCTGTATGGAAATACTCGATGATCATTCTTGCCCTTTTTGCCTTCTGGGGGCCTGTTAATCCACTTACTCTCATGCCTGATTTCAACCCTGTTTACGTGTTTACCTCAGGTACAGCTTTATCTTTTTGCATGGCTACCCCGCTATATCTGGCAATTCTTTCCATGTATTTTCCTCACGTTAATAAGTCGGTTTTTATTGCCACAGGTTTTGTTGGGGTTATGATGAGTTTGGGAAACGTGGTGCTTGAATTTGTAATTTATCCATCCTATTGGTGGATCGGCGTATTACACATTCCTTTGTTTGTTACCTCTTTGTATAGTGTAATAATTTCGTTTTGTGAAATTGTTGGCCGGGTAAAAACAATGGCCACTTTGACGTTGGATGGCAATGTGGTCATTTAAATTGTTCGGTTCCCAGGCGCGGATTTCTCCTCGCTGGCGCTCGTCGAAATGACAAAATGAACTGGATACAAGGTTCTCGAAGACAGCCCCATCTTTTGATGTGACACAGCCCGACATCCTGCCTTTCGGCTATTGTTGATATAATCTGCCTAAGTCAATCAACTTTATCCGAATGTCTGTTGCGCGAAAGGATGTTGAGATGCGGCCGACAAGCGTATTTTCCAAAGTTTGTGCGTTTATCCTGGCAAGCCTGCTGATTGCCTCCTGCACCTTCCCTGCCACCACTTCAGAAGATTTCCAGCTTTATTTTGGCCGCCCCCAGGACGGCGATGTCATTATGTTGGGCGAATCGTTCCAACTGCTGGCGAACGGACTGTCCACCGCCGGGGAGGTTTCGCGCGTGCTGTATTTTGTCGATGGGCGCGTGGTGGCCGAAGCGCCGAACACTGCCGGGACGACGATTGTCACCTCGTATACATGGACGCCCGCTGCCGCCGGGCAATATACCCTGCAGCTTGCCGCCCAGCGCGGCAGCCAGTACGCCTATTCGGAAGTGCTGCGCGTTTGCGTCCTGCCTTTCCAGATTGCGCCCGGCCATCCGTTCGATATTTACGCTCATGGCTACCAGGGCGATTGCCAACTCCCCGAACGTTCCGCCGCGGCCCGGCCTGGCACCCCGGCGGTTACTATGGCCAATGCCAACCCGGCCAGCCTGACCTATGTCCCGTTTTTCTACGAGACCTGTCCCGAACAAACCCGCTTCGTCGATTTCCAGCTTAACCTGGATGATCCCAACGATGACATTGTTTTTGCCGCGATTGCGATTGAAATCGTCCCAGCCCAGGCCGGGCGCATCAACGCGGAGACCACCCTGGCCATGACCCGCCTCGAGCATGTCCCCGCCCCGGCCAAGATTTACATCGGCTATCTGGATTTGCATATCTTCCTGGCCCGTTCCTTGACCAACCCGGAAACCAGCCTGGGCCTGGACGGCGAACTGCGCTGGACCGCCCGCGCCTTTGGCCGCGATGGTGAGATTCTGCTCGAAGAAGGCCCATTTTCGATCCCGGCTGTCCCGGTTCCCTGCGATGGAACCCTGGCAACGCCCGCGGCCCTACCGGTCGAACCACCCCTGACGGGCCTGCCCGAGATTACGGTGACACTGGAAACGCTGCCCCAACCGACCTTCACCCCCCAGCTGACGGCCACCCCGGCCTCGGCCAGGGATTGCCCGCCCGGCACGTATTATTCTGAAATTACCCAGAAATGCTACCAGGTGGCCATCCCGACTGCCACGTTGAAACCAAACCAACCCGAAGAACAAAACTCGTGTTCGCAATATGACTCGTATAACGCTTGCATTGCGGCAGGATGTTCTTATAATTTGAACACCAAAACCTGCGAATAAAGGCACACGCTCACTGATGAAAATTTTTCTTGATATGGTCGGCTGTCGTTTGAACCAGGCCGAAATTGAACAAATGGCGCGCCAGTTCCGCGCCCAGGGCCATGAAATCGCCGCCTCCGCTGGCGCGGCAGACATGGTCGTCATCAATACCTGTTCGGTGACCGGCGCTGCTGCCGCCGATTCGCGCCAGAAAATCCGCCAGGCGGCCCGCGCCGGTGCCGGGGAGGTTGTCCCGACCGGCTGTTGGACCTCGCTCGCGCCGCAGGAAGCGCTCGACCTGCCCGGTGTGCACCGGATCGTGCTCAACGACGATAAGGACAACCTTGTCCCCAACCTGCTCGGCCTTTCGCGCGAAGAATTCGACCTTGAGCCGCTGGCGCGTCTGTCCCTGCCCGGACTGCGCCAGCGCACCCGCGCCTTCATCAAGGTGCAGGACGGCTGCGACAACGCCTGCACTTTCTGCATCACCACCGTCGCCCGCGGGGCCGGCCGTTCGCGCCCGGCAGCGGATGTGCTTGAGGATATTCGCGCCGCGCTCCTGGGCGGGGCGCGTGAAATCGTCCTAACCGGGGTTCACCTCGGCTCGTGGGGCCAGGATTTTTCTCCGGCCCGCCGCCTGCGGGATTTGGTCAGCCTGATTCTGGCCGAAACCGATACGCCGCGCCTGCGGCTGTCCTCGCTCGAGCCTTGGGATTTGGACGAAGGCTTTTTCTCGCTCTGGAGCAATTCCCGGCTGATGCCGCACCTGCACCTGCCGCTGCAATCGGGCAGCGCCTCCGTCCTGAAGCGGATGCTGCGCAAAACCAGCCCGGATTCCTTCCGCGCCCTGGTTGCGGCTGCCCGCGCCGCCTGCCCGGAGATTGCCATCACCACTGATGTCATCGCCGGGTTTCCGGGGGAAACGGAGGCAGAATTCAGCGCAACCCTGGCCCTGGTTAACGAGATCCAGTTTGCGGGTGGGCACGTTTTCACTTATTCCGCCCGACCCGGTACCCCGGCGGCGCGGATGAAGAACCACATCCCGCGCGACATCCGCAAAGAACGCAGCGCCATCCTGCGCGCCGCTTTTGCGGACTTGAGCCGCGCCTACCATGAGAAGTTTATCGGCCAGACCCTGGCGGTGCTGTGGGAATCGGCTCACGAACTGAGCGAATCTGGCTGGAAAATGGAGGGCCTGACCGGCAACTACATCCGCGCGAGCGCGTTTGCGCCCGACGCGCGCTGGAACCAGGTCGATGCTGTGCGTCTGATTGCGCTGGATGGGGATGGGATGCGCGGCGAATTACAGGATAACTTGCCAATCGTCTCCTGTTAAAGGAAGTTTGTCACTATGGGGGTCTGGGCCGCGGCTTGTATAATGAAGTTGTTCGGTATTTCGCAATCATTCAAGGGAGAAACCCATGACCGCTCAACTGATTGATGGAAAATTAATTGCCCAGCAGGTCCGCGAGCAAGTGACCGCCGAGGTTGCCAAACGGGTGGCGGCGGGTAAACCGCGCCCCGGCCTGGCGACGGTGCTGGTCGGAGACCGCGTCGATTCGGCCACCTATGTGGCTGCCAAACAGAAGGCCTGCGAGGAGTTGGGCATGGTCTCGTACCATCACCCCCTGCCCGCCGACATCAGCCAACTGGAACTCGAACGGGTCATCCGTGACCTGAATGAAGATGAACTGGTCAACGGTATCCTGGTGCAATTGCCCCTGCCGGCCCACCTGGATGAGGAACGCATCCTGTCGCTGATCAGTATCGAGAAGGATGTCGACGGTTTCTCGCCGATTAACATTGGCCGCCTGGCGCAGAAAGGCCGCGAGCCGCTCTTTGTGCCCTGTACACCTTACGGCTGCATTTACCTGCTCGAGCAGGCCGGGGTCAAAATCGAAGGCGCGAATGCGGTGGTACTGGGCCGCTCGAACATTGTCGGGATGCCGGCGGCGCTGCTGTTGATTGGCAAAAATGCCACCGTCACCGTCTGCCACTCGCGGACGAAGAACCTGCCCGAGGTGGTGCGCCAGGCCGACATCCTGATTGCGGCCATTGGCCGGGCCGAAATGGTGCGCGGCGACTGGATCAAGCCCGGTGCGGCGGTCATCGATGTTGGCATCAACGGCGTTCCGCTTTTCAACCCGGACGGTTCGCCGCTGATCAGCGAAAAGACCGGCAAACCGCGCCAGAAACTGGTCGGCGATGTCAACTTTGAAGAGGCCAAAGAAGTGGCCGGGTTTATCACCCCCGTCCCCGGCGGGGTCGGCCCGATGACGATTGCCATGCTGATGCGCAACACCCTGCGCGCGGCAGAAATCCAGCAGGATCGCTAGCAAGTTTTTGACCCAAGAAGACAATTTATTGCGAAGTCCGCGCAGGACGCACACTGATTTTTACGGTTTTTTGTGCGCTCCTGGCGGTCTTCGCGGTTAAAATGGCATATTCATTCTTACTTGACTTTAGAGTTCGTTTTTACGAGTCTGGCAAAGCAGGAATCTTGGCTCAATGGGCGCTTAAAAACCAAAATCTGGACACGGATTACGCGGATTGGACGGACTGCCCTGCGGGCGCGCGGATT
>JAEWVF010000009.1 GCA_023459215.1 Chloroflexota bacterium
CGGTTTCGTTTACATCCCGCCTAGCTTACGACCGCCAGATGCTGCACGAGGGCATGCGCATGGGCCAGGGCATGAACCCGCCCCAGCCGGAACGTATCTTGATGCAGTTTGGCAACTTTCGTAATGCTGTTTTTGAATCCCTGGGCTATGCCGCACTGGCTGCCTCGCTCGTGGCAGTCGTGGTCAGCCTTTTCCTCAGCGCGCGTATTGTTTCGCCACTACGCGCTATGACCCGCGCCACCGACCGCATCGCTGCTGGTCATTATGATGAGCGGGTGCAGGTTGCCGGCGAAGATGAGTTTTCGCAGTTGGCAGGCAGCTTCAACCAGATGGCCGGGCAACTCGAACAGACTGAAACCATGCGCCGCCGCCTGATCGGTGATGTTGCTCATGAGTTGCGCACCCCGCTGACCACCATCAGAGGCTCGCTCGAAGGTTTGCTGGATGGAGTCTTGCCGCCGGATGCAGCAACGTTCAACGAGATTTTGCAGGAATCCGAACGTCTCGGGCGTTTGGTGGACGATTTGCAGGAACTCAGCCGGGTCGAAGCAGGGGCTTATACGCTGGATAAGCAGACCGTTGACGTTTCGGCCCTGGTAACGACCGCCATCAAGCGCCTTGCGCGGCCCTTCGAGCAAAAGCGGATCGCGCTCACCCCCAAACTGGCCGCCGATTTACCGCCCATCCAGGCTGACGAGGACCGCATCCTGCAAGTGCTCACCAACCTGCTCAACAACGCCCTGCAATATACCCCCGAGGGCGGGACAGTTACCATCTCGGCGCAAAAAAACGCTGAATTTGTGCAATTCAGCGTTGCCGATACTGGCTCCGGCCTTTCAGCCGAAAATCTGGAACTGGTTTTTGCCCGTTTCTACCGGGTCGATAAGTCCCGCTCGCGCCAATCCGGCGGTGGCAGCGGTATCGGGCTGACGATTGCCAGGCACTTGGTCGAAGCCCACGGCGGACGCATCTGGGTCGAAAGCCCTGGGGTTGGGTTGGGCAGCACGTTTTATTTTGCGCTGCCTATTCGTTAAGCGCGCATGGGGGTCTGCGGGTTCAAAACCTTTACTTCACGGTTAATCTGTTCACGCATTTCTTTTTCTGCCACTTCAAGATCGTATCGAACCTGTAAACGAAGCCAGACCTCTGCGCTGGTGCCAAAATAGCGTGCAAGCCGCATGGCAGTATCAACGCTAACTGCTCGCTGTCCATTAACAATTTGGCTAATGCGAATCGGTGTAACGCCAATATCATGCGCCAGGCGATATTGTGATAGGCCAAGCGGTTTCATAAAATCTTCGAGTAAAACTTCACCGGGGTGAATGGGGGATAACGTTTCATCCATCATAATATTCTTGGCTCTCCGAGAATGAGCTTGGTAAGAGTTCTTTGAACGCGGAAAACACGGACAAATACGGAAAAACCAGCATTTTAAAAGCTTTTTCCGTGCGTTTCCGTGTTTTCCGCGTATTCCGTGTACAGGTTTTCACGGAAAATCGTGGAGAGCCATATTCTTTCAACTTTCCACTTTCCCATTAAACCGATTCATCGCCATATCCAACCCGTCTGTCACCCAGGTCAGGGCGGCCTCGGCGGCTTTGTCGAGTAGTTCGGCTACCTGCAGGGATTCCTTTTGGGTGAAGGCCTGCAAAACGTAGGCGGCTGCCTCCATCCGTCCCGGCGGCCGATCAATGCCCAACCGCATCCGCGCAAAGTCGGGTGTGCCGATCTGCTGGATGATCGAAGCGATTCCCTTTTGTCCGGCTGACCCGCCGCCGGGGCGCAGGCGCAGGACACAGAAGGGCAGGTCGAGATCGTCGTGGGCCACCATCAGGTTTTCCTGTGGAATTTTGTAGAAACGCACCAATCCCTGCACCGACTGGCCGGAAAGATTCATGTAGGTTTGCGGTTTGGCCAGGATGATTTTGCGGCCCTCGTATTGGGCCGTGGTGATAATGGCTTTCGACTGCACGCGCATTGAACGCGCATTCAGCTTTTCAGCCAGCCGGTCGATCAGCATAAATCCGATATTGTGGCGTGTATCGCGGTATTCACGCCCGGGGTTGCCGAGGCCAACAATGATATAAGGGAGATTTTCAGACATGGGCTCTGGTTGCAAAAATTTGGCAAGGATTTCTTTCAAGGACATCTCCCCAGTTTAACCTGCCTGCCGGGAAAAGCAAAGGCATTTTGGAAAACAAAAAGACGCCTTATTGGGCGTCTTTCTTTCAAGGTGGATGTTGCGTTATTCCGCATGGATGCTGCCGGAACCGTTGATGACTTTTGCCACCTGGGCCTGTCCACGGTAGGCGATTTCGCCGCTGCCGGTAATGCGGGCGGTAAGTTGTTCGGATGCCCAGACCGTGATATTCCCGGAACCGTTGATGCTGGCTTGTGCTTGTTCGCTTTCCAGGTTCTGGGCCTGGATCCGGCCCGAGCCGTTGACCGAAAGTTCGACTGAGTTGCTCTGGCCTGCGACAATGTACTTGCCGCTGCCGTCGATGCTCAAGCGGGTGTCTGCGGCGCTGATTTCATCGAGTCTCATTTTGCCTGAACCGTTGATGTTGGCGCGCAGTTGTTCGGCCCCGATCTGGTCGATAATGAATTCGCCTGAACCGTTGATTTGGAGGCTCAGTTCTTTGGCGTTGAGCGCTTCCGAGACAATTTTGCCCGAGCCGCTGATGGTGATGGCGCTGATGTCTTTCGCGCTCAACCGGATCAGGATTTCCTCCGTCGGCATGATATTGATGTTCTCCTCGACATAGATCGACAGGACACCATTCTCGACTTTGCAGTGGATGTATGCCATCAGGTTTTCTTCGGCGCTGATTTCCAGGCTTTCGTTTTGTCCCTGGGTCAGAACCAGCCGCGCCGGCACTGCCAGGATGATTTTCTCGAAATTGCTTGCAGTGCGGGTTTCGCTGGCCAGATTACCCGAGCCAACGATAACGTTCATGCCGCAGGCATTCAAAAGGAATGCCAGGACGGTGAAGAGAGGGATCAGTAGCGTTTTCATTTTGTTCTCCTTTTGCTCTACTGGGCGGGTGTTTCGGATCGGTTTTCGCGGCGCAGGAAGGTCAGCCCAACCAGCAGGATGCCGGTCATGACCAGCATGCCGGGCACAGCGAAGCGCAGGATGGTCTCATTGAAAATGCTGACGAACGAGGTCAGGAAGAAGCCCATCCCGGCGATGCCGATCAGGATCATGGCGGCGGTGTTTGCGCCCAGGGAGCGTTTGCTGATGCCGACAACCAACAGTCCCAGGCCAATCGCCAGCGGTTCAACCGGCCACAGGATGGCCCAGGCGCTCCACAGGCCGGTCAGGTTGCAGAAAGCCAGCACCAGGCCATTGATACCAACGACCATGGCCGGGATGGCCAGGCCTGGTACACGCATGAAGATGGCCGAGAGGCCAAAGCCGAGCGCGGCCGCCAGCACGAGCAGCGGCCAGGCCAGCGCCCAAATGCCCCAGTTGCCGGTAACGCTGGCAAACATCAGGATGCTGCCCGTGGTCAGGACTGGTAGCCCCGGCATAAAGAAAGCGCCCAAGCCTGGTCTGACGAGTCCCAGGAAGCCCGGCAGGGTCAGGGCCAGGCCGACGGCCAGCACGACCAGCGGCCACATCCGCCAGGCTTCCGTGCGCAGGAACAGGTTGCTGACCATGCTTAACCCGCCAATGATGAGCAGGCCGATACCGAAGATCAGGGATAAGATACGTTCAGTTTTCATTTTTCTTTCCTTTCGAATGTTTGAAGACGCGTTGAACAAAACCGGCAGGCAGTTGCCTGCCGGTGAATAACAAAGTTGAGTTGCGGAACTTTAGCGGAAGATGGAAGCCAGCACTGAAAGGCTGCAGGTCATGCAGGCCAGCAGGATGGCCAGGGTTCCCAGGGCAAAGCCACCGATGCGTCCCCAGGATTTACTTTCTGCTGCCGGGCGCTCACTTAATTTGGTTGGCAGGTAGATGGCAAAACCGATGATCAGCGGTTCGAACATCCACAAGAAGAACCAGTCGTCCCAGCGGCCGGTGATGGACGAGTAAGCCAGCAGTGCCGCGTTGCCGAAAACGATAATGCTGGGGATCAGCATCCACGGGGTTTGGGTTCCCCAGCCGATGAAGGCCAGCAAACCCGCGACCAGGAAAATTTCGAACGCCCAGCCGTATTCAAAAACATTGATGCCGCTGAAGGTGCTGATCATTGCTGCAAACAGGTTGACCACGGTGAACATGATCAGGCCGCCGAAGACGGCGCTTGTCGGGCTGATGGCGCGCGGTGTGAAGCGCTTGACAATGCTGGTCATCTGTCCTTCCAGTTCTTTCTTGAAGGGGATGTCCATATTGGTGTCTTCGTCGGCGAAGCGCTGGTTGTTCAACTGCTGGCGCGAAGTGCCCGAGAAAACCACCTGGGGCTGGATCCCGCCGGGGGGCGCAACCACAGGCCGCGGGGCGTCTGCCAGTTTTTTGTCCAGCGTTTGGGCGATTGCGGCAACCATTTCATCGGCGCTCTGGTAACGATCCTGCGGGTCTTTGGCCAGCGCCTTCAAAACGATATGCTCCAGTTCGCGCGGCAGGGTTGGATCGACCTGGCTGGGCAGCGGCAGCGGATCGTTCAGGTGTTTCATCAGGATTGCCAGCGGGGTATCGGCATCGAAGGGCGTATAGCCGGTCAGCATTTCATAGAAAACGATGCCCATTGAGTAAATGTCGCTGCGCTCGTCGCAGGTGCCTTTGAAGCCTTGCTCCGGGGCCATGTAGTTGAGCGTGCCCATCAGCGCGCCTGAGACGGTGTACTGGGTGCTGCCGACGATTTGGGCAATGCCGAAGTCGGTCAATACAGCCTGCCCGCGTTTGGTCAGCATGATGTTTGCCGGTTTGATGTCACGGTGGATGATGCCTTCCTTGTGAGCGTAGCCCAACCCGTTCAGCACTTCCGTCAAAATGCGCAGGATTTCGGGCAGGGGCATGCGTTCGCCGCGGATGCGATGTTCGTTCAGCCGTGAGCGCAGGGTGTCACCCTCGAGCAGTTCCATCACCATGTAGTGCTGCTCATCCTGGACATCGAAATCAAAAACCTGCACGATGTTCGGGTGTCGCAGCCCCGAAACGGAGTGGGCCTCGCGCCGAAAACGAGCCAGGAATTCATCCTGCTCCACCAGGTCGGAACGCAGCACCTTGATCGCCACATAGCGGTCCAGTTGCGGGTGGTAGCCGCGGTAAACCTGCGCCATTCCGCCGCGCCCGAGCGCGTCGAGAATGCGATATTTTCCGAGAGTTTGGCCTTCCAGTGTTTGCGGTGACATAGTTTTTCTCCAAAATAAATCTGCGCAGATAATATCATCTGCGCCAAAATCCTGCCTATCAGTTTGCTAACTTCGCCCTATCGGCAAAGCGGGGAAAAGATATGAACTCGCCTTAGGGCGCAGTTAGTTTGTATCCCAACCCGCGGATGGTCACCAACAGTACCGGGGAATTGGGATCGATCTCGATTTTTGTGCGCAGTCGCCGCACCAGGTTTTCGATCTGGTAATCGAAAATTCCCGACTGGTACTCGGCCCACACCGTCTGGCCAATCTCATCTTTTGAGCAGACCTTGCCGCGGTTCTCATACAAATACGCCACCAGCGCAAACTCCTTGGGCGAGAGCGAAAGCAGTTTGCGGTTCAACCTGACTTCTCCGGCCTTGACATTTACATCTAATTCCGGAAAGGGCGTCTCGCGGGTGGTTGTGTCCGGGTCATGGAAAGTAAAGACAATCTCCCCGATGCTAATTTTGTCTTCATCGCGCAGTTGGATGCTCGCCATGATGCGTTCATCGTTCAGGAAGGTTCCATTGGTGCTTCCCAGGTCTTCCAGGAAAATCTTGCGCCCATCCCGGCGAATGATGGCATGTTCGCGCGAGGCCCGGTTGCTGATAATCACAATTTCATTTTCGACGCCCCGGCCAATGTGGGTAATATCGAAATCAAGCCAATGCTCGTTGCCTAGCGGGTCTGTCAGGTAGGGGGTGTTTTTGGTCGACATATTCACAGATTCTCCTGCATATTTCTATTAAGTATAGTATAGAATCTCATAATGAACATAAGCATCCTTACTTATGGTTCGCGCGGCGACTTGCAACCTTTCCTGGCGTTGGCGGTTGCTCTCAAACAGGCCGGGCACCATCCTACTCTGGTTGGCCCGCAGCGCTTTGCCGATTTTGCAGCTTCTTATGCCGTCGAGTATGTCACCTTGCCGGGCGACCCTGAAGAGTTGAGTCGCGCCTTCAATCAGGCTGGCGTCAACCCATTGCGCATGGTTACAGCCATGCGCAAGCATGTTTTGAACATCGCGGTTGAGGTTGTCCGTCAGGTCAATCAAGCTGCCCAGCGCGCCGACCTGTTGATACACTCCTTCGCTTTCACCACCGGCGGGCACAGCCTAGCCCACCACCTGAACATTCCCGATATTTCCATTCAGGCTTTTCCGATGTTTGCCCCTACCGGCGACTATCCAAGTGCCATCTTCCCACCCCTGGGTCGGCTTGGCAATCGCTTTTCCCACTGGTTTGCCACCCAGGTTTTCTGGCATGCCGGTAATGCGGGATTCAGGCAGATTCAGCACCTGCTGCCGGAATCCTTTCCCCGCAAGTTGTCCTGGCCTTTTGCGAATCCGGATGCCCGGCTCCGCACCCCGCTCCTGTTCGCCATTTCTCCCAGCGTGATTCCACCCTCAGCCGACTGGCCTGCCAACATCTCCCTTACCGGATACTTCTTCCTCAACGATCAAGCCTACCAGCCTCCCGAAGCCTTATCCACTTTCCTGGCGACGGGCGCGCCCCCGGTTTGTGTTTCCTTTGGCAGCATGGTTCACCAGGATGCCGAGAAGATTGGCAAGACCCTGTTCGAAGTATTCTCAACCCGTAACGAACGCGCCATCATCCTGACCGGTTGGGGTGGCTGGAAGCCGGCCTCGCCGCCAGAAAATATGCTCTATCTCGAGTCCGCTCCGCATTCCTGGCTTTTGCCGCGCTGCAAATCTTTCATCCACCATGGCGGCGCGGGGACAACTGCCGCTGGTTTGCGCGCTGGTATTCCAAGCATCGTTGTTCCGCATGCCGCCGATCAACCATTTTGGGGGCGGCGGGTGCAGGCTTTGGGCGTTGGTCCGGCCCCAATTCCGATTAAACACCTGAGCGCATCCCGTTTGCTATCGGCGTTGGCCGAAGCTGAAAATCCGACCATGATCCGGGCCGCCCAGGCTCTGGGGGCCAAAATCCGCGCAGAAAACGGCCTGGCCACCGCCATTCGCCTGATCGAGCAGGAAAAAGTGCGCTTTACCTTAAAGAATACGAATCTTTAACCTTAAAAAGTCCAGATTCGCCCTTAAACGCCTTGACTCTTTTGGACGGGTGCGTATAATACGCCTTCGCTGTCACGGACGGCAACTAAAAAACGAGCTTGAAAACGAATTCGAAAATTGGTTGCAAAAAGCCCTTGACAGAAAACGGCGAATGAATATAATTCGCTCTCGCCCCAAAAAACAGGGGCAAACACAAGAGAGTTGTCTGACAAAAAAGTTACAAGAAAGTTGCAAATTGGTCTGACAAAAACCTTGACAAAAAGAACGGCTTGAATATAATAGACAAGCCAGTCACGAAGAACGATTTCGTCCCCCAAGACAGATCGATAAAAACCTAGAGAGCAACCTGTCCCGTCAGAGACGCTGATGCGTCTAGCTCAGAAGTCTGACGAGCCGATGTTGAAGTTCAGACATCGGTAAATTTGTCTCTCGAATGCTCTTGACGGGCCAACATGGCGCGGGTAGAATGCAAACCCGCTCGGTTGATAGAACCTTGACAACTGAAAAGTGATAGGAAGTACGACAACCCTGTCGTTTTAACTCCGTAACTTAGCATCCGTAAGGATGACAAATTTTTTGCGGAGAGTTTGATCCTGGCTCAGGATGAACGCTGGCGGCGTGCCTAATACATGCAAGTCGAACGAAGATGTAGCAATACGTCTTAGTGGCGAACGGGTGAGTAACGCGTTGGTGACCTGCCCTAAAGTGTGGGATAACAGTCCGAAAGGATTGCTAATACCGCATGTGGTCTTCGGAATTAGAAACCGATTTCTAAAGGAGTAATCCGCTTTAGGAGGGGCCTGCGTCCCATCAGCTAGTTGGTGAGGTAATGGCTCACCAAGGCTTCGACGGGTAAGGGGCCTGAGAGGGTGGCCCCTCACAATGGAACTGAAACACGGTCCATACACCTACGGGTGGCAGCAGTAGGGAATATTGGGCAATGGGCGAAAGCCTGACCCAGCAACGCCGCGTGTGCGATGAAGGTCTTCGGATCGTAAAGCACTTTTCTGGGAGATGAGAAAGGACAGTATCCCAGGAATAAGCCTCGGCTAACTACGTGCCAGCAGCCGCGGTAAAACGTAGGAGGCGAGCGTTATCCGGATTTACTGGGCGTAAAGCGCGTGCAGGCGGTTCAGCAAGTTGGATGTGAAAGCTCCTGGCTCAACTAGGAGAGGTCGTTCAATACTACTGAACTTGAGGGCATCAGAGGAAGGTGGAATTCCGGGTGTAGTGGTGAAATGCGTAGATATCCGGAGGAACACCAGTGGCGAAGGCGACCTTCTGGGATGTTCCTGACGCTCAGACGCGAAGGCTAGGGTAGCAAACGGGATTAGAGACCCCGGTAGTCCTAGCAGTAAACGATGTAGACTTGGTGTCGGTGGGTTAAAAACCATCGGTATCGAAGCTAACGCGATAAGTCTACCGCCTGGGGACTACGGCCGCAAGGTTAAAACTCAAAGGAATTGACGGG
>JAEWVF010000010.1 GCA_023459215.1 Chloroflexota bacterium
TTGATAAAAGTCTTTTCAGACTCGGTTTGGATTGGGTTCACTACTCGATCAAATCCAATCTCGATTTCTCACCGATTTTTCGCTTCCAATCAGGTTTCTTGATCCCAGATGTACGGTAACAAATAAAAAGAAAAAAAACGGGGAACTAAGAAAAATTTGTAACCCTTCGCCTACGTTGAAAAAAATCCAGCGCATTATCAACAAAAAAGTACTACAGAAAATTCCTTTGCCTGTAAGTTTACATGGTTCAGTTTTGGGGAAATCCACAAAAACAAACGCCGAACAACACAAAGGGAAACCTTTTGTTTATGGATTGGATGTAAAAGATTTTTATCCAAGTGTTCATTTCACAAAAATTCACAAGACACTTTTGGCTTGTGGCTTTTCTGATGACGTATCTGGACTAATTACACGCTTAACCACATATCAAGGAACTTTGGCTCAAGGATTTCCCACAAGTTCTACATTAGCAAATCTGGTTTTGTCTCAAATTTCTCACCGAATAGAGCAACTTTGCAACCAGCACGGAGTTACATTTACTTTCTATCAAGATGATTTAACCATTTCGGGAGGCTATAGAATCCCAGATTTGGTAGGCTTGTTTTCAAAAATAATGGAGCAAGAAGGGTTTGCACTACATAATCTACCTAGAAAAAAGAAGCCTATGCCCGGAACAGGCACACAAGAAGTCACAGGTTATGTAGTAAATCAAAAAGTGAATGTATCTAAAGATTATTATCGCAAGTTGAGAGCAACTATCCATTTGTGCAAAGTAAAAGGGATTGAATTAGTTGCTGGTGATGAGCCAGTAGAGAAGTTCCGTAGCAGTATTATGGGGAAAATACAATATGTTCTGGATGTAAATCCAGAGCGTGGCAAGAAACTCTTAGCCGATTTTCAAGAAATTTAGTGTAGAAACTAACAGTCGGCAGCCCTCGCGGACTGCCGACCATCTTTCTTCTTTCCACTTTCTACCCTATAGCTTCGGGAACCGGCTCACCACCACCGCCGCCCCCGGCAAGGTCGCCTTGTCCTTGAGCGTCATCTCGGCGGGAGCAAGGCCGGCATCCTTGGGTGCGCCCTGGTAGATGAAGAGCGGCGTGCCTTCGGCGGCGTTCGCCAGGGTGACATAGGCCTGGCCGGTCAGGGAACCTTCCATATCGAGCGAGCAACTGGTCACCCAGCCGATCACCTTGCCTTTTTTATCGACAATCGGGTCGCCGTTGTGGGCCATGCGCACACCCTGCTCCGTAAAGCGGAAGCGCACCACCACACCCTTGCGGGCTTTCTCGCGGGCAATGAAGGCCTCGCGGCCAATGAACCACGGTTTGTAGGGTTTGACATACGAACCAAACCCGCCTTCGGCCACGCCCAGGTCACGCTCGCCGAATTTGCCCGAGCCGAGTCCCATCTCGTGGCCGTAGAGCGGCAGTCCGGCCTCGGTGCGGAGCGAATCGCGCGCGCCCAGGCCAATCGACTTGACGCCGAACGGCTCACCGGCCTTCAAAATCGCGTTCCAGAACTCCGGCGCGCGCTGCGGGTGGACGAACAACTCAAAGGCCATCTTTTCGCCGGTATAACCGGTGCGCGAGACGATCAAGTCGAAAGGCTCCCCTGAGCCTGTCGAAGGGCCGCCGACCACGGCATCGCACAACTCGGTCCTTTTCAAAGCCATGATGCGCTTCTTCGTTTCCGCATCCACGCCCAGCGCAAACAGAATCTCGCGCGATTTCGGCCCTTGCAGGGCAATATCGACGCGCATCTCATCGCCCGCCGCAGCATCGCGCAGGTTGCGGATGACGGCCTCGTAGCCATACGTCCGCGCCCAGGGCCGGGCATTGTCGATCTTGACCTTGCCGTCGCGCACGCTTTCGAGCCAGGTGCGATCCTTGTCATCGTTCGAAGCGTTGACCACCACCAGGAACTTCTCTGCCCCACGCCGGTAGACGAGTGTGTCGTCGATCACGTCCGCATCCGGGGTCAGGAAGTGGGTGTACAGGCTTTCGCCAGGCTGCAATCCGCCGCAGTCATTGCCACAGACCGCATCCAGGAACGAAGCCGCATCGCGCCCAAGCACCTCGTACACGCCCATGTGCGAGACATCGAACAGCCCCGCCGCCTGGCGCGTGGCCAGGTGTTCTTCCTTCACGCCGCTGTACTGCACCGGCATTTCCCAACCCGCAAACGGCACCATACGTCCGCCCAGGGATTTGTGGACCTCGTACAGGCTGGTGCGTTTCAGCGCGGGATCGGCGGGTTCAACCCACGAGAACTCAGGCTTCGCTTCGCCGCCACCCGCCGCCTGGATACCGATAAACCAGGGTTTCCTAACGTCCGTTTTCGAGTCCGTTCCCGTCCGTGAGTCCGTTATAGAGTCCGTTTTGGAGTCCGTTCCCGTCCGTGAGTCCGTTACAGAGTCCGTTGTTGAGTCCGCTACCACCACCGGCCCCGGCAGCCGCGCCGGATCGTAATCCGGCTGGCCGTCCAGGCGCAGCGAGATGTAGGCATCCGACAGGTCACGCAGCCAGGTGGCGACCAATCCTGCCTCGGCGGCGGGCGCGCTCAACTGGTAGGAACCGTTATCGAGGCAGGCCAGGCTGACCGCCACGGTCGCCTTGGGGGTGGCAACACTCGTCGAAACGGACTGTCCGGGCTTGAGCGCGGAAAGGTCCGCACCCGTAGCGTAGTCCAAAAACTGGCGCACGCGGCGACCCCGAAGGTCGAAAACAGCGTGGGACGAGATATTATCTCGTCCTACATCATCGATATAGAAAAAGTGGGGATAGGCGCTCTTTTCGTACTCAAAATCGATCCCGGCTTCTTCGGCCAGCTTGCGGATTTTCAGGCGAGCTTCGTTAAGCGCGTTGAAATCGAGCTTGGCGCGGCGCACCTTGCCCTTGCGCACCGTATCGACGGTGTGCGGGGCGCAGGCCAGCAGCACATCGGCCATGATGTCGGTCAACTGACGGGTTTTGGCCTCGTCGAAGCCGCGCTGGCTGATCCAGGGCGTGCCCAGGCGGATGCCGCTCGGGTCGAGCGAGTTCTTGTCGCCGGGGATGGTGTTGCGGTTGACGACGATCCCGACGATGTCGAGGATGCGCGCCGCCATATCACCGGACAGGGCCACCCCGTCCGCGTTCTTGACGCTGGTCACATCGACGTTAACCAGGTGGGTGTCCGTGCCGCCGAACGGCACGCGCAGCCCGCGCTGGATGAACTGGTCGGCCATCGCCGCCGCGTTTTTGAGCGTCTGGAGCTGGAGCTGCTTGAAGGCCTCGCTTTTGGCCAGTTTGAAGGTCAGCGCCAGGGCGGCGAAGATATGCACATGCGGCCCGCCCTGCTCGCCGGGGAAGACCGCCCGGTCGATTTTCTTGGCGATGGCCGCGTCGGTGGTCAGCAGGACTGCCCCGCGCGGGCCGTCGAGGCTCTTGTGGGTGGTGGACATGACCACGTGGGCGTAGCCAATCGGCGAGGGAATCACGCCCGCCGCGACCAGACCGCCCAGGTGCGAAATATCGGCCAGGAAGGTCGCCCCGACTTCATCGGCGATTTCGCGGAATTTCTTCCAATCGGGCACCCAGGAGTAGGAGGACGCGCCCGCAATCAGCAGTTTGGGCTTGTGTTCGAGCGCCAGGGCGCGGACGTTGTCATAGTTGATCTGCTGGGTTTCGGGATCGACCGCGTAATGGACAGCTTTGAACCATTTGCCGCTGCGATTGACCGAGGAGCCGTGTGAGAGATGTCCGCCATGCAGCAGGTTCATCCCCAAAATGGTGTCGCCCAGGTTGACCAGCGCCTGGTAAACGGCGTTGTTGGCCGGTCCGCCCGAAAGCGCCTGGACGTTGACAAAGATTTGCTCGGGCTTGACGCCATTGGCGGCGAACAGTTCGCGGGCGCGGGTGATGGCCAGGCTTTCGACCACATCGGCATATTCGACGCCCTTGTAGTAGCGCGGATCGCCGTTGCGGCGATATTCGGCCAGGCGCATTTCGTAATCGAACAAATCGGCTTCGGACATCTTGCGCCATTCATCTTCGGGATAGCCCTCGGCATAAATGTTCTGGAAGGCGCTGCCCATGGCCTCGCGCACGGCCAGCGGAGCCTGGCTCTCGGAGGCAATTAAGATGATCTTACGCGCCTGGCGCTCGGCTTCGAACTGGGTCAGCTTGTAAACATCCGGGTCGAGGTCGGCCAGGGAACCGCGGAAAAGGAAATCGGTCATGAATATCTCCTGTGAAAAGCAAAATGGGTAGATGCAAATTAGCAAAAACGGCGTTGCGCATCGAGTATCCGATGCCGAAGCGCTGAGAATGACTAACTTGAATTGTAGGACGGGAAGGGGGATGGGTCAAGTGAAAAAAGGCATGTTAAAAAAGAGACAAGGTCAGGGGTTTCCCTGACCTTGTACACTTACGGCAAAATTTGGATGGCATCGATGTCTGCGCCATCGCCATCGCCCGTTGGCGCAGAGAAACGGATATAGCGATACTCGCCCGGCGGAACGTAACCATCCAACTCGATCCGCAGGCCGGTGGCATAACCATTGGCTGAATATAAATTAGCTGCCGGGATTGGGTGATTATCATTCTCTGATGTAAAGCCCAGGCTGTTCATATTGGGATCGACATTAGGATCTGATGCGCCATCTCCCCAATAAAGAATCTGATACCACTCTCCGATGTGGCCTGTCTGGCTGATCTCGATAATGATCTGATCCATATCAATACCAGAAGCCGTGGGACGCTCATAGAAAATCAAATAATTGCCAGGAACGTTAATAACGATCCCAAGCGTCAGATAACCACCCCCCTCGGGCAAAACATAAATACCGCCGCTGCCACCTGGCTCTGTGCCGATCCCTGGCGGCGTTGCGTCCGGGGTGATCGGCGTAAAAGTGGCGGTAGGGGTGTAAGTCAGTGTGGGAGTCAGCGTTTCGGTCGGGGTCAAGGAGGGTGTAAAGGTAGCGGTTGGGGTAAACGTAGAGGTTGCCGTGGCCGTCTGGCTGGGCGTATGGGTCGGCGTGCTCGTTACCGAAGGCGTAAAGGTTGGGGTAAAAGTGTTTGCCGGGGTGAAGGTGCGCGTAAAAGTGGCCGTCGGCGGCTTGGGTGTGAACGTCCAGGTTGGGAAGGTATAGATCGGGGTGTTGGTCGGGAAAGGCGTGGGCGTCGCGGGCAGAGTTGCGGTTGCCGTAGCCGCCGCAACCTGGGTCGACTGCCCGGCGGAGGTCGCCGCCTGGGTCGGCTGCTGGGTGGCGGGAGCAATCACCACCACCGGCACTTCATTCAACGGGCCAACTTCCTCGGCCAACGGGGTCAGGAAACTGCGCTGCCAAACGGCCGGTGTCAGGATCTCGGAACGCAAGGGGGCCAGGCCAACCACGGCCGAAACCGACTCGACGCTGCTGTTGGGGTCGATCCGGGAATCCATGTCCGAGGGCACGCTCCAGCTTGGCAGCACACGCACCGCAAGCTGACCGGCAATGAACATCAAAACCACGCCGGTCAAGACGATTCCCGCCAGCAGGTACAGATCCCGCATCTCGCGCTCAGAGATTTTCATTCCACCAATTTCGCTTTCAACGGCAAGCGCACATAGAAGCAACTGCCGGGATTCTTCTCTTCGTCATAACCGGCGCTTTCGGCCCAGATGCGTCCGCCGTGGGCTTCGACAATGCCGCGCGCGATTGCCAGGCCCAGGCCCGGTCCGCCGCCCTTGAACTTGGTGCGCCCGGACGAGTGCAATGTAACTTCACCGGTCTGGTAGAACTTCTCGAAGATCAATTCCAGGTGTTCGCGGTCGATGCCGATACCAGTATCCTTGACAGACAACTCGACTTCATCCTCGGCCTCGAAAACCTGGCCCTGGACGGTAATCGTGCCGCCGTCGGGCGTGTACTTGATTGCGTTCATCACCAGGTGATAGAGCAATTTGTAGAGCAAATCAGGGTCGGCGTAAATCAACGGCAGTTCGGCCAGTCCCGTAGTCACCAGGGTCAGTTTACGCTCACTCCAGGCTGCGTGGAAGGTCTTCTCGACCCGCTGCAAAATCGCCGCCAGCGAGGCCCGATCCGGGACCGCCTTGAGCATTTTGCTGTCGATGCGCGAAATGTCGAGCATGCTGTTAACCACTTCCTGCATGCGCACCGACCCCTCGATCAAGCCCTTCGAAATGCTCTGCAAATCCGGGTTGTCCTTGGACTTCACATCCAAAATCTGGGCATAGCCGCTCAGCAGGGTCAGCGGGGTGCGCAGTTCATGCGCCGCCACCTGGATGAAGCTGGATTTGGTCTTATCCATCTGGGCCAGGGTCTGGTTGGCGCGCTCCAACTCGATGGTGCGCTGCTGCAAATTGGCAGTCATCTCGTCAAAGGTGTTCGCCAGCACTCCGATTTCATCCGTGCTGCTGACGCCGGTGCGGCGGGTCAGGTCGCCGGCGGTAATCGCCTGCGAGGCCCGCACCAGCGCATAAATGGGATTAATCAACAGCCGCGAAATGCCGTAACCGATGGCGATTACGCCAAACATCGCCGCGGTGAACAGCAAAATATAGTTATTACGGCTGACCGCTCCCGGCTGCAAAACAAAATCGAGCGGCAGGACCACCGCAAACACCCCCAGCCGATCCCCGCCCACCCGCAGCGGACTGCGCGCCAGGCTGTACCAGCGGCCCTCCAACTCGAAATTCTCACCAGCCACATTGCCCTTGCTCTCGACCACCTGGCGATACTCGTCTTCCGCAACCTGAAAGCCCGCCAGGAAATTTTCATCCGCCGACTGGCCGGCCAGGGTTGTGGCAAAAGCCTGCCCGGATTCGTTGTACAAAACCACATCGGCCAGCGAGGTGCTCTTGAGATACGGCATGATCGTATCGAAAGAAGTGCCGACCAGCACAACCCCGACCAGGCGATTGTTCAGAGAAATCGGCAAGGCCGAATAGTAGAAATATTTTTTCAACACCGAACTGTAGACCAGGGCGCGCCGCGGAGCCGCCTGGGCGTCATCGGCCATCAACAGGGACTGCACCATCGTCATCGTTTCAAGGCCGCTGCCCACACCCGGCTCGAGGAAACTGCCGTCGGCCAGCTTGACCATGTAAAAATGTTCAACACCCTGGCGGTCCACCAGCGAAAGGGCTTCAATATCCAGCCCGGCGGCCAGCGGTTTGGCCAGTTCAGCCAGCCCGGCCCGGTCGCCAGCCTGGATTGCCTCGGCCAGCCCGGTGGTGAAGGCCACAATCCGGGCCGTCTCGATATGACTGATTTCCTGGCGCGCAAAATCGTCCGAAACCACCCGACCGGCCTCAAGCAACTGATTCGTCAGGCGTTCCTGTAACGAATCAGAAACCAGGTTGGTAACGACATAAACTCCTGTCACGGCAACCACCAGCGTCAGGAGCAGGTAAGGCAGGATGACTTTAAAACGAATGCTCACAAATTCCCCTCAATAAAAGTAGGCTACAGGTAAACTTGATTATACATCTGATGCATCCATTTATTTCACGGCGACAAATAACAAAATAGTTATTAATCGGTTTTGGCCGATATTTCTTGAATGATTTGGTAGATGAGACGCCGCTCCCAGCCGGATTCGCGCGCCAGGCGCTTGGCGAGGCCCGAAGGAGCCGTTCCCGCCGCCAGGCCGGACGCAATCTCCACCCGAAGCCGGGTTTCCGTCCATTGGGCAGATTCCTGGCTGGCAGGTTTACCCCCAACCACCAGCGTAAACTCGCCGCGCGGCGCATTGCGCTCGAAATGTTCGCGCGCCAAAGCGATACTCCCGCGCCAGAACTCCTCGTGCAGTTTGGTCAATTCGCGCGCAACAGCAATCGGGCGCTCCCCCAGCGTGGATTCAATATCCGCCAGCGCATCCAGCAGCCGGTGGGGCGTTTCGAGCAAAACCAGGGTATAGGGCAGTCCGGCCACATCCGCCAGGAACTTTTTTCGTTCCGCCGATTTGCGCGGCAGGTAGCCGAGATACAGGAACGAATCGGTTGGCAGGCCCGAAGCCGTCAGGGCCGCCAGCGGGGCCGATGGGCCGGGCACCGGGCTGACAGCGTAGCCCGCCGCAATAGCCGCCCGCACCAACTCATAGCCGGGATCGTTGATCGCCGGGGTGCCGGCGTCCGAAACCAGGGCCACATCCCCGCCCGCCAGCGCCGCCAGGATTTTATCCAGCTTGTTGAGTTTGTTGTGCTCGAAGTAGCTGGTCAACGGGGTGTGAATGTCGAAGTGCGCCAGCAAGCGCCCGGTATGCCGGGTATCTTCAGCGGCAATCAAGACCGCTTCGCGCAAAATCCGCACAGCGCGCGGCGACATATCTTCCAGGTTGCCAATCGGCGTGGCGACAAGGTAAAGGGTATGCATGGTTACTATTGTAATGGGAATATGCCAAATCAAAGGAAAATCGGCGCAAAGCTCAAAAACCGGCGTTATTTTCGACAAACTCTATCGTATAATTTAATTATCGGTCAACCCGGAAGAGAGGTGCTCCATGTCGTTTGAACTTGTACGATATTCCCAGCGCGACCCCCAATGGAAAGACAAAAAACTGGGCAGCAGCAACCTGACCCTGGGCTATTTCGGCTGCGCCGTCAGCAGCGTGGCCATGCTCTTGAGCGGTCACGGCTACAAGGAAACTCCCGACACGTTAAATGAAAAGCTCAAGAAATCGGGCGGGTTCATGGGTGCGGCCATCGTCTGGGCCGCGGTCAGCAACATCTACCCCAAAGCGCGCTTCAAAAACCTGGTCATTTGCCGCGACAGCGACGCGCCCATCGACGCCATCGGCGATGCCGTCCGCGCCGGTCAACCCGTCCTGCTCGAAGTGGATTATTCGCCGCAATCGGGTCTGCAAACCCACTGGGTGGTGGCCTACGAAAAGGTCGGCAAGGATTTCCTGATCCTCGACCCCTATCCGCACCCAACCGAAGAGGGCCAGAACGTTTCGCTTATCCAGCGTTACTCGCACGGCAAGGAACTCAAACGCTCGATCACGGCTGTGGTCTGGTACGATATCCAGCCAGCCAGCGTCCAGCCGCCGGCCCCCGAACCGCTCGATCCCGGCGCATTTTATTTGCAGGTTGCCGATGGGCTGGCCAGTCCCGGCCTGCGCCTGCGCTCGCAGCCGACCACCGCCTCCGAAACCCTGGCATACGAGGAATCGGGCACCCGCCTGCGCGTGCTCGAAACGGAAAATGTAGCCCGCCCAAAGGTTGGTATTTTCAACCAGTGGGTGCGGGTGCGCGACCCGAACGGGCTGGAGGGCTATGTCGCCGCCTGGTTTGTCGATTTCATGGCCGCTGCTCCCGCGCCCGCCCCGCAGGAAGAACCCGCCTCCGATGAGCAGCCCACCCTGCCCAGCCCGCCGCCAGTGCCAACCATCCAGCGCGTCAAAAAATCGGTTGGCGATGGCCTGGAACAGGTGGCTCTGCCCGCGCCCGAGTCCAGCAAGTTGACTCCCAAACCTTCCATCGACTCGCCCACCCACCGCCTGGCCGCCGACATCTGGAACCGCTTCGGCGGTCTGCTGGAAGCGCTGTCGAGGGTGCTGGCCATCGAACCGGCGGTTGCCGTTGCCACCCTGGCCGTTGAATCGGGCGGGCAAGCCTTCGGCCCGGATGGCAGGATGCTCATCCGCTTCGAAAACCACGTTTTCTACAACCAATGGGGCAAAAGCAACCAGGCCAAGTTCGCCCAACATTTCACTTATAACAGCGGCCAGCCCTGGACCGGCCACAAGTGGCGGCCATCGTCCAGCGAAGCCTGGCGGCCAACCGCCCTGGCCGATTTCCACGGCAGCCAGTCGCGCGAATGGGAAGTTTTCACTTTTGCAACCAGCCTGAACGATAGCGCCGCCAAAATGTCGATCAGCATGGGCGCGCCGCAAATCATGGGCTTCAACTTTGGCCTGATCGGCTTCGCCAGCGTACAGGATATGTTCAATGCCTTCAGCGCCGGGGAACGGGACCAAATCGTCGGGTTCTTCGACTTCATCCAATATGTTTCACCCAACGCGGTCAAAGCCCTGCAAACCCGCGATTTCAAAACCTTTGCCACCTACTACAATGGCAGCGGTCAAGCGGTGATGTACGGCAACCTGATCAAGACCTCCTACGATGCCTTTAACCAGTTGCGCGCCGACCAGCCCGTTGTGAAACCGCCGCAGGCAGAACCTGCGCCAGAAACGCCAGTCGAACCGGCCCCGGTCACGCCCGTTGAGCCTGAACCTGTCGAGCCGACCCCGCCGCAGGAAAAGGAAAAAATCTTCGTTGCGGTGCTGCGCACAGTCGGTAGCAGCGGCCTGCGTATGCGCAAACAGGCCAGCCAGGCCGGCAGGTTGGTGACTGTCCTGCCAGCGGGCAGCAGCCTGCGCGTCTTGGATGACCCCGATGTTGCCCGGCCTAAAATCGGCAAGACCGGCGCCTGGCTGTGGGTGCGCGACCGCCAGGATCGCGAAGGCTACGTCGCCGCCTGGTTCGTCGAACTGGACAAAAGCAAGTCGGGGTCAGGCGATGCCCCGGTCTCTTTTGACATCTCGGACTTTACCGAGGTTGAGCCGGAGCCGTTCATCGTGCACGTTTCCAGCCTGGCGCGACCCTACGGTGGTTTGCGCCTGCGCCAGGGCGCCAGCGAAAAAGCGCCCACGATCAAAAAACTGTCGGTAGATACCTCGCTGACCGTAATCGGCGACCAGGCCACCGCGGAGACGCGCATTGGCAAATACAATATGTGGCTCAAAGTCAAAGAACCGCTTGGCGATGAAGGCTATGTCGCCGCCTGGTTTGTGGCCAGGTAAAATTACCTGTCAAAAAAAGACTTCCCGCAGCGATGGCTGCGGGAAGTTTGCTTTTATTCGATGGCTTCTTTCAACTGTCTGGCCAATCGCCCAAAATGTTCGGTATAGCGCATGTCGTCCACCCGCGGGCGGGGCAAATCGACGGGCAAGTCGAGCTTGATCCGGCCAGGGCGGGCCGAGAGTACCAGCACCCGGTCAGCCAGGAAAAGCGACTCGCTGATCGAGTGCGTGACCATCAGCACCGTGGTCTGGCGGGCCTGCCACAGGCGTGAGAGTTCCGTCCACATGCGCTCGCGGGTCAGGGCGTCGAGCGATCCGAACGGCTCGTCCAGCAGCAAAATGTCCGGGTCGTGGATGAGGGCGCGGGCCAGGGCCACCCGCTGGGCCATCCCGCCCGAAAGGTCGCGCGGCAGCGAATGTTCGAAGCCCTGCAAGCCAACCAGTTCGACCATCTCCTGGGCTTTGGCGCGCATCTGTTCCGTTGGCATACCCTGCAACTCCAGCGGCAGGAGGATGTTCTCCAGCACCGTCCGCCAGGGCATCAGGGTCGCCTGCTGGAAGACAAATCCGATGCGCGGCGGGACATCGAGGCAATCGAACTGCAATTTGCCGCGCGTGGGTTTCAGCAGACCGGCCAAGGCCCGCAGCAGGGTGGATTTTCCGCTGCCTGAAGGCCCCAGCACGCAGACAAATTCCCGGGGCGCAATCGAAAACGAAACATCGCCCAGCGCGTGCAGGCCGCCATTGCCGTCGGGGAAGGTAACGCCCAGGTTGTGGGCCGTCAGGATTACTTCAGGCATGTTTTTTAGGGAACAAACTGGTTGCTAAAGGCTCGGTCCAAATCGACCGGTTCGGAATACAGTTTCATTTTCAGCAGGACATCCTGCATGTTTTCCCAGGCCTGGGGATCGGAATAGCCGAGGCGCTCGCTGCGCCACATCTCAATGGAGGTGCCCAAAACCTGTTTCTGCACCATCGCATCGGCTTCTTTGAGATTTTCAACATAATCGAAACAGATTTCATAGGCTGCATCCGGGTCGCGGATGGTATCCTGAATGCCTTTGAGTATTGCGCCAATGAAAGCCTGAATCATTTCCGGGTTCTCGGCCAGCAGCGTTTCGTTGGTCACAATTCCATTCGAGGCCAATTGCACATATTCGGAGGTGCGCCACTCGGTCAGGTCATAGCCTTTCCAGCGCAGGACAACCGGCTCGTTGGCCGCATACCCAACCACCAGGTCGACCTGGTCGGTGGCCAGGGCTTCGACCTGGTTAAAACCGATTGATTCAAGAGTGACTTCGCTCTCCTCGACGCCATTGGCATATAACATGGCCAGCAAGCCAATGTAGTTTGCGCCAAACAACCCTGGCAGGCCGATCTTGCGGTTGCGGAAATCCTGCGGGGTTTGGATTTTGCTGGAGGATTTGGCCATGACCGAAATCGGGTACTGCTGGTACCAACCCAGGACATACACCACCGGCAAGCCTTGCGAACGGGCCAGCAATACCTGTTCGCCTGAAGCCAGCGTAAAGGGCAACTGGTTCGCGCCCACCAGGGCAATCCCATCGGTCTCGTAAGAATAATCGAATTCAACTTCAAAACCGGCCTCGGCGAAATAGCCTTTGGCTGCCGCTACGTAGTACGGCGCATACTGCACATTCGGGATGTAACCCATCGGCAGGCGCACCTTGGTAAGCGGCTTTTCAGTCGGCTCAGGCGCAGTCGTGGCGGTCGGGGTTGGTTGGAGTGCGCAGGCCGCCAACAGAAGGGCAACGAGAACGAAAAGGAAGGTCAAGCGTTTGAACATGATTTACTCCTGAAAGATTTTTTATGAGTGCGTTTCCTGCCAGGCCAGCAGGCGTTTTTCGAGCAGGACGACCAGACCGTAGAGGCTCAAGGCCAGGGCGACCAGCGTAAAAATGGCGACAAACACCAGGGCGGTATCGTACTGTCCGCGCCCGACGTTGATCAGGAATCCCAGGCCGCGGTCCGCGCCGACGAACTCGCCGACCACCGCGCCAATCACCGAGAGCGTCGCCCCAATCCGCAAGCCGCCCAAAAAGACCGGCAGCGCTGCGGGAATCTCAAGCAAGCGCAGCATCTGCCAGCGCGAGGCGCGCAGGGAGCGCATTAGCTCATTCAGGGCGCGCGGGACGGCGCGAATCCCAACCACTGTGTTGACCAGCACCGGGAAGAAGACAATCAGGGCGCAGATCAGGACTTTCGAGAACATGCCCGAGCCGAACCAAATCACCAGCAAGGGGGCAATGGCCACAATCGGAACGGCCTGGCTGGCAACCAGGAAAGGCGAAAGGATGCGCTCGAACAGGCGCGATTTGGCGATCAGGTAGCCAAATCCAACCGCCAGGCTGGTGCCGGAGAGCAATCCCAGCACCACTTCGAGCAGCGTGACCGCGCTGTGGCGCAACAAGCTGCCATCGGCCAGGGTGCGCAGGAAGCGCTCAAAAACCTGCTGCGGCGAAGGCAGGATGAATGCGGGCAAGGTTCCGCTGCGGGTGAACAGGTCCCAGGCCAGCAGGGCCAATAATCCGGCCAGCGGCATGAGCCACCAGTAACTGTTCTGGCGGGCAGGCTGGGACGTTTTGGGGGCGTTTTCCATTTTTCGAGTCAGGTTAAGTTCCATAAAACAAAAAACCGAAAGAACAGGAGGCTCTTTCGGGGCAGGGAAACAGGCAGGCGCAATCCGTCCACTAACAAAAATCCCGAAAACAAAAAAGTTTTCGGGGCGCGATAGCAAACAGGACCCTGGCGGGCCTGCAACCTTCTTTTATCCGGACTATACCGTCGGCCCCGGAATTACACCGGGTCATGCCTTTGTTGCCCGCTTTCCCAAAGGGGAAAGACGTTTGGCCCAAAGAGGCTCGTGGGCTGTACCACCGATCGGGAATTCACCAACTCACATCTTGATGATGTAAAACAGGTGTCACCCTGCCCCGAAGGTTGAGATTTTAATTGTGACGATTATAACAAGAGAAAGTTGAAAAGTGTAGGGCGGTTGCCCGCCCTACACGATCCGTGCCTGGTTACGCCTTGACGATGCAATCGACCGGGCAAACCGCAACACACTGCGGGGCATCGAAGTGACCGATGCATTCCACACAGGTGGCGGCGTCGATGACATAGATGTCGCCTTCGCTGATGGATTCGGTCGGGCATTCGGGCAGGCAAGCGCCGCAAGCGATGCAATCATCTTGAATTTTCATTGCCATAGTAACACGCTCCTATTGTTTGGTTGGATAAGAATTCACTATTGCTTATACTTGTGATGAGAGTGCATGTCAAATGACAAATTTCTCTAATTTGGTGTTTTTTGTCATACACTCAGGGGAACGGCAGGGAATAGCCGGTCAGCACCAATTCATAACCAAAAGGGGTTCCATTGTGGTCATGTTTTTCGGCGACAAAGCCAACATTGGGGCAATAAACGCTGATCACCGCGCCGCTCAGGTAAGGAGTCACCAGTTCGAGGCAGTTTTCAAATTCCCCGGCAGGAGTGGTGTATGTTGCCAATGTCTGGCTGACATAACGGCAGCCGGATGCGCCCTGCTCCAACGGGCCGAGCACATCGTCCACGGGCCAGCAGGGCACGCTTTCGGGCGGAAAAACCATCTCGTGGCGGGTGTTTTTCGAGAGATCGTCGGGGGCGAGGGTTTCAGATTGCCGGAACAGGTCGCCGCCGCGCAGGATGTACCAGGATGTTCCGGTTTCAGGGAGCAGAAAAAACTCAGCGGAGGGTTGGCCTTCTTGCAGGCTGGCCATCCGCTCGACCTCGGCCAGCAACAACCCGTCACGTTTTTCGACAGACAGGATGGTTTCGGTCACAACCCAAAGCGCCTGCTCATCTTCAACATAGGCGCGGTATTCGTAGATCCAGGTTGAGGCGGGTTCCAGGGGAAATGAAACCAGGCCAGGGGTTGGGCTTGGCCGGTTGGCAACAGATTCAAGCATCGGGGAGGGTGAACTGGCGGAACGGACACAGGCTGCCAGAAAAAGCGCAAGCAACGGCAGCCAGCCAACGCGCAGGATTAATTTCCGATTCACAAAAATTATTCCGGAGTAGATTCGGCCAGCGACTGTAACACTTCGTAGACCTGGATCGGTTTTTCGCGTCCTTTGAGCGCAACCGCGCCAATACGCCGGGTCTGGTACTTGTCGACAATGGCAGCCATGGTGGCCGGGCCAATCACCAGGCGGTTGGGGCGGGCCAACTCTTGCATACGGAAAGAGACGTTGACCGTATCGCCCAAGGCGTTGAATTCCATCCGCTCGTTGCTGCCGATGTAGCCAACCATGGCCGGGCCGGTGTGAACCGCAACCCCGATAATCACGGCCAGGCCATCGCCAAAATCGGTGGATTGAATCTTTTCAAGCATTTCGATGCCGGCGCGAACAGCCCGTTCTTCGGCCAGGGAACCGTCTTTGAACTGTTTGCGGTCTTCGAAAATCGCCATGACGCCATCGCCCAGATAGCGCACAGTGCCGCCATGCTTAAAAACGATGCTGGTGGTATCCTGGTAGTAGAGATTGAGAATCTCGGCAAAACGCTGCGCCCCAACATGTTCGGCCAGAGCAGTCGAACCGGCAATATCGCTGAACAGGATGCTGACCTTGGCCTGGCGCAAGCCAGGCAAGCAACCGGTGCGCGTGTAATCGTCAATCAACTCGCGGGCCTCATCCGGCGGCACAAAACGGGTCAGCAGTTTTTGCACATTCTCCTGTTGGCGGAGTTTTTCCATCAACTCCATGCGCTGGATGGTCAGGGCAATCTGGTGGCTGATGGCAACCGCCAGTTGCAGATCGCGGCGACTGAAAGGCCGGGTGCCAGGACGGTATTTGGAGAAGTACAGCAAGCCAAGCATGGTTTCTTCGCCGCTGATGATGGGCACCACCATGCTGGTGGGGGTAACATCAGCGTCCCGGTTCAGGATCGCATTTTTAGCCGCCGGCCCAGGCAGGATTTTCTCAATTTCGGGGAAATGGCTGTGATGAACAATAATACAATCATCGATGGCCATGGTGCGTTTCATCATGATACGCACTTCAGCGATGGCCTCGTCGAGATTGGTGATGGTATTCAAACGCTTCGAGACTTCGTAGAGCAATACCGCATGTTCGTCGAGCGATTCGAGCAAAAGTTCGCGGGTAAAACGGTGGGTCCGGCGCGGACTAATGGCCGAAGCCTGGGCATCCGCATCGCTGGAAACATGGATGACCGCCTGCCCAATGCGAATAATATCTTCAGGATGCAAGAGTATCTGACCGGCAATCCGCTGGCGGTTGACGTATGTTCCATTGGTGCTTTCCAGATCGGTGATGGTGGCTGCATAGCGCTCAGAATCGAAGAAAATCTCCGCGTGAAAACGCGAAGCTGAAACATCCTGCAAAACAATTTTGTTGTCCGCGTTGCGCCCGATGGTTGTTTTGCCGTTCTTCAGTTCCACCACTCTTGAGTCAGTGCTAGGCTCACTGACGCTTAAACGCCACATAACCGCCTCATACCTTCAATCAATTTTCGCGCATTTCAAAAGTGAAATTGCAGGTTACACAGCATACCTATTCCGCGGTTCTATGACCTGTGTAACCTGCGCATGTTTACCACAGTTATAAATATTATACGCCAGCTTTTTCTATTTTTATGCAAGCGTGAACCGGCAACCAGGCTAAATCACACCCAGCTTTTTGCCAACAGTCTTAAAAGCTTCCAGGCCCTGGTCGAGGTCTTCGGCCTGGTGCGCGGCAGAAATCATGACGCGGATGCGGGCCTTGCCCTGCGGCACGGTCGGGAAACCGATAGCCATGGCAAAAACACCGGCATCGAACAATTCGCGGCTGAATTTCTGGGCCAGCGGAGCTTCGCCGAGCATGACCGGGGTGATGGGGGTTTCGCTGACGCCGGTATCGAAACCCAGGGTTTTCATTTCGGTCTTGAAGTATTTGGCGTTGGCCCAAAGTTTGTCGACCAGTTGAGTCGAATCTTCGAGCAGGTCGATGGCCGCCAGGCAGGCCGCCGCGTCGGGCACGGTCACCGCCGAGGAGAACAGGAAGGGCCGTCCGCGCTGACGCAGCCACTCGATGATGACCGCCTTGCCGGCGACGAGGCCGCCGACGACACCGAACGCCTTCGAGAGTGTTCCCACTTCCACATCCACTTTGCCGTGCAGGCCAAAATGGTCGACAATGCCGCGCCCCCCGGTGCCGAGCACGCCCTCGCCGTGGGCATCGTCCACCATCAGCAGGATGTCGTACTTTTGGGCCACTTCATAAATAGCGGGCAGCGGAGCGATGTCACCATCCATGCTGAACACGCCGTCAGTCACAATCAGCGCCCGGCGGAAATTGGCCAGGTTGGCCTGAATTTGCTCTTCGAGCGATTTGACATCGTTGTGTTCGTAGGCAACGATTTTCGCCCCCGAAAGCCGGCAGCCATCGATGATGCTGGCATGGTTGAGCCGGTCCGAGAAAATCACATCTTCCTTGCCGACCAGGGCCGGGATGGTCGCCAGATTGGCGGTAAAACCGCTCTGGAAGGTAATTGCGGCCTCGACGCCCTTGAATTCAGCCAGGCGTTTTTCCAGTTCAACGTGCAGGCTCATCGTCCCGGCAATCGAGCGCACTGCTGCCGGGCCAACGCCCATGCTCTCAACCGATTTGCGCGCCGCGGCAACAATATCGGGATGATTGGCCAGCCCAAGGTAATTATTGGAGCAGAAATTGAGCACCCGCCTGCCATCCACCGTCAGCCATGCGCCCTGGGGCGATTCAATCGTGCGGATGTGGTTGTACAGCCCGGCTGTTTTCAGGCTTTCGATTTCTTGCGTAACCCAATCGAGTTTGGACATATTTTCTCCTGGAATTTTGGGTGAAAAAGAACCAATCCTTCGATTATAGCCAGTTCCACAGGTGATGATTGTCATCTTTTTCACTGATTTTGTTTACCGTTCCTTAATACAATCTCTGATACAATAGCCAAAGAGGGCCTTTTTGGGCCTTCTTTTCTGTGCCGGGCCAAACCCGGCGATTTTTGAAAAAAGGTTTAACCATGACATACAATTTACGCCTTTTCTGGCGCATGGCAGTTCGTTCTTTTTTTCGGACGAAAGGCACGCACGGGCAACTCACGCCAAAGCGGCTTTTCTTTGTCATCTTGTTTTACAGCGTTTGGCCAGCCTGGACGCTCTTCACCTGGGCCTGCTTCCTGCTCGACGACCTGCTCTTCCCCGCGCACAAAACCCAGCCGCTCGAAAAGCCGCTTTTCATTATCGGTAACTATCGCTCCGGCTCGACCTTCCTGCACCGCCTGCTCTCGCGCGATTCACATTCCTTCACCAGCCTGCGCACCTGGGAAATCTTCATCACCCCCACCATCACCCAACGCAAAATCTCACGCCTGGTCGGCAAAATCGACCGTTTCTTCGGCGCGCCGCTCAAACGGCTGCTGCACAACGTCGACCGGCGCGGGCTGGGACAGGTCAAAATCCATCGCATCAGCCTGTTTGAGCCGGAGGAGGATGAAAACATCCTGCTGCACATCTGGAGCACCTCGTTTGTCGGCTTCATGTTCCCCTTCCTGGACGAGATGCCGCCCTACACCTTCTTCGACGAGGCCCTGCCCACCGAAGAAAAGCAGCGCATCATGGGCTTTTACCGCTCCTGTGTCCAGCGTCACCTGTATGTGGATGGCGGCAAACGCCATTTTGTCTCGAAAAACCCCGCTTTCAGCGCAAAAATTGAAACCCTGGCTGAGTTCTTCCCCGATGCGCGCATTTTGTATCTGGCGCGCAATCCGCTCGACATGCTGCCCTCGACCATTTCCTGGCTGGGATACGCCTGGGGCGTGTTCGGCAGCCCGCTCGAAAAATACCCCTATCGCACAGAAATCCTGCAATTGGCGCGCTACTGGTACACCCATCCGCTGAAATACCTCGACACCCATCCCTCGCCCAACCACCTGATCCTGAACTATGACGATCTGATTAGCAGCCCGGAACGGATCATCCGCGGGTTGTATCACCAGTTTGGCTATCCCGAACAGGACAACCTGGAAAAAATCGTCGCCCAGGCGGTTGCGGAAACCCGCACCTACAAGAGCGACCACAGCTATTCGTATGAGAAGATGGGATTTTCGCGCGAGCAGATTCTGGCCGATTTCGAGGACATTTTCGTGCGCTTCGGCTTTGCCACCGGCGTGCCGGCCCAACCCCCGGCGCTGGTGCTGGAGCCGCCCGTCCCCGCTTCGGCGGATTAACCGTTTGCTAGAACTGCCGAAGAACGCTGAAACGTCATCCGGTCTCTGCGCTTTGAGCAATACCTCGGCAGTTTTTTATCAGATTTTCCCAACGAGGGGTCTTTGCCTTGTTGGGCATTTGTTTAATAACCGTTATGTGCGTAACGAGTTTCATTTATTCAACTATTTGAAAGGAGTATAGGTATGAACTTGAGTCTGGATGAAATGCGATTGGATGGCGCTAGAAAACAAAAAAAGGGGTTACATTTTATTCTTGCATCAATCCTTATTTGGAGCGCCGTGCTCATTGTTCACTTGAGCGCGCTGCCGATTTTGATGAAGAACTTGCTTACATTTTTTTGCACGGCTCCCCTTGTGCCATTGGCGTTCATGATTTCCAAATTCATCAAGGTAGACTTTGCCAACAAAGAAAATCCATTGACCAACCTGGGCATCCTGTTTTCCGTCAATCAAATGTTGTATCTGCTGATCGCTATGTGGATATTCAACGCGATCCCGGAAAAAATGGTCATGATCCTGGCGATGATATTTGGGGCACACCTGCTGCCTTATGGCTGGCTTTATAAATCGACAAGTTACATGGTTTTGTCGGTAATCATTCCAATCGCTGCCTTGATTGTGGGGATTAATTTTCCTCCGTTCGTTTTGGCAGGGTTTATGATCGGGGTCGAGGTTGTTTTCAGCCTGTTATTGACGATTGAAGTCAGAAAATTATCGGCCAGCGCAAAAATGTAGCTTGCTTAAGCCCCAGGATCGGGACAGAAAATGTTTGTGAGTTTTCGTCCCAACCAAGGCTCTTTCGACAGTCCCGTTGCTCGACACAAAGTCGGCCAACGGGACTGTTTTTCATTAATCCGCCAACCTACCAACCAGCTTCACACACGGACGGGTAAAGACATCCTCCTTGTGCGGCGCATCAGACAGTTCGCCGCTCAAATCCTGGCCGGGAAAGTGCAAGCGCTCGTGCATTTCCTTCTGCCAGCGCGGACAATCGCTTACATCATAAACCAGGCCTTCGTGGGCAATCCACTTGCGTGAGCCGCGCTCGCCGGTATTGCGGCGCAGTTCGGACAGGGAAACGATTTTTTCAGTCATGGCTTTGCTCCTTGAGTAAATGCTTCCACCTGGGCCGAGGGAATCAGCGCGTCGCTGCTGGCTTTCTGGGTGCAGGTATAACGAGCGGTGATTTGTCCGCGCAGAATCGATTCGCGCAGGTCGCGGCCTTCGAGCACATGGCTGCTCAGGAACCCGACCGCCAGCCCATCGCCAGCGCCATTGGTGTCGATGACGGGTTCCGGCAGCGAGACGGGATCGAAAAATTCCACCCGGCCCGCCACGCCCAGGGCGCAGCCGCGCGCCCCCATCCCGCTGACCATCACGCAGCCGGGATTGCGCCCCCAGAATTCGCGGAACAAGGGCGTCGGGTCGGGGTAGTTCGCCGCCGAAAAGAAGAGAAAATCGGCAGCGGCGATAAAATCCTGCCGGTACGGGTCATCCGCCCGAACGACATCCTGCAAATCACAGGCAACCACCGTCCCGGCTGCGCGCGCCAGCGGCAGCAAATGCCGCGCCCAATTGGGAATGTTGAAATGGGCCAGCCGCGCCTGGGAAAGCAGTTCACGGCAGGTTTGCAGATCGGGCATCAGGGTCATGTGGGCTTTGCCATCGTAAAAATTCTTGCGGCGGCCATCGGGGTACATAAAGTTGACGCTGCGGGCTGTGCCGGTTGGGTCGGTAAAGAGGGCGCGCGTGTCGATGCCGTCCTGCGCGAACACATCGCGGATGAAGCGACCCGAAAAATCGTCGCCGACATGGCCGATAAAAGCGGTGCGCTTGCCCTGGCGGCTGTATCCGCGGCTGGCATAGCCGCCCGCCTGGCCAAGATAATCGATGTTCTGGCTGAAATTGGCTTCCACCGAAAAATCGATTTCGTTGCCATACATATAAATGTTGGTGTCGATGCCGACATTGCCAACGACGATGACATCCAATGTTTTTTGCATGAACAGGCATCCTTCCTGAATACGATTGCCAAGGTTTCCCGCCCTGAGCGGAGCCGCGCCCCTGAGCTTGCCGAAGGGTTGCGCGGCTCCGCTCACCTGTGCCGGCGGCACTGGCGCAGGCAGGACTGGTATGAGTAGTACGACAATGTCAGATTAAGATTGGCGTGTTCTTTTTTACCACGACGGTAACGACGGAACACGACGAAAACCCATTTCTTTTGTTTTTCGCCCTCCGCTGTGGCACTTTGTCGCCGTCGTGGTGAAAGGTTTTAGTCACTCTGCCGAAATGTGACATTGTCAAAGTAGATGAGTTTCGCCAAACTATATCCCAACTGGCCAATCCCGGCAACGGGCTGGTGATTTTTGGCACAAGATGAACAAAATCGGCATCCAGACTTTATAATAGGGTTTCGACGTTTAAATGCGCGAATATCAAATTACCAATCTCGAACATCTCCCGAGGCCTTCCCATGACCCAAATTGTCGAATGTATTCCTAATTTTTCTGAAGCCCGCCGCCCCGAAGTGGTAGAGCAGATTTTAGCTGTCATCACTTCCGTGCCTGAAATCAGTCTGCTCGACCACTCATCCGATACGGATCACAACCGCACGGTTGTGACCTACGCCGGGCCGCCCGCCGCCGTTGAGGAAGCCGCTTTCCGCGCCATTCAAAAAGCCGCGGAACTGATCGATCTCGACCAGCATACCGGCGAACACCCGCGCCTGGGCGCAACGGATGTCGTCCCGTTTGTGCCGATTTCCGGCATCAGCATGGATGAGTGTGTGGCTATGGCCCGTCACCTGGGCCAGCGTGTTGGCGCAGAGTTGGGAATCCCGGTTTATCTTTACGAATACGCCGCGCTCAAACCCGAGCGCAGCGGGCTGGAAACCATCCGCAAAGGCCAGTATGAAGCCATCAAGGAAGAAATCGGGGTCAAGCCCGAGCGCGATCCCGACTACGGGCCAAAGAAACTGCCCAAAGCCGGGGCGGTCGTCATCGGCGCGCGCGACCCGCTGGTGGCCTTCAATGTTTACCTGAACACCGACGATGTCTCGGTCGCCGACAAAATCGCTCGCGCCGTGCGCCACTCATCGGGTGGATTGCGCTTCGTCAAAGGCATGGGTATCCTGGTCGATGGCCGCGCCCAGGTCTCGATGAACCTGACCAACTTCCGCAAGACGCCCATCGCCCGTGTGGTTGAATTTGTCCGCCGCGAAGCCGCCCGCTACGGGGCCGCCATCCATCATACCGAGTTGGTCGGGCTGATTCCGCAGGAAGCGCTGGTCGATGCCGCCGTCTGGTATACCCAGCTCGACCAGTTTGAAAAGAGCCAGATTCTCGAAAGCCGCTTGCAATCCGGCCCCCAGGCAGGAAGTTCACAGTTTGCCACCTTCCTGGATGATGTCGCCGCCGGCACACCCGCCCCAGGCGGCGGATCGGCAGCAGCCTACGCCGGGGCGCTCGGCGCAGCCCTGGCCGCGATGATGGCCCGCCTAACGGTCGGCAGGAAGAAATATGTCGAGGTCGAGGCCGAGATGATGAAACTGCTCGACGAAGCCGAATCGCTGCGCGCCGACCTGACCAAAGCCATCAGCGAAGACGCCGCCGCCTTCGAAGCTGTCCTGCAAGCCTTCAAACTGCCCAAAAACACGCCCGAAGAAGAAGCCGCCCGCGAAACCGCCATCGAACAGGCCACCTTCCACGCCAGCGAAGTGCCGCTGCAGGCCGCGCGCAAGGCCCTGCGGGTGATGGAAGTTTGCGCCCGCGCCGCCGCCATCGGCAACCTGAACGCCATCAGCGATGCTGCCAGCGGAGCAACCATGGCCAAAGCCGCCCTGACCGCCGCCGGGTACAACGTCCGCATCAACGTCCACGGGCTGCACAAAAAAGACCTGGGCGCGCCGCTGCTCTTTGAACTCGAATCGCTCGAAGCCCGCGCGGCCCAGGTGGAAAAAGAACTCAAAACCGTGCTTAACGAGCGCGGCGGGCTGGGCCTGCCCTGATTCAACGAACGAAGCCCTAAAGGTTTCAGAGACCTTTAGGGCTTTTTCGATTAAAAATAATGATGACTCTCTCGACCCCAAAGCGCTTCCTGACCATCCTGTTTTTAACAGCCGCCCTGGCCGCCTGCCGCGCGGATCAGACTGCCCCCAGCCCGGCTCCCGTGGCGGAGAGTCCGGCCAGCGCCTCGGCCACGCCCGCGGCTGGAGTGGAAACGGACTGCCCGCGCCTCTCGGCCACCCAGACGGGAATCGTCCCGGCCACGCAAACCGCCGAAGTGATGTTTGCGACCCTCGCGGCCATCCACACCCAAACGGCGCAAGCGCCGAGCGTGACTCCCAGCCCAACGGAGCAGGAGTCAGGCTTCGGGTGGTGCGACGAGGGGGTTGTCTCCTGCTTTGCAGAGGGGTACAGCTTCCCGCTCCAGCGTCCCATCCCAAGCGGCATCGATCCGACCTATCGCTATGCCAGCAGCCAGAACGGCGACCGCGAAATCCATCACGGCGTTGAGTTCTACCAGGCCTTCGGCACGCCCGTTTTGGCCGCTGCCGCCGGGCGGGTGGTTTTTGCCGGGGACGATATGGACGCAAACGTGGCCCTCTGGCCAGGTTTCTACGGCAGCTACATTGTCCTGCTGCACGATTTTGGCGGACAACCGGTTTACAGCCTCTATGCTCATCTTTCGCGGGTCGATGTTGGCGTTTCACAGGTTGTCGAAGCCGGGCAGGAAATCGGACTGGTAGGCGCGAGCGGCTCGGCGATTGGCAGCCACCTGCATTTTGAAGTCCGCTTGGAGCAGAGTTCTTACGCTTCGACCCGCAACCCGGAATTGTGGTTTGCCCCGCTCGAAGGCATGGGCGCGCTGGCCGGGCGGATTTTCGACCCAGACAACCCGAAGGTCAGCGGCGAGGTGCGCATCCAGCGCATGGAAGCGGGCAAGATTGCCGATTTCCCGGCCTACCTGCCGATGAACATCTACCCGCCGGAGCTGGCGCGCGAAAACGGCGAGAATTTTGCCCTGAACGACTTGCCCGCCGGGCAATACCGCCTGACCTACCTGTACGGCGGCGCGGTTTACGAACATTTTGTCGAAATCCAGCCCGGAATTTTAACGTTGGTAAATATCGTTCTCGATTAAACTTGGGCATTCGTAAAACGGTTATAGAACCTATCCGAAAATTATTACATCTACTGGTCATGTCACCTCGAAGGAGCGCTTTTCAGCGACTGAGAGGTCTTTACCAACGCGAAAAGATGTCTCGCCGCAAAGCGGCTCGACATGACAAGCCTCTCCTAATTTTCGGATACATACTTATCTCTCCAACATCTGGAGATGTTGGACTCCAAAAAAGGAGCAATTATATGGGACTCAAACCTGATCACTGGATTCGCAAGATGGCCACTGAACACAAAATGATCGAGCCTTTCATCGAGAACCAGGTCCGCAAGGGGGTTATTTCTTACGGGGTGTCCTCCTATGGCTACGACCTGCGCGTGGCCAGCGAATTCAAGATTTTCACCAACGTTTTCGGCGCAATCGTCGACCCAAAGCACTTCGACCCGAAGAGCATGGTCGATTTTGTTGGCGATGTATGCATCGTGCCGCCCAACTCGTTCGCCCTGGCGCGCTCGATTGAGTATTTCCGCATCCCGCGCGGGGTGTTGACGGTCTGCCTGGGCAAGTCGACCTATGCGCGCTGCGGCATTATCGTCAACGTTACGCCTTTCGAACCGGAATGGGAAGGCTATGTGACCCTCGAAATCTCGAACACGACCCCGCTGCCGGCCAAAATTTACGCCAACGAGGGATTGGCACAAGTGCTGTTCTTCGAAGCGGACGAGGAATGCGAAACCAGCTATGCCGATAAGAAAGGCAAGTACCAGCACCAGCAGTCGATTGTCCTGCCGAAATTGTAGAGGAAGGACAAAGAAGAAAGATGAAAGAAGTCCCCCATTTTTGACAGGCCAAATGACCCGCAAAATGGGGGACTTCCTGGTTTCAGAGCGGTTGGTTCATAGCCAGGGTGATCGCATTTGGATTTTTGGTGGACAAAATTAGATCAGAATGTCATTGCGAGCCGGTTTGTGGCGAAGCAATCCTCACTTAAGCGGCAAAAGGTTATCAAATTTGGCATTTCTCTGCCAAAATGGAGATTGCTTCGTCGCGGAGAGCACGCTCCTCGCAATGACATGGCTATTTTAAAATTGGCTGAATAGATACCTCCGCTGGCTGGTTTTTCATTGGCCCTCCACCACGCGGATTTCGGCCTCGCTCAGCCCGTACAAGGCATAGACTCGCCGGTCGATTTCGGCATCGACCTGTTCGATGCGTTTGGACAGGCTGAAACGCCGGTCGTCGAGCGCGCTTTCGGCGGCGGCGCGTTCTTTTTGCAGGGCGAGCATTTCTTCGACCAGGGCCACGATTTCGTCATGGGCGGCTTTTTCGGCAGGGTTGGTAAAGTCAATGCGATGTATTGGTAAATTCCTGGCCGTCTCTGGATTGATTTCTATAGCCATCCCTAGCAAATTTTGTAAATACCAAGTCAATAAACGAGAATTAATTATTCCCAGTAAATATTTTAGACCATACTCTTTGGCTGTAGCCGCTTCTTGTTCCGTGATTTTAAAATCCCGGCTTTGCGCAAGCCGTAATTTATCTTTTCGCACAGCCAAATCAACTGTGTGGTCTGTGTAAATATGATTTTCATCCAATGTTGCCCTAACCTCCGTAGCGATTCGAGCAATCATGAGTTTTTCATTCTCAAATAACTCAGGAAATTTTGGACGATGCACTTCGCTTGGCCGATAGTCTAAATACTTGGTGTTTATTGGCGAAATATATCGACCAATTTCTTTTGCCTCGATATATGGCTTTAAACCTTGTCTAAATTGTGTAGAAATCAATCTCTCCTTTGATGCACCAGTTTTTGGATCATGCAACACAGCACCGGTAATCAAGTAACAAATATTCCCAAAAGGAATGCTTACCCCATCAATTTTTTCAGCAAGATTCAAGATATTTGAATCAAGGCCAAGTCGAAAAACGTAATTCGATGTTTCTAGAAATATCTTTTGGGGAAGTTTATTTCCCTGTAATTGGATACCACTATCATAGGTTGATTGCTGAATTATTGAAACCAAATTTCCATTTCTTCTCTTTTCATCGGATTCTTTTTGTAATATCAAAATGCAGGTAGCCACACTTGCATCTTGAAAAACTTTGTATTCAGAAAAATCTACTATCGCCTCAATGATGCAATTTTCCAAGATAAATTTTCGGAGCGCCGTTCCATAATTCTGGGTAATTCCAGCATATGGAACAATGAAACCCAAACGACCACCTTCCTTGAGCATCTTAATTGCCCGTTCGATGAATAGAATGTGAATATCAAACCGGCCATAAGAAACTTCAAAGTTTTGGTTATTTATGTAATAGTCGCGTTCATCCCGTAGCATGTTTTCTGCACGAATATAAGGGGGATTCCCGATAATCAAGTCAAAACCACCGTCGTTAATAACTTCCGGGAATTCTTTTTCCCATAAAAACGGTTTCTTGTCGGCCCATTTTTCGCCAAAAGCAGCCTGGAGTTCTTCTGGTGAGCCTGAAATCAGGCTGTCGCCATTGCTAATATTCGTCAACAGCGGCAATTTCTCTTTGGTATGCAGGGCGCGCAAGAGCAGGTTCAAGCGGGCCACTTCGACGGCCTGTTTGTCCTTGTCCACGCCGTAGATGCAGTTGGTTAGTACCTCCATCTGGCGGGCATAATCGAAAATGCTGGCAGTGTCTTCACGCAGGTGTCCTCTTTGATCAGCTACAAAAGTATCCAGCGCATCAAAGGCTTCAATCAGGAACGATCCCGAACCGCAGGCCATATCGAGGATGCGCGGCGGGCGTGAGGGGTTGTAACCGTGCTCCGTCAGCCACTTGCCGACCGTTTCCTTGACGATGTACTTGGTCACAAAAGTTGGGGTGTAATAAATGCCCTGGCTCTTGCGCTTCTGGCGACGCTCCTGCACGCTCATCGTATCGGTCGCAAAAAGCTGGCCCTGGCTAATCTCAGGTTCGGGGATTTTCGCCACCACCGCGCCCAAATACTGCTCATAGGCTGTGCCAAGCACATCCGATTCGATGGCGTTGAAGTTGTAAATCACGAAATTCTTCTCATGCAGGCCGTTAATCACCTCTTCCAACACCGTTGGTGAGATATACAGCCCCTCCGAGAAGTGCGGCGCAAATAGTTCAGAGTTATAGATTGCATCCAACTCGCGGAATTTTTTGGAAAGCTCGCGCGCCAAATCCTGGAAGCGCTTCTGGTCTTTCAGTGCGCGCACCAGCGGACGCAAAATCGGCGCTTCCACCTGGCGGTCTTCGGCGGTGCGGATGAAAATCAGGCGGTTCAGGATGCGCAGCACGGCGTTGTCGGCGTCTGCGCCGGAAAGCATGTTGTACCCGGTCAGGTCTTTGTAGAGCGCCATGCGCCACTGTTTCAGATCATCAAAAAGATGCTGGCTGACCGGCTGGCGCTTCATCTTTTTGCCCCATTTTTCGGCTTCGCTGGTCAGCCGTCCGGCCAGGGTTTCAGGGCGCGAAAGCCACCACAACCGCTCGAAATCGCTCAGGTAACTGTCCAAATCAAAGGCCAAAAACTCGGCCTGGAAGGGGTTATCCACCCGCACCTCGGCGTTGAACACGCGCAGTCCCTCGAAATCCGAGAGCAGCGCCCAGGTGACCGACTTTGTCCAGGCATAATCAATCGACTGCTTGACCCAGCGCGGATCGCTCAAGTTTTCGCTGGCCTTTTTGGTCTCCAAAAAGAAACGCGGCACACCCTGGATGCGAAAAGAAAAATCGACCCAGCCGCGCGAAACCTTCTCCTCGGGGCTGACTTCATTGATATTGTCCGTATCCCAACCCAGGGCGCGAAACAGCGGCAGGATAAATCCCTGGCGGGTGGCGTTTTCGTTCATGCTTTTGCGCTGCGCGGCAGGCAAGGCTTTGAAGCGCTTAATCAATTCTTCAATTTGGGAATAGGCGTTTTCAGGTGTGGTCATTGGCAAAACCCCGGTGAAATTCGACGACGCAATGAAATTATTTTACAACAGAAACAGCCCTTCCGTTCGCCCATCCCGCTCTGATAAAATAACGCCATGCTTCGACATTTATCTAACCCAACCTACCAGCGTTTCCCGCGCCAGTTCTGGCTGATGTTCTGGGGTCTGCTGCTCAGTTCGAGCGGCGCGAGCATGATCTGGCCCTTCCTGCTGATTTACATCAACGGCAAACTCAACCTGCCGCTGACCACCGTCGGCACGCTGATCACAATTAACGCCATCAGCAGCGTGGTTTCCACCTTTCTGGCCGGCAGCATCACCGACCGGCTTGGGCGCAAGGGAGTCATGGTTGCCAGCCTGCTGGCCGATGCGATTTTGTTCCTCCTGATGATTCAGGCCAGGGACTACCTGACCTTTGCCATTCTGATGGCCGGGCGCGGATTCGCCAATCCGCTCTACCGGGTGGGGGCCGACGCCATGCTGGCCGACCTGATTCCGCAGGAAGACCGGCCCGACGCCTACGCCCTGATCCGCATGGTCAGCAACCTGGGCATCGCCATCGGCCCGGCGGTCGGCGGATTCCTGGCCGCGACCTCCTACGACCTGGCTTTTTACGCCGCCGCCAGCGGGATGGGCCTGTACGGCCTGCTGCTGGGCGCCTTTGGCCGCGAAACCCTGCAAAAGACCCAGACCGAATCCCGCCACGAATGGCTGGGCGGCTACGACAAAGTCCTGACCGACCGCGCCTTTACCCCGGTCATCGGCACGATGATGTTTGGCTGGGTCACCGCCACCCTGATGTGGATCCTGATGCCGATCTACGCCAAAACCAACTTTGGCGTGCCTGAAAACATCTACGGCTGGATCCCGACCACCAACGCGATCATGGTCGTCAGCCTGCAAATCCTGGTCACGCGCCAGACCCGTCACCGCGAAACCCGGCGAATGATGTCGCTGGGCATGCTTTTGTATGCGCTTGCCAACGGCGTGGTTGCCCTGGCGACCGGATTCTGGGGATTCTGGGCCGCCATGATTGTGATGACCCTCGGTGAATTGATTATCGTTCCCACCTCCAGCACCTATGTCGCCAACATCGCCCCGGCGGATATGCGCGGACGCTACATGAGCATCTACGGCCTGACCTGGTCCTTCGGCCAGATGGTTGGCCCGGTGCTGGGCGGACTGCTGAACGACAATCTCGGGCCGCGCTTTATCTGGATCGGCGGCCTGTCCATCGGCCTGGTTAGCGCCTTTGGCCTGTACATCCTTTCGCAGCAGGTGCTCAAACGCCAACCGGCAGCAGAGTGAACCCTTTTCCCGGCGGCTTGCGTATATTTTGTATCGCTCAAACAATGGTTGGACAAACACCTGTCAAAGATTCACCACGAAAACGCGGAGAACACCGAGAAAACTTAATAAAAAACTGGGTCTTTGGGAATCTCCGGGATGGGTATTTTTTTGTACACGGAAAACGCGGAAAACACAGAGAAACACGGAAAAATCGTTGTTTAAAAAGCCCTTTCCGTGCGTTTCCGTCAATTCCGTGTATTCCGTGTACGGGTTTTCACGGTAAATTCGAGAGAGCCAAAAAACTTCGTGAACTCAGTGGCTCCGTGGTGATAGGGTCTATCTGTGATCCAGCCCAGTTTGCGTATATTTGGCTAAATTCATTGACCAAACAAGGAGAATTCAGATGGCATCTTCAATTGATGAACTGGTTCGGATGGGCGACCGCGAAACCCTGAACGAAATCATGGACGAAAACGACGACTGGATGATGCAGTTGGACGCCGCCGAAGCGCTGCTCAAGTTGAACGATCCGCGCGGCCTGGAATTCCTGCTGATTGCCCGCGAAGCCGAAGATGAAGAAATTGCCGCTGTTGCCGAAGAAATCCTGCAAAGCCCGGCAGCCCGGCGCATGACCGAGCAACTGGAAACCGACAAGAAGACCAAACGCATAGAACGGGTTGAAAAAGCCCGCCTGCGCCTGCAACAGAACAAAAAAGTTTTTTCCTACAAGGTGATTTACGTTGCTTCCGGCGATATCCTGCTCGAAGACCCGCTCGGCGAAGGTTTCAGCATCGACGAACTGGAGCAGGCCGGCCTCGAAGGCTGGGAAGTGGTCAATATCATCCCGCGCCGCAAGCAGGTCATGATCAGCGGCCTCGACGACCACATCGCCGGAGCCTATTTCTTCCTGAAACGCGAAGTCACTTCCCCCACAGAACTCCCGGCCTAACTGGCCGTCTTTCCCCGTTTTTCCCTGATGCGCTGGCGACCCCGGCGCATCAGTTTTTCTATCGCCGCAGCGGGCGCTTCGGCGGGCAGCGGCTCGAGCAGCGCCCAGGCATCCAGCCCGCGCAGCTTGAGCGCTTCGTTGGCGGCAGAAATCCCGGTCACAACCGCCCGCTCAAGGAAAAGCGCAGGCGAGGGGTGCCGCACCCAGTCCCCGGCGCAGAACAGTCCCGGCCAGGGCGTGACCGTTCCCAGGTGGCGTTCGAGCGGCCCAACCGCCGGCAGGGTGTGCGTCTCGGGGTTGCGCTGCAGGTGCTGTCCCAGCCGGGCGCTGCGCAGTTCAGGCCAAACACTGTTGATTTCCTGCAAGACCTGAGCCAGCAAGACCGCATCGGGCCGGGCCAGCGCCTCGGGAGGCCCGTAAATGTGGATTTCGAGCGCACTGCCGCCGGTTTCACGTCCCCAGCGCCGGTATTGGTTGTAAATCCGGTCGAGCCAGAAGAAGTTGTGGCCGGTAAACTCGCCGCTGAACATGCCAGCCTCGCTGCCACGCCGGGGTTTGGCCGAAAACCAGAAGCGCAGCACCGCGTTTTCGGTGGAGCGAGGGAAGAAAAGCCCACCCCCCTCTGCTCCCCCCATTTTCGACTGGGGTTCGTCGAAAATGGGGGGAAGGCCGCAGGCCAGGGGGGTCAGAATGCTCTGGGCCGCCCGCGACTCAACCGCCAAAATAACCTGTTCTGCCGCAAAAACCTGGTCGCCGCTATGGACGACCCACCCGGCGGACTCAGCTGTGAGCCTGTCCACCGTTGTGTTGAGGCGAATCTCGCCTCCAAGCGCCTGGAGGCGGCTGGCGAGGGGTTCCGTGACCGCCGTCCCGCCCTCGTCTGGCAGGTAGCTGAAAACCCAGGCGTCACGCCGCAGCAGGGTATAGAAACGCAAAAAGGCGAGAAAGCCCGATAACGGAACATCCTGCGGGTCAGCCGACAGCGCGTTGCGGGCCAAACCCAGGAACACGGCCCTTAACGCCGGCGACCAGTTCCGGGTGAGTTCGCCCAGAGTCAGGCCTTCGAGCGGCTGGTTCTCTCCGAGTGGGTCCACACCCAGGGCGAAGACCAATCCGCCCCATACCGAAAAAAGATGGAACCAATCGCGGATGTCGAGCGCCCACAGGAAACGCGGGTTGAGAAACAGGTTGAGATAGTGAAAGGGGGCCGGGATGAAACTGCGCCGGATGCTTTTGCCGATGTTGGCCAGGTTGGTGAAACCGCGATGACGGTAAATCCAGGTCTCGTCGTCGGCGGGGACGAAGACCGGACGCAGGTTGTGGCGCGCCAACATGGCGTTGAAGTTGCGGTACGGCGACCAAATGCCATGCACGCCATGTTCCAGGCGGAAGGTTGCGCCGTTGACCGTGATTTCATCGCCCCCGGCAAGACGCCCGCCAACCCGCGCCGCCGATTCGAGCACGAGCGGCTTCAATCCGCGCTCGGCCAAGTGCAGGGCGGCGGTCAGCCCCGCCACCCCCGCGCCGATGATGATTATTTCATGGTTTTTTGATTTTTTTTCGTGGCTCACGGCATATCTGCGCAATAGATTTCGGCATCTTCAGCGAAGCCGATTTTACTGACAATGCAAATTTTTTCTGGAGCGTCACCGATAGCCAATATTAGCGGTTGACGCTTTTGATTTTCCAACACTGGCAAAGGCAAGTTAATTTGGTCAGCTTCAGAGCAGCTTTTTACAAATAGTAATTGCGTTTCATTCAAATCATTTGTCCATAACAAGGCTGTCTTGTTTGCGTTCTGGGCAAAAATTGGTTTTGTAGTCACCTTTGATTGCCCTGAAAGGGTTTGCTCGGGCCAAGCGGTTAGATTTCCATCAACACAGAAAGAAATCACCCCTTCCACTGCGCCGCCCGGCACAGGAACTTGGCCTGTCCAGTAAGTATGATAATTGCCAAGCGCATCAAGAAAAGTATTATCAGTACGGCTTAGAATAATGTCAGTATTCTTTGTTGTGATCTGCCCGTCTTGCCAATAGGCATATACCAATTTTTTATTTGTTGCATCCTCGCCATAAAACGAAACCCCACCATTACTATCAGGATGATAGTTCCAAAGAAAAAGCCCCATTAATGGCGGCGTAATTGCTTGGATACTATCCCAGGCTGTTCCTGAAAACGTGAGATAGCTAATATCTGAACTGATGATGTTGGGGGATTTTACAATTGCATGAATACCTTTTTCCGTAATAGATAACTTTCCCCACAAATTGGGATCTTTTTCAATACGCATTACTTCGCTTTCAGGACTCCAGGTGTCGCCATCGAAACTGGCATACATCAAACGATAAGGGCCGCCTAACTTGAGCTTGTTATACCAAAGCAGGTGAATAGTATTTCCATATCTGACCAACGAAGCTGAACGTAGTTCGGATGTTCCAAGAGTTTGAGCAATAGGCGAAACTGGCGTCCAATTATCTCCATCGTAATAGGTGTGATAAATGAAAGCCCCACTAGAATCAAGTGTTGAATCGAGAAACAGGTGCAAATACCCACGATGATCCACAATAGCCAGAGAGTTTTTGAGCAAAGAAGAATTAATCTCTGGCGAGGGGATTTGCTGCCAACTCCAGGATGATGCATCTACTGAATTGATTTTTTGTTCGGTAAGAATAGTAGCAGGATAATTCGTCGGAGCTATTGGTTGTGGAATGGTTGTTTTCACAGTGATACAACCAATAGTTGTGATTAACATTGCAATCAAAAGAATATGATTCCTAAAATTCTTACTCATAGTCCCTTCCTTAAAATGCCAGTAACTCGATAATAGCGATCGATTTCTATGGTTTCAGATTAGGATAGCGTTCTTGATACAAAATTTTACGCTCTTCATCAAGTGTTTCGAGCAAATCTGCAAGCGTAACATTTGCTTCCTGGCATAATTCAGCTATCTTGTCGGCCAGTTTTGTTACCTTGCTTTCCATTGGAAGCAGCAAAACAGAGCCATTGTCCAAATCAACCAGCGTAAACCCCTTGCCTGCGCCCCAATTGTATTTTTTGCGTAGCGCAGCGGGCAAGGTTATTTTTCCTTGGGAAAGAATTTTCATTGTAAACATAGCCTGCCTGTTCCTGTGGAAAATTTACGATTGCCTGTATTGTAATCAAGAATTGACATCAAACCACAGAGGCACGGAGCCGCCGAGAATCTCCGCGGCTCTGTGGTTCAATCACTATTTGCCCGCAAATATTTCCACAACACAGCCAGCATTAAGCCCAGATAGCCGAAAATGACCGCGTAAATATGAAAAGCGAAACGCCAATCGGGGCTGGGGATGGCAAATTGGCCGATCAGCGCCAGGGCAATATAAACCAGGCCGTAGCGCAGGATGAAGGTTTGCAGAGCGCGTTTTTCGAGCAGGAAAACCAGCGGAACCAGGGTCATACAGGCCCAGTAGGCGAACATGCCAGGCTGACTGGCAGCGGGGTTGCCCTAGGGGGAATTGCCAATCAGGAACCACTCGACCATCAGCCCGCTCAAACCGAACAGGATCGCGTAAACCAGGATAAACCAGGGCCGGTTGCGCAGGGTGGCCAACAGGATGCGTGTCACCAGGTACGCCCCGCTCAGGTAAAGCGTATTGAAGGCGACTGAACCGATGAAATTATCCAGGTCGTTGCGCAGGAAAACCGAAAATTGCCATTCACCGATGGCAACCGTCAGCAGGCCGAGCAGGACAAAGCGCAGGTAACGAATCACTATCAGGCGGCAAACGAGCGCGAAACCATCTCGCGCAGCACGGTCAGGTCGATATCGGTCAGCTTGTTGACGTACAGGCACGAAACGCTGGTTTTGTGTTTGCCCAATTTGGCAAGCAATTCCTGGTAATTGGCAAAACCGTCCGTAATGTAGATGGTCAGGTTTTGTTTGCGCGGCGAAAAGCCGACCTTGAACATATCCCCTTCGCGCCCGCTTTCATATTTGTAGTGGACATCGCCAAAACCAACCATGCTTGGCCCCCACATCTTCGGCTCCAGCCCGGTAATCTCCGACATCAGCGCCAGCAGGGTAAAACCATCCTGGCGTTTGCGTTCATCGGGGATGCTGTTGAGAAAATCGGTCACACTGGCATCTGTTTTTTGGGTTTTGTTCTCGGACATTCTGGCTCGCTTTCTTTGATCAGGAAGAATTCCAGTCTTGGATGGAATACGGCTAAATTACGGATAAATAATAGCACAAACGTCCTAAATACTTCAAGATGCAGACAGGCGGGTTACATCCGAAGATAAGCCTTCCAGCAAGCCAACCGCGGATTCGATATCGCCTCCCTGCGCGGACAAAATCGCAAAGGCCTGCTCGATCCGCGTCCGAAAGTCCGGCGGCAGGAGGCTGAACCGCTCCGCTGCCAGGACTGCACCCTTTTCATTCAGCCAATAGGCGCAGTTGAGCGCGAACAGGGTTTGCAACATGCACATCGCCGCGCGGAAGCAGCAGCCGGAGGCGTAAACCACATCGCCGCGGCTGACCGCTTTGTGGGCGATCCCCAGGCTGAAATCAATCTCCCAGGAAAACTTGTCGACCAGCGCCCGCGCCAGGCGGTCGGGATAAGGGACAGTGCGCGCCTTCAAGGCCGATACTTCCGCCTGGTCCGATTCCCAGAGTAGCTGGCAGACCGCCAGTTCAGCCATGTAAATCGAAGTAACAAAGCCGTGCGGGTGGCCCGGCTGGTAAAAAATCTCCACCTGCCCGACATGGCAGTCCTCGACAATCTTTGTCACTTTGGCCAGGTCGCGGTAGATAAAATCAACTGCAACGCCCTGCACCTTCAGCCAGCCGCCGCCATTAATCCACGGACCCCAGCCACCGAGCGGAGTCAGCACATCGGCGCGCTGGGCATCGTCAAATTTTTCGGCGACCCGGCCCAGGGCAGCCAGGTCGAGCGGACGCTGCGGGTGGTAGTAGATGCCCAGGTCAACATCGGATGTCTCGGTGTGTGTGCCGCGCGCCCGCGATCCGCCTAGGACAACCGCGCTGACGCCCGGAACCTGCGCGATTTCAGCAGTAAGGGATTGGATGAGTTGTTCAAAATTGGTTTGTGCCATGAAGTAATTTTACATGTCCTCCGGTATAATTAGTGCCCCCAATTCAAAAGGACAAGCCCATGACCTTTTCAGACAAAATCGATGAATGGATCCAGGAAGCCGAGACGCGACCGTCTTCGGCGCTGATGATCCTGCGGCTGGTTGCCAACCGCATGCGCGAACTGAACGAGCGCAATGAAGCCTTGCTGGCTGAAAATATCGCCCTGCAAGACGGAACCCGCGTTCAGGAATACCAGAAGCGCATCACCCACCTCGAATATCAGCTTGAAATGCTCAAGCGCCGCCTGGGCGGCGACCTGAGCGTGCTCGAAACCCTGCCGGTCGAGGCCGAAAAGGCCTGCCTGTTGGTGTACAACGTCCACGGGCGCATCCTGCGTTTCGAAGCGCAGACAGAACCGGGACCGTTGGGCCGCATCCGCGATGAACTGGCCTTCAACGGCGAATGGCCGCGTATCCTGACCGTTTCAGCGCAGGATGAACTGCTCCTGTTGTTCTCGTCCGGGCGCATCGCCACCTGCGCGGCGGCGGAGATACCCACCCTGGCCATTGGCGGCGAGTGGAATTGGGGCCAGGCAGCCCTGCCCGAAGAGCCGCATGCCGGCGAATTGCTGGCCTGCATCATGCCGCTTTCCGCGCTGCCGCTCTCGGCCTACTTCCTGCAAACCAGCCGGCGCGGCAGCATCAAAAAGACGATGACCTCGCTTTCCGAAACGGTCATCTCGAAACATTACCTCGGCAAGGGCACCGTCCAGAAAGCGGATCAGGCCTTCGAGGTTTGCCTGGGTCGCAAAAAGGAACGACTGGCGCTGGTGACTTATGAAGGCCGCCTGCTCGGGCTGGATGTCGATGAACTGTCCTATTCGAGCGAGGAGCGCATCAAGCTCTCGGCCAGCGATTACACGGTGGCGGCCTTTATCCTGCCCGCCGAAGCAGGTCTGCTCTGCCTGACCCAAACCGGCAAGGTCATCCACCGTCCGGGCGATATTCTCGAACTGTCCAAATCGCCGCTGAGCAAGGGACAGGCGCTCATCCCGCCCGCGCGCATCGAGCAGGGTACGCGTTTCATCGGGGCCGTCCCGGTCAAGGATGACGACCAGTTGGTGGTGCTGGATGCAGACGGGCATCTCCAGACGCATTGGGTGCGTTCCGTCAGCGGGGCGGGAACGCTCCAGGCTGCCGCCCTGATCCTGTCCATTGGCGTGATCCCCAACCGGTAGGGGCGACCCTTCGCGACCTTCAGGTAGTCTGTTTTACCGGGGCGGGTTGCCCCTACTCTTTCAAGAAAGAGACCCCCATGAGCCTAAAAGTCGGCATCGATTTTGGCACATCCAACTCGGGTGTTGCGGTTTACGATGGTCAGCGCGTAAAAGTCCTGCCCATCGACCGCCAAAACGTCCAGCCCGAGGTGGTCAAGACCGTGCTCTACGTCACCCGCGATTACCAGGCCTATATCGGCCAGGAAGCGGTCGAGTTGTATTACCGCGATAACGTCAACCGCCAGCGCCGCTTTGTCAAACAGTGGGCCGGCGAGATCGATTATCGCGGCGCGGACATGCACTACGTTCGCGATATTTATGTTTATGTGGACGAACTCAAGCCCGGACGCCTGCTGCAATACCTGAAGACCGCCCTGCGCAAGGAGGGCTATCGCGGCACGCAAATCTTCGAGCGCTACTACAGCGTCGGCGACCTGGCCAAAACCTACCTGGCCCTGCTGAAAAGCCGCGCCGAACAAATCCTCGGCGAGAAGATTGAATCGGTCACTCTCGGCAGGCCGGTTAAGTTCGCCCAAACGCCCGAAAGCGACCGTAAAGCCGAAGAAACCCTGCGTCAGGCTGCCCACGAGGCCGGTTTTAAACAGGTCGATTTCGAGTTGGAGCCGATTGCCGCAGCGCTGGATTACGAGCAAACCCTGGGCAAGCCGCAAAATATCGTTATTTTTGACTTTGGCGGCGGCACGCTCGATATTGCCGTCATGCGCCTGGGCGGCCACGAGGCAGAAACAGGGCGCAAAGTTTACGCCAGCGGCGGTGTGGACATCGCCGGTTCCGATTTCGACCGCGCCATCATCGAAAAACGGATGCTGCCGCATTTCGGCCTGGGCCAAATCCACCACCAGCCGGAAATCCTGGAGATGATCCAGGCGGTGCCCGATTGGATGGCGCTGCCCGACCTGGCTACCCCGCTCAACCGCAATACGCTTGACAAAGCCATCCGGGCCGGGATGGCTCCCGTGCGCCTGAAAGCCCTGCAAGCGCTGATTTACAACGACCTGGCCTTTACCTTCTACAATCGGGTGGAAGCCGCCAAAATCGCCCTGTCCGAGGCTGGCGCGGCGGTTATCAGCCTGGACGACAAGGAGATTGCGCTCTGGGAGTTGTATACCCGCTGGCAGTTCGAAGCCGACATCCTGGAATATGTTGCCAGGGTCGAGCAGGTCCTGCTCGAAACGCTTTCCGCTGCCGGACTGGAGCCAGGCCAGGTGGACGCCATCGTCAAGACCGGGGGCTCGTCCAACATCCCGCTGTTCTCGGCCCTTCTGGAAAGGATTTTTGGGGCCGAAAAGGTGAAACAATCAAATGCCTTTTCGAGTGTGGTGGCTGGCCTGGCCATCAAGGCGGCCAGCCGGGCATAGTACAAAAGTCAGGGATGGATAAGCCCTGGTTGTTCATGCTAAAATGCCAGCCAGCAGATTGGGCATGGGGTATCCTATTCCAGTTATCTTGAACCAATTTGCAGCCCCTGTTCAATTTTTTCGAGGAGAAGAGAGAATGAAATCAAAGTTTTTCCCTGTTTTTCTGGCGGTCATCATGCTGGCGCTGGCCAGTCTGGCCTGCCAGGCGCTCGGCGGCGCGGAAGAATCCGCTGCCCCGCCGCAAGATGCCGGCAGCGCGGCTGATCCCGCCTCCCCGGCGGAGGAAATTCCCGCTCCCGCCGCCGATGCCGACGCCCCGGCCCTGCCCGGCACAGTGGCATCCCAGGGCGCCGGAATGGTCTGCCTGGGCTTGCGCGATGCCGGCCTGACCTGTCTTGATGAGAGCGGCTGGAAAACCTACACCCAGGACAACTCTGACCTGGCCAGCAACTATGTAACTGCCGGCGCGGTTTGCCCCAACGGCCAGATCGTGTTGGCGCACTATGATGGACTGAGCCTGTTCGACGGCTCAAACTGGCAAAATATCGCCAAGACCGATGGCTACAGCAGCGCCGATTCGGTTGGCTGCGCCGCCGATGGCAGCCTGTGGGTGGCGCACTTCAAGGGTGTCAGCCGTTACGCCGACGGCGCCTGGACAACCTACGGTTCCGAACTGCTCGCCAGCGGGGAATCGGCCAACGAACTGGTTTACGATGCTGTGCCTGCCGCCGATGGGCGGGTCTGGGTGGTCACCTCGCGCAGTGTGGCCGTGTTCGAGAACGAGACCTGGACCGTTTACCAGGAAGGCCAGGGCTTCGATGATGCCGTGTTCTTCAACGCCCTGACCGTCGACTCGCTCAACCGTCCCTGGGCCGGGATGAGCAGCGGCGTGGCAGTTTTTGATGAAGGCGCCTGGCGCATCATCGAAAAACCCGGTTATAACAGCCCGAACGGCCTGGCTTTCGATGCCAGCGGCAAACTGTGGTTCGGCACCAGCATCAGTGGCGTCGCGATGTTTAACGGCAATGCCTGGGGCGATTACACCCGCCAATCGGGCAGCCTGCCCAGCGATTCGGTCAACGATGTTGCCGCCGACAGCCAGGGACGCATCTGGCTGGGAACATCTTACGGCCTGGTGGTGTTTGACGGCAGCACCTGGCAAATCTTCCGCATGGATAACTCGGACATCGGCGATAACGAAATCAAGTTCATAGCCGTTGTCAAAGACGGCCCAACCCTGCCCGCCCCGGCGGACAAGGAAAAAGGCTCCATGACCGGCAAATTGGAAACCGCGTCCAACCAGCCGCTGGCCGGAATGCGGGTTGAAATCTGCGTCGAAAGCCTGGGTTCGCAGTTCTCGGGTGAAACGCCCTGCTCCGACCAGCCTTTCTATCTCTCCACCGAAACCGATGAGAACGGCGTTTTCAGCTTCGCCGAAGTGCCAGCCGGTTATTATGTGCTGGTGGCCGAAACCGGCGACGGTTGGGCGCAGTTGACCACCCAATTCGGGATCGGTTCCGAGCGCACACCCGTCCAGGCTGGTGAAGATTACGACATCGGCACCCTGACCCTGGAAGAAGAGTAAGCAGGGGCCGCTTTTCAAAGATGAAAACGAAGGCCGGGTGATTTGTTGCCCGGCCTTTTCTTATGCTACAATGCCTGCCAGCTAATTTCAACCGAGGTCTTCCATGCGTCGAATTTTCCCCATCGTTCTTTTTCTCATTTTACTGATGGCCGCCTGTACACCGGAGCCGCCTGTTTTCGTTCCGCCAACCCTCGAAACGGCCGGCAGCCTGGATGCATCCGCCGAGGCAACCCCCATCCCGCCAACAGCGACACCTGCAACGGGAATCTGGCTGGCCCCCTCCCTGCCGGATGGATTGCGCGAGGCAGCCCTGGCAACCGGGCTGCAACCCGATAGCGACCGGGAAACAGCCAGCCTGCGTCTGGAACCTGCCACCGCAGAGACTCCAGCCACCTCGACCTGGGTTTACGCCCTGGTGGCAGCCTTCCCGACGGTGCGCGATGGCGTCAGCTTCGATGAACTGAAAGCCGCCTGGAGCGGAAACGGCCAATCGCTGGTGATGACGGAATCCACCTACAGCGCCATGCAAGGCCTGTTTGGCGGCGAGGCGGCTGCGGGCGTGGTGCGCATCCTCGCCGCTAACGATGTGGAATATACCCTTTGGACGCAGCGCGAAACCTGGGGGATTGTCCCGTTTGAATCAATCAATTCAAAAATGAAGGTGCTCGAAATCGATGGGCAGGCCCCCACGCGCAAGGATTTTGATCAAGCCGCCTATGCGCTGCGGGTTGGTTTTGCCTTGAGCGGCGGCGAACTCAGCCTGCCCGCCAGCAACCGCGACCCGGAGAAGCTGGCAACGGTGGTCATGACCGGAGTCACCGCCCTGGTGCGTGCAACCGCCTATAAAATGGAACTGAACGGCAACATCTACCCGGCCCGCGACATTCGCGATGTCTTGCTCGAAGCCGATATTGCCCACATCTCGAATGAAATCCCGTTTGCCAAAGATTGCCCGTACCCGAACCCCGACCAGCGCCGCCTGATTTTCTGCTCGGACCCCAAATACATCGAACTGCTCGAGTATGTTGGCACCGATGTGGTCGAACTGACCGGCAACCACTTCCAGGATTGGGGCCGGGAGGCCACCCTGTACACCGTTGAGATGTACCGCGAACGCAACTGGCCATATTTCGGCGGCGGCGCTGACCTGGCCGACGCCCAAAAAGCAGCCATCCTCGAACGCGGCGGGATGAGTTTTGCGTTCATCGGCTGTAACCCGGTCGGCCCGGATTTTGCCTGGGCGCGCGCAGACAACTGGCCCGGCGCAGCCCCCTGCGGCGATTACGAGTGGATTGTGGCTGAAATCAAGCGCCTGAAAGCCGAAGGCCATATTGTGCTGGCAACCTTCCAGTACCACGAATATTACAGCGCCGACGCCCGCCCCTGGCAGCAGGAAGATTTCCGCCGCCTGGCCGAGGCGGGGGCGATTGCGGTCAACGGTTCGCAGGCGCACTTCCCGCAAGTGATGGAATTCTACGGCGATACTTTCATCCATTACGGCCTGGGCAACCTGTTCTTCGACCAGATGGGCTATGACAATCCCAGCAGCGGGCTGCGCACCACCAAGACTCGCGAAGCGTTCATCACCCGCTACGTCTTCTACGAGGGCCGGCTGGCCAGCATCGAGCTGCTCACCACCATGCTCGAAGATTTTGCCAAGCCGCGCCTGATGACGGTAGAAGAGCGCGAAGCGTTTTTGGATGAATATTTCAAAGCCAGCGGGTGGTAACCCGCTGGCTTTCTTTTTGCTCGACCTTTTCAGCCAAAGGAGAAACGGTTATGCCAATCTATGATATTTCCCTGACCATTTCGCCCAGTTTGCCAGTGTGGCCAGGCGATCCGCCCGTAAAAATGCCCTTAACCGAAAGCATGGAAGCCGGCGCGGAATACAACCTGACCCGCCTCGATATTTCGGCCCACACCGGCACGCATGTCGATGCGCCGCATCATTTTCTCAACGATGGCCGCACAGTCGAAAGCCTGGCGCTGGATGTGCTGACCGGGCCATGCTATGTCGTTCAACTGCCCGACGATGTCGATGAAATCAGCGCTGAAGTGCTTGAGCGCATCCCGCTGGCCGCCGGGACAACCCGCATTCTGTTCGGCACGCGCAACTCCAAGTTCTGGGCGCAGGGTGAAACCCGCTTCCAGGAAGATTTTGTCGCCATCAGCGAAGATGGCGCTGAATGGCTGGTCGAGCGCGGCGTCAAACTGGTCGGCGTCGATTACCTTTCGGTTGCCCCATACAGCGACTCAGTCCCGACCCACCGGGTTTTGCTGCAAGCGGGCATTATCGCACTCGAAGGCCTTAACCTGGCGCAGGTGCCGCGCGGCTTTTATGACCTGTATTGCCTGCCGTTGAAACTGGCCGGGGCCGATGGCGCGCCGGCGCGAGCGATCCTGGTCGGTTAATCGATATAAATCGTCAAATCGGAGCAATCGAAACGGTTGCCGCAGTTCGGGCAGGTAACCTTGCAATTGCGTTCGAACATTTCCGCCCCACAGCGGTCACACCAATAATGTTGCTCCAACTGGATCGGCCTGAACAATAGCGGATTAAATTCCGCGATTTTTTCCGGCCCGAGGTCGCTCAGGACCTGGATAACGTTTTCGGCATCCCGCAGCAGTTCCGTGACGCGCACCCCGCGACAGTTGGGCTGCCACTTCGTCAGCCACTTCAGGCTGCGGGCGTACATCTTCTGCGCGCCTTCATAATTGCGGCGCGTGATGTGAAAGTAACAGACCGCTATCTGTAAAATCCCCCGGTATAAATCGCGAATTTCACCCGTTTCAGCCATCCAGGCTTCTTCGAGCAGGTCATGGGCTTCGTAGAAATCGCCGGCATTAAATGTGGCAATCCCTGCGAGCACTTTATCTGGCAATCTGCCATCACACGGCCTAAAATCAGACATATTCGGTAGTATATCACGATGCCGCGCTTGTCTTTTCTGTAACTTTTGGGGGGCTGGAATATAATAAAGAGGTGCTTTTCATCAAAAATGGAGAAAAGAATGAGTTTTTTGCAGCGATATAAAGCTGGTCTTGGCTTTGGCCTTTATGCAGCGGGGATTGTGATTGGATTGTTATTCACCACACTGATGGTCTGGGCGGATTTCGAAGCCGATTATTTTCAGACTGGTTTGTCTTTTGAACAGAAAACAAAAGGGTTTTCCTGTCCGTTGGCCATCACCAGCAATGAATCGGCAGTGATGACGGCTGAACTTTCGAACAACTCCACCCGCGATGCCAACGCCACCGTGCGCATGATGCATACGCTTGGTTCTGCATTGGTGGTCAATCAATTGGAGCAACATCTGGCTTTTGCCCCCGGCCAGACTCACAAGTTATCCTGGCCGATTCGAGCCTCTGATGCAGCCTGGGGCAGATTTATTATGGCGCGTATTTCCGTGGTGGGCAGCATGCCCCCGCGCTCGACAGCAGATTACTGTGGCGTTGTGCTGATCAATTCGCCGTTCTTCACCGGTCAGCAGATTTTGGTATTTACACTGGCGCTGGCGCTGTTTTTTGTTGTTGTGGGCTGGCTCATGTGGATTATGAGCACGAAACAACCTGCCTGCGATGTTGAGAAAAATTCGCGGCTGATGGTTGTTTTTGCTGCCCTGGTTACGTTGAATATTTACCTATCCGTTAGTTCTGAATGGCTGGCTTCCGGTCTTCTGCTTTTTTTCAACCTTGTGCTTGCTGTGGCCATTCTGGCAAATCGACCCATCAAGCTCACTTTTTCATAAAACGAAAACCGGGCAGGAAAACCTGCCCGGTTTTTTTTACTTTGGTTTGCCCTCATTGGTTTTCAACCTGGGACTGTAAATAGTTTTGCCATCCATCTCGACCCGCCACAGCCATTCTTCCTGCACCAGTTCATCCAGCGCTTTTTCGAAGAAGGCCCGATCCATTTGTTTTTCGGCAGGCAAGGTGTTCAGGCTCCGCCACAGGCTTTCATGGTCGATGCGCACCCCCTTCATGACCAGGCGCACCAGGGTCAACTTTTGCGGGGAATTTTCGCCCACGTCGATCAAAAACAACATGCCTGTGTTGGGACGTTTGAAATTGTCTTCGGACATGAAATAATTATACACACCTGGAACAGAAAATGCACCGGGTATTCCAAATTCGTCTGGACAGGGGAAATTATGAATACATCCCGGCAATCTGCGAGCGCAAATTGTTGTTTTCGAGCAAGTCGGTGTTATCGCTCCACTGGTCAACGCTGCCAATCAGGGGCAGTGCGGTAATCGCCGGGGCGCTGATTTCGGCCAGGAGCGCCCCGGCAAAACCATGCAGGGCAATCACCTGGAAGGGCCGCCCAAAGAATTCAAGGGTGGTATCGGGCAAGGGTTTGGTCAAGCCCAGGGCATTGTGTTTGCGGGCGATAAACTCATAGGCAGGGATGAGATGTTTCTGGCGCGTTTGCCAACTTCGGGCGGACAGCACTTTGCGCAGGGCCGGATAAAGTTCCGGCCCACAGGCGAGCCGTTTAAAGGCAGTCCCAAACCATTTGGGGTAGGGCGCATAGCGGCGTTCCATCAAAAAGCACAGGCGCATGATGTCGCGCACCAGGCGCGCGCCAATCAGCGCTGAACCGATTTCATCGCCAACCAATCCGGCACGACCCATCAAGTGCTCTTCCTGTCCGACGCGCGCCCAGCCGCAGGCCAGCAGGTAAAGCCAAACCTCGCGGGGATAATAACTGAAGCGTTGGCGAACTTCTTCGAGGCCGATCCCGTCGTGATACACGGCTCCAGCCGTCAGGGTCAGCAAACGCTGTTCGGGGATGGAAAGCCAGTCGACGGGGGAGAGAGTCTCAGTGTGGTTTAAACCCAAATGGTCAGCGAGCAGGCTGAGGGGCGTCTGAACGGTGACGCGATGGTTAACCGGGCCGGAATCTACCATCGTCAGATGCTGAACGCCGTTGTCGTCCGGATTCGGTTCCGAAAAATGGGTCGAATAGCCCATGAAGGAGTAGGGCAGGTTTTCGGCCAGCATTTGGTGGATGCGCGGGGCAAGATTCAGGTCGGTTTCACGCACAAAAAGCATGACACGCGGACCCCAATGGTGATCCGTGGACATGGGCGTGTCAAACCCGAGGGTTTCTGAGCCGTCGCCCAGCAGGGCCGCGCTGTATTCGAGCGAGGGAAAATACTTTTCGAGCAGCGGGCGCACAGCTTGCGCATAAAACTGCCCGCAAAATTGCAAACCGGGGATGAATTTTGTTTTCATGGGAGCGAGTTTAACCAGTTTTCGGTTTCTCGGGGCGTTTTGAAATGAATCAGTTTCAAGTGGGCGTATTCAGGGCGCGCCAGGAATTGCGGAATCTCGCGTTTGCGCCGCCAGTAGGTTTTGAAAAGCCAGTGGAAAAGGGAATCATCTGACCAGAGTTTGAAATGGTTCCACAGGTCTTCGCGGTTGGTGCCCCAGAGCAGTTCGCGCGTCCACCAGCGGCGCAGGGTACGGGTCAACAAACGCCAGAAAACAATCGGCAGGGGATAGTCGAGCCAGATCACGGCTTCGGCGCGCGGCCAGGTCAGGTCGCGGACGACACTGTAGTTGCCGGCCAGCGCCCAGCCTGGAGCCGAAATGGCAGCCGCAACTCGCTGGCGAAAAACGTTATCCGGCGCGTCCACCCAGTTTGGTTCCCAGTGCAGGGCATCCAGTTCGATAAATTCCAGGCCCAGTTTTTGGGCGAGGCGCTCGGCCAGGGTCGATTTTCCGGCGCTGGTTACGCCGATAACGATGATCCGGCGATAAGGAAAGGGTTGCATGGCTCTCCTGTTTGTGAAAAAAGGGAAAAGGGCCGGTATTATACCTGCCGGGGCTTGAATCGCACAGGTTACCATTGGACGGCGTTTGGCCATCCTGGCCGTATGCTATAATCAGGGTCGTTACTGAATAAGGAGAAACCATGAGCAAATCAAAAATCTTATCTGTTTTGGTGTTATTGTTGACCATTGTGGCGGTGTCGTTTTCAGTAGTTTCACCGGCCCTGGCCGACGATCCCGCGCCGGCCAAGCCTGTTCCCGGCCTGGGCAAGGTAACCGACGCGGAACTGCGCGCCATCTGGTTGAAGAAACGCGCCTGGTACGACAATCAAACTGCCGTCATCCGGGATGCCTACAAGACCGCTGATGCGTTCCAGTCGCTGATTGACTTCGAGACCAAGAAGGGCCGCGATGTGTATGCCCTGGAAGTGGCCCTGTCAAACTTCTACACTGCGATTGCCACTGCCGAACAGGCCCGCGCGAACGCCAATGTCGTCTTCACCAGTAATGCCGGTTTCAACGGCTTCTACACCGTGCTGGACCGCAACCTGGCCGGGCAGAGTATCCTGGATGCGCATTCTTCGCTGAAAAGCGTCCACCTGACCCTGTTCATTGCCACCAGGGATTTTAGAGCCGCCTACAGCACCTGGAAGGCCCGTTACATCCGGAACTAAGCCAGCCGCTGTGAAGAAATTAATTGTTGTGTCGGTTTTCCTCGTCCTGGGCGGACTTTTGAGCGCCTGCCAGGGCGGAAACAACACCCCATATCCGACCCTGCCGTTTCCGAGCGTGCGCGAAGAGCAACTGCCAACCGCCACGCCGAGCAACACCCCGGAACCGGTAACCCCGGAAGCGCCCACCCCGACGGCAACCAGCGAGTTGCAGGTGCAGGCCTGGCCTACACTTGACGAGGAAGAATACTGGATCAGCCAGATCGACGCCCTGCTCGACAAAATCGAGCGCGAACTGAATTCAACCGACACCCGCTTGAAGCCATAGAAATGGTTAAGCAGAAACATCCCGCCCAATCCCTGCGGGATGTTTTTTTGCCCGCAACAGACCTTCAACCCAACGGAGATACCCTTCATGTTCGATCTACCCGATGATCAAATCCTGCCCCTCAGCCGCGAACACGCTTTCTATACCTGGTCGGCCCAGACCAGGATCAACCCCATCCCGGTCAAACGCGCCCAAGGCGTTTATTTCTGGGATGTCAACGAGAAGCGCTACCTGGATTTTAACTCGATGACCATGTGCGTCAACATCGGTCACGGCAACGAGCAGGTGATTCGCGCCATCCAGGAGCAGGCCGCCGAACTGCCCTATGCCGCTCCCGGCATGGCGACCAAAGTGCGGGCGCTGGCTTCGCGCGCGGTCGCCGAAATCACTCCCGGCGGCCATTTGAGCAAGGTGCTTTTCACCCTGGGCGGGGCAGACGCCAACGAGAATGCCATCAAAATCGCCCGCGCCCACACCGGGCGGCACAAAATCCTGGCGCGCTACCGTTCCTATCACGGGGCCACCGCCGGGGCGATGGCCGCCACCGGGGACCCGCGCCGTGTCACCTGGGAGCCGAACCTGATGAGCGGGGTGGTGCATTTCCTCGACCCCTACCGCTACCGCTCGACCTTCCACCGCAGCAACCCGGCCATTTCGGAGGCCGATTTCACGCTGGATTATCTCAACCACCTGGAGGAAATCATCCGCTACGAGGGGCCGGAAACTATCGCCGCAATCCTGATGGAGAGCGTGACCGGCACGAACGGCATCATCATCCCGCCGGACGGTTACATGCAGGGCGTGCGCGCCCTGTGCGACAAATACGGCATCCTGATGATTGCGGATGAGGTCATGGCCGGGTTCGGACGCACCGGCAAATGGTTTGCCATCGAAAACTGGAATGTCGTCCCCGACCTGATGACCATGGCCAAGGGGCTGACCTCCGCTTATGCGCCGCTCGGCGCAGTGGCGATGAAGCCCGAAATCGCAGCCACTTTCAACGAAACAGTTTTCGAAAGCGGATTAACCTACACCGCCCACCCGATCTCACTGGCGGCGGCCCTGGCCAACATCGAGGTGATGCGCGAGGAAAAAATCGTCGAACATGCCGCGGCAATGGGGCCGGTCCTGCACAAGTTACTGACAGACCTGGGCGAAAGCCACCCGTCGGTCGGCGAAGTGCGCTCGATCGGGTTGTTTGGAATCGTCGAAGTGGTCAAAAACCGGGCAACAAAAGAACCGATGGCCCCCTGGAACGGCTCCAGCCCGGAGATGAATGCGCTCAAGAAATATTGCAGCGATCAGGGCCTGTTCGTATACACCCACTGGCACACCATCCTGATCATCCCGCCGCTGATTATCAGCGAAGAACAACTCAAAGAAGGTTTTGCCATATTGGACAAGGCCCTGGAGATTACCGATCAGGCCGCGCTGGCCTGACCCTCAACCGTTTTTTTTACCCAAAGGAGAAACCCATGAAACTGCCCAAGAACCTGACCACCATTTTGCTCGCTGTTTACCTGATCCTGGCCGGATTAGCGGCCCTGGGAGTCAGTTTCCCATTGATGGGAACCGTGACCGGCCTGGTGGCGCTGGCGACCGGGGTGCTCTACCTGGTCAACCGCTAATTCTTAACAGCTAAAAACCCAACAAAAAGACAACGACCACCCGTGATGCGGTGGTCGTTGTCTTTTTACGGCAGTTTTTCAGGCATAGCGCTGCAAAACTGCCCGAACCTGGTGCAGGTAACCTGTTCCAAAGAGATTCAGGTGGTTGAACAGATGATAGAGATTGTACAAATCAAAACGGGAGGTGTAGCCTGGCGGCAATGGGCGGACAGTCTGGTAGGCAGCATAAAACCCGGCTGGCAGCGAACCGAACAGGTTGGCCATCGCCAGGTCGGCTTCGGCCCAGCCATAGTAAACTGCCGGATCGATCAGGCAGGCCAGACCGCCTGGCCCAAGGTGGATATTGCCGCTCCACAAGTCGCCGTGTAACAGGCTGGCGGGTTGCACAGGAATCAAGTCCGGCAGGCGTTGGCAGACATGCTCGACCTGGCGCACTTCAGCGCTCGAAAGCAGCCCGGCGCGATGGGCCAATCCGGCCTGGAAAAGCAAACGCTGCCCGGCAAAAAAGGTAAAACCATCGGCGTTCTCGCGGTTCGGCTGGGGCGTCGAGCCGATGTAATTATCGGCGGCAAAGCCAAAGTGCGGATGAGTATACAAGTGCAGGGCGGCCATCTGTTCGCCAAAAATCTCCCAGCAGCGCGGACTGCGCGGTTCAGGCGGCAGGTATTCGAGCAAGAGAAATTCGGGAGCAGAGAGATACACTTGCGGCACGCGCGGCGCGCCGGGCGCTTTGGCCAGTTCGCGCAAACCGTCGGCTTCGCGCGCAAACATATCGGCGGGAATGGCGCGATTCTGCTTGATGAACAATGGCGGTCCGCTGTGGGTGGTCAACAGGCGGGCATCGTTGATGCAGCCGCCGCCGAGGGGTTGCGCGCTGACAATCGCGCCCCAACCTTGATCATCGATAAACTGGAGCAAGGGCTGCGGGAACATTCAGCGTTTGGGCAGGCGCTCAAGCCAGCCGCGGCAGGAGCGTTCGATCATCTGGTAGGCGGATTCGAAATCGTTCAGGTCGCCATAGTAGGGATCGGGAACTTCAAGATTGCCGCGCGCCTGCGGATCGGCCTCGCGCAGCAAATGGATTTTCTCGCAGGCAGGGCCATTGCCCGCCATGCGCAGCAAGCCGTGATAAATATCTTCGTCGAGGGCCAGAATCAGGTCAAAACGCTCCAGGTCGCGGGGGCGGAACTGTTGGGCCGTGCTATCGAGGATGATTCCGTGCTGGCGGGCAACGATTTGTGAGCGGCTGTCGGGGTCTTCGCCAACATGCCAGCCGCCCAGCCCAGCCGATTCGATCTGGAATTCGGCTTCACGCCCGGCCTCGCGGACAAGTTTCTTGAAAATCCCTTCGCCCAGCGGGCTGCGGCAGATGTTGCCGAGGCAGACAAAGGTAACAGCATAAGGTTTGGCAGCGTTCATGGATAGGTTTCCTGAGTGAGATAGCCGACAGTATACTATTGGCAGCCCAGGTCTGCCAGCAACCCGGGCGGCAGGGGCTGGCACTGTTCGGCGCGCAGCCAGGCGGCGCAAAAAGCCTTACGCAAAAAGGGACGCACGGCAACGACCTGGCGGGTGCGTTCGGCAGCCAGGTCAAACTGACCGAGGGAGGCTCCGGCTTCGACAAAAGGCAGCCATTCGAGCGGGTCGGAGGGCGCCAGTCCGAGTTCCGCGGCCTGACGGTCGAGGCGGACCACATCGTTCCAGGCGGAGTATTGGCGAGCCAGGTCGGCGTGAGTGTAGAAGTAGCACCAATCCAGGGCGGGAGCGGGGCCGAAAACGGACCTGACAACGGACTCTGTAGCGGACTCACGGATTGAAACGGACTCAGCAGCGGATTCTGTAGCAGAATCGCGGATTGAAACGGACTCAGCAACGGATGCCGCCTGGATGCGTCCCAGGTCTGACAGGGCGATGGCTTGCTGCATTCGCGCGGACAGGTTCTGGTAGCCGATCTCGTCGCCGGGGGCCAGCAGACGCAGACAGCCGTTTTTAGGGGCAAGGAAGGCTATCGATTGGGAAGTGTTCCCGCTGAAATGGGCCGGGCGGTAGGCAAATTCGATTGGGGTGTTGGAATCGAGGTCCAGGCGGTTGGGGCGCATATCAACGCCAAAGACCAGGTAGGGCAGTTCGAGGGTGTTCAGGTTGGGGGCGTACAACCAGTTGACCGGCGCGGTCAGGGAGTAGTCGGTTTCGTAGTCGATCTCGACCGTATCGGTAAAGAGCACCGTGCCGGGCGCGATGGCCGGGGCGCGCCAAGTGAGCTGCCAATAAAGCTCGCGCTGACGCTGCCAATCGCGGCGGAAGATGTTGGCATTGTAGAACTGCTGTCCGACGCCCAGGGCAACCAGCAAGCTGAGAGCAACCAGTTTCTGGCGCTGGCTGCGCAGAAGTACTTCGAGCAGGCCGACGATGAACAGGCTGGCGGCCAGCATGAGCGAGACATTGAAACGGTCAAAGCTGGATTGCAGGGTGAGCGGCAGTCCGGCCGCCCAGGAGGGGATGCGCCCAAGCAGGATGCCGAGCAGGCCGATCAGGAGGAAGTCAACGGACCGATTAACGGACCTGTCAACGGACTCTATAACGGACTCACGGAAAGAAACGGACTGGGGAACGGATTTTGAAACGGACTCGCGGAGGGGAGCGGACGGGTCAGCGGACTTTATAACGGACTCACGGAGGGAAACGGACGGGGGAACGGATTTTGAAACGGACTCACGGAGGGGAGCGGACGGGTCAACGGACTCTGTAACGGACTCACGGAGGGGAGCGGACTCGGTGAAGGTTGACAGACGGGAGAGGTAGAAGGTCAGGGCAGCGAAGGTGACGGCAATCAGGGCCAGGGTCAGGATGGCGGTGGGGCTGGGAAAGGATTCGGTCACGAGAGCCAGGATTTGGGCGTAGGCGACGAGTCCCGCTTTGAAGACGGCTTCAACCGCAGCGGCGATAAAACCGCTTAAAGCGCCGGAAGCCGAAGCCTGGACATCCTGAACCACTTCAAGATCGTAGTTGGCGTAAACGCCGGAGCGGTAATAGAAGAACAGCCAGGCGGCGTTCAGCAGCCAGACAAACAGGTAGGGCAACCAGCGTTTGAAGGTCTGCCAGGCGCGCGGAATGAGCGGCACATCCTTGAGCATCGAGAAGATGAACAGGAAACGCAGCGGCTCGAGGGTGACAAAGTATTCGGTCGGGAAAACACCCAGCAGGAGCAGCAAAAGGGCGATCAGGCTGCGCGAGCGGAAACGGTCGGGGCGGTGAAAGGCCCAGCCAGTCGCGCCAAAGGACAGGATGTAGAAGAGCAGCGGGATGAGTTCCTGGTTGATATGGGTAAAGGCGACCCAGTGCTGTGAGTAACCGGGATAGACCAGGAAAACCAGGGCGGCGGCCAGGGTCTGGCACGGGCGTTCGGGCCAAATACTGGACAAGGCCCACCAGGCGGCCAGGGTCAACAGGAAGCGGATAACGAGCGCAAAAAGCTGCCAGGCCAGCGGCGTTTCGGGCAGCAGGCCGGTGGTCAGGTAGAAAATCGGGCCAAGGAAGGGCCGCACGCGCAGGAAGGAGCGCAGGAAGCTCTCCGGCCCGGCGAAATGCGCGCCCCAGGCGAAGGGCCAATCGTCCCAGTAGAAGCCGGTGCGGGTGACGAGCAGGCCATAGGCCAGCACAACCAGCGCAGCAAAAGCCAGCGGGATGGTTGCAGGGGAGAATCGGAGCGGTTTCCGCGAGATCATGGGCGGGATGCAGGGCACAAGTCGGGAGGGTTCGGCGAACAGGCAGGCATGGCTGAAAACTGGTCGGATATTACCATAAAACCACCCTTGACCCTCCGGTTGGGGCAGGGTGTATAAACACAACCAGGAGGCACCATGAACAATCTTTCATTCTTTAGCAGTCAGGGCCGCATCAGCCAACCGGGGCAGTTTGCCCACCTGTTCGATTCCCTGCCGGGCGACATCGGGGAGTTGTGCAAAATCGTCCAGGGCGTTACGGTGCATGTTTTCTGGGCCGAACGGTACGGATTGAAACTCAGCCCCGAGTGTGAAGCTGAAGTGCAACTGCGAACGATGGAAAAGCGCCTGGCGCGAACGCTCGAACTGGACCCGCGCCCGTTGAGCGCGGCTCGTCCGCTGGAGCGCAAACTGGTCGGCAACTGCCGCGACCATACCTTGCTGCTGGTCGCCATGCTGCGCCAGCAGGGCATCCCGGCCCGCGCGCGCTGCGGATTCGGGGCGTACTTCCTGCCAAACCATTACGAAGACCACTGGGTGGCCGAATATTGGAACGCGGCGCAGGGGCGCTGGGTGCTGGTGGATGCCCAACTGGACGAGTTCCAGTGTCGTGAGATGCAGGTCAGCTTCGACCCGCTGGATGTGCCGCGCGACCAGTTCATCGTCGGCGGCCGGGCCTGGCAGATGTGCCGCAGCGGAGCCGCAGACCCGGATTCCTTCGGCATCTTCGACATGCGCGGGCTGGGATTCATCCGCGGCGACTTCATCCGCGATGTGGCCGCGCTGAACAAGGTCGAGCTGCTGCCCTGGGACTGCTGGGGGCTGATCCTGAAGTATGAAATGGATGACAATCAGATCGAGGCGGCCGACCTGGCCCTGCTCGACCAACTGGCCGAACTGACCGGCGGCGATGTGCCCGACTTCGAGCAGGTGCGCAGCCTGTACGAAGCCGACCCGCGCCTGCGGGTGACAGAAACCATCCAGAGTTATGTGGATGGGAACATGCAGATCATCAGACTCTAAGGCGGCTGCAACGGATCACTACGGAGCTTAAAAACAAAAAATGGGGTTTTCCTCGTGCACCTTTGTTACCGTCGTGGTGAAAATACATCCCCAAACTTTACAAACCAACAAAAGAGACCGGCGTAACGCCGGTCTCTGGTTTCTTTCAGGCCAATGCCCTTTGGCGGCTTTCCCCGGCCAACTGGCGGATGTGATCCATGATGTTCTCGGCCACCGTTTTGACCAGCGGCCGATCGTCTGCGTCGCCGCTAAACCAGAGCGGCTTGCCAATCGTGACCGCATACGGCCCGCGCAGGTACCAGGTAATCAGGTCGTCCTGGCCTTCGAGCGTGGTCGGGACGCGCTTGCAGTTTTCCTCGTCGAGGTAAATGCCGAGCGGGACGACCGGCACCCCGGCCTGGAGCGCCAGGCGCGCCACCCCCGAGCGCGGAGCGTGGAATCCGTTGGGCGGGCTGATCAGCCCCTCGGGGAAAATCATCACCGAGCGTCCGGCTTGCAGCGTGTGGCGGGCTTCATCCAACACCTGCTCGCTCTTGCCGGGTGAAACGCAAATCTGCTGCATCTTGCGCATGTACGCGCCCAGGACCGGGATCGAGAAAACCTTGGAGGTAATCATAATGCTGATCGGGCGGGGCGAGATCAGGTGGATAAAGATCGGGTCGCTGGTGCTGGGATGGTTGGCGGCGAACAAAACCGGCCCGGCTGGCAGGGACTGGTGGCGCTGGATGTCCAGTTGCAGCATCCAGCCGGCGTAGGCCCGGATCAATATCCGCCCGAGCCGGTACAAAACTTGCGAAAACATGAATCCTTTTCTCCTTTGTGAACGAGTGTGTGCTTCACAAAAGAAAGGATAGCCAAAAGGCCGGGGCCGCGCCTATCGGCGGACTAACAATCGGCCACCAACCCGCCGCGGAGGGGACTTCAAGGCGGCAGGCAAGTGGCATATAATAGTGTCCTGATCTGACTTGAGTTTAGAGTTCAATTTGGGTTAAAACCTTTTGGTACACGGATTGCACGGATTACGCGGAATCTCACAGATTTTTCTTAAAAAATCCGCGCGCCCGTAGGGCAGTCCGTCCAATCCGCGTAATCCGTGTCCAGATTTTGGGTTTTAAGCGCCCATTGAGCCAAGATTCCTGCTTTGCCAGACTCGTAAAAACGAACTCTAAAGTCAAG
>JAEWVF010000011.1 GCA_023459215.1 Chloroflexota bacterium
GCCCCCACCCCCGGCCCCTCCCCCAAATTCCCAAGGGCAGAATTTGGGGGAGGGGGGAGCGGAGAGAACGCGCCGGGGTGCTCATCGGGGAAGATTTCGCGCAGGGTGCGTTCGTAGGCGTCCGGCATCTGGCGGTCGGGGAAAATATAGTAAAAATCGCGAAATTCCGGGTCGTTTTGCAGAGCGCGCAGCGCCCATTCGTGGTCGCTGGCGGTGTGATTGAAAACCAAATCGAGCACCAGGCTGATACCGGCCTGACGCAGTTCTTCGGCCAGTTCGGCCAACTCGGCGGTCGTGCCCAGGGTCGGGTTGACTTCACGATAGCTGCTGACCGCATAGCCGCCATCGTTCTCACCAGGAGGCGACTTGAAGAGCGGCATCAGATGCAGGTAGGTCAGGCCAAGTTCCTGGAAATAAGGGATTTTTGCGCGCAAACCAGCCAGATTCCCGGCAAACAGGTCAACATAGCAGACACCACCAAGCATCTGGTTGGATTGGAACCAGCGCGGAGAATTTTCGCGTTCGGCATCGAGCTGCTTGAGTTCGCCGCGACGTTCGAGCCAACTGGCAGCCAGCAAGGCCAGCAGTTCTTCAAGATGGTAATACAGGTCATGGCGCTGTCCGTAGAGTTGCAGCAGCAGTCCAAACAGGCGCGGGAAGTGGGCCTGTAGCCGGGATTCGAAAACACGCCAGTCGCCAGGCTGGCGTTTGATCCGGGCGCTGAAGCGCGCTGCAATTCGCGGCAGCAAGCGCTCCAGGGCGCGGGTGGTTTCAAGAGGAAGATTAAGTGTATGCATGGCAATTGGAGAAAACTGGGCAGTTTGTCCTACAGGGCGGCCTTGGCAAGCGCAAAAGCGCCCAAAACCCCGGCCTGTGCGCCGAGGGCCGGCGGGACGATATATTCAGCGATATTCTGCAAAATCTGCGGCGATTGAACATAACCGTTGAGCAGTTCAACCGTTTTGGCGCGCACCAAGGGGAACAAATGCGGCTGGGACATCACCCCGCCCCCCAGGATGATGCGCTGGGGGGAAAGGGTGCAGATGAAATTGCTCAAGGCCAACCCCAGGTAATGGGCTTCGAGTTCCCAGGCCGGGTGATCTTGGGCCAGAGTCTCGGCCCGCACACCCCAGCGCTTCTCAAGGGCCGGGCCGGCAGCCAGACCCTCCAGGCAATCGCCGTGATACGGGCAAGCTCCTTCGAAGGGGTCAAGCTGGCGGTCGTGCGGAAGGCGGATGTGGCCCATCTCTGGGTGAATCAAACCGTGCATCAGTTTGCCGCCGACCATGCCTCCGCCGCCAATGCCTGTGCCAATGGTCAGGTACAGGAAGGTATCCAGGCCGTGCGCCGCGCCCCAGCGGCCTTCCGCCAGAGCCGCCCCGTTCACGTCGGTATCGAAACCGACCGGCAGGCGCATCGCGCGGCGAATTTCCCCAGCCAGATCAGCATTCTGCCAGCCAGGCTTGGGCGTGGAGGTGATAAAGCCGAAAGTGGCTGAGGCGCGATTGGGATCGAGCGGACCGAAAGCGGCAATGCCAATGGCGGTCAGGGGTCGATGCAGCAGTTTTTGCTGCTCATTGAAGAATGAAATCGCCTTTTGGATGGTTTCCGCCGGGGAGGTGGTCGGGAAACGCACCTCGGCCCGAATATCGTCGGGGCCGGTGCCCACGGCGCAGACAAACTTGGTGCCGCCCGCTTCGATTCCGCCATAGAGAGGAGACATGGGATAGGCCTTTCTGGTTTTTCGCAATAATCAGGAGGCTTTCGCCTCCATTTGAAATACTTCATACCACTGAAAACCATACCCCGGCAGGCTGAATGTTCCATCAACAGAGACGGGATGGCCTTCGAGCAGAGGGGTAAGCGTGGCAGAGGACAGGTCAAGCTGAAAGGTTTGGGGTTCCGCAGAAAGGTTGTTGACAACCAGCAGGGTTTGAGTCCCATTTTGGCGCAGGTAGGCCAGGATGGCCGGGCAGGCCGGCAGCAGGCGCAGCGCCCCGTTGCCGAAGGCCGGATAATGGTGGCGGGTGCGGATGACCCGTTTAAGCCAGTTCAGGAGCGAATCCGGGGCCTTTTCCTGGGCGGCGACGCTCAGGCGCTGGAACCCGTAGGTTTCATCCGCGATGACCGGCGCGTACAGGCTGGAGGCTTTGGAAAACCCGGCATTGGGGCTGTTATCCCACTGCATCGGGGTGCGGACACCGTTACGGTCGGGCAGCCAGATATCATCCCCCATGCCGATTTCGTCGCCATAGTACAAGGTCGGCGAGCCGATCAGGGTCAACAGGATGGAGTGCGCCACGCGCAGCCGGGCCGGGTGGTTCTCCAGCAGGGGCGCCAGCCGGCGGCGAATGCCCATATTCAGGCGCATGCGCGGCTCAGGGGCATAGAAATCCCACATCAAGCGGCGCACTTCGGGCGTGACCATTTCGAGGGTCAGCTCATCGTGGCAGCGCAGGAAGGTTGCCCACTGGCAGCCTGGCGGCAGGTCAGGGGTGCGCGCCAGGATTTCGGCAATCGGGGCGCGATCCGCCACGGCCAGCGACTGGAAAATGCGCGGCATGAGCGGAAAGTGGAAATTCATGTGCATCTGGTCGCCGTTGCCGAAATATTCGCGTACGTCCTCGGGCCACTGATTGGCTTCGCTCAACAAAAGGGCTTCGGGATTGACCTGCTCGACAAAAGCGCGGAAACGTTTGAGGTAGGCATGGGTTTCGGGCAAATTCTCGCAACTGGTGCCTTCACGCTCGAACAAGTATGGCGGCGCATCGACACGGAAACCATCGATACCCAGATCGAGCCAGAATTTGGCGACCTCGAGCATGACCTGCTGGACAGCCGGGTTGTCAAAGTTGAGATCCGGCTGGGTTTTGTAGAAACGATGCCAGAAATATTGCCCGGCCAGCGGGTCAAACGTCCAGTTGGAAGTTTCGGTGTCGGTGAAGATGATGCGGGCATCTTTATACTTCTGGTCGCTATCGCTCCAAACATAGAAATCGCGATACGGCGAGTTGCGATCGGAGCGGGCCGCCTGAAACCAGGGATGCTGCTCGGAGGTGTGATTCAAGACCAGGTCGGTGATGATACGCATCCCGCGGCGGTGAGCCTCGGCCAGCAGCCGTTTGAAATCATCCAGCGTGCCAAAAACCGGATCGATATTGCAGTAATCCGAGATGTCGTAGCCGTCGTCGTGGCGCGGCGAAGGGTAGATTGGCATCAGCCACAGGCAATCCACGCCCAAATCGCGCAGGTAATCCAATTTCTGAATCAGCCCAGGCAGGTCGCCGTGCCCGTCACCGTTGCTGTCATAGAAGGCGCGCAGGTTGACTTCATAAAAAATGGCGTGTTGATACCACAACCCTTGCGGGTTGCCATTGGAATATGTCTTCATGGCCGGTTTTATCCTTTGACAGAACCAGCCATCAAGCCGCGCACGAAATAACGTTGCAAGGCAAAGAAGACAACCAGCGGCAGCAACATGCTCAGGAATGCCCCAGAGGTGAGCAAGTGCCAGTCCTGGCCCTTTTCACCCACCATGGCCGCCAGGGCGCTGGTCATGACACGGTTCTTGTCACCCAAAAAGACCAGGGCCACCAGGTAATCGTTCCAAACCCACAGGAATTGGAAGATGGCAAAAGAAGCCAGGGCCGGGACAGAGAGCGGCAAAATCAGGCGGACAAAAATGGTGAAATGGGAGGCGCCGTCGATAAAAGCGGCTTCGAGGGTTTCACGCGGCAGGGTGCCGATGTAGTTGAACAACAGATAAACCGCCAGCGGCAGCCCAAACCCGGTATGCGCCATCCAGATGGCCAGGTAAGTCCCATTCAGGTTCAGGCGGGTGTAATCCTGCAAAATCGGCACCAGAGCAATCTGCAAGGGCACCACCAGCAAGGCTACTACGATGATAAAGAGCAGCTTGCGGCCGGGGAAGTTCATCCAGGCAAAACCGTAGGCAGCAAAAGCGGCAATAAGGATCGGGATAATCGTTGCCGGGACGGCCACCGCCACCGAATTGAGGAAAGCCACGCTCAAGTTGTTGCCCTGGCGCACAATTTCAGCGCCGTTGGCATCCTTGAAACGGATTTCACCGCCAGTCAAAACATTGGAATAGTTTTCCAACGTCAGGCTGGTATCGAACATCTTCCACTGGAGTTCCTGAACCTTGACCAGGCGGGTGCGTTTGTTGCCAAACCAGACGTATTTCTTCTCACCGTCTTCGACACCCTGGCGGTATTCTTCGAAAGTGGCGGTAACCCGCCCAATCGTGATCGGGCCATTGACATCGACGTCATCATTCAGACGAACCTCGCTCACCTCGACCCAGGCCCGGTGCGGGAAGATCGACCACCAACCGGAGACAAAAATATCCTGGCTGTTACGGAAGGAGGTGATAAAAACACCAATCGTCGGAACAATCCACAACAAACTGACCAGAATCAGGGTCGCTTCGACCAAAAAGCGGGATAGTTTTTTCTTGGAACGCGCAGAATTCTCGGCCATTAGAAAGCCTTCCTTTCCCTGAACTCGCGCAGGTTATAAATCATGACCGGAATGACCGCAATCAGCAGGATGATGGCAATGGCGGAGGCGCGGCCAGAGTTTCCGTAAGTAAATTGTTGGATGTAAAACTCATTGGCAATCACGTTCGTTCCGTTATTGCCGCCGGTCATCACGCGGACGATATCGAACAGCTTCAAGCTGAAAATCAGGATGGTTGTCCCAACCGCGATCAGCGTGCTTTGGATGGATGGAATGATGATCTTGAAGAAAATCTCGAACTCATTGGCCCCGTCCACGCGAGCGGCTTCGAGCAGTTCCCCAGGGATGCCTTTGATGGCCGAGGAGAGAATCACCATGGCGTAACCGGTTTGCAGCCAAACCATAATCACAATTAACAGGAAATTGTTCCAGGGCGGGGTCAACAACCAGGCCTGGGATTTGCCGCCAAAAGCCAGCACCAGGGCGTTCAGCAGGCCGATTTCCTGAATACCCACGCCTTCCCCTTTATAGGCATAGACAAATTTCCAGATAACGCCAGCGCCAACAAAAGAAATCGCCATCGGCATGAAGATAATCGCTTTATAGACTTTCTCATACGGACTACGATCTGCCAGCACAGCAATCAACAGGCCAAACGCGAGGCAGAAGAACGTGCCAAAAATCATCCACAGCAGGTTGTTGCGAAAAGCCTCGACCATGATGCGGTCGGTCAGGGCGAAAATGTAATTATCCAGCCCGGCAAAATCGAAACCTGTCTCGTTCAGGAAGCTCAGGCGCAGGGTGCGCAGGGTCGGCAGGGCCAGGAACCAGGCCAAAATCGCCAGGGCCGGGCCGACAAAAACAAAAGGCTGCAACCGATACGTCCAGGCGCGCGGCAGGCTCTCAACGATATAGTTGGAAATGAAATACAACAGGGCCACGCCGCCCACACCCCACAGGATGGAAACAAGGACAATCACAATCTGGGGGGCATTGCTGTCACGCAGGAAAAGAAATCCCTGCCACAAAACCACAAAGGTGATAATCGGTACAAACAGCGATATTAATAATCGGCTGATATTGGCTGTTACCCAGGCCAAAACGCCGATTTTTTCTTGGGAGGAACCAGGATTATGCATAACTATCTCCTCGCCGGATGAATTGAACAAGCTTGTTTTTTGGGCAGAGGTGTAAGGAGAAAACACCTCTGCCCCATTCAGTCGATCACGCAGGAAGAAGGACTGCGCAATTTTTTAGCAGATTACTGCGGCCAGGAGGCGTCAATTTCTTTGAGGGCGGTATCCAGGTCAATCGAACCGGAAACGTAGGAGGTCATCGACTTCCAGAACGAGCCTGAGCCAACGGCGCCCGGCATCAGGTCCGAAGCGTCGAAGCGCACTGAGGAAGCGTTGAGGATGATCTCGGCCACACCACGGTCAACTTCATTGGTGTACCAATCCAGGCTGGAGTCTTTGTGCGGGGAGATGGCGCCGCCAGCGCGCACCCAACCTTCGACCGAAGCGCCGGTGGTGAAGTATTCCATGACAGCGCGGACTTCGGGGCGGTCGTTGAACATGGCGTAGATGTCGCCAGCCACGAGGACGGGCTTACCGTAGGCCGGGTCGATGCCGGGCAGGTAGAAGAAGCTATAGTCCACACCAGCTTCGAGACCTTCAGGGAAGAACGAGGTAATGAAGTTACCCTGCTTGTGCATCCAGCACTTGGGCGGATTTTCGAACATGGGCTTGGGGGAATCACCGAAGGATGTGGTGGCAATCGCCTGGCGGCCGCCGTAGGCATAGCCTTCTTTGAACCACAGGTCAGACATGGCTTCAGCAGCCTTGCGCACTTCGGGGGAGTCGAATTTCAGTTCGCCCTTGACCCACTTGTCGTAGTTTTCAAGGGAGGTGGTGCGCAGCATGAACTCTTCCATCCAGTCAGTGGCAGCCCAGCCAGTGGCAGCGCCGGATTCGATGCCGATACACCAGGGGGCATCCCCATCAGCAACGATTTGATCCGAAAGGGCAATCAACTCATCCCAGGTTTCGGGGACTTTGTAACCGGCTTCGTCAAAAGCCTTTTTGGGATACCAAACCAGCGATTTACCGTTTACACGACCCCACACGCCAGCCATGATCGGCCCATTCGGCCCTTCCATGGTCGCCATGTCGAGCCAGGACTGGTTGTAATTCGCCTGGAGTTTTTCCAAATCCAGGAAGGTATTCAGGTCAACAACTTTGCCCTTCTTCACCTGGGTTTCAAGCAAACCAGGCTGGGGGAAGTCGGCGATATCGGGCGGATTGCCGCCATCAACGCTGATCGAGATCGAGGCTTCGAATTCTTTCGAACCAGCGTACTGGATGTCGATGCCGGTCTGGTCTTCAAAGCTCTTGATCGATTGCTCAAACTTGACCGCATCGCTGTCGACAAAAGGACCAGCCATGGTCACAACCGTGCCGCTGAACTCGCCGGCAAAAGCACGCTCAAGGAAAGAGCCGGAGGCCGCCGGGGCAGCTTCTTCCGCAGCAGGGGCGGCAGGCTCGGCAGTGGCCTCGGTCGCGGCGGGGCCACATGCGCTCAGGAACATCGCTGCTGCAACAACCAACAGGGCGAGTCGCCAAATCATAGTTTTCATCTTTTCCTCCAAACAGTTTTGAGTTAAGGGTTGAACATCGTACTGAAAAAACTTGCTTTGCCAAAAAACTTGTATCGCCTCGTTTTACAGCCTCCTTTCAAAACCTGCTTGTGCATCCCCCCGAAAAATTGAGCGGTTAAGAATTGCTCAAGCGGTATTCCGCTCGACCAGTTCCAGTTGTAATTTGATATGCTGGACATCGATATCGGGTTGTTTCAAGCGCGAAAGCAGCAGCTCGACCGCCAGTTTCCCGGAACGATACATGTGCTGGCGGATGGTGGTCAGGCCGACATAATCGGCAAAATCAATATCGTCAAAGCCGACAATCGCCAAATCTTCAGGCACACGCAAGCCTTTTTCACGGGCAATTTTTAACAATCCCATGGCCTGCAAATCGGTTGCGGCAAAAACCGCAGTCGGTCGTTCAGCCAGGCCCAACATGCGGTGTGCGCTTTCGTTCAGTTCAATCCGATAAGGCACATTGCAGATGTATTCCTCGGGCAAAGGCAAACCCGCCCGCGAGAGTCCCTTGCGAAACCCGGCCAAACGCCGGCTTTCGGGGTGGATGGCATACTCAGGCAGGTCGGCTACGCCTACAAATGCCAGGCGGCGATGGCCCTTGGCAATCAAGTACTGGGCCGCCATCAGACCGCCCTCGAAGTCGTCAATTTCGATGGTGTTCAGCTTGGGGTGGGGAAACTCGATCAGGACCGTTTCGACCTGGTAATCGCGCAAGCGGCGAGCATCCTCGTCGGTAATGGCCATCGAAACGATGATCAACCCATCCAGGCTGCGGGTTAACGGCAGAGTCTGGATGTAATGATTGATGCGCTCGCTCGAATCGACCGGGTAAACCACCATCTCGTAATTGGTCGGGGAAAGCGCATCGGCAATTCCGCGCAAACGAGCCACAAACGAGGGCGCAGTGAAAAACGGAGTAACAACCCCAATCCGCCCGGTGCTTTGCAAGGCGCGCGCGCGCGCATCCGCCTTGGGGACAAAACCGATCTCCTCGATCACACGCATGACCTTATCCCGGGTGGCGGCGCTCACCTTTTCCGGGGTATTCAACGCCCGTGAAATGGTGGCAATACTCAGCCCGCTGGCCTGGGCCACATCATAAATGGTTGGGAAGGGGTCTTTGGTCGATTTCATAGTTATGAAAGTGCTTTCATGAAAGCACTTTCATAATATAGCACTTTAAAATCGGCTTGTCAACAAGCAATTCGAATCTTTTAAGGTAACGATGATGAGAAACGCAAAACCGGCGGCAGGATATCCTGCCGCCGGTTAAAAATCGCTCCAAAAGTTTGTGGCTACGTCCCCACCACGATGCCCCCATCCACGCTCAGGGTTGTCCCGTGAACAAATGAGGCTTCATCGCTGGCCAGCCAGACGTAGGCGTTGGCAATATCAACCGGTTCGCCCAGGCGTCCGAGCGGGGTGTGGGATTTCATATCATCCAGGATATTCTCGGGCATCTGCCGCACCATCTCGGTCATGATAAATCCCGGCGCAACCGCATTGACCCGAATGTTGTGACGGCCAAGTTCACGCGCCCACACTTTGGTCATACCGATCACGCCCGCCTTGGCGGCCACATAATTGGTCTGGCCAAAATTGCCATACAACCCAACCACCGAGGAAGCATTGACAATCACACCGCCGCCCTGCCGAATCATAACTGGCGCAACCGCCTGGGTGCAGTTAAAAACGCCCTTCAAATTAACATCGATCACTGCATCCCAGGATTCTTCTTCCATCTGCTTGACCAGCACGCCATCCTTCACGCGCACAAACAAGCCATCCCGCAAAATCCCGGCATTGTTAATCAAAATATCGATGCGACCATAGCGGGCCAGCACCTCGTCCACCCAGGCCTGCACCTCCTGGCGGTCGGCCACATTCACCCGGTAATAGCTCGCCTGCGAGCCAAGTTCCGCGGCGAGAGCCTGCCCGGCCGCTTCGTTCAGGTCACAAATCACAACCCTGGCCCCTTCTTCAGCAAAACGCAAAGCGGTGGCCTTGCCAATCCCGGCGGCGCCGCCAGTGATCAGGGATACCTTCTCTTTAAGACGCATCTCATTCCTTCCTTTCAGCGTGACAAAGATTCAGCACACCTCGTTCGGCTATTTGCGCGAACGCGGATTGGGGGTGCGTTTAACCGGTTTTGGTGAGCCGCCCTCGGGTGACTTGCGCGCTGGCGGCCGGGATGTCGGGCGCTTCGGACGTGAGCCTGCCTCGCCGGAAGCAGGGCGCGGGCCATGCTGGGAGGTTCCCGACGGGCGCGGCGGGCGCGACGATGAACCCTCATTGCCTGCCGCGGGCCTCCGTCCCTGGGAACGGGCCGGGCGGTCATGGCCTGCATCTGGCTGGGAACTACGGGACGGGCGCTGCCCCTGCGGGCGCGCAGGGCGTTCGGAGCGCATCCCATCCCCAGCCTCTGGCCGGGAGCCGCGCGCCGGGCGCTGCCCCTGCGAACGACTCGGACGCTCAGGGCGCGAGGCCGGGTCGCTCGGACCGGGCCGGCGGGTGCGCTGGGGCTGTCCATGATGGCTTCGGGCAGGGCGCGCTTCGCGCTGCGGAGCGGCATCCCCCTTTAGTTCGGCCACTTCCTGGGAAGTCAGGTTGCGCCATTCGCCCGGCTTGAGCGTTCCCAGGCGCAAAGCGCCAATCGCAATGCGCAAAATCCGCACAACCGGCAGACCTAGTAACGAACCAATCTCACGGATCTGGCGTTTGCGGCCTTCGCGCATAACGACCCGCAGCCAGGTTCCCTTGCCAGCCGTCGCCTCCAGGGTCACATCTGCTGGGGCTGTTTTGTAGCCGTCCTCAAGCACGACGCCGCGCCGCCAGGTGGAAAGCTGTTCATCATCCGGACGGCGAGCTACCAAAACCCGATAAATTTTGAGATGTCCAAAACGTGGATGGGTCAATTTGTTGGCCAGATCGCCATCGTTGGTCATCAAAACCAGGCCTTCGCTGTCAAAATCAAGCCGCCCCACCGGGTAAATATGTCCTTCGACAGGCACCAAATCACGCACTGTTTTGCGGAAATCGTTTGGCTCGGCCTCGACGGTCGACAATACATTCCGCGGTTTGTACAAAGCAATATAAATGGGAGTTTCTGCGGCAGAAATCACCCGGCCATCCACCACAATCCGATCCACCGCCGGGTCGGCTTTCTGGCCAATTTGCGCCATCCGGCCATTAACCGTCACCCTGCCAGCCAGGATCAAATCCTCGCAAGCGCGGCGCGATCCCAACCCGGCATGTGACATGATTTTCTGTAAGCGCTCTTCCATTTTTCACCTTTTCTTTACTTGAATAACCTTATTGTACCCGTTTCCCAACTTAAGAAATAGCTCCCACCCGAAAAACAAATATGAAGAAGGCCGTTTATAATACCCTATCTTTCTCGAACGGAAAAAACATGCCAAACTTAACACGCGCACCAATCAGCAACCTGGAAGATTACAACACCCAACGCCGCGCCCACTGGGATACGATAGCTGCGGAAAAGCTCTCTCAATCCATCTTCAGTCGTTCCTACCGCCAACGCCTGGCAGAAATCTACAGCCTGCTGGTCTCACCCGGCCAGCGCGTGCTCGAAATCGGCTGTGGGCTGGGCGACTTGCTGGCAGCCACCCGCCCGGCTTACGGAATGGGCATCGACTTCTCGGCAGAAATGATCAAAAAAGCCCGGGAACGCCACCCGCAATTGAATTTCACGCAAGCCGAAGCGCACACGCTCGAACTGGATGAGACCTTCGATGTGATCATCCTCTCAGACCTGGTCAACGATTTGTGGGATGTGCAAACCGCGCTGGAAAAGCTGCGCCCGCTCTGCACCCCTTCCACACGCGTTATCCTTAACCTGCACAGCCGGCTGCACCAACCCGCCCTCGGCCTGGCCGCCAGCCTGGGATTGGCCAATCGCACCCTGCCGCAAAACTGGCTCACCCGCGAAGATCTCGAAAACCTGCTCTACCTGGCAGGATTCGAGGTGATCAAACGCCAGAAGGAAATCCTGCTGCCGCTGCCCATCATCGGCGGTTTCTTCAACAAATTCCTGGCAAAACTGCCGTTCTTCGACAGCCTGACCTGGACAAACGTGCTGGTCGCCCGCCCACAGGCGCAAGCTGAAAAACAGCCCCCGGTTGTTTCGGTCATCATCCCAGCCCGCAATGAGGCTGGGAATATCGAGTCTGTTTTCAGCCGCCTGCCACGCATGGGCGCCGAAACCGAAATCGTTTTTGTCGAAGGCCATTCGAAAGACAATACGTTTGAAACCATCCAAAAATCGGTTGCGGCCCACCCCGAATGGAAGTGCCAGGTTCACCAACAGACCGGCAAAGGCAAGGCCGATGCGGTGCGGCTGGGATACGCCAAAGCCACCGGCGAGGTGCTGATGATCCTGGATGCCGACCTGACCGTGCGGCCCGAAGACCTGCCGCGTTTCTACGAAGCCCTGGTCAGCGGACGGGGTGAATTCATCAACGGTGTGCGCCTGGTTTACCCGATGCAGGAACAGGCCATGCGCTTCCTAAACCTGCTCGGCAATAAATTTTTCAGTCTGGCCTTCTCCTGGCTGCTGGGCCAGTCGCTCAAGGATACCCTGTGCGGCACCAAGGTACTCTGGCGCAAGGATTATGAACGCATCGCCGCCAACCGCGCTTACTTTGGCGAATTCGACCCATTTGGCGATTACGACCTGATCTTTGGCGCGGCCAAACAAAACCTGAAAATTGTCGACCTGCCTATTCGTTACCAGGAACGGACCTATGGTTCGACCAACATCGACCGCTGGCGGCACGGCATGTTGCTGATCCGCATGGTGGCGTTTGCAGCCTTTCGGTTGAAGTTTATTTAATGGTAGGTTTGTCATTTCGAGCGTGATGGTCGAGTTTATCGAGACCCAGCGAGAAATCTTAATCGCAATGCCCAATATTTCTCAGTTGCCGCTACGCGACTTCTTCGAAATGACAATCCCACCAGGAATTCGAAATGACAGGAAGAGACAAAGATACCCCATGAAAATTCTATCCGTCATCGGCACACGGCCCGAAGCCGTGAAAATGGCCCCGGTGGTGCGCAAACTGCGCGAAACGCCGGGGATCGAATCGGTCGTCTGCGCGACAGCCCAGCACAGGCAGATGCTCGACCAGGTGCTGGATTTGTTCGATATTACCCCGGACATCGATCTCAACCTGATGAAGCCCAACCAGACCCTGGCCGGAATCACCGCCGCGATTTTCGAACGGCTCGACCCGGTGCTGGCTTCCGTTAAACCTGATTGGGTACTGGCCCAGGGCGATACCACTACCGTCATGGCGACGGCGCTCTTGAGTTACTACCACCGCATCCGCTTCGGACACGTCGAGGCCGGGTTGCGCACCGGCGATAAGTTCCAACCCTTCCCCGAGGAAGTGAACCGCATGGTGGCCGGGGTGGCCGCCGACCTGCATTTTGCTCCGACCGAGTGGTCAAAACAGAATTTGCTCAAAGAAAATGTGCCAGCGGGGCACATCGTCGTTACCGGCAACCCGGTCATCGATGCGCTGCAAACCGTCAGCGCGATGGAACCTGACAGCGCAACCAAGGCCCTTTTAGCGGAACTCGGGCTGACGGGTGAGTCCGCTCCACGCCTGGTTCTGGTCACGGCCCACAGACGGGAAAACTTCGGAGCGCCGCTCGAGTCGATTTGTCGCGCCATCCGCATTTTGTCTGAACATTACGGCAATGCGGTTCGCTTTGTCTACCCGGTGCATCTCAACCCCAATGTGCAAAATGTGGCCTACCCGATGCTGGGTGAACTGCCCAATGTGCGCCTGGTGCCGCCGCTCGACTACCTGCCAATGGTGCAACTGATGAAACGTTCGGCCCTGGTGCTGACCGATTCGGGCGGCCTGCAAGAAGAAGCGCCAGGCCTGGGCGTACCGGTGCTGGTGATGCGTGAAACCACCGAACGACCCGAAGGCGTTGCCGCCGGGACGGTGCGCCTGGTAGGCACGGGCGAGGAAAAAATCGTGAGCGAGACCCGCTTGTTGCTGGATAATCCTGCCGAACACGAGAAGATGGCGCGGGCGGTCAATCCATACGGTGACGGCCAGGCTTCAGCGCGAATTGTGCAAGCCTTGCTCGGGTTTTAGTTTGAAATCGCGATAGAGCAGCAGGCAGCCAAGCATAAATCCGCCCTGGCCAAGCGCGTTGACCGTTTCTTCGACCCATTGCATGGCTATGGACTGCTCGGCGCTGGCAAAAGCGCCCATGGCCAAAATGCCGAGAACCCCGACAATAAACCCGGCTGCCGCCAGGCGCAGGTTGCGCCGGAAAGCCAGGGAAGCCAAAATACCCTCGGCCCCCAGGCTGGCAACAACCATCAGGAACAGGAAGGGGATCTTCCAGGGAGCCATTCCAAAAAACAGTATTGCTGCGGCAATGCTGTTTTTTTCTTTACGGGTCATCCAGAAAACGACCATGAAAATGATAGAGAAGCCGATCCCAAGGAAGATAAACTGGGATTCACTCATCCAGCGAATATCGGCCAGTTGAGCGGTATAAAGCAGCTTCCAGCCCGCTTTCAAGAATCCGCCAAGAAAAACGAGACTGGCGCCAACCGCCAAAATCCGCGCCGCAGGCACCCCCAGGCAGATGGTAACCGTTTTCGCCAAGAAGAACGCGCCGGTCAGGAAGAAGAAGGTTGGCACAAAATCAAAGAGGGCGAGACTGAGTGGGTACGTTTCCATTTTAAATCCTTGTCCAAACCGGCCGAGGAAGCTAGCAGGCAACGAGTTGGGGAAAATGCAAAGGACAGATGGCTGAAGCATTGATTTCTGTCCGAAGAAATCTAGCCAGCGGACACTTTGAAAATTAGACCAAATAGAACGCGGATTTCACTGATTGAACGGATTTGCGCGGAGTTTTTTGAAAAAAGATCAGCGAAAATCGGCATAATCCGTATTGTCCGCGTTCTATTTTTATTTGCCAACCCAAACTGTCGGGTGGCTAGGAAGAAATCAGATATTTTATTTTAGGAGTTAAAGATATACGAAATCAACCGGCAGATGACTTAATTTTTCAGGAAATTTGTCATCAATCGCGCGATTCCATCTAAAAACACGAACAAAAAGAGTCATCACAATAAGCACTACTTATAGATTCTCATAAGTAGGGGTGCAAGTTCGTAATCTGGAGTGTGTGTATCGCATTACATTAATCATCCTATTTTTATGTAAATTGATAGGACACTTAATGGCAATTTAAGGTTATGATAATAATGTGTCTAATTATGACTAAATTGTCCTAATAGGAGGTGTCTATCGTAAGAACAACCCGCCGCTCCCATAATCATCATCCTACAGCATAAGGAGAATGCTAACATGTCCACTAAAAAATTACTTGTACTAGGCACGCTGATTTTAGCTGCCGTTCTGATGAGCGCTTGCGCCGGCCCCGCTGGCCCCGCTGGCCCTCAAGGACCTGCTGGCCCCGCAGGTCCTGCCGGCCCCGCAGGTGAACCTGGCGCGTCGGTAAGCGCTACCGACCTGGCCTGCACCGAATGCCACAACGACACCGCCATCATTACCGGCAAGAAGGCCCCCTGGGAAGCTTCCGGCCATGGCGCTGGCACAGCCTTCCTCGAAGAAGCCGGCAATAAAAGCTGCGTGTTCTGCCACTCCGGCTCCGCCTTTAGCCAGGCAATTGCCGAAGGCAAGAATTTCAGCCAGATTGAAGGCGGAGACGCCAACCCGACCCACCAGGACTGCCGCACCTGCCACCAGATCCATGTGACCTACACCGGTGAGGACTGGGCGCTTGAAACCAACGCCCCGGTCGTGATGGTGACCAGCGGCGCCACCTTTGATGGCGGCTCTGGCAACCTGTGCGCCAACTGCCACCAGGCCCGCCGCTATCTGGCTGGCTTTGCTGCCAAAGATGAAGCTGGCAATGTTATTCCTGACAAATATGCCGCAAGTGCTCGCTTCAACACCCACTACAGCGTTCAGGCTGACGTTTTGATGGGCGCTGGCGACTTCGGTGTGGAAGGCAAACCCGGCGCGCACTACAGCATGGTCGAGAACACCTGCGTGGCCTGCCATATGGGTGAAAGCGATGCGCACGGTTTCGAACCGCAGCTCGCCACCTGCGTCGCCTGCCATGCCGATGCTGAAGACTTCAACATCAATGGTTATGTAACCGAGTTTGAAGAAAAATATGCCCAGCTCGAAGCTGCCCTGATCGCGAAAGGCCTGATCACCGAAGATGGCGCTACGATTGCCAAGAACGCGGATGGCTCCCCCGTTATCCTCGACAAAGGCCCGGCCCAGGCGCTGTTCTTCTACAATCTGGTTCATGAAGACGGCAGTGAAGGTATCCACAACCCGAATTACTTCAATGCTCTGATGGATATGGCGCTCGCCGCGCTCGAATAAGAAATTGGTTTGACGACAAGCGGGGCTACCGTTAACGGCTGCCCCGCTTGTTTCTTTAGATGGAACAATAGAAACGTAACATCCATGTCAAGGGAGGTTGTCATGCAGCTACGAGAACGGATCAAGAATTTTTTCATTCCGCCGCCCGGTTCGTCACGCTGGCTGTGGGTATTGCCGGTTTTGGTGGTACTCCTGCTCGCATCCAGCTTATTTCTGGGGGGCATCCATGCCTGGGAATACAGCAACTCACCCCAATTTTGCGGCACAGCCTGCCATACCATGCCGCCGCAAAGTGTTACCTACCTGCAATCGCCACACGCCAATGTCACCTGCGAAGAGTGCCACATCGGGCGTGTTTCATTACCAGACCAGTTCACTCGCAAAACCAGGGAAGGTTTGCGCGAACTGTACCTGATGACTTTCGAACTTTACGAATATCCGATTCGCGCCTCAAACTTGCAGCCGGTGCGCGATACCTGCGAAAGGTGCCATAAACCCGAAGTTTTTGCCGGCGATACCCTGCGCACCATCACCCGCTTCGAATCGAATACTGAAAACACAGCTTACGATACCTACCTGATCCTGAAAACTGGCGGTGGGGCAAAGCACGATAACCTGGGCATGGGGATCCACTGGCACATTGTCAACCGGGTCGATTATTACGCCAGCGACGAACTCGAACAGGATATCCCTTACGTGCGGGTTTACGCGGAGGACGGCTCCTTCACCGAGTACGTCGATGTTGAATCCGGGTTCGACCCAGCCAGCCTCAGCGAAGAGCAGTTGACTACGATGGATTGCGTCAGTTGTCATAACCGGGTTTCGCACAACTTCAAAGTTCCAAGCGATGCGATGGATGATTATATGGCGCGCGGGGTCATCGACCCGTCCATTCCGGATATTCACACCAAAGGGGTCGAGGTGCTGAGCAATCCATATGAAAACCAGGATGTCGCCATGATTGCCATCGCCGGCCTGGAGAATTACTACAAAACCTACCACGCCGACTATTACAGCGCAAATAAAACCCTGGTAGATCAAGCTATCGCCCAGATTCAAAAGATTTACACAGAAACCGTTTTCGCCGAACATAAAATCAACTGGGAAACCCACCCGAACAACCTGGGACACATCAACAATCCAGGCTGTTTCCGCTGCCATGACGGCCAACACCTGAGCGTTGAACAGGAAGCCATCCGCCTGGAATGCAACTTGTGCCACTCGATTCCGGTCGTGGCAGACAACCAGGATTTTGTGGCTAACATCGAAATCAGCCGCGGGCCTGAACCGGCCTCGCACCTGAACACGAGTTGGATCAGCCTGCACAACCAGGTATTCGACAAAACCTGCTCGAACTGTCACACCACCGAAGACGCGGGCGGGACCAGCAACACATCCTTCTGCTCGAACAGCGCCTGCCACGGGAACGTTTTCACTTATGCCGGGTTCGATGCTCCCAAACTGCGTGAAATCCTGCAGCAGCAAATCGCGGTTGAGCCAACCGAAGAGCCGCAGCCGCTTTCAGCGCAAACCCCGAGCTACGATGCCAACATCAAGGCCCTGTTCGACGAGAAATGCGCTGCCTGTCACGGCGAGGTTGCTTCCAGCGGATTAAGCGTAACCAGCTACGCCGACCTGATGCGTGGAGGCAACAGCGGCGCGGTCATCGTCCCTGGTGATCCGGACGGAAGCCTATTGGTCACGGTGCAGAGCAAGCAGCATTTCGCCACGTTCAGCCCCGAGGAACTGGATTTCATCAAACAATGGATCGAAGCTGGCGCGCCGGAAAACTAAACGCAACATCTTGAAAACGGGAAAAGGACACAGAGGCCTGTGTCCTTTTTCACTTAAAAATCGCGCCAAACTGTAAGGTAAAATTGGGGTACTTATCCGCCAGCGAAAAGGCGCACAAACGATGAATCCCTATTGTGATTATTGCAATACCCACCCCGAAGATACCTTCAACCGAAGCTACCACGATAACGAGTACGGGTTCCCGATTGTGAAGGATCACCTGCTCTTCGAACGCCTGATCCTTGAAATCAATCAGGCCGGGCTGTCATGGATCACCATTCTCAAAAAAGCCGACCACTTCCGCCGGGCCTATGACGGATTCGAAATCGAAACGGTGGCAGGCTACGGGGAGTCCGAACGCGCCCGACTGCTGGCAGATGCCGGCATCATCCGAAACCGGCTCAAGGTCAACGCCGCCATCGAAAACGCGCAGCGCATCCTGACTCTCAAAAAGGAATACGGCTCGTTCAAAGGCTGGCTCGACAGCCACCATCCACGCAGCAAGGAAGAGTGGACAAAACTGTTCAAAAAAACCTTCCTGTTTACGGGCGGCGAAATCGTTAACGAGTTCCTGATGTCCACCGGCTACCTGCCCGGCGCGCACAGCGAAGATTGTCCGGTTTATGCCAGGGTGGCCGAAAAACAACCCGTCTGGCTAACAGCTGCGCGGGAGAAATAAAAATGGCTACCTGGATCGCCCACCTGCGCCTGGCCGAAAACCTGCTCGAGCGCATCCCCAATCTGGATCACGCCCAATTTTCCATCGGGAACGTCGCGCCCGATTCGGGCATCCCGGACGAAAATTGGGAAAAGTTCAACCCGCCCCCAGAAATCACTCACTTCAAAATCGTCGGGCAAAAACACGCCAATATCGCCGATTTAGATTTCTATCGCCGTTACCTGGCCGATATCGACCCCGCCGATAAAAAACGCTTCTCTTTCAGGCTCGGTTATTTCTTTCACTTGATCACCGATAACCTGTGGTCGCTTAAAGTGGGCATTCCCACCACCGAACGCTATCAGGCAGAGTTTGCCGCCGACCCCAAATTCATCTGGACGGTTAAGGAAGACTGGTACGGATTGGATTTCATCCACGTTCGTGACTATCCGCAATCCTTGTTCTGGCGGGTGTTCCTGCCAGCCCAACTCGACGGTTTCGACCTGGATTTCCTGCCCCAGGCTGCGCTCGAACAGCAACTGGATTACATCAAGAACTTTTACCAGCGGACAGATGAGGCCATCCAGGAGCGCTATACGCGCGCGTACATCTACTTAAGCCAGGCTGAGATGGACAGGTTTATCGACGAGACCAGCGCCACCCTGCACCGCATCTACCTGACTCTCTGGCATGAGAAAAAAGCGCTGGATGGGCATCGTTCCGCCCTGGAAATTCTATGAAGACGCTCACCATCCCAACCGCAGAACCTTTCTTTTTCCCCGGCCAAAAATCCACCGGGATCCTGCTCACCCACGGGTTTACCGGCGCGCCCAAAGAGATGCGCTGGATGGGCGAATACCTGAACCGGCAAGGTTATCCCTGCCTGGGGGTGCGTCTGAGCGGCCACGCCACCCGCCCCGAAGATATGATTCGCGCCAGGCACCAGGATTGGCTGGCTTCGGTCGAGGACGGCTACCACCTGCTGCGCGGAAGCTGCGAACGGGTGGTGCTGGCCGGGCTGTCGATGGGCGGGGTACTCTCCCTGATCACCTCCACCCGTTTGCCGGTCGCGGGGATCGTTGCCATGGCTACCCCTTACGGCCTGCCGCCGGACTGGCGACTGGAATACACCGAGTTGTTGAGCAAATTCATCCCGTACATGCCCAAGTCGAAAGAAGCGCCGGGCAGCAGTTGGTACGACAAAGCCGCCTGGCAGGCGCATGTTTCCTACCCGCAGAATCCGCTGCGCGCGATTGGCGAACTCAAAAAGCTGCTCGATTTGCTGCGCGCCAGTCTGGAGGCGGTCAGCGCCCCAACCCTGCTCATCTACTCGCAAGACGACAAATACCTGCCGCTCGGCAGCCTGAACAGCATGGAATATATCTACGGGCACATCCGCTCCAGCCGCAAAGAAAAGCTGGTTATCACTGGCTCCGGCCACATCATCACCCGCGACGCCCAACGTGAACAGGTTTTTGCCGCTGCGGCCCAATTTATCCATACCCTGGCCGAATAAACGATAATTTGCCCATGAATCCTTCCCTGATCTGGTTGGCCATGGCCCTGTTCACCTGGGGCATTGGCGAAGGCATGTTTTTCTACATCCAGCCGCTTTACCTGCAACAACTCGGAGCCGACCCGGTGATGATTGGCGGCATCCTCAGCGGGGCGGGCATCGCCATGACTGTTGCCCACATCCCGGCTGGATACCTGGCCGACCGCATTGGCCGCCGCCCACTCCTGGTCGCCGCCTGGATGGTGGGAACGGTTTCCGCCGCGCTGATGGCCGCCGCCGCCAGCCTGTGGCCGTTTGTCATCGGGATGTTGTTCTACAGCTTCACCGCCTTTGTCTCCTCGCCGCTGAGCAGCTACACCACCGCCGCCCGCGGCCAGTGGAGCGTGGCCCGCGCCCTGACCCTGGTTTCAGCCTCCTTCAATCTTGGAATGGTGGTCGGGCCGCTGACCGGCGGCTGGATTGGCGAAAATTTCGGCATCCGCACGATTTACTTCATTGCTTCCGGGCTTTTCATTCTTTCGACCATCCTGATTACCCGCATCCGGCCCCAGGCCCGCGATGTCCACAACGAAGATACGCCTCCGCCTGGGCTGCTGAACAACCAGCGTTACCTGGCTTTCCTGGCGCTGGCTTTCGTAGTAGCCTTTGCCTCCTACCTTGCCCAGCCGCTGACCCCCAATTTCCTGCAAAACGAACGCGGATTAAGTCTCAGCCAGATCGGCCTGCTCGGCGCCCTGGGCGGAGTCGGCAACGTGGCTTTGAGCCTGCTCTTCGGCCAGTTCAAGGCCCGCAGCGGATACCTGCTCAGCCAGGCTTCCGTTTTCCTGTTTGCGCTGTTCATCTGGCAGGGCAGCGGCATCCCCCTGTATGGGCTGGCCTACTTCCTGTTGGGCGGCTTCCGCGCCGCGCGCTCGCTGGCGACCGCCCAGATTCGCCCGTTGATCCACGAATCCCAGATGGGATTGGCCTATGGCTTCGCCGATACTATCCTTAATTCAACCTTGATCCTGGTTCCTTTACTGGCCGGGTTTCTCTACCAGGCCCAACCCGATCTGGTCTACCCGATTGCCCTGGCCGCTTTACTGGCGGTAATCCTGGCCTCCTATTTTTTTGCGCCGCGCGAGGAGCCGCAGCCAACCCTGCCCCTGGAGCAAACATGAGTCTCGAAATCGTTTCCTTCACCCTTGGCCCCGCCCAAACCAACGCCTACCTGATCGCCGATCCCGATACCGCCGAGGCGGCAGTGATCGACCCATCCTGGGACGGTCATTTGATCCTGGCCGAAGCCCAAAAACGCGGCTGGCGCATCGGCCATCTCTGGTATACCCACGCCCACTTCGACCATATCGGCGGTGCGGCTGCAATCGCCGATGCGCTCAATCCGCTGCCTCTGGTGGCGCTGCATCCCGACGATCACGTTTTGTGGCGGGCAGGCGGCGGCGGGCGCATGTTCGGGCTGGCAATCGATCCTGGCCCGGAACCCTCCATCGATTTCACCCACGGGCAAACCCTGCGGCTGGGTTCCAATATCTTTGAAGTGCGCTATACTCCCGGCCACACCCCCGGCCATGTTATCCTGTACTGCGCCAGCGAAAATGTCTGCTTTTGCGGCGACCTGATTTTCGCCCACTCGGTTGGCCGCACCGACCTGCCCGGCGGGAACTGGAACACGCTCGTTCGCAGCATCCGCGAGCAAATCTACAGCCTGCCCGAAAACACCCGGCTGCTCTCCGGGCACGGGCCTGAAACCACTGTTGGCGAGGAGAAAGTTTCAAACCCGTTCGTTCAGGAATACTGAGTATGACCCTTGAAATCGGTTTTGTGCTGGCCTTGATTGCGGTTGCCGTAATCCTGTTTGCAACCGAAAAACTACGCGTCGACGTGATTGCCTTGCTGGTGCTGCTGACCCTGGCCGTCACCGGCCTCGTCAGCCCGGAAGAAGCCTTCAGCGGGTTCGCCAGCCCGGCAGTGATTACCGTCTGGTCGGTTTACATCGTCTCGGCAGGCTTGTTCAAAACCGGTGTGGCAGACATCCTGGGACAGAAAATCATCAAAATCGCCGGCAACAGCGAACCGCGCCTGATTGCCATGATCATGCTGACCTGCGGCGTGATGTCGGCCTTCATGAACAATATCGGCGCAACAGCCGTACTGCTGCCAGCCGTAATCGGGATTTCACGCCAGTCCAAAATCCCGCTCTCGCGCCTGCTAATCCCCCTTTCGTTTTCATCGCTGATGGGTGGCAACATGACCCAGATCGGCACACCGCCCAATGTGCTGGCTTCCAGCATGCTCAGCCAGCGCGGTTTGGACAGCTTTTCCTTTTTCGATTTCACCCCTTTGGGCGTTATCGTTTTTAGCGCGGGCATTCTCTACATGGTGCTGATTGGGCGACACCTGCTGCCAAGGAACGAAACACTTGAAAAAACATCGTTGAGCCGTCTGCGTGAATATATCAGCGAAATTCGCGTTCCGGCAGAGAGTTCGCTGGTTGGCAAAACGCTCAACCAATCCCAGCTTGGCGCACGCTATGACCTGTCGGTGCTGTCCATCTTGCGGCGCGACAAAGTAAAAGTCCTGCCGCTGCCCGACATCCTGATCGGCGCTGACGATTTATTAACCATCGAAGGCACGGTTGAACAATTGCTCAAAGCCAGGGATGAATTGGGCTTCCAGATCGAATCTGAACGCAAGCTCAGCATCGAGGGCCTCGAGAACGAAGAAAACCACATTTTCGAAGCAACGCTCGCCCCGCGCGTCCCATTCATAGGCAAAACCCTGCGCGAAATCCTGTTCCGCGACCGCTACGGGTTTACCACCCTGGCCATCTGGCGGCAGGGCGAAGTCATCACCGAGCGCCTGCGCGATGTGCGCTTGCGATTCGGCGATACCCTGCTCCTGCAAGGTCCGCGCCGCAGGGTTGGCGCGCTGCAAACCAGCGGCGATTTCCTGGTGCTGGAGCCAATCGAGATCGAGCAAAAACGCAAGGATAAACTTTTCCTGGCCCTGGGTATTTCCGCCCTGGTGCTCGGACTGGTCACCCTGGCTGGGTTCAACATCGCGACGGCCATGCTGATTGGCGCAATCTGCATGGTGCTCAGCGGTTGTTTGACGATGGACGAAGCCTACCAGAGCATCGAATGGCGCAGCGTCTTCCTGATTGCAGGGATGCTGCCGCTCGGCATCGCGATGGAAACGAGCGGCACAGCCCGCTTCCTGGCCGATAATATCGTTGCGCTCCTGGGTGGATTTGGCCCGCTGGCCATCCTGGCCGGGCTGACCCTGTTTGCCGGGCTGATTACCGAGCCAATGTCCAACGCCGCGGCCACGGTCTTGATCGTGCCCATCGCCATCGATATTGCACTCGGCCTGGGAGCCAGCCCGCAAGCCTTTGTCATGGCAATCGTCATCGGCGCTTCGACCAGTTTCCTGACCCCGGTTGGTCACCAGGCCAATGTCCTGGTGATGGGTCCCGGCGGCTACCGCTTCTTCGATTACACCAGGGTCGGGTTCTGGCTAAACCTGATCATCCTCGGGTTGGTCATCCTGCTCCTGCCGATTTTCTGGCCCTTGTTTTAACTTTAAATTCTTTCTAAAAAAATGAAACAAATTTAGATAAATTGCGTACAATTTAGGTATAAAAGGAGAAACGATATGAGATCGCCATCTGCACCATCCCTGAAAATTCCAAAAGCTTTAATCTGGTTGTTCGTGATCATCGTTGTCCTCGTGCTCTTTCTGAGCGTGATCAGCAATTTCTGGTATTTCGAAGTCATCGAAAACGACCAGATCGGCATCAAGATTCGCGCCGGCCAGATTCAAGAAATCGTTCAACCGGGCATCGCCTACGATTTCGGCCTGTTTGTCCAATTGGTCAAAATAAAAACCAGTTCCGTTGCCATTACGGTTGACGATGCTGAGTTGATTACCTCAGACAAGCAGCGCATCGGGTTGCAAGTGACCGCCGATGTTTTCCGCCCAACCACGGCGGATATTGTTATCTCAAACTACTCGCGCTACAAAACACTTTACACCGACGACGTGATCCTGCAAGACCGCATGAAAGCCTTCACCAACCAGGCAATGAAGGTTTGCGTCGGCGACAAGAAATTTGACGAAGCCGTGATCGGCTCCGCCCGTGACGCCCTGCGCGCCTGCATCGACGAAGAATTGAGCGCCCTCGCCGAACCGCTTGGCCTCGAAGTGCGTAATGTGGCCGTGCCACAAGTGATTATCTCGCCCGAAGTCCAGGCCGCGCTGGATGCCATTGTCCAAAGCCGTCTGTCCACTGAAAAGGCCAAGCAGGATGTCGAAAAGGCCAAGCAAGAATCCGCCGCCCTGCAGGCTGTCGAAGAAGGCCGCATCCGTGTTGAGCAATCACGGCTGCAAGAAGAGGCCCGCCAGCAAGTAACCCTGCAAGAGCTCAAGAAACAGCAGCTCGAAGCCGCTCTATCGGTCATCGAACAGGAGAAAATCAACGCCGAGGCCCAGCTTGAATTGACCATTGTTCAGCAACAGGTGGCCCAGGAGCAGGCCCTGGTCGATCTGGCTGAAGAGATCGCCCTGGCAGAACTTTACGCTACATCTCCCGAATATGTGGCCCTGCAAATGGCCCTGGCAAACGCCAGCGCCATCAAAGATACTGACAAACTGATCTTCACCCAGGACGGCGTCTTCCCCAACCTGATTTTCTCCAACAATGGGGTGCTGCCTACCTTTGCAGTGCCTGAATAAAACCAATTTACCATCAAAAACAAAATCCCGGTCATTTGGCCGGGATTTTTGCTAAGTGTGCCGTTATTTTTTCAACCAGGCTGGCAATTTCCTCCAGCTTGGCCGCGCTCATCCCCTCCAGGCCGTCAAATGGCTGGTGCGCCAGGGCGCGCGTCCCCACCGCGCTGAACGCCAGGGCCGGGATGCCGCGAAAGGCAAAGGTCGAGTGGTTGCTCTCGGGCCAGGGTTCAACCCAAACCACACCGGGGAAATGCTCGGTAAGCGGGCGCACCTTCGCTTCCAATCTGCCGGTCTCATCGAAGGCGGCGATGCTGGTGGCCCCGAGCAGCGTCCCGGCCCCGTCAAAATTAATCGCGCATTGGATGGACTGGAAATAGGGTTCGGCCCGCCGCAGGTACTCATCGTCGCCCATCGGCAGGTACTCCTCGCCGTTGAAGGCGACCAGTTCCAGCCCGAGGCCTGTCTCCAGTTTCGACAGGCGTTCAGCCAACCCAAGCAGGATCGCCACACCCCCGCCGTTATCGCTGGCGCCGGGAGTATTGATTTTGGTATCGAAGTGGGCGCACAGAACGAGGCGTTTTTTCGCCGCGGGACGCAGTCTCGCCACGATATTGCGCGCCACCGCCGGGGATTTCTCCGCTTCGATGCGCAGGCGCGGCCTCGCAGCGGGATTCTGCATCAGCCACCGGGCCGTAGCGGGTGAAATCGTCGCGGCGGGCAGGTTAAGTTCCCAGTCTTCGGTCAAGGTGCCGTAGTAATCGGTGGCGGTCGGCGGGGCGAGCAAAGCGGCTGGTTGCAGCGCTTCGAGGGTTTCGATAATTTTCTTTTCTTCTTCACCCAGCAAAAACCAGGATTTTGGCGGCAGCGGCCAGCGCAGCAGGTCGCCGTAGAGCAGGAGCAGCTTCCCTTTGGCGGCGGCCCGCTCGAGTTCGGGCAGCGTTCCGGCCCAAACTACCGGCGCGGTGACATCACAGGCGGGCGAAAAAGCGTTTGCGGCAGCGTCCAGCCGTCCGCCATCCACCTCCAGGAACGTTTGGCCAACCTGCCAGGCGGTGCAAACATAAGGCTGCTCTTCAACCTGCCAGCCGGCAGCGCTGAAAGCGGAGGCTATCAAATCGGCCCCGGCCTGGTTGGCGGGGGAGCCAATCGGGCGGGGGCCGAGATTTGTGAGCGTGGTGAGGTGCTCAAAGATAGAGGGCATGTTTATTTGGCGTAATCGACCGCGCGAGTTTCGCGAATAACGGTGACTTTGATCTGGCCGGGATACTGCATGGTTTCTTCGATTTTCTTGGCGATGTCGCGCGCCAGGCGGGTCGAGGCCAGGTCGTCGATTTCTTCGGGGCGGACGATGATACGCACTTCGCGCCCGGCCTGGATGGCGTAGGACTGGCTGACGCCTTCGAACGAGTTGGCCATTTCTTCGAGGGTGCGGATGCGTTTGATGTAGGCTTCCAGGTCTTCGCGGCGGGCGCCGGGGCGGGCGCCGGAAATGGCGTCGGCGGCTTCGGCAATGACCGCTTCGATGCTTTCCTGTTCAACTTCGTGGTGGTGGGCAGCAATAGCATTCACCACCTGCGGATGCACCCCATAGCGTTTGCAGAATTCAGCGCCCAGGCCGGCATGGGTGCCTTCCTGGTTATGATCCATGGCCTTGCCGATATCGTGCAGGAAAGCGCCCTGCTTGGCAATCATCACATTGGCGCCAAGTTCGGAAGCCAGGATGCTGGCCAGTTTCGAGACTTCAACCGCATGGGCCAACTGGTTCTGGCCATAAGATGTGCGGAATTTCAGGCGGCCCATCATGCGCAGGATTTCGGGATGCAGGCCGGCAATGCCGGCATCGAAGGCGGCCTGTTCACCGGCTTCGGCGATGATTTTCTCAACCGCTTTGGTTTCGTCCTCGAGCACTTTTTCGATGTAGGCCGGGTGGATGCGGCCATCAACCGTCAGGCGGGTCAGGGCGCGACGGGCAATTTCGCGGCGGACTGAGTCAAAGCACGAGATGGTAACAGCTTCGGGGGTATCGTCCACGATAACATCGACCCCGGCGGCCTGTTCAAAGGCGCGGATGTTGCGTCCGTTGCGGCCAACGATACGGCCTTTCATTTCTTCATTGGGCAGCGGCACAACCGAGGAGGTAACTTCGGAAACGTGCTCGGAAGCCACGCGCTGAATGGCATCGGCAATCAACTTGCGGGCGCGTTTTTCGCCTTCTTCGCGGGCTTCGGCCTCGACCTGGCGGATGATACGCGCCATATCGTTGCGGGCATCCTTTTCGACTTCATCGAGCAAAATCTGGCGGGCCTGTTCCTTGGGCATTTCGGCCACTTCCTGCAATTTGGCCAGTTGCTGCTCGTACAATTTTTCGATTTCGTTGGCGCGCCGATCCACGGTCGATTGGCGCTTGTTAAGGGTTTGTTCACGCAGTTCCAACTTCTCGACGCGGGTGTCCAGTTCGGTACGGCGGCGGTCCAGGCGCTCTACTTCGCGGTTGATATCTCCACGGCGCTGGTTGATATCCTTCTCGGCTTCCTGGACAATTTTCAGGGCGCGGTCACGGGCTTCCAGTTCAACCTTGGTAGCCTTCTCGGTAGCCGTTTGAATAATCCCGCGAGCCTTGGCTTCCTCTTCCCGGCGGGCTTTTTCTGAAAGATAACGGCTGATGAAATACCCGATGGCCAGACCAGCGGCCAGGGTAAAGAATTCCAACACGATCCAAAAAATCGGGCTGATTGGATTGTTCATGGTTCATCCTCTTCTCTTGTAGTATTGTCTCCACCTGAAGGATGTTCTTCCTGCCAGACTTGCCGGGTTGTCGAGGCAACCACCTCATAGGGGAATCCGCGCCTGCCAAGAAATCCGCCGAGTTTATTGCGAAACTCCTGCCAGTCCAGGCCCTTCAACTTGCGAACATACTTGCGCGCAGCAAGCAGGGCCAGGGATTCTTCATCGGTCGTTTCATCAAGAGTGGTTTCAATGACCGACTCAGACAGTCCCTTTTGACGTAATTCCATGCGCAAGGCGCGACGCCCGCGCGGACGAAACGTGTTGCGATTCTCAACCCAGGTACGGGCAAAATCATGGTCATTCAACAAGCCAGCGTTCTGCAAGCGCTCCAGCACATGCTGGATAACCGGTTCTGGAATCTCATGCTTTTCCAGATTCTTGCGCACTTCCTCTTGGGAGCGCGCCCGGTAACTGAGAAAATGCAGCGATTTTTGCAGCGCAACTTCGCGCGCGTCTTCGTCCTGCATGGCGGCAATCTTCTCATCGCTGATCAGTTGGCCCGGTTGTAACCAGGCCGCCACAATCCGAGAAAGCCCAAACGCAAACTGGTCATCGAGATAAATGTTGACCCGGTTCGGGTTTCGCTTTTGCGCTTCGATCGCCGTTATTTTTCTCATGTTAAAACACACAGCCGCTGACCTGCGCAGGCCGCGGCTGGAAGATAAAACTGGATAACCTGAAAACACCACCCCTGGGGTAGTCTTTCAAGAAGAAGTTAAGCGCACAAAGTCACACCTGTGACGCACAACAGCAAGGGTAGAAGTCGATTGTAAGGGTATCGTCCCGTCCAGTCAAAAAAATCGGGCAGATAGACTTCATGTTTTGCCTGCAAATTTAGAGCAGGCGGGTCCAATTTTAATCCAGAAAATTAACAAGCCACGACCGCTTTCAGGCGGTAAAACGATTGTTAATAAACAATCGTTAATATTTGGATGTATTATACCCGAGAATGTTAAATCTGGAAAAAACTGATTGCACAAACTCACTTAAGCGCCAAATTTCGCGCTTTTTCCACCAAAACCGGCAGGATTCCGATGAAATTTTCGACATCAACAGGCGTGGTCGAAGCGCCCAACGTCACACGCAGGGAACCAAGCGCCCAATCGCGGCTGAAACCCAGGCTGGTAATGGCCTGCGAAGGCTCAGGGTTGCCGGTTTTACAGGCCGAACCCGAGGAACAGGCAAATCCGGCAGCGTCCAACAGTTGCAGGAGCAGATTGCCATCAGCATCTTTGAAGACAAACGAAGCGTGGTTGGGCAAACGGGACTGCAAATGCCCAGTCAGGCGGGATTCGGGCACCAATTCCAGCACTGAACCGATGATTTTATCGCGCAAGGGCAGCAGGTGCGCAGTACGAGACTCGCGTTCAGCCACCGCCAGGCGCAGGGATTCAGCCAGGCCGACAATCAGCGGGATGTTCTGCGTGCCGGCCCGCAGGCCAAATTCCTGTCCGCCGCCGGTCAGGTGCGGATGGATACCTGTGCCCTTGCGCACGTACAACGCCCCGACGCCTTTCGGCCCGTAGAACTTGTGCGCGCCAAGCGAGAGCATATCCACGCCCAGGCGCTGCACATCGACATCGAGATAGGCCGCCGCCTGGACTGCGTCACTGTGGAAGGGAATCTCACGCGAGCGGCAGATTTGCGCCAGTTCAGGGATCGGATTGATCGTGCCAAACTCATTGTTGGCATACATAACCGAAACCAGGGCAGTTTTAGCGCAAATCGCCTTTTCGAGCGCAGCAGGCGTGACCGTGCCGGTTTCATCCACTGCCAGCCACTCAAGCTGGAATCCGTGCAGTTTTTCAAGCTGGAGGGCGGTTTTGGTAACCGCAGGGTGCTCCGCTTTCGAGCAAAGAATCCAGTTTGCGCCGTTCCTCTCGCGCATGGCAAAGGCTGCTCCGCGCAGGGCCAGGTTATCCGATTCGGAACCGCAGGAGGTAAAGACGATTTCATCCGAACGACAGTTCAAGACACTGGCAATTGTCTCGCGGGCCGTTTCGAGCGCGGCTTCAGCACGCTGTCCGATGCGGTGAACCGACGAAGGGTTGCCAAAGTTCTCGCTAAAATAAGGCAGCATCGCCTCCAATACCCGCGCATCGACCGGGGTTGTGGCGGCATAATCAAAATAAACTGTTCTATTCATCCAGTTTTTCCTTTACCGCCCTATTATAGTATGCCCGCAGCCGAAAATGGACAACCTGGCATTGCGTATTCCGGCATCGGATAACAGCCAAAACAAAAGTGACCATCAAAAAAGCATCCGGATCAATTTCTTTGGTAAACTTACCTGTGCTATTCAATCAACATCTAACAGGATGCTCATGAAAAAATTCTTCCGCAACCTCGCCCTTGGGCTGTTAAGCCTGATCGTTATTCTTGCCCTGGTCTACGCATTGCTGCCCAAAGGCCCGCGCGACCCAATGGAGTACAGCGGCCTGACCAAAACCGAAAAAACGCTCTTTGTCGGCGATGAATATGCGGCCGTTACCGGCACGCCATGGGCCACCGAAGCCGCCCTGGACGTGCTCGCCCGCGGCGGCACCGCCTGTGACGCTGCCGTTAGCGCCCTGCTGACACTCAACGTCACCCACGGCGAGGCGGCCTCGTTCCCAGGCGTGGCCCCGCTGATGTATTACAACGCCGAAAGCGGCGAAGTCAAATCCTATATCGGCGCGGGCAAAGCCCCAATGGCGGCCAGCATCGAAAAATTCCAGGCGCGCGGCTTCGAAACTGTCCCCGAAATGGACATCTACGCCCAACTCGTACCCGCCTCGCCAGATGTGTTGGTTGCCCTGCTCGATGAGTGCGGCACCATGCCCTTCAGCGAACTGGCGGCCCCGGCCATCCGCCTGGCGCGCGAAGGATTCCCCTTCCACGCCATCATGGTGCGCAACCTGGATTTCTCCCTGCTCGAGCGAATCGGGTTCTCCATCATCATGCCGTATAACGCCCAGGTTTACATCAAGGGCGAGTGGTGGCGGCCCGTGCACCTGTACGACCGTTTCACCCAACCCGACCTGGCTAACACCCTGCAAGCCCTGGCTGACGCCGCCGACAGCGCTCCCGATAACCGCAGCGGCTACCAGGCAGTCCGTGAGTATTTCTACAAAGGCCCCATTGCCGAAAAAATCGCCGCAATGCACAAAGAACAAGGCGGCCTGATGAGCTACGAAGACCTGGCCAGCTACAGCGGCGGCTGGGAAACACCCGTCAGCGGCAGTTACGGCCCCTACACCTTCTACGGCAACGGCACCTGGTCGCAGGGCGTTGTCGAGCCGATGGTGCTGCAAATCCTGGAAGGCCTCGATCTGGAAAGCCTCGGCCACAACAGCCCGGCCTACATCCACACCGTCACCCAGGCCATCGAACTGGTCTTCGCCGACCGTGAAGCCTATCTCGGCGATTCGGCCTTTGTCGATGTCCCGCTCGAAACCCTGCTCTCGAAAGAATACGCCGCCCAACGCCGCCAGTTGATGACGGATGCGGCCTTCGGCCTGCTCCCGCCGCCCGGCCAGATTTCTGGCCACACGCCCTACATTGCCCCGCAGGGTTCGGACTCGCCCTCCGCCCCCAATCCGCTTGACCGTTTCGCAGTCGACATCCAGGCCGGACAGGATACCTCGCAACTCGCCATCCTCGACTCGTTCGGCAACTCGGTTGTCATCACCCCGTCTGATTTCCCCCAGACCCCGATGGTGCCCGGCACCGGACTCAACCTCGGCAACCGCATGAACCAGTTCCGCCTCGATCCGACCCACCCCGGCGCAATCGAACCCGGCAAACGTCCGCGCATCACCCCGCACTCGGTCATCGTCTTCAAAGACGGGCAATACTTCATGACCATCTCGACCCCTGGCGGCGACATGCAGGCCCAGGCGCTTGTCCAGGTCTTCCTGAACCTGGTTGTCTTCGATATGGACATCCAGCAAGCCATCAGCGCGCCGCGCTTTTACAGCATCAGCGCTCCTTCGTCCTTCGCCCCACACGAATTCACACCCGCCGGATTGCGCCTCGAAGCCAGCCTGTATGATCAAACCGCTTCTGGACTGCAACAAATTGGCTACACGCTAGAAAAAGACCCGGATTGGGACAAAGATTACGGCGCGGTCGGTGCAATCCTGATTGGCGCGGATGGCCGCATCTACGCCGGGGCCGACCCGCGCGAAGAAACCCTGGCAGGAGGTAAATAACCCATGCATCCCGAACAACTCCACGCTTTCATCGTCCGCGCCAAAGCGGCCACTTATGTTGGCAGCGGCGCCCATAGCGCACCCAGCCGGCCCGGCTCACACGATCTGCATTACAGCGAAGGCGACTGGCTTTACATCGACAGCTACTTTGGCGGCACCGATTTCATCGGCGAAGAGGTGGTTTTCCTGGCCGGGAAACCCGTCTGGGCGATGAATTACTACGGCTACATCCTGCGTCCCGAGCTGATCACTGCCGCCGAAGCCGGGATGATGATCAAGGCCAGCCTATCGCAAATGTACGGCGAGGGCCGCTTCCTGGGCGGATTCCAGCACAGCCAGGACAACCTGACCTATACCGATACCAGTCAAGGGGATTTCAGCCACTTCCATGGCCGCGAATGGATCGAGCGGGAAGGCGTTATGGCCTACGAACTGCTCTATCACGGCGGATTGGTAAAGGATTAAGATGGTTCTGCCTTTCAAGCCTTTCCAGGCACCCGAACATCAACCATTTTATTTCGAGGGCGGCCAGGCAGCCGCCCTTTTGGTGCATGGCTTTCCCGGCACGCCGCTCGAAATGCGGGCTACAGCCAAAACCCTGCATGGACTGGGTTTCACGGTCAAAGGCATCCTTTTGCCCGGTTTCGGGACAGAAATCGAGACCCTGCCCGCCAAAACAGCGCAGGATTGGCTGGAAGCTGTTAGCGTTGAACTGGCCGAACTGCGCAGGACACACGACCCGTTGCTTTTGGTGGGCAATTCGATGGGCTCGGCCCTGTCGCTGGCTGCCGCTACGCGTGTGAAAGTTGACCGTTTAATCGTTTATGCCCCCTTCTGGAAGCTTCCAGGGCCACTGTGGGCCGCCCTGCCGGTCCTGCGACGTGTCCTGCCACGCGTCAAACCAATGCGCATCATGAAACCGGATTTCAACAATCCCCAATTCCGCGAGGGACTGGCCGAATTCCTGCCTGGCATCGACATCGACGACTCTGCAATCCGCGAACAAATCCTCGATTTTGCCCTGCCCATCGGCCTGTTCGATGAAATCCGCAAGGCCGGGCAAATGGGCTATCGCGCCATCCCCAAACAAAGCGCCCCGACCCTGATCCTGCAAGGCCGCAGCGACAACCTGGTCAACCTAAAATTCACCCGCGCCAACCTGAAGCGCTACCCCGTTCAAGTAACCTACGCAGAGTTTGACGGTGGCCACGACCTGTACGACCCGTCCAAACCGGCCTGGGGCGCGGTGCAGGAGCAGGTGAAACTGTTTGCAGAACAATTATTGTAAAAAAAATAGGGGCGAGATAGTATCTCGCCCCATAGGTATCAAGGTAAGGCCAGGTTAGGGGATGAAAGCACCTGAAAAGTTGATGGATTGATATTACGCTTTAGCAAGCGCGGAACAGCTTTGAGTGCATGAACGATTATTGAAATAGCTTTAGATAATGCCGAAGTATCGACAATGTTGATCTGTAGAAGCACGGCAAATTTGCGGATGGCAGAGCAAGCAAGAACCACACTTTTATCCGAGATTTGCCAAACAGAGATAAGAAGTATCCAATGCTGAACCAAAACCGCGATGAGCTTGGCATAAACTTCAGTGAGAACGCGCCAAGGGTTTTGACTATTGGATTCGTCAATGAACGAGTAGGATTTCCACAATCGAAATAGCAATTCGATTTGCCAGCGCAAGCGATAGAGAGCAAAGACATCCAAGTTGGAAAGTCTCTCTTGAGAAGCATTTGTCAAGAACAATGTCCAGCAAACTAATTGGAGACGCTCTTCAGAAAGAGAGACGCCTTTTTTACGAGCATAGTCACGCAGTTTTCGTTTACGCTTTTCTACTGTCCGATCATCAGCCCTGAAAGCGATTAGACGGCAAGGGAGATGATGATTTTTACCTAATTCAACAGCAACATCAATTCGGTTGCTGGTTTGTCCTTGTAAAAAAGAAAGAAGAGCCAATTCTTGACCATTTTGCTGCAAACCGACTTCATGTTTATAGCGAGTAATCCAAAAACCACCAGCTTTTGCGTCTTCCTGCAGTTGCTCCAGATCAAAAAAGCCTAAATCATCAATGCGCAATTCGTCTTTCTGTAAAGTTTGACAGAACCATGGTGATTTCTTATCGTGTTCACGCCCGTTTGCCAGACTTGGGCCAGATAATTGGCCTGATTTATATTCCAGGCTGACGTGTAATTTTAGTGCAGAACAACCCTTTTTTCCATCTGGCTGTACACCTCGCCAGACTGCAACGCACTCATCGGGCAGTCCAATCACACTTCCATCTTGAATGTGTATCTTGGTGAAACGATTAAGCAGATCCAGATCAACATCGGAGGAGCTACTGATCATTTGTTGAACAGCTTTTTCAAGCAATGCCTTCATAAAGCTAGCACAGGCCTCATTGAAACGTTGTTCTAATCCTTGTCCGCTAATTTCCAGATTCGATAGCCCGGCAGCTTGCTGCATTTCTCGATAGCTCATCTTTGGATTATTCAGAAACCCAAAAACCAAGGTTTGCGCAAAATGACTACCTGTGACTTTCACCTTTCGTCTCACAAACTCCTTTTCTCGCGCCAATGCGTCTGCTTGGCTACCCAGCACATTTTGCAGTGCCGTGCTTACTTGTGCTATATTGGTCATGGGATTTTCCTGGTTCGTTTTCGGTTGGCACCAAAACTATATCAGGAAAATCCCCTTAGCTTGATACTCATGGGGCGAGATAGTATCTCGCCCCTACGGTCTTAAACCTGTTTTTACAACCCCTGCGCTTGATAGGAATTCTTTTCTACTTGCCTGGCATAGCCAGCTCAACTGACTCACTTTTGCATCCCCCATACACTTTATAAGATTTTGTTAGGGGTCAGTTGATACAACCTGATTGACTGACAAAAGTTATGCACTTTCGGTGGAAAATGCCGTGAGGACAAAACGCGGCACATCGAAGCGTATAGATGCGATAACTTTGTGAGGGTCTGGTCGAGGATCAAAAGCGAAAAAGTCG
>JAEWVF010000012.1 GCA_023459215.1 Chloroflexota bacterium
AAATGGTGTAGTTTTTGATGTGGGCAGCTTGTATGCACATTTTCAGAGCCTGAAAGATAACCGCAAGCCCAAAGGATTGCGCTACCGACTGGTAGATATTCTGGTCATGATGGTGATGGCGAAAATTTGTGGCGAAGACACGCCAAGTGGAATCGCAGATTGGGTCAAACATCGTAGTTCGCAATTCAAAGCATGGTTGAAATTAGAGCGTGAGACGATGCCGCACCACAGCACCTATCGGCGCATCTGCGAAACAATTCTTGACGTTGAAGCCCTGGAAAGAATTGTGAGCGCTCTATTGAGTGAAAAGCGCTACTTTGGCAAACAGGTCTTGCTGAGTATGGATGGGAAAGTTTTGCGCGGCACACTGGACGATGAGCAAAAAGGCACCTATCTTCTGGCAGCCTACCTGCCAACCGAAGGGATTGTGCTCATGGAAGTGGCCATTGACGGCAAAGGCAGCGAAATCCCGGGTGCGCCACACTTGCTGGGTAAGGTTGACCTGCGCAATAAGATCGTCATGGGTGACGCGTTACACACCCAGCGAGCTGTTTCCATCCAAATTGTCGAAGGCGGTGGTGAATATATTTGGATCGCCAAAGGCAATCAACCCTTGATGGAGGAAAATATTCGTCTGTGGTTTGAGCCAGAGCCCGATCCTATCCCGGGAAGCGCCAATTTGCCCAAGGATTTTGAAGTTGCCAGAAAAGTCAGCAAAGGGCACGGACGACTGGAAGAACGAACCATCACTGTCAGCAGCCAATTGAACGATTTCCTGGACTGGCCTTACCTGGAGCAGGTTTTCAAATTAGAACGCCGTGCCACCACGCTCAAGACCGGCAAAATTCAGGAACACACAGTTTATGGTTTTACCAGTTTGAGCAGAGAAGAGATCGAGCCAAAAAACTTGCTTGATACCATTCGATCTTATTGGGGCATCGAGAACGGTCTGCACTATCGACGGGATGTTACCTTGAAAGAAGACCGTATTCGTATGACCAGGGGAAAAGCCGGGCAGGTCATGGCATGCATCAATAACCTCGTTCTTGGCTTACTCATCGGCAAACAGAAATTCCGTTATTTACCAGATGCGCGCCGCCTCTTTGCCGCTCAACCTGAACAAGCTTTTGCCCTCATTTCTCGACTTTAAGAAAGCCCTGTTAAGGCAGCAGGCGTCAAAATACAAACAGACCAGAACGGGTATAATCCCAGCCATGATTCTTGTCACCGGCGGAACGGGATTCCTGGGACGGGCGCTGATCCGGCAACTGGTCAGCACCGGCCAACAAGTGCGGACGCTCGTTCGCCCCTCCAAGCGCACCCCGGCCTTGCCGCGCGGCGTTTCGGTCGAAGTGGCTGTCACCTCCCTCGGCGACGAGCGCGGCTTGCGCGCCGCCCTGCGCGGAGTCGATATGGTTTACCACCTGGCCGGGGCCGAACACGAGGGCGCACGCGGCAACATCCTCGAGACCGATGCGCGCGGGACAGCCAACCTCGTCCGCGCCGCGGCCCAGGCGCGCATCCAGCGCTTTTTTTACGTCAGCCACCTGGGCGCAGACCGCTCCTCGTTCTATCCCGTGCTCAAGATGAAGGGCGTCGCCGAAGAACACATCCGCAAGAGCGGCGTGCCTTATACCATCTTCCGCTCGGCAATCCTGTACGGACCTGAAGACCACTTCACCACCTCCCTGGCCCGGCTGGCCTCCCTGTTCCCGGTCATGTTTGTGCCAGGCCAGGGCGAGGTGCTCATCCAGCCGCTGTGGGTTGAAGACCTGGTCACCTGCATGCTCTGGTCGCTCGACAACCCCGAAATGCTCAACCAGACCTATGAAGTCGGCGGAGCGGAATACTTCTCCTTCCGCCAGGTGCTGGAAATTATCCTGGCCGTCATCGGCAAAAAGCCCTCGATCCTGCCGCTCGGCCTGCCCTACCTGCGCAGCCTGACCGTTTTCATGCAGGGCCTGATGCCCAACTTCCCCTTTTCCAGCTACTGGATCGATTACCTGGGGTACAACCGCACCGCCCCCAGCGATACCATCTCGCGCGTTTTCGGCTTCGTCCCGGCCCGCTTCACCTATCGCCTCGACCACCTGAAAGCCATCGATTGGCGCAAAGATGCCCTGAAAACATTCTACAAACGCCCCTGAGCATGACCACAATCCGCATCCTTGAAACCCCTGAAGAAATGAGCGCCGTGGAAGACCTGCAACGCCTGGTCTGGCCCGGCTCGGACGCCGAAATCCTGCCGGGACACATCCTGTTGACCTTTGCCCACAACGGCGGCCTGGTGCTCGGCGCATACGACCAAGCAAAACTGGTTGGAATGCTGGTCGGCTTCCCGGGCCTGTACAACCTGCCAGACGGCCCGCAGCCCAAACACTGCTCGCACGAGCTGGGCGTCCACCCCGATTACCAGAACGCCGGCATTGGTTTCGCCCTGAAACGCGCCCAATGGCAGATGTTGCGCCAGCAGGGTTTATCCCTGGCCACCTGGACGTATGATCCGCTATTGAGCCGCAACGCGCACCTGAACATCGCCCGGTTGGGAGCGGTCTGCAACACCTACCTGCCAAACCTGTACGGCTCGCTGCGCGACGGACTGAACGCCGGCCTTGATACCGACCGCTTCCAGGTCGATTGGTGGATCAATACCCGCCGTGTCAGCCGCAGATTGGGACGGCGTCCACGCCCAGGGCTGGCGCTTGACCATTACGCCTCGGCTGAGATCCAGGCCTTATACCAGCCGTCCCAAACGCCCCTCGGCCTGCTACAGCCGCCTGAAAATTTTGCCAACCCGCAGGCCTCGCTGGCCCTGGCTGAAATCCCCTCCGACTTTATGGCCCTCAAACGACAGGATTTTGCGCTGGCGCGCGCCTGGCGCTTGTTCAGCCGCCAGGTCTTTCGCGCCTGCTTTGAGCAAGGCTACCTGGTCACCGACTTCATCTTCGACCGCAGCGGAAGCTCCCCGCGTAGTTTCTACATCCTGGCGCACGGCCAAAGCACCCTGAGCGATTAACTTTTCAAAACTGGTTGCGCATAACAGCAAAATTCTTGTACAATAGTTTTATCCGAAATAATAAAGGAGATAAGTTATGGAAACTTCACTGGACTTTACACACCTTGCCCTGGTAGCCTTCCTGGTTGAAGCCTTGATCCAGACCATCAAGCCGATCTACGACAAAGAAACCGGCTGGAATATGGACAAAATCGTCTCCATTATTGTCGGTATCGTTGTTTGTCTCGTCACCAACGTCGATTTGTTCGCCGAACTCGGTTTCGTGGTGGCGGTCCCCTTCCTCGGCTCGATCCTGACTGGTGTGATTGCCAGCCGCGGCTCGAACTTCGTCCACGACATCTTCAAATTCGTGCAAGGCAAAGCGGAGAAGCAGAAGCAGGAATTCGAAGGCGTTGGATAGCCGCAACAATGAAATAGAACAAAGACAAAAGACCTTTCCAGTGATGGAAAGGTCTTTTTGCATCCTTGAACGAACTGTTCTGTTAGCGCCAGGTCACTTTTTCTTCTTCGCGGGGCTTGGCAGCCATCCCAACCGGATGGTAACTCGGTTCACTGCGGGTGCGCAGCGGAGCCGACGGTTCGGGGCGGGGCATCGGGCGCGGGGTATTGTTGTTGAGCGCCGGGCGGGGCGTTTCGTAGCGGGAGGCGGCTGCGGCAGGCTGGCGGCTGGCGCGGGCATTATCCATCGAGAACAATCGCTCACCGGCCATGGCAAAGGTGCCGATGATCAGGATGCGGATCAGCCAGACCATGACCGCCACAAAAACCGGGACAACGCTGCTCATGGCTTCGCGGCCAACAATCGTCGCGCCCTGGGCGGTGTGGCTGTTGATGGCCACCGAAACACCCCACCAGGTCAGGGTGGCGTTCATCGCTGCCGCCAAAACCCAGGCCCCGAACAGGTACCAGACTTCGGCTGGCTCATCGCGGCCCTGCTCGGGAGTGAACAGGCGCGCAACCCCGGCAAAATCGATGGCGCAGAATGCAATCGAGAGAATGGTTGCCCAGCGAATGCCGGCAAACTTGAGATTTTCCCCGAGCACATCGGTCAGGGCAAAATCGGTGGTGGTATAGTTGAAAACTTCAAAAGCCAGCAGGGCAACCATTAAGATGCCGCCAAAAAGCGCCCCGCGGCTTTTTCCCATACCCCGAAAAGTAGACATGAAGTTGATTGAGAGTTTGTTGTTCATGGCAATTACTCCTTTGTAGGCCATGTAGATTACTGAACAGGTGTTCTAAATATAGAACATTAATTCTATTTTGTCAATAAGCAGTTTTTCAAAAAAGGCAGGCAAAGCCGGTCTTAGCCAGCCTTGCCTGCCCTTTTAGCAGTCCTGTATGCCTGGAAGCATCACCCCGGCGCGGGGCAAAACTCATAACGCATCTGAATGGGGATCGGTTTGCTCTGGTAGGCGTTGTCAAACTCGTCGACGGCCAGGAACTGCCAGACAAACTGACCGGAACCTTCGCCCAAGGTTTTCTGCGCCTGGGACGACTGGTTATGGTCGAGGAAATTGTAATAATGATACGGGTCGTTTTTATACGGAACCAGGGTCAAAAACAGCATCGGGCCGGTCTTGCTCTTGTTCTGGTAATAATACTGAACGGTGACGCTCTTGATAGCCGACTGGTCGCTCAGAATAACGTGCAATTCCATGTAACTGGAATAGGTGCCCGCTGAACAAAACCTGAAATCGCCAAAGGCGCCGGAGCGCGGCAGGCTGTAAGCGCGTTCAAGCCCTGGCGCGGAGGTGTCACAATAGGCAACCCGCAGCGGGACAGGCTCCGCTTGCAACTCGACCGCGTTGCCAGCGCGGTCGCTGGCAGTGGCCGACCAGTAGAACCAGCCATCCTGGCCTTTGAGAGCATTGGCGGCGCGATTGTCCAGGTTGTGGTCGAGCAGCAGGCTGTACTGGCCATTTTCGCCAGCCTTCATCACAGCCTCGAAACGCAGAGCAGACTCATCGACGGATTCGTTCGAAAATTGATACCAGTAAGTCACCCGCACTTCGCTGATACCGCTTGGATCGTCGGCGTAGGCGAACAGGGTTTGCAGGCTGGATTGGCCGCAGCTTGCGCTGGTTTCACCGTAAAAAGCATCTCCTGGATCAGCATAAAGTTTACCCAACAGCGGCGGACGGGTATCGGGGGTTGGCGTAAACGTAGCGGAGGGGGTGGCGGTATGGGTAGGGGTAACTACCGGGGTAAAAGTTTCGGTCACGGGCGGGAGTTCGGTTACGGAAGCAGGATTCAACATCGGCAAAACCCTGGTTGCGACTCCACCCACGACCAGGGTCAGGGTGGTGGCAACCGTCGCCAGAACAGCGAAAAGCCGTGCAAATGGCGTAGCCGGTTTGGCAACCGGAACCGCTTTGAGCCAGCCCAGATTATGGCGCGAATAAGCCGCCCCGGCGCTATCGCCGATGGCATCGCGCAGTTTGAGGGCCTGGTTGAGCAGCAACTCAGCCTGCGCTTTCTGGCCGAGGCCGATCAAGCGCGTACCCATCTGGTGCAAGGCCCAGGCTTCGGCAGAACGGTCGCCGAGGCTTTTGGCGGCATCCAGGGCGGAGGCCAGGGTTCGCCCCCACAGGTCCCACAAGCCGTTGAGGGTCAGGTAGGGGTCGAGGGCGCGCGCCAGGGCCAGGGCGGTCGCGCCGCTGCTGGCGGCCAAGGCGGCGGCAAAGTTGCCCAGTTCTGCGGCGATGAATCCGGGCTGGGACTGGTTGGACAGCAGGTATTCGCTCAATTGGCCCATCAGGGTGGCGGCCTGAACCTGTTTGAGGGCTTCCTTCCGGGCCGGGATCAGGAATCCGGGTGGCAGGCGCAGGCGCGGGCTGTTGGCGTAGAGCAGGCCGAGGGCTTGCAGACGGGCCAGGACGCTTTCGAGCGGGATGCCGCCCAGGGCGTAGGAGAGCCAATCAGGTGCAACCGAGAGCGAGGGCGTCTGGGCGGTAACTGCGAGCACTTTTTGCTCTTCAGGGCTGAGCCGGCTAAAGGCATAGGCAAAAGCCCGGTCGAGCGCGCAGCGCAGCGGGTCGGGGCTGGAATCAGCCGCCGTTTGCAGGAAAGACAGCGCGGCGTCGGGGGAGTCCGCGCTTTCGCGTAAAACGTTGCCGGTAATGGTCAGGGCCAGGGGCGCGTCATCGAGCAGGGCGCACAATCCATCCAGCACAACGCGGTTGTGATCGTTGAGGGTGATGGCGGCTTTTTCAGAGAGCAGGGTCAGGGCTTCGTGGCGCGGTAGGGGCTTGATCGAAAGCCGAGAAAAATCGCCGCCGGTTGGCAAGTCGGCGGCCAGGATCAGCGCCCCCTGCGGCAGCAGGTCGGGCAGGGCGTTTTGCAGGGCGGGCGTGAGCGGCACTTCATCGAACAGCACCAGCGGACGGGTGTTCGAGAGATAGGTGCGGGCGCTGGTGGCGTTGACTTTGAGCGGGGGATTGGATTCGAACAGGGCATCGAACAGGCGCTGCAGGATGTCTTCGGGGCCGAGGGCCTGGCCGCTGGCATCGACGCTTTCGAGCAGGATGACGCCGTCCGGCATGGCGCGCGCGGCGGGACTGTTGGCGGCCTGCTTGAGCAGGGCGGTTTTGCCGAGGCCGTCAGGGGCGTGCAGCAGGACGATTTCGTTGGAGCGGATCCAGGCTTCGAGGCGGGCCAGTTCATCCGCGCGGTTGACGAACCCACGCGGGGCGCGCGGCGGAGCGGGGACAAGCGTCCGCTTTTGAACCTGCGGGGCGGCCTGCTGGTAAACGATGGTACCGTGATTGGTGTTGACGACAAAGTTGTTGTCGCCAATCACGACCGAGCCGGCCACATTGCCTGAAATCTGGATGGAATCTGCCATATCTACCTGTAACGGGTGTTTTTTAACGCGGAGGCGCAAAGGAACAAAGGCGCAGGTTTTTTATAGATGTTAAGAAAATGAAATTTAGCTATCGGCCCTTCGACTACGCTGAAAAGCGCTCCGCTCAGGGCCTGCGTATCAATAAGAATTTAGGTCTGAGAGTCGCTGAATTCGGGCTTGGGATTGTCGCCTTCGCGGCGGCCGGCAAAGAAGTAAACGGCCCGCAGCCAGGAGAATTGCTCGGCTTCGCTGCGCGGGGCGCGTTTGTCGAAATCGTATTTGGCGATGTGTCCGCGCAGGTCGGCGTCAAGCGCTTTCAGGGTTTCAAGGGCGTCTTCGAGCACGAATTCCAGCCCGGCGGCGCTGGCCGGGACGGCTTTATCGAGCGCCTGGCGCAAATGGTCGAAACACAGCCGGTTGGACTGTTTGTACAGGCGGCGGGTTTCATCGCGTTCCGGGTCAGATAGGCCTTCAAGCAGCCAACGAACGTAGGAATCGTCCGATTCAGCGGCCATTTCACAGACACGGCAGGATTTGTCGGTGCGCAGGGAGGCCGAAGGCGAGGCCGGGGCTGGCAGGTATTTCTGGACTTGTTGTAAAAGCGGGTTGTTCTGATTAAGGGATTTGGGGTATTTTTTCAGCTTTTCGACGCGCTCGATGATGACCAGCGCCAGGTGCTCATAGATGATGCTCGTCCCCAGGCTTTCGCCGTCTTCCTTTTTCTCGACTTCGGCAATCTTCCAGGTATGGGTTGGGCAGTAACCCAGCGAGTTGATGATGTGCACCCGGCTGGCCGGATCGTTGATGTGATCCATGATAATCGAGCGGATATATTTGGCCTCGGCCTGCTGACGCATGTAGCAGAGCGGACAGCCGGTGACCTTGACCGCCTGCTCGAATTTGTTGGCGAAGAAGGGATTAATCATAAAATCAGTATATCTTAATCTGACAAAATTACTTACAATTCTACGATAAAAGATTTGTAACTATTCGGGCATATGTTCTGACCTTACTTCGCTATAAATTTGTCATTTCGAAGAAGCCGCGCAGCGGCGACTGAGAAATCTTGCTCACAATTGCGAAGATTTCTCACCGCTACGCGGTTCGAAATGACAACTGACCACTAAATAGTTACAAAGATTTGAACTTATCTCTAACAGCTTGCAAGGAAAAAAACCGATGACGCAACCCAACCCATTAAGCAAACGCGAGCAGGAGGTGGTCAAACTCCTGCTGCAAGGCAAAAGCAACAAGATGATCGCCGCCACCCTGCACATCTCCGAGCGCACGGTCGAATTTCACCTGAAAAACATCTATGCCAAGTTCCAGGTCGGCTCACGCATGGAACTGGCCTTAAAACTGGGGGATTCCACAGTTGTGGAGGAGGCCCAAGACGTTGAAAATAGGGACTGGCTCAATTTAAGGAATTGGGCCGCCTTCCTGAAGGAAGGCATCGCCAATATCAAAGAGGAGATAAAAATGACCCAAGAAATCAACGCCAGTATCGACAATCCGGGCGGCCCGCTGAGTTTCTTCGAAGCGCTTCGGGTTTGCTTCGTGAAATACGCCGAATTCAATGGCCGCGCCTCGCGCTCGGAATTCTGGTGGTTTATGCTGTTCGTGCTGCTGGTGCTGGCCGCGCTGTCCTACCTGGGCGAGACTGTCAGCTCGATTTTCCTGCTCGGCGTGCTGCTGCCGCTGCTGGCGGCCGGCGCCCGGCGGCTGCGCGACAGCGGCAAAAGCGGATGGTGGCAACTGTTCCTGCTGGTTCCGGTCGGCGGCATCGTTATACTCGGCATTTTATGGGCGCAGCCGCCCGTCGATTAATCGTGCGTTCAAAAACAGGCCCGCAACAAGATTGCGGGCCTGTTTTTGAACGCCAGGATTGGCTTTTCCGATTGGCAGAAACGGGATGAATCCCCGCGCGTATAGTTTAGTGCAATTCCTGCCCCGGCATCTTGCTCAAATTTGAAAGGACAACAACCTTGAACAATTCACAGCCTTCCTTTTGGTCCATTCTCTATCGCACCATCCTGACTCATTCCGTCACCTATTTCCTGATCGGCATCCTGGCTTCGATTTTTCTTGGTTACTCAGAGCGGATGCTGCGCCCGGACATCGCGCCCATCATCCGCCAGATTACAGATCCGATCCTGATGGTCAGCCCCTGGATTCAGCCCATTCGGGCTTTGTTGCTGGCCATCGTCTTTTACCTGCTCAAGGATGTTTTGTTTAATCCCAAAAATGGCTGGCTGGTGATGTGGATCATGCTGGTCGTGCTCGGCATCCTGGCCCCTTTTGGAGCCAGTTGGGGTTCCATCGAAGGGATGATTTTCTTTAGCCTGCCCATCTGGGATCACATTGTCGGCTGGCCGGAAGTGTTTTTGCAGACCTTCCTGTTATCGGTCATTCTTACCTACTGGGTCAATCACCCGGAGAACAAGCGTCTCAGCACGCTGATGACAATCGGTTTCGTGGCAACAATTTTGTTACCACTGCTGGCCTTGCTTTCCAGGTAGAATCTCTGCGATAAGTTCTCTACCGGACAAAACGACCAGAACTATAAATTTATCCCTTATTCTTGTCATTTCGAGCCGCGTAGCGGGGAGAAATCTTGCATACATTGGGAAAGATTTCTCGCTATCGCTCGAAATGACAAACTATCACGAAATTTATCCTGTGGAGAAGCCATAGAAAATAATAATCGGGGCAACCTCGAAGAAATGCGCCCATCAATAGCTCGATTTAAGGAGAAATAAAGTAATGGATGGAATAGGCATAGCGCTCGTTGCCTTGTTTATGTATTGCCTAACCCTTTTCGCCATCCTTTTCATGGTTGGTGGAGTGGTAAAAATATTTGTTTCCATAAAAAATAAAAAACCTCGAATTATTTTTTCGGTTACTTTCCTTTTATGTTGTGGTCTTATTATTTATAGGGGTAGCGCTTTAATCCCCGAAGAATGGTGGCTTAATCTACTTTCAAGCTATCAAATTGGAGATAATGAATTAAAACCTTATGAGCATGCAATCGCTGGATTTGATCGAGAATCAATGGGATTCTCATCGATCTCACAAGATTCAAACATCAAGATTATTCAGCATCCAAGGCAATATGCAATATCGTGTCCTGATGTGAAATTGTACATTGACAATTTGCCTATCAAACGACATTACATCTGTTTGAGAAAAACAGAAAATGTATATACTTGGGATTCTGAATACGAAGAATATCTTGGCCCAAATGAATGGGAATCTATATGGCTCGCTTATAGCTCAAGGCCTAATACTCTTCGCTTTTTTGATATTGAACATAAAATCGAACCTTATAAACTTGTCATTGAATATTTGGGTTCAAATGATGTTCTGATAGGGAGAACCTTCACGCTAGAATCAATACGCCCTATTCTCAAAGAATGGGAAGAGTATCACAAGAAACAATCAAGAAGAAAGTAATTTGGAGTTACGACAGGCTCACGCTCCCCCAATTATGCCGCTTACCACATCGCATCCAGCAGCATCTGTTCCGCTCGCCCGCCTGGGGTTAGTGCTTTCCGCCCTGGTGGTTGGCAGCATGACTCCTGATTTTCCCTATTTCATCCCATTATCCCCAAGTCGAAACTTCTCACATTCCATCATGGGTGTGTTTATCTATTGCATCCCGGTGGGTTTGGTTGCATTGGGTACATTCCATTTTGTACTCAAGAAACCTGCTCTAGCGTTATTGCCTTCGGGGCATCAACAGCGCATGGTTTCTGTTGCAGGCGATTTTTCTTTTTTGCCCTGGCGGCGATTTTTGTTAATCATCTTTTCGTTATTTTGCGGCGCATTGACTCATATCCTGTGGGATTCTTTCACCCACTCAAAAGGCTGGATGGTACAGCAGTTTGTTATTCTAAAAGCACCACTTATATCAATAGGCTCACAACCTATACCAATCCACCAGTTCCTTCAACATGCCAGTACCCTTGTTGGCGGTATTTTGCTGGTTTATTGGTATATCCAATGGTACAAAAGCGCACAAACCCATACCATTCCCGAAAATTGGGCGATCTCACCTTCAAAAAAGGTGGTTCTTTCGGTAACCATGGGGATGGTCGCATTCACAACGGCAGTAATATCCGGCTTTATCAGTATCCCCGCAGTTCGAACTTCGCTTTATCTGCGGTATCTTATCGGGCATATATTCATCGTAAGTCTCTCAATGTTCATCTTCGAACTGATGTTGTTCAGCATTTACTGGCATTTGCGCCAGAAACGAGCTGGTAGCATGTAGATACTACTCAAAAGCCTCTGCGCCAAACAGCGCGGGGCTTTTTCTTTGCGCCCCAAAACACTTACAATTCTCTAATGCAAAATCCACAAAATCTGCATAAGCGGGGGATAAAATAGGACACATCTTATCCTGCTTTAATCAAGGAAACTTATGAGCGGACTTCGACGCATGTTTGTATACCTGGGCCACTACTGGGCGCCCTCGCTGGGGGCTTTTTTAAGCCTGCTAGTGGTCAATGCCGGCAACCTGGTCAGCCCGCGCCTGTTGGGCCAGTTGATCGACGAGGGCATCCTGCCGTTGCAAATGGCGGTCGTCTGGCAGATGGCGCTCTGGCTGGTGCTGATCGCCGTCGGGCGCGGCCTGTTCAACTTCCTGCAAGGCTACCTGGCCGAATCCGCCTCGCAGGGGGTGGCCTTTGAGCTGCGCAACGCCATTTTCTCCAAACTGCAAAGCCTTTCCTTCTCCTACCACGACCGTTCACAGACCGGCAAACTGATGACGCGCATGACCTCGGATGTCGAACTGGTGCGAACCTTTATCGGTAACGGCCTGATTCAACTGATCTCAGCCATCATCCTGCTGATTGGCACGCTGGTCATTCTGTTCAGCATGAACTGGGCCTTGACCCTGATCCTGCTGGTCATGTTCCCGGCCATCGGCTTCATTTTTGTGCTCTTCGTCAAGAACGTCATGCCAATGTCGAAGGAAGTCCAGCAAAAACTGGGCGCGCTCAACACGGTCTTACAGGAAAACCTGGCCGGAATGCGCATCGTCAAGGCCTTCGCCCGCGAAGAATACGAATCGGGCCGCTTCTACGCCCGCAACCTGGACCTGCTCGACTCGAACGTCAAGCTCATTCAGCTTTTTTCGACCTTCTTCCCGCTGATTTTCATGATCTCGAACCTGGGCGTGGTGGCGGTGCTGGCCTTTGGCGGCTGGCAGGCCATCCAGGGGATGCTGACCCTCGGGCAGTTGGTGGCCTTTATCGGCTACCTGAACTACCTGCTGATGCCGGTCTTCATGCTGGGAATGCTGGGAGCGATGCTCTCACGCGCCGAAGCCTCGGCCCAGCGCCTGTTCGATGTGCTGGACGCCGAATCCGAGGTCAAGGATCGGCCTGGGGCCGCCTCCTTGCCGCCGGTCGAGGGCAAGGTCGCCTTCGAGAATGTCTCCTTCCGCTATATCGGCGCAGAATCGGATGTGGTCAGCGAGTTGAACTTCCAGGCCGAAGCCGGCCAGACCATCGCCATCCTCGGCCAGACCGGGGCCGGCAAATCCTCGATCATCAACCTGATTCCGCGCTTTTACGATGTCACCGCCGGGGCGGTCAAAATCGACGGGCACGATGTGCGCGAGGTGACCCTCGACTCGCTGCGCAAGCAGATTGGCATCGTGTTGCAGGAAACCACCCTCTTCAGCGGAACCATCCGCGAGAATATTGCTTACGGCAAACCCGAAGCCAGCCTGGAGGAAGTCACCGCCGCCGCCCAGGCCGCCCAGGCCCACGAATTCATCCTCGAGCAGCCGGAGGGCTACGAAACCGTCGTTGGTGAGCGCGGCATCGGCCTTTCGGGCGGACAAAAACAGCGCATCGCCATCGCCCGCGCCCTGTTGCTCAACCCGCGCATCCTGATCATGGACGATTCGACCTCCGCCGTTGACGCCGAAACCGAGTACAAAATCCAGCAGGCGCTCGACGAGCTGATGAAGGGCCGCACCTCCTTCGTTATCGCCCAACGCATCAGCACCGTGCGCAACGCCGACAAAATCCTGGTGCTCGACAAGGGCAAGCTGGTCGCCGAAGGCAGCCACCATGAGCTGATGCAGACCAGCGAGCTGTACGTTGAAATCCTCGAGACCCAGTTCGCCGACCACGCCGAAATTGTGGCAGCGGTTGAAGAAGAATAAAACCTTAGCGCAGAGACGCAAAAGGGCAAAGGCGCAGAGTTTTTCATTTTCTTTGCGTCTCCCCTACCCTGCGACTCTGCGCTAAAAAAGGAGCGTTTCCTATGATGCACGGTGGTATGATGCGGCAGATTGCCGAAAAAGAAGAAGAAAAGGCCAAGAATACCAGCCAGGTCGCCTGGCGGCTGATTAAATTACTCAAACCTTACTGGAAAATTGTCGCCCTTTCGTTTGCTATGATTTTGATCGGGGCCGCCACGCAAGGGCTTGGCCCGTACCTGATCGGACTGGCGATTGACCGATTCATCGCCGGCGGCGACCTGCCCGGCCTGTTGTGGACTTCGGCAGCCCTGGCCGGGACTTTCCTGGTGGGTATGCTCGCCACCCGCTACCAGATTTACACCATGTCGCTGGCCACCCAAAAGCTGCTGGCCGACCTGCGCCGCTCGGTTTTCGAGAAAGTGCAGGCCCTCGATCTGAAATACGTCGAATCGAAGCAGGCCGGTGACCTGATGAGCCGCCTGGTCAACGACATCGAAGCCATCAACAGCTTCATCAGCCAGTCGCTGACCCAGATGCTCGGCGCGTTGTTCGCGCTGGTCGGCATCATGATTGCCATGCTCCTGCTCGATTGGCGCCTGGCGCTGGCCTCGCTCTCGGTCGTGCCGGTGATGATCGTTATGACCAGGGTTTTCTCCGGGCTGGCGCGCACCGCTTTCCGCAAGACGCGCAGCACCATCGGCGATGTTTCCGCTGAGATGGAAGAGCAAATCAGCGGTGTGAAAGTGGCCCAGGCCTTCAACCGCACCGAAGTCAACGTGCGCCAGTTCTCGGAACGCAACGCCGCCAACCGCAACGCCAACGTCTCAGCCAACGCGGTCACCTCCGCCTTCGGCCCGGCGATGGAAGTGCTCTCGACCCTCGATACCGCCCTGGTGGCGGCTCTGGGCGGCTATCTCGCCATCCTCGGGCTGGTGACGGTCGGCACGGTGGTAGCTTTCATCCAGTATGTGCAGAACTTCTTCCGCCCGATTGCCACCGTTTCGCAAATGTGGACGCTGGCCCAATCGGCTTTTGCGGCTGCCGAGCGCGTTTTCGAGCTAATCGACACGCCCCAGACGATCCAGGACGCGCCAAACGCCCAAACCTTACCGCGCATCGATGGGCGGGTACAGTTCGAGAACGTTTCCTTCGGTTACGACGACAGCCGCCTGATTCTGAAAGAGGTCAGCCTGGAGGCCGCTCCCGGCCAGACGATTGCCCTGGTCGGCCCGACCGGCGCGGGCAAGACGACCGCCATCGGCCTGCTGACCCGTTTCTACGAGGTTTCCTCGGGCGCGATCCGCGTCGATGGGCATGACCTGCGCGAGGTGAGCCAGTTCTCGCTGCGCTCACAAATGGGCATGGTCACCCAGGACCCGTTCCTGTTCTCGGGCACGATCATGGACAATATCCGCTACGGCAAGCTCTCGGCCAGCGACGAGGAAGTGGTCGCGGCGGCGCAGGCGGCCAACGCTCACAGCTTTATCGAACGCCTGCCCAACGGCTACCAGACCGAAGTCGGCGAGCGCGGCGGGATGCTCTCACAGGGCCAGCGTCAACTCATCGCCATCGCCCGCGCCGTTTTGGCGGACCCGCGCATCCTGATTCTCGACGAAGCGACCGCCAGCATCGACACCCGCACCGAGAAATTGATCCAGTCGGCGCTGAACACGCTGCTCAAGGGCCGCACCTCGTTCGTCATCGCCCACCGCCTTTCGACCGTGCGCAACGCCGACCAGGTGCTGGTCATCGACGATGGCCGCATCGTCGAGCGCGGCATCCATGCCGACCTGCTGGCGCAGAACGGGCTGTACGCCGAACTGTACAACCGCCAGTTCTACAGCCCGCCCGAAGCCCAGGCCAGCGCGGCCTAATCAGGCAATTGGCTAGTATCTATCCGAAAATAGGAGAGGCTTGTCATGTCGAGCGGAGCGAGACATCTTTTCCCGTTGCTAAAGACCTCTCAGTCGCTGAAAAGCGCTCCTTCGAGGTGACATGACCAACAGATGTAATAATTTTCGGATAAGTTCTTAATTGTTTAAAAATCCACAGAGACTTTTCTCTGTGGATTTTTCTTTCTCTTGGGTTGGGGGCTTGTTGTTACGCTCGATTTCGCAAAACGGCTCTCCCGTTTTACCGGACAAAAGCTTTAAATTATTTTTTGTTACCGTACATCTGGGATCAAGAAACCTGATTGGAAGCGAAAAATCGGTGAGAAATCGAGATTGGATTTGATCGAGTAGTGAACCCAATCCAAACCGAGTCTGAAAAGACTTTT
>JAEWVF010000013.1 GCA_023459215.1 Chloroflexota bacterium
CGGCCCTGTCCGAAACCACCGGGGAGTTGATTATCGAAGCGATGAAGGCTGCCAAAGCCTCCGGAGCGGTCACATCCTTCGACCTGAACTATCGCGCCAAACTCTGGAACATCTGGGGCGGACAGGAGAAAGCTGTTTCGGTCGTCCGCCGCATCGTCGAAAACGTGGATGTACTGGTCGGCAACGAAGAAGATTTGCAGCTTGGACTCGGCGTCCCTGGCCCCGAAGTCGCCGCAAAATCCAAGTTAGATCCCAGCACCTTCTTTGGCATGATCGACAAAGTGGTCGAGAAATTTCCCAACGTCAAGATTGTTGCCACCACCCTGCGCGAAGTTCACTCCACCAACCATCACAGTTGGGGCGCAGTCGCCTGGATCGATGGCAAAACCTTCGTTTCCCCCACCTGCGAACTGAACATCTACGATCGCGTTGGCGGCGGCGATGGCTTTGCCTCGGGCTTCTTCTACGGCCTGCTGACTGGCCAGGCCGAACAGGAAGCCGTCAACCTGGGCTGGGCGCACGGCGCGCTGCTAACCACCTTCCCCGGCGACACGACCATGGCCACCGTGGATCAGGTCAAGGCGTTTGCCAAAGGCGGCTCGGCCAGGATTCAACGATAACGGGATTTAAAAAAAATAACTGCCGACCATTTTCTGAGTCGGCAGTTATTTTTTGTGTTAGGGCAGCCAATCGACGATACGTATATCGTCTTGAAGCACCGGGATCATTTCGCAGGTATCCACATTGATCAAGGCTGAACTCTGCGGCTCCGCAACCAGGTCCCAGGTCAGGCTGACCAGCAGCCAGTTGTTGTCCGGCGACCAGAGCAACTTGCGGATGTAGGCATTGTCTTCGTTGTTTAGCTCCAGCAGGGGTTTGCGTTGAGAGCCGTCCAGGGTGAAAACGTATAAGGTGCTGGTGTTGCCATTCTCATTCTGCCAGTCTGCCGCAAAGCGTTTTTCATCCCGGGATAGGGTGATGTTTGTGCCAGTTGACGGAACGCTGAATAACGCAGTATCGGTTTCATCCTTAGGGTTAAATAGTTTCAGTAATGGGCCATCAACAGCCATGGTGATATAGAGGATGCGTTCATCCTTCATCCAGCCGAGAATAAAGTTGCCCTGGCGGCCGTTTTTGATAGTGTACACGGGCGAATCATCAAGGCGGACCAGGTAAATATTGGGCAGGAAACTGCCCTCAGGCATTGCTGTAAAGCCGATTTGAGTGCCGTCTAGCGACCAGAAGAACGTAGAGCCAATCAGGTTGAGATCGGTATCGGGCAGGTGTTGGCTGAGGCCGCTGGCGAGATTGTAAACGTACAATCCATCTGCGCCTTTGTAAACAAGTTGACTGCCATTGGCTGAGATCGCTGCCATGCTCGCGTTCTCCAACAGGGTTTGCTCTTCGCTGCCGTCCAGACGCATGGTATACAGGCCGGGATTTATATCGTATTTTTCGTAGATGACTTTTCTGTTCAGTTCAGCCGGGATGGGCCGGGGGTTGAGCATGGCAGCCTTCCAGGTTTCTTCGCTGATGCAGGCAACCTGGTTTGGCGCATTGGGCGTCAGGTTGGTCGCGGATGGCTGGGCCGGTGTCCAACTGATTTCCCAGTCGACCGGCATACGGACGGTGTAGCCGCTCACCCTCAGGGTGATTGGACCTTCAGGCAGGCCGCCCTCATAGTTGAATCCGTTTGAAAAGAATTGCACCGGGCTGATGCCGTCACCCATGGCACCGCCGCCGCTCCTGGGCGGGTGATTGGGGTCAAATACGCCGGCATCCATGACCCCATCCTCCGATACCATCTCGAAGGACATGCTGGCGTTCCCATTGAATTCGGCAATGGTGATGCTGATAATGCGCAGGGTACGGCCATCCAATTCGATCTCTTTGTTCAGCACCCAGGTTTGCTCGGACTGGCGATTTGGGCCGGGATCAAAGATGAATTCCACGTTGGCTGAATAGGATACCTGGGCAGAGTTGACCACCAGCCGCTTGGCATCGGATGATGTTTTGTAGCCCAAGGGTCGGTTTTGCTCGTAACTTTCGTTGGGGTCGATCGCGTCAAAGTTTTCTTCGAAATCAAGTTCCTGGCTATTGGCGCTAAAGATTTGAATATCCTCGGGTGCGATGGAAACTGCGCTCACGTTGGGACTCTCCCGCCAGTCCAGGCGGGCCAGGACAATCTGGCCATCATCCAGCGGAATAGCGTTCTCGAATGTCAGGCGGACGCCCGGCAGCGTTTGTTCAGCATCCAGGGTGCTGATGGGCTGTGGTGTGTTGATGGGTGTGGCGGTGCTCTGGCCTGAAACCGGGTAGAGGGTTAGTTCCGGCGGAGCCGGGACAAAATTCAGCGCCAATTCCCAGTTCTCGGGCCCCTGGCCTGCCAGACGGGCGTGCAGACAGGGCAGGAACAGCGTGGCCTGGTTCACGTCTGCCGGGATGGCTGGGTAAGTATTTTGCTGGCGGTAGCCGTTTTCCCAGGTTGTGTCTGGGAACCCCCCATGGAAAGTATATGTTGTGCCATCCGGCAGGCGCAATTCTGCCCCGGCAAAACAAGCGTCGTTGAGTTCGCCCTGTGGCTGGCTGGCCGATTCAAAGGGGCCTTCCACTTTGTAGGTTAAGACGGTGTGCTCAGAATCCAGAACAGCGCTTTCGACGGTAACGGTGAATCCATCACGGGTGGCAACGACCGGTTCCGACAGAACGCGCAGTGGGACACTCTGGTCCACCATCCCAATGCCGGGGATGAAGCCCAGGATTTTCCGCATGGCGGAGGCTGCGCCGGGCAGGCTGAAAAACAGGCTGGTCAAAAGAACGGCAACTGCCATTACGGCAAAGGCCAGTTTGGTTTTGGGGTTCATGGTTTGAGTCTCGTTTCCTTTTTGGATTTTGCCCAGAACGCCTGGCAGCAGGTTGACATCCTGCGCAACGGCTTCCTGGGAAATCTCATCAAGCACACGAGCGGGATCGTTTTTGTGAATCATTCCGCGCTCCTTTCTGCGCCGAGCAGATTGCGCAAGCGCTGGCGGGCGTTGTTCAAAAGCCATTTGACAGTTCCGGGCGCAGCCGCAAGTGTTTCAGCCATTTCCTGTTCGCTCATACCCAGGTAATAGCGCTGGACGATGGCAGCGCGCTGGCGCGGGGGCAGGGCTTCAAGGGCCTTTGTCACTTCACTTTTGAGCTGGGCGTGTTCAGCCATCTCTTCAGTGGATGCGGCTCGTAAGAGCAAATCGCTGACGGCTTGCACGTCGGTGCCTGACCCGAACTGCACCCAGCGGGCAGTTTTTTCGCAGGTATTGAGCGCCAGGTTGGCAACGCTGCGCAGCAGATAGGGTTCGAAAGAACGATTTTCATCGTAATGGCGGATGCGCTGGTAGAGTCGTACAAAGACATCCTGGGCAACATCCTCGGCCATCTGTTCATCGTGTGTGATGAGGTAAGCCGTTTGCACGGCTTTGCGTTGATAGCGGACGATTAAGGTTTCCAGTCCGCCGATATCGCCGTTTTTTAAACGGCGAATCGCTTCAAGATCATTCATGGAGTTCTCCGATTTATTGTGGCGCTCACAATAATAATACAGGAGGAGCTGTCGAAAGGTTGGAGAAGCCAGTAATGAGTATGGCAAAAGCTAGCCAATGGTATTTTTTAGATGTAGCCTGTAAGGGTTGTTTGATCTGAATTGCAGTGGGATTGAATTATGAATTGGGCTTTCTTTTGACAAGCAGTCGGCGCGAGCAGAAATCCTGCTCGCGCCGATTAAACTTCGGGCGTGTTTCGATTTATTGCGGCTAAAACCGCTTTACCCAGCATTCGCTGTTGTAAACCTTCTTGAAACCGGCCGACTGGTAAATCGGCAGATCGTTGCCAACGTAGGCTGTTGTCGCGCCGAGCGCCCCGCAGCGGCGAATTCCCTCCAGCACAGCGGCTTTGCCTAATCCCAGGCGGCGATAG
>JAEWVF010000014.1 GCA_023459215.1 Chloroflexota bacterium
ACGCCATCCCGTGGAACCGCTTCTCCGCTTTTGCCGTGATCGTGGCCCTGCCCGTGGCCATCACTTACATCGCTCTCCAAAAGTACATCACCTCCGGCCTCACCGCCGGCTCCGTCAAAGGCTAGAATTTCAGAACAAGTTTGAAACCGTAGAAAATGACGCGGGATTGTCCCGCGTCATTTCATCCTGTGGCAAAAGCCAGAATTGGAAACAAACCCGTATGCATCATTCGGAACATCTTTACCACTGGTGGCAAAGCGGAGTGGTTTACCAGGTTTATCCGCGCAGCTTCAAAGACAGCAACCGCGACGGCATCGGCGACCTGAACGGTGTCATCGAAAAACTGGATTACCTGCAAGAGTTGGGTGTGCAAGCCATTTGGCTCAGCCCATTCTACCCTTCTCCGATGGTCGATTTTGGCTATGATGTTGCCGATTACTGCGATGTCGACCCAATGTTCGGCAGCCTGGACGATTTCGACCGGCTGGTGGCAAACGCTCACCAGCGCGGATTAAAAATCATCATCGACTGGGTGCCCAACCACACCTCCGACCAGCATAAATGGTTCAAAGAATCGCGCGCCAGCCGGGACAATCCCAAACGTGACTGGTACATCTGGCGCGACCCCAAAGCCGACGGCAGCCTGCCGAACAACTGGGGCAGTGTTTTCGGCGGCCCGGCCTGGACGCTCGACCGGCAGACCGGTCAATATTACCTGCACCAATTCGTGCCGGAACAGCCCGAACTCAACTGGCGCAACCCCGACCTGCGCGCCGCCATGTACGATACCCTGCGCTTCTGGCTCAAGCGCGGCGTGGACGGTTTCCGCATGGATGTGATTGGCATGATTCTCAAGGATGAGTTGCTGCGCGACAATCCGCCCAACCCGCAGGCCGACCCAAACGCCCCGGCCAACGATATTTTCAGCAGGCTGCTATCGCTTCACAACATGGATCAGGATGAAGTTCACCAAATCATCCGCGAGATCCGGGCGGTGCTGGATGAGTTCGACGAACGCTGCGGCATCGGCGAATTATGGGGCGACCTGAATCGCTGGGTGCGCTATTACGGCGAAAACGGCGACGAACTGCAACTGCCCTTCAACTTCCGCCTGATGTGGGAACCCTGGCAGGCCGAGGCGATGCGCCGCTCGGTGGATGCCCTCGAAGCCGCCCTGCCGCCTTTTGCCTGGCCGAATTACGTGCTCGGCAACCACGACCAGCCGCGGCTGGCCACCCGTTTCGGCGGACAGGCCCAGGCGCGCCTGGCGGCCATGCTGCTGTTGACCCTGCGCGGCACCCCGACCCTGTACTATGGCGATGAAATCGGGCTGGAAAATGGCCTGATTCCAGCCGACAAGGTTCAGGACCCGCAGGGCAAAAACCTGGGCGTCGAGCGCACCCGCGATGTCTGCCGCACCCCGATGCAGTGGGACGACAGTCCCTTTGCCGGGTTCTCAACCTCGGAACCCTGGCTGCCGGTTTCAGCCGATCACAAGGCCAGGAACGTAAAAGCCCAGCAGGCAGACCCGGCCTCGATGCTGAACCTGTACCGGCAACTGCTCAAGCTGCGCGCCGGGACTCCGGCCCTGCAAATCGGCTCGTACACAGCCATCGATTGCGGAGTGGAGGATTGCTTCGTTTACCGGCGGCAAGCCCAGGGCGAAGAACGCATCCTGGCGCTCAACTTTTCGGCTGAAGCCCGCAAGGTTAACATCCCAGGCTCATTGCGCGGTACAATCATCTTATCCACCCAACTGGATCGCAACGAAACAACCGCGCTTGAAGCGCTGGAACTACGCCCATACGAAGGATTGATCCTGGTTCCGGAAAAATAGAGGCTGAAATGGAAGAAATCGAACTTTCGGTCATGATCCATACGCCCGGCACAGCGGAGGCGATGCAGGTTCTGCTGGAGGAATTTGGCAGCCGGCACGGGATCAAGGTCAACCTGACCTGTCTGGATTGGGTGACGGCGCGCGCCGAACTGAACAAGGCCGCGCTTTACCACCACGGCCCGGATATTTCGGAAGTCGGCTCGACCTGGGTGCCAGACCTGATCAGCATGGATGTGCTCAGCCCGTTGCTGCCGTATGAAGTGGGCGAAGCGGGCAACTCGCAAGAGTATATCCCGGCGGCCTGGAGCACGGTTCAGATGCCCGACGACCTACAGCCCAAAGCCCTGCCCTGGCACGCGGAGACGTACATCATCCATTACCGCGGCGATTTGCTGGCGCAGGCCGGGCTGAATGCAGAAACAGCTTTCCACAGCCACGCCGCCATCGAAGAAACAGCCGCGAAACTGGCCGAAATTGGCGTTCCGGTTCCGGTCGAATTAACCCTGCAAACCGACCGCTACGGAACCCTGCACGCGCTGGCCTCGTGGGTCTGGGCCAATGGCGGAGAGTTCCTCAGCGCTGACAGCAAACGCCTGCTTTTGAACCAGCCGCAGGCGCTCGAAGCGGTGCGCTCCTATTTTGGGCTGCTCAAATACGCCAACCAACCTGGGCGCGAGGCCATGCTGGCCAAAACGACCACGCCGCTCTTCCAAAACGGACAGTCAGCGGTAACCTTTGGCACAATCCGCATGGCAGCCCCTGAATGGCTCGAACTGGCAGCCCCGGAACGCGAAACCTTGATGAAGATCAAAGAAAGTTGGGGCTGGGCAAGCCTGCCCCAGCCATGTTTCGTGGGCGGGTCTGATCTGGTTTTATGGAAACACAGCCGGAACAAGAGCGCCGCCCTTAAGTTGCTGACCTTCCTGGTGGAGGCGCGCAACCTGCAAAAATCAAGCCCGGCGATGGCCACCCTGCCGCCGCGACTTGCAGCGCTCGAGTCGCGGTTGTATACCCAGGACCCGATGCTCAAGGTGATGAGCGAGGCCATTCGAGGCGGCAAAACCTACCCACCGCTCAGGTTGTGGGGCTTGGTGGAAGATAAAATTGTGGCCGGGCTGCTCAATATCGGCAGCCGGGTGCTCAGCAACCCGCCAGAAAAAATCGACGAAATCGTCGCAGAAGAAATCGAAAATGTCTGTCACCGGGTAGGACTGATCCTGTCCCAGTAAACCATCTCGTTCGACGAGTTTTAAACCAAGTCCGCACAAAAACGCCCGGGAATTGCTCCGCGGGCGTTTTTCGAGGGTCACAAGCCAGGCTCAGGGCTGGTTGAGATAAAGCAGGATCATGTAGACGACCGAAATCAATACGCCCAGGATGCAGACCGCAATACCAAAAATTGCCGTTTTGCGGCTTTCCGAGCGCATCCCGAACAGGCCCAGGCCAATCCCCGCCAGGGCTATCGAACCGCCGCAAAACGGCAGGATCGCCATGCACAGGCTGATGATTCCCATCGCGGCCGAGGCCAGCGCCAGGAGTTTATTCGTCCGCTCTTCAGGATCGAGCGATGCAGGGTCAGTTTCCATCTTAAACCATCCTTTTTTTGAAATCACATCACCAAAGTATAACAAAATCGGCGCCGGGAACATTCTTGTTGTAAAATTGTGAACGTTAACGAAACCATCTCCCGGAGATTTTATGACTGTCCCGTATTGGGTGCAAGACGCCATCTTTTATCAGATTTTCCCGGACCGCTTTGCCAACGGCGATTTGAGCAATGACCCGGCCAACATCCAGCCCTGGGGCGCGCCGCCGACCATTCACCACTTCCAGGGCGGCGACCTGCGCGGTATCATCCAGAAATTCGATTACCTGCTCGACCTGGGGATTACCGCCATCTATCTCAATCCCATCTTCCAGGCCAGCTCGAACCACCGCTACAACACCAGCGACTACTACAAAGTCGATGACAAGCTGGGCAGTATGCTCGACTTTCACGCCCTGCTTGACCTGGCCCACCGCAACAATGTGCGCATCATCCTGGACGGCGTTTTCAACCACGTTGGGCGCGGATTTTTCGCCTTCAACGACCTGCTTGAAAACGGGGAATACTCGGCCTACCGCGATTGGTTCCACGTGCGGCATTTGCCGATCGATGCCTATGGCCCCGGCGAAGCCTACAACTATGCCGGCTGGTGGAATTACAAATCCCTGCCAAAACTGAACACCAAAAATCCGCAGGTGCGCGCCTACATCATGCGCGTGGCGCGTTACTGGATCGAACGCGGCGCAGACGGCTGGCGGCTGGACGTGCCCAACGAAATCGACGATGACGATTTCTGGGCCGAGTTCCGGCAGGTGGTCAAAGGCGTCAACCGCGACGCCTACATTGTCGGCGAAATCTGGACAGCCGACCCGCGCTGGGTCAACGAAAAACACTTCGACGGGCTGATGAATTACCCGGTCAAGGATGCGCTGATTGCCTGCCTGAACCACCAGGAAAGCACCGAACAGTTTGCCGAAAAAGTCGAAAACCTGTTCAAACTCTACCGGCGCGAAAACCTGTATGCCATGTACGTGCCGCTCGATTCGCACGACACCGCCCGCGCCCTGAGCCTGCTCGGCGGACGGCTCGATAAACTCAAGCTGGCCTTCCTGTTCATTTTTGCCTATCCCGGCGCGCCAGCCCTGTACTACGGCGACGAAATCGGGCTGGAAGGCGGCAACGACCCCGACAGCCGGCGCGCCTTCGATTGGGACTCGGCGCACTGGAAGGGCGACCTGCGCGATTTCCTGTGCGAACTGATCGACCTGCGCAAACGCCGCGCCAGCCTGCGCCGCGGCGATTACAGCCGCTTGGCGGTCCACGCCCACGACAAATGGTACGCCTTCGCGCGCATCCTGGGCGAGGAGAAAACGGTCGTGGTGGTCAACATGTCTGAAAACGTCAGCCACATCCAGGTGCCGGTCAAGACAGTCTGGCCAGACGGACGCAGCGTGCGCAGCCTGCTCGACAACCGGCCCTTCAATGTTGAAAACGGCCAGATCAACATTACCCTGCCGCCCTGGGGCGGCGCATTCCTCGGTTGAGATCCAGAGACGCGGGCAACCCGCGTCTCTTTTTTGTGTTGTAGCTGGTAGACAGGAGCCAACAAGATGAACATGCCCCCCGAACTTTACGCCCCAGACCCGCAACAACGCAAACAAGCCCTGCAAAACATCCGCGAAGAAATCGTCTCAATGGCGCTGCTCGAGGCCGTTGAGCAACTCGCCGCGCGCGACCCGGATGGCGAAGTGCGGGCCGCGGCCTTCGCCGCCCTGGAAAGTCGTCCCCTGCGCACCCTGCGCGTGCAGCGCTTAATGAGCATGAACGCGGGGGAGCAGCGTACGATCCTGCGTGAACTTGAAACCTGGCAAAGAAAGGGCCTGTTGGGGGATGACCTGGCCCGCACCCTGATCTCACGCTATCTAATCGCAGCCTTGCCCGCGCCGCAACCCGCCGCGCAAAACGGGACGCCCGCCGCAGCCCCGGCGGCTGCCGTTCCCACAGCTGAATCCAGGCCGGTTGCGCCGGTCGCGGAACAGGCCCAGCCCGTCTCCGCGCCACAGCCCAGACCGCGCGAACCGCGCCCCAGCCTGGCCCAAACCCTGCTGAGCGAAACCAGCATCAAAACCTTCCTGTACCTGGGCGCTTTCTTTGTGATCGCGGCAGCCATCATCCTGGCGGCGCTGGTCGAAACCCTGCGCCTGCCCATTCTTTCGCTGGCGGCCCTGGCCTTCGGCGGGGCCGCCCTGGCGCTCAAAAAACGCCTGCCGCAGCCCAGCTTTGTGCTTTTCATCGTTTTCTCGTTCATCCTGCCGATCAACGCCGGGGTTTTTGCCGACCTGATCGATCTGGATGGGCGCTTGCTGGCCGGCTACTGGACTTTCGTGCTGCTGGTCAGTGCGATTATCTGGATTTTTGCAACCTGGTTCTACAACTCGCGTTTTTTCAGCATGAGCGCCCTGGGCGCTTTCCTGCTGGCCAGCGGAATCTTGCCGGGCGTCTTCGGCGATGCCGTCATCGGCGAAGCCCACCTGGCGGCCATCCAACTGGCCAACCTGGCAGGGCTGGTGGGAGTCTATTTCCTGACGCGCAAACGCGGCTGGCCGTTCAGTACGCCGGCCTTCGTGCTCGGCCAGTTGGTCAACCTGCTGCTCGGGGCCACCTTCGGCCTGTTGTATCTGGTCAACCTGCTCAGCGGGAATGCCGACCCCGGCGCGTGGCTGCTGCTGGCCGTCACAGCCCTGCTGGCAGCCACTTATTACGCCGCCAGTCACCTGCTCAAACCGTTCGGCCTGTTTCCCTGGATCGCCAGCGCCGCCTTCACGCCGGTGCTGTATCTTGTTTTGAGCGAAACAGACCTGGCCAGCCAGCATGGGATCGTTTTTGCCATCGGCTGGGCGGTTTGGGCCACGCTGCTGAGCGCGCTGAGCGAAATCGCGTACCGGCTCGACCGGCTGGGCTGGCTCAAAAACAAAACCAGGGACTACCCCCTGCCGCTGGCCCTGGCCGGGCTGGCCGCTTTCGCGCCGGCCAACCTGCTCGGCGTTTTCGACTCGTTCAGTTGGGGCTTTGGCCTGGCACTGGCCGCGGCGCTCGTGCTCGGATTGGCGCAAGCCCTGCGCCCGCGCGGCTGGGTCTGGCTGACGGCGCTGCTGCATGGCCTGCTGGCTTACTTCCTGTTCTTCCAACTGCCTTTTATGCCCGACCTGGGCGATTATGCCAGCTACAAACTGGCCCTGGCCGCCGTTATTTTGGTTTTGCCGGACCTGCTGCTGCGGCCAGCCTGGAAAAACAACCTGGACTGGTTCCTGCCCCTGCGGGCGCTGGCCGCGCTGCTGGGCCTGCTGACCCTGTTCAGCCTGCCGCTGATCGAGCAGAGCGACCCGCTTCAAGCCGCGTTGAGCGCCCTGCTGCTTTCCGGCACATATTGGCTATACGCTATTCGTTATCAAAAACCGCAGGCGGGCTACCTGCCCGCGCTGCTGCTGGCGCTCGGACTGTTCTACGGGCTGGGAACCGCTGACAAGGCGCTTGGCCTGCAACTCACCTTCGGCGGACTTGCGCTGCTGGCGCTTGGTTTTGCCCTAATCGGCTGGGCGCTGGAGCGTTTCGCGGGGCAGGCCGAGTGGTCGCGCACGCTGCGCTGGAGCGGGCTAGGGCTGGCGCTCATCCTGGCGGGGGCGGCCCTGGGCCTGAACAGCCCGTTCGAAGGCTGGTTCGTCGGGCTGCTGGCGCTGCCCTTCCTGGCCGAAGCGCGCCGCTACCCCAACATCGAACTGGCCGCCCCGCTGATGTTGTGCCTGGGATTCGGGCTGGTGCTGGCCGAAAACCGGGTTGGGCAGCCTTTCTACTTTTTGGGCGGGATGAGCATGCTCTGGCTGAGCGTGGATTACGGCTACAAACGCCTGCTCAGCCAGCGTCCACAGGCGCAGGCCACCTATTTGGGCGGCGGACTGTTAACCGGGATGGCGGCAATAGCGCTGCTACAGTTCGCAGCACCAACCCCCGGCGAACTGGGGCTGGCCTTGGCGCTGAGCCTTTTCCTGCTGGCCTACGCCCTGCTCTACCGCAACGCCCAACTCGGCTACGGGTTCAGCGCCCTGCTGGCGGTTTCCGCGGTTGGCCTGGCGCGCCTGTGGCTGGATGGGGCCTGGCTGTGGCTGCTGACTCCGCTGGCGCTGGTTTATTTTGGATTGGGAAACGCGTTGAAGAGCAACGGCTGGGGCCAAACCCTGCGCTTTTCAGGATTGGGCCTGGCCGCCTTGAGCAGCCTGGCAGCGCCTTCCGCCGTCCAGGACGGTTCAGGCTGGTTCGCGGTTGCCCTGGCGCTGCCCTGGCTGATTGAGACCTGGCGCGGGAAACGGGCCTGGGCCGAGGCCGGCTTTTACCTGAGCGGATTGCTGGCCTTCGGGCTGCTGCTGGAGCAATACGGATTATTGACGGGGGCCTACTTTGGCTTCGGGATGGCGGTTTTCCTGCTGGGATTCGACCTGCTGTTTGGCTTCAGCCTGGAACGCAACCCGATCCTGGCCCCGCTGACGCGCGCCCTGGGCGGGCTGGCCGCCGCCATTGCGCTGCTGGCCTGCCTGTCAGATGGCATCCGGGCCGGGGAAGTGCTGGTGGCCTTTGGCCTGAGTGCTTTCTTCGGGTTGTATGCGCCCCTGCGCCGGCAGCCGCTGTTGGGCTACCTGCCAAGCGGACTGCTGGCGGTCAGCGTGTTGTTCCTGTTCGCCTGGCAAGATTGGACGGGCTGGTCGTGGACGATGATCGTCCTGGCCGGGATGTATTACCTGGCCAGCCTGGGGCTGGGACTGTTTGCGCGGGATTGGTCGCAGGTGCTGCGCTTTAGCGGGGTCGGCCTGGGAACGCTGACCAGCCTGGCGGCGCTGGCGCAAGGCCCGAGCGTGAGCGCGTCGATCCCGATTGCGCTGGCGGCCAGCCTGTGGGCGGTGGAGGCTTTCCGCCGGCGCAACGTCTGGCTGGGATTCCCGACCAACCTGCTGTATTTGTGTTCGTATTTTACGCTGCTGGTTTCGCTGGAGGTGGAGCAGGCCCAGTTCTATTCGGTCGGGGCGGCGCTGCTGGGGCTGTTGATGCACTTCCTGCTAACGCGGGCGGGCAGCGACAAGGGCGCTTTCGTGACCGGGCTGGTTTCGCAACTGACCCTGCTGGGCACGACCTACATCCAGATGCTGGCGACCGAGCAGTTGGGCTATTTCGCGGCGCTGTTCTTCCAGGCGCTGGCGGTGCTGGTTTACGGGCTGGTGGCGCGTTCGCGCAGCCTGGTGGGGGTGCCGATTGCGATGCTGGTGCTGGGGGTGAGCACGATTGTGCTCTTTATCCTGCGCGGACTGTCGACGGTGATCCTGATTGGCTGCACGGGGATTGTGATGATCCTGGCGGCGACGCTGGCGGTGGTGCTGCGCGAACGCCTGGCGCAGGTCGGCGAGCGCCTGAGCGGCTGGCGGGCGTAGGGTGTAGGGTGTAAATTATTGCTTGATGCAAAGTAAATCGTGCAATTGTTAGAGAAGCTTTTCGCCCGGCGGATGCAGTTATGTCATCTTTTCTTTAGCCGTTCCCTGATGGCCGTGTATAATTCTTGTATACGAAAACACAGCCAATGGCTTTATAAGCATCCATAACAGTGTCTTAACAAGCCATCGGCTGGTAAAAAATAACTTGGCCGTTCCCTGACACAAAAGATATTGTGTAATTTGTATGACAATTTATAAAGTTAAATTTTCGAAGGAAAAACTAAGCGAATTGCCTGCGGATGAATGTGCCCTTTTTCTTAGTTTGGCACATTTATCCAATGAAATTGTCGCACTTGATAAACTTATCATTTGGTCGTTTGACTTTACTACAGATGATGAAGCAATTTCTAATGGACAATCTGTATTGACAATGATGTTGATAAAGATCCTATCTGGCAAACTAAAAGAAGGTTATGACCTACTCACAAAGAAGTTTTTCGGTACAAAATTATCCCGCGAATATGAGCACTCTTTACCCGAAGACTGTAAAGATTCATTAGTTAATCTAAAGCGGTATTTCAGCAATCGTAACGCTATCAATACCGTAAGAAATAATTATGCTTTTCACTACGCTCCAGATGAACTGAAGGCGGCACTTCCAAATACTCCCGAAGATCTCTTTCTTTATTTCGAAGAAGGACAGCAAGGAAACACCCTTAATTTCTTTGCAGACGCTATCGCTAATCATGCACTTTTAAAATCACTTGGTTATAAAGATGACCGCGAAGCATTCAACCAATTGATAAAAGAGAGCACAGATGTTGCCAGCTGGATTCTCAATATTTCCAGCTCTCTTATGGGAAATTTCGTTCTGCGGCACAGAAGTGGCATCATAGAAGGCGATCTGGAAGAAGTATCCTTTGACAAAAATTTACCTTTATCAAGAAATATAATAATTCCTTGGTTTACTGATAACAGCGGTTCACGTTTACCATAGAATGGTCTACAGATTAATAGCAGCGCCAAGGAAAGAACAAAAAGTGAATCAAGAAAGGCCTCGCATCTGCAAAAAAAATGTCCGGCCTTTGAGCGCCGGGCAGGGCATTCCGCTCCGCGAAAAAGGGTTTTTCGACAGTCTCGTTAGGCGCTTCGCAAATTGATCTATGAAAAAAATTATTCTTTCATTATTAGTTGTATTTCTGTGTGGCTGTAATACTAGAACTGAATCCCAACCCTTCACACAAGGAAATTCATTTATTTTAGATAGATTTACAGACATGGATATTGCAGAAAATGAAAGTGTTTGGGCTGTTAGCGATGATGGCACAGTAGTACATAGTGATATTTACTACCGAGAAGGACGGCATAAAAGCATAGAAAACTTTGGGTATTTGACTGGAATAGATATGATTTCCAATACAAATGGTTGGGCAATAGCGGGAATAAATGGAATTATGTATTGGGATGGCAGCACTTGGGAAAAATACTTATCAGCAGACTTAACTGATCACCCACCTTTTTTGGATATAGATTTCGTTAACGAGAATAGTGGATGGATCGTTGGTTGTGACTTTCACGATGAGGACGCAAGTTCTGTTCTACTTTATTGGAACGGCATAAAATGGGACAAAATTTCACTATACGATTCTATGAGACTTGATATTTTTTGTCTTACCGCAGTTGACGCTATTTCAGAGACAAACACTTGGGTCGCAGGAAAAGACCCAAATACATCTTTTGCGAGTATTTTGTTGCACTGGGATGGAAACGCTTGGGTTGAGATATCTACCCCAAACAGTATGCAATCTCCACACACTATCAGTGCAACAAGTAATGACAATGTGTGGGTCGGTTCTTTAATGCAAAATATTTTTCACTGGGATGGGAAAACTTGGTCACATTTTGAACTACCAATCGCCCATAGTGAAACTTGGGCACAAAGGACATTCGCACTTTTGTCTATTTCTCCAGACGATGTTTGGGCAGGCGGCAAACAACTATTCCATTGGAATGGGAAAACTTGGGTAAATAAAAATTACAATGGACAATACGGTAATATTGTTGCGATACAATCAGCACCAAATGAAACAATTTGGGCTTTAACAGATACAGGTGTTGTTATGGAATTGGTTAAGTAACTTTCAAAAACCGCGCCTACCGATTAATAGCCACCTCAAGGGATGAGCAAAAAAGTGAATGAAAAAGGCCTAGCGCCTGGAAAAGACGTCCGGCCCTTGAGCGCTGGGCAGGGCGTTTCGTTCCGCGAAAAAGGGTTTTCGACAGTCTCGTTAGCCCACTTTCTAAGTTATCAAAGAAATTAATTCATAAGAGTTCGCCGTGTCCATCGAATCCGCGGAACCAATAAACAGAAAACTACTCATCGGTATTGGTATTATCACGGGGCTTATAAACGCTCTTGTCTGGATAATACTTGGTTGGCTTGTTCTATCGACGATGGATTTAAACATCTCAATTTGGTGGGTATTGTTTTGTCTTGTATTAAATATAAGTGTGGCTCTTGGCATATCTCAAAAATGGACTGGTAAATTCCGAAGGTTATTTTGGATAGTAGGTGTAACACTTTTTATAACGATTTTCTGCGCTTTTATTTTAGGTTTCGGGGCTTCTTACGGTATAACAGATTGGGGAGGTGTTGCTTTTATCGTTGGCGCAGGACAAGGCGTTTTGATTGGCTTAGTGATTGGAGTTATTGTTGGAATAAAGACATCATCCAGCAATATTTCATCCAAAACTCTGATTCAAAGAATTGGTGAAGGGATTGTCACCAGCACCCTTGTTGGTATAGGCATCAGCGCCATAAGCGTTGCTATTTTTGCTACTTCAACATGGATGAAGGATTCTATAGACAGTCTAAATTATCCTGATCTTATAGGGCATGTATTCTTGAATGTTTTGTTCATAACGCCAGCAGGAGTCATACCAAGTGTGTTAACTGGAGTGACTACCTCCCTTACGATTCATGCCGTATTCTGGTGGCTCAAAAGAGAAAATACTGCTAAAAATGGTGGCGTGGGCTAACTATTAATAGCCACGCCAAGGGATGAGCGGAAAAGTAAATGAAAAAGGCCTCGCATCTGGGAAAGGATGCTTGATCTTTGAGCTTCGGGCAGGGCGCTTCGCTCCGCAAAAAAGGTTTTTCGATAGCTTCGTTGGGCAGCACAAAGATAGAACTTTCGCTTACAACCGTTTTTAGCTGTAACTATGTACGGATTCGCGCCAGTAACCTTCAAAAAACGCCAAAAAGATGCGAAATCTTATTATGGCCTTCCGCAACAAGCGAAAGCCCTAAAGGACTGACACAAATGAAACTTGAATTACATAGCCCGTTAAGTATAGAAGAGTGCAGACGGAAGCTTGTTGAAAAACTGGAAGAACGGGAGTTCATGGGGTCGGTAAAAGAACAGAAAATTTCATTACGCTTAGGGAATGGCTTGAGAAATCCATTTGCGCCATATTTTCAAGGAAATTTAGAGCGAACGATCAACGGGACGATACTGAGAGGGGTGATCAAGATACAGGATGTTGTTAAAGGGGCAGCGATTCTCTGGTGTGTTTTTTGCATACTGACACCCTGTATCACGACTGCGCTGGTGGAAGCAGGCCTGCTGAGCTTGGTGGCTCTGGTAGGCATAGAGAACTTGATAGAATTGGGAAATGAACTATATCAACCGCTGATAGCGCTGTCAGTTATCGTGCTTTTATTCCCTTTGGCAGGGGCAGCGTTTGGGATAGGTTTTCCAGTTTTATTCGCCTGGATTCGATTGAATGATCGAGAAAAGATCGTTGAGAAATTGGCAAAAATATTGGATGCCACAAACCATAGCGCTGCCTAACGAACCTGTACAATCTTCTTGCCAACACTCTGGAATAACACCGAGGCCCACATGGAAAAAATAATGAACATCGAGTTGATTTCGCAATACGCTCACATTTGGAGAGTCTTTGAACGTTTGGTCAATGATTTTGACGATACTTCGTGGTTCCGCACAGGGCGAAAAACCATCACCCCCGCAAGACTGTCTTTTCACATTCTGAAAGCAACCAAATATTATCTCGAAGATACGTCCATCATCGAATTCGCATCTGGAAAATCATTCGACAGTAACTCTGAAACCGCAGATGATGAATTTTTGCCATCACGAAACGATATGATTGTTTGCATTCAAGAGTTTGCAGCAAAAACCGAACGCTGGATTGCTGAAATGGAATTCAGCGCCAGCAATGAAACGTTCCCATGGGCGGGAAAAACCAAATTGGGTGTGGTAATTTTTCTGTTAAAACACAACCTATACCATCTTGGCGAGTTAAGCTCACTATTGAATGAGAGCAAAAATGGAGAGGTCGATGATAATTACGTCAAGGCTTTATAGCGTTTGAGGTGAAGCACAGGCCCATTGCCATCATTCTATGAAAACTGCCCAGCGATTAATTAGCCAGTCCAAGGAATGAGCGAAAAAGTGAATAAAAGAGGCCTGGCATCTCGAAAAAGATGCCGGGCCTTTTTTCCTGGCGAAGGTTTGTAACAAAAACCCGTTGATTTTGTCGGTTGATTTTGCTATTGTAATAGAGAGATACGCTCAACAATTTGCCGGAGAGATCAGCCGGGGGGATTCAGTCCCGAAATTGGGTTCACCCTTTGGCATTTTCCCGCCAACTTGTACTGACCTTGTCGAAGCGTCCCGCGCCTGCCGGTAAAACCTGTCGCTGGGCAGAATATGACGGCAGCGCCTGTGAAGGGTGTGGCATGGAATGGAAAATCGTGGTGCGCAACAAAGAAAGGTATGTCGAAGTCATTACAAGCGGCGTTGCCGACAAAGACGGTTCGTTGAATATGGCCAGGGCAATCACGCAGATAATGCGGGAACGGCGGATAAAAAGAGTATTAATCGACCATCGCAACATTGACGGTGTGACAGGGAAAACCATAGACATCTATGATCGTCCGAAAATTTTCCGGCTTATCGGGGCCATTTTGAAAATCAAAATAGCGGAAATCATCAAGCCGGAGAATTTGGAGCACTTTAAATTTTTCGAAACGGTATGTATCAATCGCGGGTATCAACTGGCCGTTTTTCAAGACGAAGACAAAGCAATAGCCTGGCTGCTGGCATAGGTCTGGCGCCGGAACCTTCCGATTTTGTGTCACGGAATTGACCGAGGATAGCGTATTAAAAACTCCGCGCCCTCGGCGGCTCAGTGGTTATCCCCCAGCAAATTCAAAGGCTTTCCCTGCTAAAATTGAATCATTATGCTAAACGCAAGTGAAATTTCCAGCGAAGATGAGTTAGCAAAAATCCTTCTTGCCTGCGGCTATGCTTCCGAGACACCTGCCTTGTCGCCAACCTGGGAGCATCTACAACTCATCCACTCCTTGCCGCTTGCGCGGCATCTCACGGATGCCGGCTACAATGACATCTATGTCGCCGTGGAAGGCAAGGCGTTCCAAATCTACTCGTGGCTGATGCTGGTATGCGAGTTACCAGGGGCAGTGCCAGAAGATGAGTTGATTGAGAAGATAAAGCTAAGCGCCTCGCCGGGCAGGGTACCGGCTGACCCGTCACAGTGCATCTGCCTGAAACTGCCGTTGCCCTTCGACCATTATGAAAAAATCCGCTTCATTGGCCGGGATGAGACCTTGGGCAGGTTCGGGGAAGTCACATTAAAGCAATGCCGACACTGCCAGCGTTATTGGCTGCACTACTTCGTCGAGCATGAAGCCTACCGCAAATCGGGGCGGTACTTTATGGGCTTGATCACGGCGGCGGATGCCGAGACAATGACCCCTGAAATGGCGGTAGATTACCTGGGCAGTCTCGACTGGCATTTGTATGGCGGTTCTTACTTTGACAACCAGAGCGGCAAATCCATGTCCAAAAAAATCAATGTCGACTGCTAGCCTTTTTCGCAGCTTCGGCGGGAGTCTGGTTCCCAAAACTCACGTAAACAAAGAGACCTGGCGTCTTTTCAGATGCCAGGTCTCTGTTCTCGTTAAAGGCTTCGAAGTCAGTACTTCCAGCCGGGGAACGTCTCGCCTAAGCGAGCGCCTCCAGCAGGGCCGGCAGGATTTCGCCGGATTTGCCGAGAAAGGCATAATCGACGTGTTCGCTGAGCGGGGTCGGCTCGTAATTGATTTCGACCAGCACCGCACCGCGTTTTTTTGCCCACAAAGCCAGCGAGGCGGCCGGTTGCACCAGTCCACTGGTGCCGATGGAGAAGAAAGCCTGGCAGGTGTTGGCGGCGGCGATAGCGGCCTGCAATCCATCTTCGGGCAGGTTCTCGCCAAACCAAACCACATCCGGCCGCAGCGGCGCTCCGCATTTCGGGCAGGCCGGGACCACCTCGGGCAGTTCGTCCCACTCATCGATCACGCCGCAGCCGCGCGAACAGCGGATGCGGCGCAGGTTGCCGTGCAGCTCGATCAGGTTGCGACTGCCGGCGCGCTGGTGCAGGCCATCGATATTCTGGGTAATCAGGGTGAACTGGGCAAATCGTTTTTCCATCCCGGCCAGGGCCAGGTGGCCGGCGTTCGGCTGCGCCTCCCCGGCTCCCTCGCGGCGGGTGGCGTAAAAGTCCCAGACCAGGCGCGGGTTGCGCTCAAACGCCTCGGGCGTGGCCAGGTCTTCGGGCCGGTACTGCGCCCAAATCCCGACCTGGGCATCGCGGAAAGTGCGCAAACCGGATTCCTGCGAAACGCCGGCCCCGGTCAGGGCAGCAACCCGCGTCGAGGCGCGCAAAAATGAAAGCAATTCTGGGGGAAAAGTAAGGGTCATGGCCAAAGTATACCCGCGCTAAAAGAAAAATGGCGCAGTTTTCGCAAACTGCGCCACGGACTGAAAGAAAAGCAAATGCGGCTCAGGCGCTCGGCTTGCTGCGCAGCACGCGGATTTCCTGGACAACCGTTATCAGCAGGGTGATCACCGTAAACGGCAGGACAAACCACAGCATGGTATTGGTCAGGATTTCGCGGTTCTGGTGGTGCTGAATCGACTCGAAAATCAGGTAAGCCGTGTAGGCCACATAATAGAGCAGGAACAGGCCGCCTTCCCAGCGCGCAATCAGGTTGCCGGTAAAGAAAATCGGCAGGGTCGCCAGGGCAACCGCAATCATGACCGGGATGTCGAAGGCCAGCGCCGAGGCAGCAACTTTGATACCGTCCGGCGCAACCATGGCCGACAGGCCGAGAACACCCATGATGTTGAAAATATTGCTGCCAACCACGTTCCCAACGGCAATGTCGCGTTCCTTCTTGAGGGCCGCCATGATCGAGGTCGCCACTTCAGGCATCGAGGTGCCAGCCGCGACAATGGTCAGGCCAATCACCAGGTCGCTGACATTGAACAGGCGCGCCAGCGAAACCGCCCCATTCACCAGCCAATCGGAACCGAGCACAAGCAATCCCAGCCCGGCGGCGATAAAAACGAGATTAACAAGCATACCCGGCTGCTTGCCGCCGCTGGGGGCGGCATACTCATCGGCATATTCCTGCTGAACATCTTTGGCCTCCTTGCGGCTCTGCCAGATGCCATACCCGGTATAGGCAATCAATCCCAGGAACAGGATTGCCCCATCCAGGAAACCGATTTTCCCATCCAGGCCGAGCAAGAACAGAAGGATCGAGAGGCCAATCATCAGGGGCACATCCAGCCGCACCAACTGCTGATGGACAATCAGTGGAGTAATCAACGCAGAAAGCCCGAGGATAAGCAAAATATTGAAGATGTTACTGCCGACCACGTTCCCCAGGGCGATATCGGCGCTGCCGCTAAAAGCCGATTGGACGCTGACCGCCAACTCGGGCGAGCTGGTGCCAAAAGCGACCACGGTCAGGCCAATCACCAGCGGCGAAATCCCGAGCGCAGCCGCCAGGCGCGAAGCGCCGCGCACGAGCAGCTCTGCGCCAGCGACCAGGGTGATAAGACCACCAACAAGAAAAGCGACAATCATCCAATCCATTTTTTCGTCTCCCGGTTATGAATTTTGAAATTATATCCATATCTTGTAAGAATTGTCTTAATTTTCCTGCGGATTTTGGCCGCCCTGCGCATGAAAGCGCGAAGAGGGTTAAAATCAAAGCGGAGACAGCTACCATGAGAAAACTTCCCGAACACGGCAGTTGCTTTGTCTGCGGGACAACCAACCCGCGCGCCCTGGGCCTGACCTGGTATGCCGAGGCCGATGGCAGCATCCGGGCTGAGTTTACCTTTGACGCCAGCCAGCAAGGCCCGCCCGGCCACGTCCACGGCGGCGCTTCGGCGGCGGTGCTGGATGAAGCCATGGGCGCAGCCGTCTGGGTGGCTGGCCTGCAGGTTGTCGCCGCCCGCCTGGAAGTGGATTACAAACGCCCGCTGCCGCTCGGCCAGAGAGTCCAGATCCGCTCACGAATCAGCGAGCAGCAGGCGCGCAAAACACTGGCGACGGCTGAAATCCTGCTCGCAGACGGGACAGCCGCGGTCAGCGGCAAAGGCATTTATGTGGCCGCCCCGCACCTTTTCGTCAATACCCAGTTCGAAAGCATCGAACCCCAGCACGGAAGGAGTTGAAATGCTCAACCCAACCCTTGAATTGATCCACAAGCATGGTTCGTGCCGCCATTACAAGCCCGATGAAGTGCCGGATACGCTGCTCGAGGCCATTGTCGAGGCGGCCCAGCGGGCTTCGACCTCCTCCAATATGCAGGCCTTCTCGGTGGTTGCCGTATCCGAGGCCGGGAAACGCGCCGAGTTGGCCCGCCTGTGCGGCGAGCAAAAACACATTGCACAGGCCCCGGTTTTCCTGGCCTGGTGCGCCGACCTGTCCAGGCTGGAGCGGGTCAGCCAGATGCGCGGCCTGGAACAATCCAGTCAATACACCGAAAATTTCCTGATTGCGGCGGTGGATGCAGCCATCGCCGCCCAAAACGCCGCCCTGGCCGCCGAATCGCTTGGACTGGGCATCTGCTACATCGGCTCGATCCGCAACAACCCGCGCGAGGTTATCCGCCTGCTGGAACTGCCAAGGCTGGTTTTCCCGGTCACCGGCATGACCATCGGCTGGCCCGAAAAAATGCCGCGCCGCCGTCCGCGCATCGGGTTGAGCGCTGTCCTGCACCGCGAACGCTACAACCCGGATCAGGATCAAGCCCTGCTGGCCTATGACCGTGAAATGGCCGCCACCGGCATCTACGATAACCGCCAGGTGCCGGTGCCTGGCCGCCCGACGGAGATGGAATCCTATGGCTGGCTGGAGCATACCGCGCGGCGGGTATCCCAACCCACCCGTATCTACCTGCGCGAGGTGCTGGAAGAACAGGGATTTTTGTTGAAGTAAGGCATAACGCCCTGAGCGGAGTGGCGAGCACCAACAGGGAGCATAGTCGAAGAGCGGTTGGCGTAAAAGCCAAGTTATCCATTCTTCGACTGCGCTCCGCTCAGAACTTGCTGACTGATACCTAAATTATTCGGAGAACCTATGCAAGGAATTCGTGAAACCCTATCCGCTTCAGCCCAAAAAGTGCAAAATATCCTGGCAGAACGCGGCACAACGTTAAAAGTGGTTGAATTTATCGAGAGCACCCGCACCTCCGCCGAAGCCGCCGAGCGGGTCGGAGTCAGCATCGGGCAGATTGCCAAATCGCTGGTATTCAAAGCCAAAACCAGCGGGAAAGCGGTATTGGTCATCGCCAGCGGGTCAAACCGGGTCGATGAAAAGAAAATCGCCGCGTTGCTCGGCGAAAAAATCGGACGCGCCGACCCGGAATTTGCGCGCGAGGCGACCGGCTTCGTCATCGGCGGGATTCCGCCGCTGGGGCACATCCAGGAACTGCCCACCTTCCTGGATGAAGACCTGTTCCAGTATCCAATCATCTGGGCTGCCGCTGGGACGCCCAACGCCGTTTTCGAGTTAACTCCCGCCCAACTGGCAGAGTTGGCTGGCGGCGAAGTTGCGGACATCAAAGAATGAACATCACCAACCTCACCCTCCTGGACGACAGGTTGGCGAGCAGCGGCCAGCCTACGCGGGAACAATTCGCCGAGATTGTAGCCGCCGGCTTCGAAACAATCATCAACCTGGCCCTGTCCAGCTCCGATAACGCCCTGACCGATGAAGCGGAACTGGCGCGTTCCCTCGGTCTGGAATACATCCACATCCCGGTGGTCTGGGATGCGCCCCAGATGGCAGACCTGCAACAGTTCATGGACGCGCTGGACGCCCGTCACGGCAAAAGAATCTTCGTCCACTGCGCCATGAATTACCGCGCCTCGGCCTTTATCGCTCTGTGGCGCTGCCTGCGCCTGGGCTGGGAGCCGGAAAAAGCCTTCGCCGTCCAGCAAACCGTCTGGCGGCTGGAGGATTACCCGGTCTGGAAAAAATTTGTCGAGACGACGCTAGAATCGGTAAGTTATTGATAAAGTTTTTCAATAAATCAAATTCGTGATAAACTATGACCTGTTTGATATCTACATCAACGGTCATTTCTCCCACCCCTGAGGTACTGTGACACAACCCCCGGCAAAACAAGAACCAGCTCGGCTCGAACTGGATAACATCAGCATCGGTTATAACGGCAAACTCATCCTGCGCGAACTCTCGTTCCAGGTGCCGCATGGTGGCCAGGTGGCGGTTGTCGGGCCAAACGGCGCCGGCAAATCGACGCTGTTCAAGGCCCTGGTCGGCCTGCTGCCCCTGCGCGCCGGACGGATTTTCATCCACGGGGAGCCGCTCGGCCACCACAAGGATTGCGTAGCCTATGTGCCGCAGCGCGAGGAAGTCGACTGGCGTTTCCCCGTCAGCGTCAGCGAGGTGGTGATGATGGGCCGTTTCGCCCGCCTGGGTTGGACCCGTCGCCCGGACAAAAGCGACCACGAAGCCGTGAGCCAGGCCCTGGCGCAAATGAACATCGCAGAACTGGCCGGACGCCCAATCGGCGACCTCTCCGGCGGGCAGCAGCAGCGCGTTTTCCTGGCGCGGGCGCTGGCCCAGGAACCGCACATCCTGTTGATGGACGAACCTTTCACCGGTGTGGATGTGGCTACCCAGGAAGCGACCCTGGCCCTGCTGGACCGGCTCAAAAACCAGGGCGTGACCGTGATGGTCTCGACCCACGACCTGAACATGGCTGCCCAGCGCTTCGCAACCGTCCTGCTGCTCAACAAGGGCCTGGTGGCCTATGGCCCGCCGGAAAACGCGCTTTCGCCCGCAGCCATCCAGCGTGCCTTTGGCGGACAGGTGCTCTTCCTGAACGGGGTTGCCGCCATTGTCGATGATTGCTGCCCCGGCGACGAACATCACCAGCACGAGACACCATGAACTTCATCTTCGAACCGCTTACCTACACCTTCATGCAGCGCGGGCTGGCCGCTTCGGTCATCGTCGGCGTTGTTTGTGCTGTGATTGGCAGCTACGTTGTTTTGCGCGGCATGGCATTCCTGGGCGATGCCCTGGCGCACGCCATCCTGCCAGGGGTGGCCATCGCCTATATCACGGGAGCCAACCTGACGGTCGGCGCGCTGATCGCGGCGGTCATCGTCGCCCTGCTGATCGGCCTGTTCACCCGCCAGGGAACCATCCGCGAAGATACCGCCATCGGCATCCTTTTTGCGGCGGCGCTTTCACTGGGCGTGGCCATCATCAGCTCGATCCGCACTTCGGCAGTCGACTTGAGCCACATTTTGTTTGGCAACATGCTGGGTGTATCCAGCACCGATTTATGGCTGGCAGCCGGCCTTGGCTTGCTGGTTTTGGCGGTCATCGTGGTTTTGTACCGGCCCTTCCTGGTGGTTTCGTTCGACCCGACCCTGGCGGCGACCTTGCGCTGGCCGGGAGAGTTTTTCCGCATCCTGCTGCTCGTGCTGCTGGCCCTGACCGTGGTGATTTCCCTGCAAACAGTGGGGATCGGGCTGGTCGCCGCCATGCTGGTTACGCCGGCTGCGACCGCTTACCTGCTGACCCGCCGCCTGGATCGGATGATGGTTCTTTCGGCTGCGCTCGGGGCGCTGGCAAGCATCATCGGGCTGTACATCAGCTATTACGCCAATATCGCCTCCGGGGCCGCGGTTGTTTTGGTGGCGACCGGTTTCTTCCTGCTGGCCTTCCTGTTCGCTCCTGGCCGCGGCCTGGCCTGGAAACGCTGAGATTTGCAAGGCGAATTTTACGAACAACCGGCAGAAAAACGGTAAAATCAGACATCCCAAGAATATCAGGAGCGTGAATGGCGCACGTAATTGCCGTATCGAATGTCAAGGGCGGGGTAGCAAAAACCAGTACCAGCTCTGCATTGGGGCGCGCCCTTTCAAAAATGGGATACCGCGTTCTCCTGGCCGATCTGGATGCGCAAGCCGACCTGACCATCAGCGTGGGGATTACCCTGGGCAGTGTGGCTTACGGAAGCAAAGAACTGTTCACCCCCGGCCTGCTCGAGAAGCTGGGGATCAATAATTTTATTCTCCCAACCGCCTACGAAAAACTGGACATCCTGCCCTCCAAAGGGGAAATCGATTGGTACGACAAGGGCCTGGCCAACGCAAATGACCATCTCTTGAGCGATGTTTTTGAAAACAAATTCAAAACACGCTATGATTTCATCATCATGGACTGCGCCCCGGCAATCAATGTCTATGCGCTTAATGCTCTGATCGCCGCCGACCTGGTTGTCATCCCGACCCAGGCGGAATATTTCTCGGCCAATTCGCTGATTAAAATGATGCGCATCATCCGCCATATCCGCCAGAACGGCAGGCCGGACCTGGCCTATCGCGTCCTGGTGACCATGTTCGTGCCGCGTACCCGCATCCAGCGCACCGTGATGGAAGAATTCCGCAATGGGTTCGGCGAAAATCTCTTTAGCACCTATATCGAGATCGACACGAAAATCCGCGAGTCGCAATCGGCCCACGTACCCATCCTGGATTACAAACCGGTTTCACGCGGCGCGATCCAATACCAAAATCTGGCCCTGGAAGTGCTCGGGTTCTTCAAACAGCCCACCCAGCCGATTTCTGCCCCGCTGACCGAGCAAAAAACAGCCCGCAGCGAGGAAACCAGCCTGGCTTTTTGTCCGTTTCTCGGCTTCAAGGATGATCTCAAAACCGTCATGAACTATCCGAGCGACCTGAACCATTGTCACCGCGCCAGCAAACCGTCCATCCCCAAACTAAGTCACCAGACAAGCCACTGCCTGAGCCGCTCCTATCTCGGCTGCCCAATGTTACAGACCAGCAAGAAAATCTCGCTACCGGGTGAACTGCAAGAGCGCCCGCCCAGCCTGTGGAACAAGTTCGGATTCTAAAAACACAAAGGAAAATACATGATCGAAGGATGGGATTATCTTTTCATCGCCCTGGCCGCGCTGGCGGCTGGGGCCATCAACGCCCTGGCCGGCGGAGGAACCCTGATCTCCTTCCCGGTGCTGATTGCGGTCGGTGTACCCAGTGTGGCTTCGAACGTCACCAATACCGTCGCCCTGCTGCCCGGTTACCTGGGCGGAACATTCGCGCAGTGGAATGACATCAAGAGCCAGGTCAAGCGCCTGTGGCTGATCCTGCCGGCCAGCATTCTGGGCGGTTTGCTCGGCGGCATCCTGCTGGTCATCAGTGGCGAGAAAATTTTCCGCCAGATCGTCCCCTACCTGATTTTGCTGGCCTCGCTATTGCTGGCTGTGCAAGACCCGGTACGCGCCTGGCTGGTCAAGCGCGCCGCCGAAAAGGGTCACACCCAGGTTTCCCCGTTCTGGAGCATCCTGCCGATTGGACTGGCCTCCGTCTACGGCGGCTACTTCGGCGCCGGACTGAGCGTAATTGTCCTGGCAGCGCTTGGGCTGACTACCGACGAATCGCTAACCAAGCTAAATGCATTAAAACAGGCCATTTCCTTCAGCGTCAATGTGGCCGCAGCCGTTTTCTTTGTCTTTTCCGGTTATGTGGTCTGGAATGTGGTGCTGGTGATGGCTGCCGCCGCCCTGCTCGGCGGCTGGCTGGGCGGTAAACTGGCCGAATCGATTAAACCCAACCACTTGCGCTGGCTGGTGGTCAGCATTGGCCTGGTGGTCGGGATCATTTACCTGTTTCGGTAAACTGCTCGATAATATAGTGAACAGCCTCCGGTTTCCACCGGAGGCTGTTTTGCTTTCTACACATCCATCTTCCTGAACCGCCACACCGCCAGACCAAAGAACCCGGCAGCGTAGGCCAGCAGGATGCCCGTTGGCAGCAGGGTCGATGAGCTGTCCAGGCCGCGGATGAGCAGATTCTGCAGACCGGTCATCGCCCAGGCCGAGGGCATCAGCCGTCCGATGGCCGCAAACGCACCGCCCGAAGCCTCCAGCGGGAACCAGGTTCCGCCCAGGGCCGAGAACAGGAACATCGCCACCATCGAGTACAGAATCACCTGGTCGTCGCTTTTTGCCAGCGTGCCAATCAGCAGCCCCAGCGAGGCTACCCACAAACCAAGCGCGGCAGAAACCAGCAACGTCCCCAAAGGCTCACGCAGGTAATCCACGCCCAGGGCGAACTGCCCGAAAATCACCAGCAGGGTCGTCTGCAAAAAGGTCAGCGCGAACATTGCCAGCAGGTGCCCAGCCACAATCTCCCACGGACGCATGGCAGTCGTCATCAGGCGCTGCAAGGTGCGAGTTTTGCGTTCGCTGATCAAAATCTGCGCCGAAGTCACCAGCCCGAAAATCGCAAACTGCACAATGATGCCCGGCGAAGCCTGGTTGTACGGGTTATCGCCGAACCAACTTTCCTGCTCCTGCGCCACCGCCAGTTCCGTGCGCACCAGTTCCAGCCGCGCATTTTCATCCCATTTGGCCCAGGCCAATTCAAGCGCCGGGGCAAACTCGGCAGGATTTTCCTGCAAATCGGCAGAAATATTCGCCACTTCCACGGAACTCATCAGTTGGGAAATCGGGGCGCGCAGCAGTTGATAGAGCGACTGCCCTTCCGCAGAATTAGCCTCGGCGATCAGCGTCAACTGCGGATTCTGACTCCCCTCAGCCTGCATGCCGAAACCGTTCGGCTGAGCGCTCACGGCGAAGCCCGAGGGAATGATCAAAACCCCGGCGGCATCCCCCTTATGGAAGGACTCCAGCGCCTCGGCCTGCTCCAACTTGACAACTTTGACCGCGTCTGAAGCCTCCAGCCGTTCCACCAGCATTTCCTCCAGCCGGGAACCAGTCTCGGCCACCACCGCCAGCGGGAGACGGGTATCGGCATTTTCATCGCTGTCGCCGGAGTTGTAGGCAAAGCCCATGAACAGGGTAAAGACAATCGGCATGGCGACCAGGAACAAGAGCGATTTCTTGTCGCGCAGCATTTGGGATAAATCTTTGAGGGCTAAATCTAGGGTTCTCATTTTTCTCTCCGTTGATATGTCACCCTGAGCGATAGCGAAGGGTCTCTCCCGACGACGAGCGAGATGCTTCGCCGCGATGCGGCTCAGCATGACAATCAGTAAAATTACGCATACCGTTTCCGGAACAGCACTGCGCCCACCACGAACATGACCGAGCCCAGCGCCAGCGAAACCGCGAAAGGCAGCAGCAGGTCAGCGGGAGCCGCGCCAGACAGGGCCAGGTTCCAGGCTTTCAGCACCCAGCCTTGCGGCGTGAAGTTGGCCAGCATCTTGAAGGCGGCCGGCATGGCATTCGGCATGTTGGCCGTAAACAGGCCGCCGAGCATGCCCAGCGCGGTCAATCCGCCGCCCAGCACTGGCCCACCCTGCTTCGACGTTTTGACAAAGGCGATCAGCAGCACGCCCAGGCCCGAAGCCGCCACCACCTGCCCGGCGAGCGCCAGCGCCACGGAGGCTGTTTCGCCCCAGTTGACACCGAAGGCGAAGCGCCCGGCCAGCATCAGCACCAGCCCTTGCAGGATAACCGTCAGCACCACCGCCAGGAATTTCCCGGCCAGGATGTTGGTGCGGTCGGTCGGCGTGGTAAAGAGCCGCGCCAGCGTGCCTTCCTCGTCCTCGCGCAAAATCGACATCATCGCGTATGCGCCGGTGAAAAAGGCAAAGAAAATCATTTGTCCGGCCATTGTCAGGCCCATCATCTGCTGGATGGGGTCGGCGGATTCGCTTTCGCCCGCCGAGGGAGCCGTCAGCACCAGCGCCGCCTTTTCGGGATGGTGGAACAGGTCACGCTGGAAATCGCGGTACCAGTTACCATAGCGTTCAATCCAACCGGGAATCTGCGCCAGGTCAGGCTGGAGGCCGTTCGCCTGCTGGCGCTCAATCAGCGTCTGGATGGCGATACCGCCACCAGCTACCCCGTCCACCATCATCGTGACCATATCCTCGACCACCGCCGGGCCAATCGAAAGGGTCGGGTCGCTGACAATCAGCACCTGTCGGTCTTTTTCGCCGCTCAGGTAGCGTTCGGTGAAATCCGCCGGGATGATGACCGTCACGCCGATTTCCTGCTTATCGACCGCGGTGCGAGCCGTGACTTCGTCAGGGTAATCGTTGGCGGTAATCCAGGATTTGACGCTCTCATCAAAAAACATTGCGCGGATGTTCTCGCCAATCGGAGCGGTCAGCACGGCGTCAGCGGGGAGTTGGTCAGCGTTGACCACGCCCACTTTGACGGGAGTCAGGCTCACATCCCCGCCGCTCATCCCGCCAAAGGCGAAATAAATCAGCCCGGTCAGCATCAGCGGCGCGATAACCGCCATCCCGATGGTGAAGGCGCTTCTCATCGAGCGCAATAAATCGTTCAGGGCAATATCAATGATTTTCATAACTTTCTCCGTTTGCGATTCAGCGTGTCAGGTATCAGGTGTCAGGTTTTTGCGTCAAGGTGGTTTTACCTGACACCGAAAAACCTGATACCCTAATCACGCAGCGCCCGCCCAGTCAGATGCAAAAAGACCGTCTCAAGGTTGGGTTCCTGGATATCAACCGAGGTAATCCGCGCCCCGAGTTTGGCGGCTGTATCGAACAGGCGCGGCAGGACGCGGTTGGAGTCATCCACCAAGACAGTAACTTTGCCATCGGTTGTGTCAATCCCGGTCACGCCGTCAACTTTTTTCCAGGCTTCTAAAACGTTCAAACCTTCAACATTCAACCCCAGATCGATGCGCGTCTGCCCACCGACCAGTTTGATCAGTTCAGCATGCGTGCCGTAGGCAATGACCTTGCCCTTGTCCATGATAGCGATGTGGCGCGAAAGTTCGGCGGCTTCTTCCATGTAATGAGTGGTGTAAAGTACGGTCATGCCCTGGCGGTTGAGTTCGACCACGTTATCGAGGATGTGGCGGCGGCTCTGCGGATCAATGCCGACCGTCGGCTCATCCATGATCACCACCTGCGGCTTGTGCAGCAGCGCCGCGCCGATGTTGACGCGCCGCTTCATCCCACCCGAAAACTTGCCGACGTAATCCTTCTGCCGGTCGGCCAGGCCAATAATGTCGAGCACTTCATCCACGCGGGTTTTGAGCGCCGCGCCGCGCAGGCCATACATCTTGCCCCAGAAAACCAGGTTCTCGCGCGCGGACAGGTCGGGGTACAACGCAATATCCTGTGGGACCACACCCAGACTGGCCTTGGCCGCTTCCGGCGCGCTGCGGATGGAATGTCCCATAATCGTTGCGTCGCCTTCGCTGGGGGCCAGCAGCCCGGAGAGCATCGAGATGGTGGTAGATTTGCCTGCGCCATTGGGCCCCAGCAGGCTCAGGATTTCGCCTTGCTCAGCCGCAAACTCGACCCCAGCCACGGCCTGGAACTCGCCAAATGATTTCTTGAGATTCTTGACTTCGATTGCGTTCATCAATAACTCCTCTTATCACACCTGCGCCTCTTCAAAAGAACCGAAAGAGGCGCAGGTGAAGGTCTTTGCTCATCTTACTTTTCAGTATCCAGAGCCACAATTGCCAGGCAGGCCGCGCCGATCCCAAGCAGCAGAACCTGGGTTTCAAGCGGAGCCACACCGAGGATATTCAACACCACGGTAGCAACGGCCATCGCCATGCCAACACCCTTGAAAACCAGGGTCAAGATATTGCCAAAAGATTGGGTGGAAAGTTTTTTGCTCATCAGGTTTCTCCTTAAATTTGATTGCTATTGATTGATGGCCCCATTTTACAGACTCGCCCTGGTTGACACATTGTCCACCCGGATAGTTCCGGCATTGTACTTTCGGACAATGTCGGGGCGGACAGGTGGAAAAAGGACCCAGATGAGATACAATCTCTATAAAAAAACTACAGAAAACGAGAGAAATTCAATGCCAGGCACAAAAACAAACCCCACATCCTCCACCAAAGTCGAACAGGATTACCGCATCTTCTTCCTGTTCATGACATTCGTGCTGGCCGGCATGTACGTTCTCTCGCTCGTCCAGAACCCCAACCTGCATCAGTTCTGGCCCGCCTCGTTATTCACCGTGCTGATGGTTATCCATATCCTTCTGCACTGGAGCGTCATTGCCATCATCCAGACCCCCACGCGCCAGACCTGGTACATTCTCGGCCAGGGCTTGCTCGCCTTTGCCATCACCCACCTTTCCGGCAACACCGGCATGATTTTTTCGCTCTACATGGCCCTGATTGGCGAAAGCATCGGCTACCTTGGCCTCACCCGCTGGAGCCTGCTCTCAACAGTTTACTTCCTCAGCCTTTCCGTTATCAACTTTAGCATCTCCACCAACTCCAACTTCGCCACCGCCCTGTTCTGGGTTCTTACCGCAATTCCGGTCGTCATCTTTATCGGCATGTACGTCACCCTTTACCTGCGCCAGACCGAAGCGCGCGAAAAGGCCCAGGCCCTGGCTGAAGAACTCGAAGCAGCCAACCGCCAGTTGAGCGAATACGCCGCCCGCGTTGAAGACCTGACCATCACCGCCGAACGTGAACGCATGGCCCGCGAACTGCACGACACCCTCTCGCAGGGTCTCGCCGGTCTGACCCTGCAACTCGAAGCCGCCGACGCCCACCTCGCCCAACAGCGCCCCGAAAAAGCGCGCGAAATCATCGCCCAGGCCATGCAAAAGGCCCGCGAATCCCTGGCCGACGCCCGGCGTGTCATCAGCGATTTACGGGAAACTAATTTGGGGGAATTGGGAGATTCACTGCGCCGAGAAGTTGACCGTTTCCAGGCCGCCACCGGCCTCCCCTGCGCCTTCCACGCGGACTCCACCCCACACATCCCTGATCCCGTTAAAGAAACCATCTTACGCACCGTCAGCGAAGCCCTCACCAACATCGCCCGCCATGCCCAGGCATCCGAGGCGGCTGTCAACCTATCCGTTAAACCTGTGCTGAGCGGAGCCGATTCTGGCGCAGCCGAAGCGCCCGTGCTGAGCGCAGCCGAAGCGCTGACCATCACCATCAAAGACAACGGGATCGGATTCGACCCGCACAACATCCCCTCCGGCCACTATGGCCTGCTCGGCATCCGCGAGAGAATCCGTTTAATCGGTGGAACCTTAACCCTCGACACCGCCCCGCAAAAGGGTACAATCCTCACCATCGAAATCCCCCTGCCTGACACCTCGCACCTGACACTTGACACCCCATGACTCGCATCCTAATCGCCGACGACCATCTCATCATCCGCCAGGGATTGCGCCTGATCATCGAAACCGAGGACGATTTCACCCTGGTTGGCGAAGCCTGCGATGGCGCGGAGGCGCTCAGCCTGTGCGCCGAACTACGCCCGGAAGTCGTCCTGATGGACCTGCGCATGCCCGGCATGGATGGCATCACCGCTATCGAAAAACTACGCCAAACCCAGCCGGAGATTGCCGTGGTCATCCTGACCACCTTCAATGAGGATGAATTAATGTTGCGCGGCATTCGCGCCGGGGCAAAAGGATTCCTGCTCAAGGACACCGACCGCCAGACCCTGTTCGACACCCTGCGCGCCGCCGCGCGCGGCGAGACCCTGCTCAAACCCGAAATCATGGCCCGCCTGCTGAATGTCGCTGCCGCGCCTGCGCCAGCCGCCAGCGCGTTCAACCTGACCGAACGCGAAAAGGAAGTGCTGGCCGCGGTTGCGCGCGGCGAACGCAGCAAGGAAATCGCCCTCAAACTCAACATCACCGAGCGCACCGTCAAGGCCCATTTGGCGAGCATCTACCAGAAAATGGGCGTCGATTCGCGCGCCGGGGCCATTGCCCTGGCCGCCCAAAAAGGCCTGTTGTAGGCCAGCTATCCCCCGGCCCAGACTTTCCCGGCGGGAACAATAGTTTTATCCGGCACGTCGGCGTAAACCACCGCTCCGTTGCCGATGCGCACCCCATCCCCGATTTTGATTCCAATCGCAGTGGTAACGCCCATCCCCACCAGGCTGCGCGCACCAACGTGAACATGCCCCGCCAGCATCGCGCCGGGGGCGATATGGGTATATGCGCCAATTTCACAGTCATGCGAAACAATCGCGCCAGTATTGACCATACAGCGCGGATACAAAACCGCCGAGGAGCCGACATAAGCATTGGCAAAAACCTGCACGCCCTCGCCCAGAATCGCGCTCGGCTCAACCGTCGCGCGCGGATGCGCCAGGGCCGGAAGGCCAAACCCGGCATCAAACAGCATCTCGAACAAACGCACCCGCACAGCAATGTCCAAAATCCCGCCGACACCGTTGGCCGCCAGCGCCAACCCTTTCGCTCGCAAAAGCGGCAAAAGGTCACGCCCGCCCAACACCGGGATACCCAGCACCGATTTACCCTTCAGGGCTGGATTATCGTCCACGATCCCGGCGATTTGATGCAAACCTATCGCCTGCGCCATTTCCATGACCGCCTTGGCGTGCCCGCCCGCACCGTAGATCAGGAGTTGCCCCTCGCCAAAATCGGGCAATTCGACCGGGGCCAGGGCAGCGGCAAGCTCGCGGATGGCCGCCTCGGTCAGCAACCGGTCGGTCGGCAACGAGGCCAGGTCAAGGCCCAGGCTTTCGGCCAGGGCGCGGGCGGGTTTGGTGATGCGCAGTCCGCCGGGAGTTGTTGCGGCTGGTTTAACGGTATCCTGCTGGCGGGTCGGAAGTGATTCGTCCGCCGTTTCGGTCAGGTAAGCCAGTAAATCGCCGACGGAAAGGGTATCGCCTTCGCTGGCAACCATACGCACAAAACCGGCGGCGGGCGCTTCAACATCGCTGGCCGCCTTGGTGGTTTCAATGGTGAAGAGGACCGCGCCCGACTCTACAGGCTGACCATCACGCACATGCACGTCGACCAGGCGAGCTTCGGGTTCGTTGGCGTTCAAAAGAGGCACAGTGATTGCAATTGGGGGCATTGGTTGAGTTCCTGTTTTCTGAAAATTCGGTCAGGATTTGATTTTTTTAGTCTATAATCAGACATCATATTGTTGCATAAGGAGAATGCCATGAATTTTGCTCGTGCTTTTTCATATATTTTCGAAGATGTGGACTGGCTCAAAAAGGTTGGTATTGCCGCCGCGGTGATATTTATCCCGGTTGTCGGCACAATCATTCTGGGCGGCTGGGGATTGGAAATTACCCGGCGCGTAATCGTCGACGATCCGCAGCCCCTGCCCGGCTGGGAAGATTTCGGCGGGTATGTTTCGAAAGGGTTCCAGTCCTTTGTGGTCAGCCTGGCGTACCTGCTGCCGTTCATCCTTTTTATCATCTGCGGACAGATGTTCACTGTTCTGCCGGCTGTGCTGATGGGCGAAAGCAACCCCGAGGCGGCCGGCGGCGTGATGGTGGCGGTCATGTCTTGCGTGTACTGCTTCGCTTTCCTGTTTGCCCTGGCGGGCAGCATCCTTGTCCCGGCTGCGCTGGGCAACCTGGCCGCCACCGGTGAACTGGGCGCCGCCTTTCGTTTTGGCGAAGTTTTTGGCCTCTTGCGCGCCGCAGTCGGCCCGTATATCCTGTCGGTGCTGCTGATTGGCCTGGCAGCGACCCTGCTTTCGCCACTCGGCTCAGCCGTGTGCGGCATCGGTGTGCTGCTCACTACGGCCTACCTGGCCGCCGTCAGCGCTCACCTGTATGGACAGGCTTACAAAATCGCGCGTTCCATCGCCTAAGAATTCAACCGCCAACACAATTGGCCCGGAAGGCGCTCGCCTTTCGGGCTATTTTATTTCCCGAGCAAATTCATGGCAGCCTGGACAATCTTTGAATGCGACGGCAGGATGTCATCTTCGAGCGATTTGGCATTGGCGATGGGCAGGTCAAGCGCACCCAAACGCTGAATGCGGACTCCGCCTGGACCAGCCTCGGCAGTTCGAGCGGCCACTTCCGCGCCCCAGCCGAGGGTCTGTGTCCCTTCTTCGAGAGTCAGCAAATGCCCGGTTCGGCGCAGCGAGTTGAAAAGCGGATCCAGTTCAAAGGGGCTGAGCTGGCTGAACAGCACAATCTCGCAGAAAATCTCGTACTCGTACATCAACTCGCGGGCGGCTTCACGCGCCAGTTCGAAGTTGTAGCCGTAGGTGGCGAGGGTGAGATGCACTGATTCGATATTCGATATTCGAAGCGTGAAGGTGGGATACGCGCCGCCAGAAGAAGAAACTTCCCAATCGAGCAAATCCTTCGCTTCGAGGAGCGGACGGGTATAAAGCAGTTTGTGTTCGACAAAGAGAACGGGATCATCGTCAGCAATGGCCGCCAGCAGCAAATCGGACGGGTTGCCCAGGCTGTTGGGCGCGACGGTTTTCAGGCCGGGCGCGCCGAGCAGGTGTTTTTCGAGCGACTGGGAGTGGGTTGGGCCGTAGCCGCGCCGTCCGCCCATCGGCAGGCGCAGGACGAGCGGAACGCGCACCTGGTCGTTGTACATCCAGCGGAATTTGGCAGCGTGATTAATCAACTGGTCGGCCATCAGGGTGACAAAATCGCCGAACATGACTTCGGCCAGCGGGCGCAATCCGCGCAGGGCCATGCCGTTGCAAATGCCCATGATGGCCGCTTCGGAGATAGGCGTGGTCAGGACGCGCTCGGGGAAGCGCGTCGAGAGTCCGCGGGTGACTTTGAACGCGCCGCCATATGGGTCGAGGATGTCTTCGCCGAGGATGTAAACGCGTGGATCGGTTTCGAGGGCAGAGTGCAGGGCAGAATTGATCGACTCCAAAACTGTTTTCCGGTTGTTTGGTTGTCCGGTGTTCCGGTTTTTCGGTTGTGCGGTTGGCGCAGAAACTGGAGAACTGGGTAACTGGAGAACCGGAAAACCATCCTCCCCGGCGCGGGTGAACGCATCGTCGATAATAGTGTCGATTTCTGCTTCGACGGAGGCGCGGGATACGGAATCGATTCGCGGGGCGTGGATGGTCAGCGGGTCGTGCTCAACCCGAATTTTTGCAATCTCCGCCGGGTCGCGCGGATCGTCGCCTTTGCTGTGAGCGGAGAAGCGGTAGGTGTGCAGGATGCAGGCTGCGGGACGTCCGCTGCGAACGTGATCAACCGCCTCGCGCGCAATCGGCAAAAGGGTCAGGACATCACTCGAAGCCGCCTCCCAGGTCTCGATCCCAAAAGCCTTGAATCGATCTGAAATCGAGCCAGCGACCCCCATTTCGGTGGGCGTGGTCTGGGCATAGCGGTTGTTTTCGACAACGTACAGGACAGGGATTTGCCACAGGGCAGCGATGTTCAGGCTTTCGTAGAGCGCGCCTTCGCCCAGGGTGCCGTCGCCGAGGAAGACGACCGAGATGGCGCCGCTGGCTTTGGCTTTTTCGGCCAGCCCAATGCCGGTCGCAACCGGGACGATACCGCCCTGGATGCCGTTGGAATAGAAATTGCGCCAATGGATGTGCTGGCTGCCACCGCGCCCGCCAACCAGGCCGGTGGCGCGGCCCATCAGTTCAGCGGCCAGGCGGTAAGGGTCGCCGCCATAGGCCAGGAAATGGCCGTGACAGCGATGGTTGCTGAAAATAACATCGTCGGGGCCGAGGGCGCTAAAAATTGCGGCGGCGTCGGCTTCCTGACCGATGTAGGCGTGGGTGGTGCCGAAGAGTTTGCCGGTCGAGAATTCGGCCAGGGCGCGCTCTTCAAAACGGCGGATGAGGTACATGCTGCGGTAAAGGTCGAGGTTCATAGCGGGGATGATTATAACCGCTGCGGGTTGAATAGCCGTGCCTGTCATTTCGAAGGAGCCGTGGAACGGCGAGTGAGAAATCTTAACAAAGTGTACAAGATTTCTCGCCAAAGAACGGCTCGAAATGACAAAGGCGACAAACAAAAAAAGGCCGGGCATTGCTGCCCGACCCATTGGGTACCGGTTTGTCTTACGGCTGCTGGTTCATGAAGCCGCCGCCATGACCACGGCCGCCACCCATCCCGCCGCCGCGTCCGCCGAAGCCGGAGCCATCCAGCGGGCGTTCGCCGTCGCAGGTGCCACCGCCCATGCCGCGCGACTGCATCCGCTCAAGCATGAAATCAGCCTGCTCCTGGGTCAAAACGCCATCGGCCACCGCAGCATCAAGGGCAGCCTGGTGAACTTCCTGCATAAAGGTCGGCAGGTCAGCTTCGGCGATGCCGTTATCGAGAGCGATTTCGTGCGGGCGGGTGCCGGCCTCGACCAGGGCGGTCACTTCGTCGACGCTCAGGCCGGTTTTGTCGGCAAAAGCCGCCAGTTTGTAGGTGTGCAGGTCGCCGTCGCCAGCTATCCCGTGCATTCCGCCGCGCCCGAAGAAGGGGACGGTGGGGGTCTCATCGGCAGGCGGCTCTTCGGTTTGAGCAAACGCCACGCCAAGTCCGAGGGTTCCGAGCGCCAACACGAGCGCAAGCATTACAAAAATAGTCTTTTTCATGGTTGTATCTCCTTGTTTTTATGTTCCAGGGCCGTTGCCCTGACTGTCTAAAGGATACAACTTGAATGTAAAGGGTTTGTAAAGAAGCGCGCAAGGTTGTTCAAAGAATCAGCACGCATCCAAATGCAGACAAGGCCTGAGCGGAGGGCGGTTTTGCGCAAAACGCCCTTCGACTACGCCGCGCAAAGAACGCGCGGCTCCGCTCAGGACTTGAAAATCACAGTTGACAGTAGTAACCAATCAGCGTGCCAGGTAGCACAGGCGCAAAATTTTCAAGTCGTCATACCCAACCCGCCCACCCAATTTATCGAAAGCCGGCTTGATGTAGGCTGCGCCAAATTCTTCAAAAGCGGCGAAGGCTGCCTGCTGGTCGTCGGGGGAGGTGGAGGTCAGCGACTGGAAATCTTCCCCGCTGCGCAGGCGGTTGCCCGCCAGGGCATATCTCGTTAAATGGTCGATGACCGTCCCCACCGTCACCTGATACCGTTCCAGCAGGTCTTTGACCGACATCCCAGCGTTGTACGCTTCGCCAATCAGCGTGGTGCGCGCTCCCAGACCGGGTTCGACGCTTTTGGCGGGTTTCTCCCTTTTGGCCGAAACCGTTGCGCGGGCTTTCTCGGCGATTTTGTGCTTTTTGCAATACGGGAGGATCACTTCCAGAAACAAATCGCCAAACTTCTCCAGTTTGACCTGCCCAATGCCCGAAATGCCCAACAGCGCCTGACGCGACTGCGGATAATAAGCCGCCATCTCAACCAGCGTCCGGTCTGAGAAGATGACATAGGGCGGGACGCCATCGGCGTCGGCCAATTCCTTGCGTTTGGCGCGTAAAAGCGCAAACAGGGCATGGTTGTATTCGAGTTCTTTCTTGTTGTCCTTCTTTTTGGCGCGTTCTTCCACTTCCTGCAACTGGCCGAAGATTTTGGCGCGGTTTTTGAGCGCAGTCCGCGCCTTTTCGGCCAGGCTCAGGGTGCGGTACTCACCCTCCTGGTTGAGATAGCCCATCTGGACAAGCTGGCGCGACAGGTGCATCCACTGCTTTTGGGTCAACTCCTGGCCGATGCCGTAAGTCGAGAGCTTGTCATGTTCCAGGCGCAATACTTTTTCGTTCTTCGAACCCAGCAACACATCGGTCACATGTCCCGCGCCAAAGCGCTCGCCGGTGCGAAAGACACAGGACAGGAATTTCTGGGCCGGGACGGTAATGTCCTCCAGAACCGGAGCTTCGGCGTTGCAGTTGTCGCAGTTATCGCACTTCTCCGCCAGGAATTTCTCGCCAAAATAGGCCAGCAGCGGCTTGCGGCGGCAGTTGCGCTCGTCCTCGGCATAACGCACAATCGCATCCAACTGCTGGACAGCCGCTTTGCGCTCGTCGCCCTCTTTTTGGTCGATGAAATATTTCAACTTGGCCACATCGCCATAACTGTAGAGCAGCAAGCAGTGCGCCGGCAAACCATCGCGTCCGGCCCGACCAATTTCCTGGTAATAGCCTTCGATGCTCTTGGGCAAATCAAAATGGACGATAAAGCGCACATTCGGCTTGTTGATGCCCATGCCAAAAGCAATCGTCGCCACCATGATCTGGACATCGTCGCGGATGTAGGCTTCCTGGTTGCGGCGACGGGTGTCGTCATCGAGACCGGCATGGTAGGGGCGGACAGCGTATCCGCGCCGTTCGAGGTAATCGCTTAAATCATCCACCTGGCGGCGCGAGAAGCAGTAAACGATCCCCGATTGATCCTTGAAGCGTTCGAGAAAACGCGTCAGTTGGATTTCACCGTCGCGTTTGGGGGCAACTTCGATGAACAGGTTTTCGCGGTTGAAACTGGCGACAAACTCGTTCGAGCCCTTCAAGCCCAGGCTGCGGGTAATGTCGGCGCGGACGCGTGGGGTGGCGGTCGCGGTCAGGGCCAGGCAAACCGCCCCCGGATAGCGGCGGCGCACATCCGCCAGTTGGCGGTATTCAGGCCGAAAGTCGTGTCCCCATTCCGAGATGCAGTGGGCTTCGTCGATGGTCAGGCAATCAACTTTGAGTTCGGCGAGCAGGCCGAGGATGCGCGGCGTGAGCAGGGTTTCGGGTGCGACGTAGAGCAGTTTGACCTGCCCGCGCCGAACGTAATCCATATTTTCGGCGTAGGCTTCGGGGGAGAGCGTGCTGTTGATGAACAGGGCCGGGACACCCGCCGCGCGCATCTGCTCGACCTGGTCTTTCATCAACGCGATCAGCGGCGAGACAACCACGGTCAGCCCTTCGAACATCAGCGCCGGGATTTGGTAGCAGAGCGACTTTCCGCCACCGGTTGGCATGATCGCCAAACTATCGCGCCGGGCCAACACGTTTTCGATGATCTCGCGCTGGAGCGGGCGGAAGGTGTCGTAGCCAAAGGTGGTTTTCAGGATGGATTCGGGGGTCATTCGTGGGGCAATAAACATTTTTTGTTATCGCTTTTTGTATCCCAGCTTTTCATATATTTCATCACGAGTCATCTCCCAAAAAGGCTTATCGGGGAGTAACTTTTCTCTTGCCTCAGGTTTCAAAACATCCTTAAACTCATGTTTCACTCTATCAGGAGCATGTTCAAGAACCTCAATCTGCGCTGATGCTGCCATTCTCTCCAAAAACTGTGCCAGTCTTAAATCTTTCCAAATAGCCACTCGAAGTTCAACTGGGGTGTCTTTACTTGCAAAGTAAGCCCAAAACTGCTCCCAATTAAAGTTTACCTTTCCAGTCATGTGACATCCTTTATAAAGAACGGCTTACAGGTACCGATTTTTCGGTATCTTGGGCACTTCTCTGCGCCCTATGATTTTTTATACTGGCACAACGCGAGATAGCATCTCGCGCCACGTTATTTGCGCCCAACCTGGATTTGGGCCAGCAGTACGGCGACAAAAATCAGCCCGCAGCCGAGGGCTTGAATTGGGGAGAGAACTTCGCCGAGCACCAGCCAGCCAAAGATAACCGCAAAAACGGCTTCAAGGCTGAGCAGGATGGCGGCGTCGGTCGGCGGGGTGTGGCGCTGCGCCCAAACTTGCAGGGTATAGCCTACGCCAACCGAAAAAATGGCCGTATACAGCAGCGCGCCGACAAAAAGCCAGATTTGCGCCATCGGGATGGTTTCGGTGAATGCGCCAACGCCGAGGTTGAGCATCCCACTGACCAGGAACTGTCCCGCAGAAAAGCGCAGGGCGTCATAACGCGAGGCAAACTTGCCCAAAACGACCACATGAAAAGCCCAGAACAAGGCCCCGGCCAGTTCAAGCAAGTCGCCGGGCTGGATGTGGAACTCGCCGCCGGTGCTGAGCAGGTACCCGCCGCCGATAGCCAGGAACACGGCCACGATTTGCGTCCAGAAGGGGCGTTCCTTCCAGCCGAAGAACAGGACAATCGGCACCAGAACAACGTACAGACTGGTGATGAATCCGGCATTGCCGGCCGTGGTGTAAACCAGCCCAGCCTGCTGCAAGGCGCTGGCAACGAACAAAACCGTCCCGGCAATCAAAACCCATTTCCAGCCGGAACGGTCGAGGCCGGGCTTGCCGCGCAGGAAAGGCCAAAGCAAGAGCGCGCCAAGCAGAAAGCGCAATCCATTGAACAGGAAAACATTGCCCATTTCGCCAATGATGCGCTGGGCAGCAAAAGCGCTGCCCCAAACCAGGGCAACGAGGAGCAGGGTGAGATCGGCTTTGAGGCGCATTGTTTGGGTTGAACGTTGAAGGTTGAAAGTGGAGTCCAAAATCTCCCGATTTTGGACTTGTGGGCGGAAACTCCAAAGTCTGGAGACTTTGGACTCCGGGATGGGCTATTTTTCTTCCCAGGCCGAAACCTCGTCAAGCGAGGCTTTTTCCTCGGGGGTAAGGCTCACATCCAGGGCGGCCAGATTGTCCCTGAGTTGGGCCAGGTTGCGCGGGCCGATGATGGGGCTGCTAATGAGCGGGTCGGCCAGCATCCAGGCCAGGGCGATGGCCGAGATGTTGGTGGCCTTTTCAGCGGCCAGTTTTTCAACCGCGCCCAAAACATTCCAACCGCGCTCGTTGAAATAACGGCGCTGGACACCCTCCGTGCGGGCGCTGTCGGCGGGCAGTTGGGCATCGCGGCGGTACTTGCCGGTCAAGAATCCGCCAGCCAGCGGGCTATAGGGGATGACGCCGATTCCGTAGGTTTTGCAAACAGCCTGTAGTTCGCGCTCGAATTCGGCGCGATTGAGCAGGTTGTAGTGCGGCTGGAGGCTGTCGTAGCGCGCCAGCCCGTGCTTGTCGGAAGTCCACAGGGCCTGCATCAGTTCCCAGGCGGCATAGTTGGATGCGCCGATATAACGGACTTTGCCCTGGCGGACAAGGTCATCGAGCGCGCGTAGGGTTTCTTCAATGGGCGTCGCTTCGTCCGTCCAGTGGGTCTGGTACAGGTCGATGTAGTCAACCTGCATCCGTTTGAGCGAGGCTTCGACCGCCTGCATAATGTGGATACGGCTGAGGCCCTCGTCATTGGGGCCGTCGCCCATTTTGCCGCGCACCTTGGTAGCGATAACCAGTTTTTCGCGTGGGATGCCGGCCTTTTTGATCCAATTGCCAAGGATGGTTTCGGAAACGCCGCCAGGGTTGCCTTCGACCCAGCGCGAGTAGATGTTGGCGGTGTCGAAGAAGTTAATCCCGGCTTCGTAGGAGGCAGACAAAACAGTGTACGAGTCTTCTTCGGAGACTGACCAGCCGAATTGCATCGTGCCCATGCACAGAGGTGAGACTTTCAGGCCAGTGCGACCGAGGTTGCGATAATTCATGGTTGACTCCAGTTTTCAGTGGGCGATATTCGACAATTCGATACTCGATGCTCGATGTTCAAATATCGAATTATCGAGTGTCGAATATTGCTACTCGACCTTGATATAAATGCGCTTGTTGATTGCGCCCTTCGATTTGTAATCGGTCACGCGAATCGTGCCAATTTCGGAGGTGTTTTGGACATGCGTGCCGCCATCGGCTTGCAGGTCGAGTCCGACCAGTTCGACCGTGCGGACTTCGGGGATGCCTTCGGGCAGCAGGTTGATTTTGGTGCGAATCAAGTCGGGGATTTGGAAGGCTTCTTCGCGCGGCAGGATTTTGACGCGCACTTCGCGAGCGGCGGCCACTTCGCGGTTGACGGCGGTTTCGATCTCGCCGACCAGTTCGGCGCGCAGGGTTTCGAACTCGAAGTCCATGCGGCCTTCGAGCGGATCCATGTTGCCGCCGGTGACTTGCGCGCCATAGTCGCGGAAAACCACGCCGCACAGGACATGCAGGGCAGAGTGGGTGCGCATCAGGTTGTGGCGGCGCTGCCAGTCGAGCACGCCGCTGACAGTTGCGCCGACCGCCGGGAGGGGCGCTTCGCCGCCGAGGAAGTGCAGGACATCGGCCCCAGCTTTTTTGACGGACGTAACCGGGTAGTTGACGCCGTCCGCGCTGATTTGGCCGTAATCGCAGGGCTGGCCTCCACCGCCGGGGTAAAAGGCGGAGCGGTCGAGGATAACGGAACGGGCAGCCTCGTCCACAGCGGTGACGGTGGCTGTGAATTCTTTCAGGTAAGAATCGGTCTGGTAAAGCAGGTCGGTCATGGGTGCTCCTGGTGGGGTCGTCCTTCGACTTCACTCCTCGCTATCGCTCGTCGTTCCGCTCAGGACTTGTTTCTCTTTTTTACTTTTTTACTTTTTTACTTGTTTACTTCCTCTTCAACCACCGTCCACTTAATTCCGCGCTTGGTCAGTTCATCCATGATTTTGGCGGCAGGGACGGTTTCCATACGGTGCGCGCCGGGGGCGATTTCGCCGCGGGCCTGGAAGCCCATCATCAGGGCGCAGTGCCAACCGGTCAGGCGTTCCATGCCGGTAAAGCCGGTTTCGGGATCGTACTGGTCGATCAGGTCGAGGGTGACGCGGGTTTCGCGGCCATTTTTCAGGCCGATGCCAACAGCGCGCATCACGCAGATGTCTTCAACGTGCGCGGCGGTAATTTTGCCTTCAAGCAGTTTATGGTAGAAGTGACGCGGGATGACGGTCTGTCCGTCGACTTCAATGGGTTCTTCGGAGAACAGTCCCAGGCGTTTGAAACCTTCAAAGGTGGCAAAGTGACCGGGATATCGCAAGACTTTGTTCTCGTAACGCTGGAGTTTCCCCAAATGCGTGTCGGCAGTGGTGGACATGGAGCCGGAGATAACGAAAGCTTCCAACTTGCCAAGCGGCGGGAAGTCGATTTCTTCCAGTTCGGTGAAGGTCGGAACGAGGGTGATTTTCCCATCGCGGATGAAGGTGGCCTTGTGATCGTATTCGTTAGTCAGGCCATTAAGGTGGAAGGTACAGTAGTAGTTCCAGGGCGGGGTGGGGTCGCGGGGCAAGCCGGCATCGTACAGGTAGACTTCGCGGGGTGTGTCGAGCGCGTCAATAACGTAAACGCCCATGTTGTTGATCAGGCCGGGGCCCATACCACAATCGGGGAGCAGGCTGACTCCAGCCCTCCTGGCAACCTCGGCGAGTTTAAGCTGCTCCCAGGCGACATCGGTGTTGCCGCCCATATCGCACAGGCTGACGCCGGTTTCGATACAGGCGCGGCTGATGGACAGGTTGTGGTAATAGGTGACAGCGCTCAAGGCGACATCCATACCCTTTAAGCGGGATAAAAGCGCCGGGTAGTTCGTTACGTCCAGAAAAATGCCCTGGGCCACCTCGCGGCCAATTAATCGGTTGATCCTGGCGGCGGACTGAATCGCCGCATCTTCCTTAAAATCGGCAAGGATAATTTGTTCGGCGTCGCCGAATTTTGCAAGGTCATAAGCTGCTGCGGTGCCCTGGCGGCCAGAGCCAAGAATGATGTATTTGTATCCCATGAATGCCTCCTGACCGAATGATTTTACTGCCTTTTGGCCAATCCCTGACTCAAAATTCGATAAAAATCGGTTAAATGGCCAAGTTTGAAAGTTGTTTGCAGGTCAGGCAAAAGCAGATATACTTTAGAATATGGAAAACGATGAGGAAGTTTTGCGAAACCTTGTGGTTGAAAGGCTGGCAGCGCACAAACGGGTCAGCGATATTACCCAGGAAGTGTGCGAACGCTCAGGAATGTACTGGTCTGAAGCGGAAGCCTGGGTCAGGGAGATTGCGGTGATGCACGACAGCACCATTCGCAAAAAACGCTCCCCGGTCTTGATTGCCCTGGCGCTGGCAACATTTCTGGGCGGAGCGGGGCTGCTGGCTGCAACGTTTTTCTCCGCAGGCAATGTCATCGCTTTCTATCGCTCCAGCCAGCCGGAAGTGTTGAGTACCATCAATATCCTGCTCTTAATTGCAAACGAAGCCCCAACGGCAATCTGGCTGGGTTCGCTCGGTTTGGCCATGTTGGCGGGCAGTTTGCTCGGCATGCGCGATGTTTGGGCTGATTGGCTGGCGCACTGAGCATCCCTGGAGGTTTATGGTTGATCTGAATAGACGAATTCGCATGGCAGCAGAAAGTATTCTCGAAAATGAGGCTTTGCGCGGCGGACTTGGCGATGAACAAGCGGCAACAACCCTGCTCAACTGGGGGATTGCTTGCGCCGAGAAACTTACCCTGGAAACCGCAAATATAGAAGATGACGAAGAGGCTGATGAGGCGATTTATCCGCGTATGAAGGCTTTGCGCAAGCTGCTCGGAGCAGTCAGCGAAATTGCGGCAACCGAGGCTCTGGAGATGAGCGCCCTGCAGGGCAGCATCGCAGCCGTTTTTGAGTTCGCCCAACGCATCCACGGAGAAAGCTGGCAGCCGCCAGATTTAATCGATGATGAAACCTGGCTGGTTTTGCTTAACGGGAACAGCCTGGAGAGGATTAACAAAATCCGCGCCTTGATTGAGCCGCCAGAGGCATTGCCACAAGCATCAAATGAAGTTGTTGCGTTCAACGAAGCTGTTGAAGAAGATACGCCGATTGAGATGGATGAGCAGGTAGATTCAACAACAATACAACGCGAAAATATCGATAAAGGAGATGATGATGTCACGTTCTTCAAACACACGCCGATCTAAATCCACCAATGCTGTGGGTGTGCTGGTTGTTCTCGGCGCAGTTTTATGCTTAGGAATTGTCTTTATCACCACTGGCGCTGATCCGCTGGGATTGTTCGAAGATACTGGTACCCCCACCAGCGCAGCCCAGGTTCAGGTTCCGACCAATACGCCCAAGAGTTCAAGCGGCGCGGTAACGCTTGAAGCAGAGCCGCCTTCAACAGCCGACTGGTACGAGGTCGGGTTTGTTACTCCAATCCGCGTAAGGGCGGCGGAGGAAGTCGAGTACGGCGAGAATGGGATTCCGGCTGAGATTTTACAAGGCTCGTTGGCTGAAAAATTAATCCAGAGAATCGATCAGGCCAAAACAAGCATTCACATCGCTTCTTTTGAAACCGACATGGTGGATATCGCCAACGCACTAATCCGCGCTCATAAACGAGGGGTCGATGTGCGCTGGATTACCGATGACGAATTCGGCACAGAGGCCGACGAGAAGCCCGGACACGGCCAACTCGGGCTGATGGAGAAAGCCGGCATCGAGATCATCGACGATCAGCGCGGCGGACTGATGCACAACAAGTTCTGGATTTTCGATGGCGAAACCGTCTGGACAGGCTCGACCAACATCACCATCAGCGGCATGTTCGAACAGGATAACAACCTGATCGTGATTGAATCGAAAGATTTGGCGGCAATCTACGAGCAGCAATTCGAAGAAATGTGGAACGGCGAGTTCGGCGCGCGCTCACCATCCGACGTAGAAAACCAAAAAGTGGTCATCAATGATACGCCCATCCAGGTTTTGTTCGCGCCGGAGGACAAGCCCATCGAGCATATCCTGCCTTATGTGCAAAACGCGCGCCGCAATATCCGTTTTTTGGCGTTTTCCTATACCCACCCAGACTTGGGGAGCGCCATGCTTGATCGCCTGGCAAATGGGGTAACCATCCATGGGGTTTTTGAAACGGTCGGCAGTGACACCGAATATAGCGAAATGATGCCTCTGCACTGCGCAGGCGGCAATATGCGCCAGGACACCAACTTCGCCTTCCTGCACCATAAGGTTATGATTATCGATAATCGCTATGTGATCACCGGTTCCCTTAACTTTAGCGACAGCGCAAACACGAAAAATAACGAGAATGTCATCATCATCGACAATCGCGAAATTGCCAAACTTTATCTTGACGAGTTTGAAAGAATCTGGAAAATCAGCGCCGATCTCGACCCGGCAGAATTCAAGTGTCCATAAAAAACCTGAAACAGGTGTTCCCGTGCATCACGGGAGCACCTGTTCTCTATAACGAGATGCACTGAATTTGAAATCCTATCGCGCTCGAATCTGATGTATCCTGTCCAAACGAGTCAATCGATGCCCATCTTCGCCAAAACCTGCTGAGCTCCTGCCTAAAATGAACGGGATTGAATCCACTGTTTTCATCATATTGCTCATCGCAGCGGCGCTTTCTGCCGCCGCTGCGGCAGTAGCTTGGCAAAGAAGGCGAACTCCGGGGGCGTTGGCATTGACCTTGCTCCTGCTGGCCGTCTTGGCCTGGAACATTACTACCGGACTAAAAGTTGCAACCCCCTCTGTCGAACAATTCCTATGGATGGCAAGGCTTGAGATAATCAGTCAGGTCTGCGCCACGACCCTCTTCTTAATCTTTATCCTGGAATACACACGCCAGGATTACCTCCTCACCCACCAGAGATCGCTGCTGTTGTGGCTGATCCCAGCCACCAGCGTATTGCTGGCGCTAAGCAACGACTCACACCATCTTTTTTGGATGGGGGTCAAACCGGAGGCGGCGCTTGGCAGTTATCACTTAATTCCCGGCAGCTTTTACTGGATTCACGATTCTTTCTTCCAGATAACCCGTTTCGCAGCAACCATTCTGCTGGTTACGGCCATTGTGCGTTATCCGGTCACTTACCGGGCCCAAGCGCGGGCGCTCCTGGCCGGGACACTTGCCATCTGGTTCGGAAGTTTTTTTGAGCTATTCAGGATTCCGCGCTTCGAGTTCATCATACAAATTCCTTTACATCCCATTGCCTATACTGTCAGCGGCCTGATCATTGGCTGGGCCATCCTGCGGCACAAACTCTTCGATCTTATTCCGATTGCGCGAGACACCATCCTGGAAAATCTGCTGGATGGGATTGTCATCCTGAACAACAACAAGCAGATTGTCGATATTAACCTCCCGGCACGCTACCTACTCGGCATCGATCCAAACAAGACCGTGGAAGGCGCATCCCTGGAAGATGTTTTCGCGCACCTGCCCGAAATGCTGGAAAAAATTTCAGCGACCGACATGCCATTTCAGGACCTTTACCTGCCGGCCCCGGCAGACCTGACCCTGGAAATCATGTCCAAGCCCATCTTTGACCGTCAGGGGCAAATCCGCGGGAGTATGCTCACGCTTCACGATATCAGCGCTCGCATCCGCTCTGAGGCGGCCATGCGGCAGAGCGAGGAAAACCTGCGTAATGTTTTCGAAAACGCGCCATTCCCAATCCTGGTGACATCCCTGAGTGATGGCCACATCCTGTATATCAACCCGGCCGGGATGAAACTGTACGAACTCACACCCGCACAACTTAAAACCATCCAGGCAGAGCGCCTCTTTCCCAACAAAAACGAGCCTCAACTCATCCCCGCGGCAGTGGAAAAAACAGGCTACGCCGACAATATCGAACTCTCCGTGCAGACCAGTAGCGGGGAGAGAGTTTGGGTTTCGGCCTCCGCCCGAAAAATCACTTATAACGGGGAAAAAGCCATCCTGATCACCCAAATCGACATCAGCGAGCATCGCCGCACGCTCGATGAGTTAAAGCAAAGCCGGGCGCAATTAAAAAATATCTTTGAACATGCAGATGCTGGCATTCACCTGATTGACCCCAGCGGCAGCATCATTTTTTCAAACCAGCGTTGGGCCGAAATGCTGGAGGAAACACCTGAAAACCTGTTCGGGAAAAGCCCATCAGATTACATTTTCAAAAGCGATATTCCCTACAGCCGTCATATGTTCGAATCGTTAATGTCAGGCGAAATTGACCGCTACTCCCTGGAATTGCGTTATCTCAAATCCAATGGTCAACTTTTCTGGGGGGCGCTCTCCGCAATCCCGATTGTCGACAAAGATAACGGGATTCAATCCATTGTCAATTTTGTTTCTGATATCAGCAAGAAAAAGGAAACCGAAAAGGCGCTGCGCGAAACTGAGAGACGATTCCGCGAAATTCTTGAAAAGGTTTATCTTTTTGCAGTTATGCTGGACGCCGAAGGCAATATCACCTTTGCCAACCAATATCTTTTGGCGGCCACCGGCTGGCGCGAAAGTGAAATTCTCGCTGAAAATTGGTTCGAGGTTTTCCAACCCAAGAATTTTCGGGTTACCCAGCAGGAATACCGGCACGCAATTCAGCGCGGCGCGATTGTTTCGCGTCATGAGAATGAAATCCTTACCAGCGATGGAAAAACCCTGATCGTTGCCTGGAGCAATATCCTGCTGCGCAATGCGAACGGCGAGATAACCGGCTCGGCCAGTATCGGCGAAGATATTACCGAGCGACGCAGGGCGCAACAATCCGAGTTGGAACAGCGCCTGTTTGCAGAAGCGCTCTATGACACGGCAGCTGTAATTACATCGACCCTGCATTTTGACGAGGTGCTGGATCGAATCCTGGATAACATCGACTCCGCTGTAGAAACGGATGCAGCCAACATCAGCCTGATAGAGCAAGGAAAAATCCATTTCGTCAGGGCCAAAGGATATGAAAAAGTCGGTATTTCGAACCAGGATATTCTCAATCTGCGGCTCTCGATCAATAGCTTTAAGAATCTCAAGCAAATCATCCAGGATAAACAACCAATTTGCATCCCGGATACACGTGCCTATCCGGGCTGGAAAGAAATCCCCACTTCGCGCTGGATCCGTTCTTACATCTGCGCTCCGATTGTCATAGAAAACAAAGTGGTAGGCCTGATCGGGCTGGATAGCGCCACTCCGGGCTTTTTTACGGAAGAACATGCTGAAAGGCTGAAAGTTTTCAGTATGCAAGCCGCTATTGCGGTCGAAAACACGCGGCTCTATACGAAAAGCCTGCATGAACTCGAAGAACGCAAGCGTGCCCAGGCGAGATTGCGGCGCGCCAACCAAAAACTTAAATCTCAACTGGAAGAAATTAAAATCCTGCAATCGCAGTTGCGAGAACAGGCCATCCGCGATGTGTTGACCGGTCTGTATAACCGGCGATATTTTGAAGAAGTATGCGCCGCTGAAATTAAAAAATGCCGCCAGGATAAATTGCCGTTAAGCCTCTTGATGATTGACATTGACCATTTCAAAGTGATCAACGACAAATATGGCCACCCTTCAGGCGATATTATCTTGCAACGCCTCGGCAAATTGTTTGAACAGAACGCATCTGAAAATATCATCCCCTGCCGCTACGGAGGCGAAGAATTCGTGGTCATCCTTTCGGCAACAACGCCAATCCAGGCCTACCAATACGCAGAAGAAATCCGAATGGAATTCTCGCGGCAGAAATTTGAAATTGAGGGACAAATCATCCAGGGAACCATCTCGGTTGGGATCGCAAACCTTTATGAACACGGGCACCATCGCCACAGTCTGTTGACTGCAGCTGATATCGCCCTCTACCAAGCCAAGCAAGCCGGAAGGAACTGCATTCGCGTTGCAAAAAAATAGCTGTTTGACAAAAATAGTGTCCCTTGCTATACTGGCGGAGCAATCCAAACATCTGCCTGTTTTGGCAGCGTTGCGAAGTGAATCTTGTAACAAAGCGTCCCTCGGCAACAACCACGAGGGATTTTTTCTTTCACACTCGAACCTTACCGCATAAGCGGATAAATAATTCAACCTACGAAAGGGTTTCGCATTTTTATGCAAAAAAATAAATTAAGAATAATTCCTCTGGGGGGGCTGGGGGAAGTAGGCAAAAACATGATGGCCTACGAAATCAACGACCAGATCCTGCTGGTGGATGCCGGTTTAATGTTCCCTGACAACGATATGTTAGGGGTGGATTACATCATCCCCGATTTTGAGTACCTGTACGATAAAAGCCACAAAATCGTGGGCATCATCATCACTCACGGGCACGAAGATCATATTGGGGCAATTCATCACGTGCTGCGCCAGGTGCCGGCCCCAATCTTCGGCACGCCACTGACCCTCGGACTGGTCGAGGTCAAGCTGGCCCGAAACGGCATGGCCTCCAAAGCCGACCTGCGTCAGGTTCAGGCGGGCGAAACGGTACAAATCGGCCCATTCAAAGTCGAGTTTATCCACGTTAGCCATTCCATCCCCGATGCGGTTGCGCTGGCCATCCAAAGCAACGCAGGCCTGATCGTCCACACCGGCGATTACAAATTCGATCACACTCCGGTGGACAACTGGCCAACCGACTTTGCCAAACTGGCCGAGTTATCCACCCGAGGGGTTGATCTGCTCCTGTCAGACTCGACAAACGCCGAACGCCCCGGCTGGACTCCCTCAGAGCAGGTTATTGCGCCGGCCCTGGATAGCGTCATCAAAAATGCAAAAGGACGCGTCATCATTGCGACTTTCGCTTCACTGATTTCGCGCATGCAACAGGTGGCCGATGCTGCCGTGCGGCATGGGCGAAAACTGGCTTTCGTCGGCAGCAGCATGGTGGATAACGCCAAAATGGCGCGCAAGCTGGGCTATTTGAAAGTGCCGGATGAAACGCTGGTAACGGTTGATAGCGCGCTCAACCTGCCTGACCCTCAGGTAATCCTGATGTGTACCGGCTCGCAAGGCGAACCTTCCTCCATCATTGGCCGCCTGTCGGCAGGCACAAACCGTCAGTTCGATCTAAAAGCCAACGATACGGTCATTCTTTCCTCCCATCCTATTCCGGGCAACGAGGAGGCGGTTAGCAAAACCATCAACCGCATGTTACGCGTTGGAGCAAATGTGATCTATGATGCCATTGCCCCTGTGCATGTTTCCGGGCATGCCAGCCAGGAAGAACAAAAACTGATGCTTAATCTGGTGCGGCCCAGGCATTTTATGCCAATCCACGGCGAATTACGCCAGTTGAAGCGTCACGCCGAACTTGCCAGGCAACTCGGCATCCCCGAAGAGCGGATTTTTGTGGCTGAAAACGGCCAGGTTATCGAAATGGAAAAAGGCGAAGTGCGCCTGGGAGAGCGTATCCCTGGCGGCTATGTTTTCGTCGAAGGAGGAGCCGTGGGCGATATGGATCGCACCATCCTCAAGGAACGCGAACAACTCGCCCGCTCGGGCATCCTGCTCATCAACCTGGGAATCGACAAATACTCAAACCGCCTGCTCGAGGAACCGGAAATCATCACCCGCGGCTTTGTGTCGGCAGAAGAAGCCGAAACCATCATCCCGGCAGTGCGGAACCGTGTGGTGGATGTCATCCACGGTGGAGGCTTCAATGTCGAAAAAGACATTGTGGATGTAGTGCGCACCTTTGTATATAACGAAACCAAACGACGCCCACTGGTTTTCGTAACCATGGCAAAAGTGTAGATGAAAAACTCCCGCTTGCAAAGAGCGGGAGTTTTTATTACAAGTCGAGACGGTAAACGTTCGTTTCCCAGCGTTTAAACCCCAGTTTCTGATAGAGCTGGTTGGCGGCCTCGCGCCTGGGGTTGGACGTCAGGGCCAGATAGTTGGCCCCAGCTTCACGCGCCAGGCGGATCACTTCGTCGGTCAGGGCCGCCCCCACTCCCTGTCCGCGCACCGATTCGTCAACCACAACATCCTCAAGGCGTGCATGAACCCCGGTCGGGGCGCGAACCAGGCTGAGGGTAGCCGCGCCAACAATCGGCCCATCGACGGCAAGCCGAGCAACCAGCAGAATACTGCCCTCGAAAGCAACCAGGGCTTCCAACTCCGCCCAGGTCGGCGGCGGAACATTACCCGTCAGTTGGGGAATCAAACGCTGAAAAGATTGATAAATTTC
>JAEWVF010000015.1 GCA_023459215.1 Chloroflexota bacterium
CTTCTTCCCCAGCCCGCTGAAATATATCTTCATCCAGCGGAGCGACAAAACCCGGCAGGCTGTCTCGCTGGCCCGCGCAGAGCAAACCGACCAATGGATGTCGGGCCAGGCCCAGCAAAGGGAACCGGAATACAATTATTTCCAAATCCGAAGCTGCCTGCGGGAAATAAAATTGCAGGAAAAGGGCTGGGAAACCTATTTCATGGAAAGGAACATCCAGCCCTATCGCGTCAATTACGAGCAGTTGGCCGTCAACCCGGAGCCGGTCATCCTGGCGGCGCTGGCTTACCTGGGAATCGAACCCCCGGCAGGATTTCAAGTGCCGGCGCCAAGGATTCAGAAACAGGCCGACCATCTTTCAGAAGATTGGGTGGCCAGGTTCACTCGTGGTGAGAACTAGTCGTCCATGATAAAAAAACTTCCTGCCTACCAGCTTTACCTGGCGCTATCCTTCCTGACCTCGCTCTTCTTCAGCATGATCTTCGTGGTCATGTCGCTCTACGAGGCGACCGTGGCCGGGTTGACGGGACTGCAACTGGTGCTGGTCGGCACCACCCTCGAAGTGGTCATCCTGCTTTGCGAAGTGCCGACCGGTATCGTCGCCGACGCCTACTCACGGCGGCTCTCCATCGTTATCGGCTATTTCATCATCGGCGCAGCCTTCATCATCGAAGGTCTGTTCCCCTATTTCGGCGCCATCCTGCTCGCCTCTGGCCTGTGGGGATTGGGCTATACCTTCACCAGCGGCGCGACCCAGGCCTGGCTCTCGGATGAAATCGGCGAGGAAGCCGCCAACCGCGCCTTCCTGAAGGCCAACCAGTTCGACCTGGCCGGAGCCTTCCTCGGCATGTTGATCGCCATCCCGCTCGGCAACCTTGCGGTCGGCCTGCCAATCCTGGCGGGCGGGGCGGCGATTTTGGTTTTTGCCCTGTTCCTGGCCGTCTTCATGCCCGAAACCCGCTTCGCGCCTGCCAAACCCGAAGACCGCAACAACTGGCAGCACATGGGCGACATTTTCAAGAAAGGCCTGGCCGCCGTCCGCTCGCGGCCCGCCCTGATGGCAGTGCTGGGCGTCGGCTTCATCTACGGCCTGTATTCCGAAGGCTGGGATCGGCTGTGGGTCAAATACCTGGTCGATACGTTCAGCATTCCGAGCCTGTTCGGGCTGAACGAAGTCGCCTTCCTGGGCAGCCTGCGCGCGGTCGGGATGCTGCTCTCGATCCTGGTCACCAATCGGGTCGAGAAAAACCTGGATGCCAGCCATGCCCCCTCGATTGCAAAAGGCATGTTCTGGCTGACCGGCCTGCTGGCCCTGGCCATTTTCACCTTTGCCCTGGCCCCCGTGCTGGCGGTGGCGGTGGCCGCCATCCTGCTGGTCAGCATCACCCGCAACGTGCTCGGCCCGCTCTACAACGCCTGGGTCAACCAGCGCCTCGATTCGGACACGCGCGCCACAGTCATCTCGATGTCCGGCCAGGTCGACGCCATCGGGCAAATCGCCTCCGGGCCGCTGGCGGGCGTGGTCAGCCTGTGGAGCGTCCAGGCGGCGATTGCCTTCGCCAGTTTCCTGCTCACGCCTGCGCTGCCGCTCATCCGCCGCGCCAACCGCCTGCACGGCCTGGCCGAGGCAGAGCAGGCCGAGGCGCGACAGTAACCATCGATGGTCTCGATACGAATGAATCTTGGCGCAAAGTAGAAAAACCTTTGTACACGGATTTGACGGATTTCACGGATGAACACGGATAGATTCTGTTTTTAAGCTCTTAAATCCGTGCTTTTTCCGTGCAATCCGCGTAATCCGTGTACAAAGGTTTTTTGCATCGAATGAACTCTAAACCAACCCAAAACAAAGAGTCAGAGTTTTATAATAGCCAACCCGCAAAGCGGGCGCAAATGGGGGCGGGACTGGTAGAATCGCGCCATGAACTTCAAACTGCATACAAATTTTGACATTCCCGCCGAAGCGTGGAACGGTTTGCTTTCCCAGGGCGTCACGCACGCCCCTTTTTTGCGCCACGAATATCTCAGCACCTGGTGGCAGACGCGCGGCGGCGGCGAATGGCCGCAGGATGCCCAACTTTGCCTGGTCAGCGCCGAGCGTGACGGCCAGTTGGTTGGCATTGCGCCGCTCTTTTTCGCGCGCGAAACGCTCTGGCTGCTGGGCAGCGTCGAGATTTCGGATTACCTGGATTTGATTGTCCGGCCCGCAGATTTGGACGCCTTCCTGGGCGAATTGCTGGACTGGCTGCATTCAGCGGAATCCGCTCTACCCTTCGCGTGGACCACGCTCGAGTGGGTGAATCTGCCCGAAGGCTCGGCCACGCTCCCCGCCCTGAAAGCGGAATCGGCCAAACGCGGCTGGGACTACGCCGAAACGGTCTACGCCCCCTCGCCCTCCATCCCGCTGCCCGGCGATTTTGAGCAATACCTGGCGGGAATCGACAAGAAACAGCGTCACGAGATCCGCCGCAAGATGCGCCGCGCCGAAGAAAGCGGACGCAACATCCGCTGGTACATCGTGCAGGATGAAGACGCGCTCGATGCCGAGATGGACGGATTCCTGCACCTGATGGCGCAAGACCCCGAGAAAGCGGCCTTCCTGACCGATGTGATGCGCTCGCAGATGAAAGCCAGCGTGCATGCCGCCTTTCAGGCCGGCTGGCTGCAACTGGTTTTCTTCGAGGTGGACGGCGAGAAGGCCTGCGGCTACCTGAATTTCGATTACGACAACAAAATCTGGGTTTACAACTCCGGGCTTGACCGGCGCTTTATGGAACTCAGCCCCGGCTGGGTGCTGCTCGGCTACCTGCTGCAATGGGCCAACGAAAACAAACGGTCCGAATTCGATTTCATGCGCGGCAACGAGGATTACAAATACAAATTCGGCGGGCTGGACCGGCACGTGATGCGCGTTAAAATTAGTAAGGCGAGATAATATCTCGCCCTACACCAAACGGAGGAACAAACGATGCGAGATTTGACCAATGAACTTGTCGAATTCATCCGCCGCACCTCCACCGACCTGCCCAAAGACGTGGAGGAACGCCTGAAGGCTGCGGTGGAGAAAGAAGCCCCCGGTTCGGCGGCGCGCGGCGCGCTGGAAACCATCCTGAAAAACATCGAACTATCGCGGGCAAAATCGACCCCGATCTGCCAGGATACCGGCACGCCGATTTTCTATGTCCACTACCCCGAAGGCTGGAGCACGCGCAAGCTGCGCCAGATGATTCGAGACGCGATGGAAATTGCCACCAAAAAGTCGTACATGCGTCCGAACGCGGTCGATGCGATTTACGATAAAAACAGCGGCAACAACCTGGGCGGCGACGATTTCCCCTATATCCATTTTGAAGAAGTGGACGCCGACCAGCCGCTGACGGTGGAACTGATGCTCAAGGGCGGCGGCTGTGAGAACGTCGGGCGGCAGTATTCGCTGCCGGCCAATGAACTCGGCGCGGGCCGCGACCTGGCCGGGGTGCGCAAGGTGGCCCTGGACGCCGTCCAAAAAGCCCAGGGACAGGGCTGCGCGCCCGGTATTTTGGGGATCGCCATCGGCGGAGACCGCGGCTCCTCGTATGCCAAGTCGAAGGAAGTGCTGTTCGGTAAAATCGGCGAACGCAACGCCGACCCGGAACTGGCCGCGCTCGAAGAGCGCCTGACCGACGAATCGAACCAGATGGGTATCGGCCCGATGGGCTTCGGCGGCCAGACGACCGTGATCGACACCAAGATCACCGGCCTGCATCGCCTGCCGGCCAGCTACTTTGTCTCGGTCTCGTACATGTGCTGGGCCTACCGCCGCCGCAAGATGACGGTGCTGGGCGATGAGGTTGTTTACGATTAAACCGGTAGGGGCACGGCGGAATTTTCAAGGATAAACCCCATTAATCCTCCGCCGTGCCCCTACAGAACGTACGGGAGAAAAACCATGCGCGAAATCAATTTACCCGTCAGCGATGAAGTCATCCGCGAACTGCGCGTCGGCGAACCGGTGCTGCTGACCGGGGTGATGGTCACCGGGCGCGATGCGGCCCACAAATGGCTAATGGAAACCTTCATCAAGAAAACCAAAGAACCCAAAGGCGACGATTTACAGGTTTACGAAGAGCTTAAACGCCTGCTGAACGGCTCGGTCATCTACCACTGCGGACCGGTGGTGAGTAGGGTCACGGCTGACCCATCCGGCGCAGCGGGTCAGGACGGTTCTGCCGTGACCCCACCAGGCGAGTACAAATTCCTGGCCGCCGGGCCGACCACCTCCATCCGCGAGGAACCGTACCAGGCCGATGTGATGAAGCATTTCAACGTCAAAGGGGTGATCGGCAAGGGCGGGATGGGCGCGAAAACGCTCAAAGGCTGCCAGGAGACGCCCGGCGTGTACTTCCACGCCATCGGCGGAGCGGCTTCGTTCATCGCCCAGTCGGTCAAGAAGGTGTTGGCGGTCCACAAACTGGATTTCGGCACACCCGAAGCCATGTGGGTGATCGAGGTCGAGAAATTCCCGGCAGTGGTGACGATGGACTCACACGGCGGCAGCCAGCACGCGGTCATCGATGACTCGTCCAAAAAAGTGCTGGACGAGCTGCTGGCCAAACCGTATTAGCGAATAAACAACAACAGATAAACACAGCACCCCGGCGCTCGAAGGAGTTTCGGGGTGCTGTTGTTCACAGTAACATTTATCTCTACCTGGCATCTTTTCCCAGACGCGAGGCCTTTTTCATTCACTTTTTCGTTCATCCCTTGACGTGGCTATTAATCGGTGGGCGGCATTTTTATACGACTTTGTCATTCGAATTGTTTTCTTTGGTTATTTTATCAAGACATACTCCTAGTACTAATCCAAAAAGGCTGTATGCGATTACCCAAAGACCATTAGGTACAAGTTGAGCTGTTAGAAAAGAATAACCTGCAATATTATTTACTATGCTGATACTCAGTATCAAGCCCCATACTAAAGGGTAAATGCCTATAAAAGCATAGCCTAATGAATTTCCAACAATCCATAAATAGGCTCTTGAGTGGGTTTTTCTCAATATAAACCATAGCGGAATCGCACCTATTGCGCCAGCAAAAAGCTTGTCAAAAAAATATACCGGCGACGATTCTGCGAAAACAAATCCACGAATTACCCAAAAAGAAATTGCATACAGTAAACTGCCTAAAAAACCTATGAGTAGCCAGTTTTTTACTCTTAATTTATTCTCAAATGCCAACCAAAACAACAATATGAACTGAAAATGCTCCATGAAAACCAAGATTGTTACCCAAATTGGCACATTGATGCTCACGTTTCCTAAATCATTATATCGGTATGAGCTAATAGTTGTTCCTATAGCGCCGATTAAAGCTGCTTTGGCGTAGAACTTATTGTCCATGCACACTTCTCTATGCTTTTCTCTACACATTACTCTGGCGGAGCGGCCCAACGAGACTGTCGAAAAAACCTATGGGCGAAAAATCTTCGCAAAAATTTTCCACCGGACACTCAAAATGGGAGAAAAAGTCATGAAAGCAATATCTTGGCGCAAAAACAGGATGCTTGTTGATGAATTTGTCCCACTTTCATCAAGTGCTCTGTTTTTGAAAAAGGGCTTTTTCGACAGTTTCAACGACAAGTTTTACCAGCGCAGAACGGATTTGGTAAAAAACTAAAAAGCAATTCCACGTTCAGAACCATGTTCATCAAATATACTCATATTCTACTCTCAAGAAATGTACTTGGTGTTTGTTTGCGCCCAAGAAGGTATTTCATCTTTGATCTTAATGAGCCTTAGGTTTTCTGTTTTTGTCGCTACCATTGCTCAGTATCTTCATAACCATCAATAAAATACTGTGCGTTCCTAAAACGTATCCTAACAAGAAAATCGCAAAGGTATCCATATTCCACTACTCCTTAACTTTGACGGATGAGATTATGCTTCTCATTTCTAGGAATAGGATAACCGAATTGCTTTTTAACGCGGGGACTCTTAGGGGACAGATTTTGATTTCTTCATTTCATTTCTGACGCGCTGAGTAGCTTTCTTAATCCGTTCGTATTCATTAATGTCGCCAAAATGTTTTACCGCTATATCTTTTAATGACCACCGTGGGTATTTCTTCTGTACATTCCAAACTTCAAGTGCCAAATCTATCGTTGCCTGATCGGTTGTTCGTGTGCTATCTGGCGGATTATTAAGAGTCTCTTGAAGCCTTTCCAATTGAACCAACATATAAGCATCTCGCTGCCCAATTGCTTGCCTTTTGGCTTCATCAAAATATTTTTGCAAATTTTTTCTATTTCGTGTGGCAATTTCCAAGCCGTTATAAAGTCGTTGCAACTCGGTTTCCTCCGAAATGGAAAGAGCACGAATAATTAAATCTCGCTCATCGATTTTTTCGATTTCAACCCTTTTAATCAATCGATTCAACATCTCATGATAGGGCAAATGATCGCCCGGTTTATTTCGCAAGAAGGCTTTTAATTGCTTTAAGATTTCTGTCATATTGAAAACTTAGATTAGCTAGTTATTTACCTATTAATTGGCATTTTACCCATCCAGGCGGATTGTATCCATCTGCCCTACTATAGCAAAAACCCGCCGCAGCGGTCAACGGTCATTTGTCACTTTTCGTGAAAGACCAGCTCGTGGCCGGGCATCTCATCCTGCGGGTTGCAGGCAAAACGGACTCCAAAGGCAGTTCCTGCCAAGCCCCCGCATCCGCCAATCATTATTATTGCATCAGGTCGCTTGCTGCCGTTCCCACAACTGCCGCATGATTTGAAGATGGCCAAGATGAAGCGCGGTATGTTTTAAGGCATGACACAACGCCCATCCCACGGTCACTTCGCGCCCGTTTCGGGGAGAGATTCGTTTCTCGTCCAATTCCTGCAGGGCAAAAGTCCCCAGCGTTTTTTCAATATAATGCTCGATTTCGCTTAATTTTTGAAACAATTCCTTTTCCGATAAGCCTTGAATCATAAATTCTGATTCCCTATCCCGGTCAGACGGCTCACCGGCAACGACATCACCGATCCAATACCGTTCCGCGCCAATCAAATGAACAACTAAAACATTGATCGAGTTCAAATCAGCGCCAGGAGTCCAGTCCAGCGCGTTTTGCGGAAGTCCGCTGACCGCATTGCGGATTTCGTCATGAAATTCCTGCAAGTTTTTCAAATAATTTGCAAAAAATGGTTGCATGATGATGTCTCCATAACCTCCCGGCAAGCGCGGGGGTTGGCGGAAAAAGCCGTCAGTCGCCGCATCCACCGTTGAGGCCGCTAACCTGAAAGTGCGGGCACTTGTCTGCGCAAATGATGTTGGGCGCACCCCGGCCAACCAATGCTTTTTAACGCTGCGCTTGCTGACCGGACGATTTTTTATGACTTACATTGGCTTCCATGTAAGCCCGCAATAATGAATTGATGCGCGTCTGATACCCGCGCCCCTGCGACTTAAACCAGGTTAGAACATCCTGATCAACCCGAATGGTCAACAGGGCTTTATTCTCTTTCTCTTTCAAACCATGTTTGACAACCGCCTTGGCAAACATTTCTGGAGTCAATTCGGGAATATCGGATAAATCGATATTCTCGTCATCCATCGCTTCGAGCCGTTCCCAATCAGTTTGAGATTTGTTGGAAATAGTAGATTTGCTCATTTTTCGTCGCTTTTCTGGCCGATATGATACGAATATTTTCGCCGCGCTCCGCATAGACGATAACGACAACCATATTTTTCAAGATGCCGATCACGATAAAACGGTTTTCGCCATAATCGAAACGCTCATCCGGGATGGTAACAGTATCGCCGTCGAAAACTTCTGCGACATCCAGAAAATCAATACCGTGCTTTTTGATATTGATTTGGCGCTTCTGCTCATCCCATTCATAACTCATGTCTCTATTGTAAGAATTATTTGTAGTTACGTCAACCGATTGCGTCGAAAAATCACCCCAAGATTCTGTAAAGGTTCACTATGTTTTACGCCGCCGTTTGACCGCGCGATAGCAAAACCATCTCCCCCCGCTATAGCAAAAATCCGCCGCAGCGGTCAACGGTTATTGGTCACATCCCGTGAAAAACTACTTCGTGGCCGAGCATCTCATCCTGCGGGCTGTAGGCGAAGCGGGCCGAGAAAACCTGGCCGGCCTCCAGCCAGTCCAAAAACAGCAGGTCGCTCGGCCAAAGCGGCAGCGAACGGAGTTCGGCGTCGGGAATCCATTGCAGGCGGCCTTCGTCCGAATCGATCAGTTCGCCGTCAAACGCCTCGCTGGTGTAGACCCAGACGTACCAATCCTCGCCCTTGAACCCGGCAAAAACCAGCAATCCGCCATAGCGCAGGGAGCGGATTTCCAGCCCCGATTCCTCGCGCACCTCGCGCACGGCGCAGGCTTCGGGGCTTTCGCCCGGCTCCAGTTTGCCGCCCAGCCCGTTCCACTTGCCCTGGTGGATGTCGGCCTGCTTCTTGACGCGGTGAATCATCAGGGTTTTGCCGTCGCGTTTGAGATAAACCAGGGTGGCCAGTTTCATGCGTCACGCTCCTCATCGTTCTCGCCAGTCAGCAGGCCGAAGAAGCGTTCCAGGCGCACATCGATCACCTGGATGATTTCGACCGATTTGCGTTTCAGGCTCGATAACCTTCCGCGCAGGTTGATGTTGCCGCGCAGGATGCGCAGGCGGCGCTGCAGGTAGCGCTCCAGGATGTCGATATCGCGGCGTTCGAGCAGCAGCCGGATGTGTTCGCTGGCAAAATCGAAGGGGTCGAACTCGGTCAGACGCCGAAACTGCTCCAGGCCGGCCTGGCTCAACGATTGGATCGGGTTATCAAACGTGCCGAGCAGCGCGCGCAGTTCGTCGACATCGACCAGAATCCGCTTTTGGGCGGCCTTGGGCATTTCGCCGAAGGCCCCAAACTCATACTCGAACGGCATCGAGCGGATCGGTTTGCCCGCCAGGGCGTACATCTCGCACCACAGGTACTTGAGCGCCAGCCCGACGATGCCCTCCTTCTCGAGGCGTCGCATCGAAACCGGGATGCGCGCGCTGGACAACAGGCCAAATTTACCGTGTTTGGCCGCGCGCCGGACGTAATCATGGTCTTCCGACATTTTGAGCGTTTCGTCGAAACCGGCAATACGCTCATGCACCTCGCGCCGCACAAAGATACAAAAGCCGGGGGCGCGCGGCGAGATCGGCAGGATCAGTTGCAGGTACAGGTTGGTCGCGTCCATGATGACCTTGTCGGCCAGGTCGTCGCTGAGGGCCTCGGTCGGACAGGTGGCAACCACCTTGCCGCTGCGCTCGAACTCGTCCAGGGCGCGCTCGAGGAAATCCGCGCGCGGCAGAACATCCGCATCCAGAAACAGGAACAGGTCGCCCTGGGCCGCCCGCGCGCCGGCATTCCGCCCGGGACCGGGCATCCCGCCGGGGACCACCCTGGCCCCACGCGCCAGCGCCAGTTCGACCGTGCCATCCTTCGAACCGGCGTCGGCGACAATGATTTCGTCCGCCGGGCGGGTCTGGCCGTTCAGGGCGTCCAGCAATTTTGGCAGGGCAAGCGCTTCATTCAGGGCCGGGATAATGATACTTAAACGCACCATCGTCTATCTCCTCGAAATTAGTAACTACTTTGACAATGTCATATTTAAATTCAGAAAGCCCAAACCCCTACACCACGACGGCAACAACGTTTCACGACGGAGAGCAAAAAACGAAAAATGGGTTTCCGTCGTGTTCCTTCGTTACCGTTGTGGTAAGAAAAAAGGGCCAATCTTAATGTAACATTGTCAAGATACTCACACCAGTCCGGCCTGCGCCAGTGCCGCCGGCACAGGTGAGCAGAGCGGTTTTTGCGCAGTCGAAGGACGAATTACGCGGAAAATGCCCATCGACTACGCCGCGCGACTCCGCTCAGGGCAAGAATCGTTCATTTTAAAGTGGCCGTGAGCAGTTACCGGAACTACAGGGCTTGCATCAACTTTTCAGCAAATTCGGGCGGGTTACAGGTTTCCAGCAGCAAGTCGCTGGCCTTGTGGAAGGCCATAAAATCGCGCATGGCCGCAGCCACTGCCAGGGTCAGTTCTTCGTCAGGGACAACGCCCGGTTCCAGGTGCAGCGAACGGATACGCAGCAGGCCGCTTTTGCGCTCCAGTTTGGGGTCGAGACGCCCGACCAGGCGCTCCCTATGCAAAATCGGCATCAGGTAATAACCGTAAATCCGCTTGGGCGCGGGCACATACAACTCGATCAGGTGCCTGAAGCCCCACAGGACTTCATCGCGATCCTGCGCCCACCAGAAATTATCCCAGGGATTCAGGAAGGTGGTACGCTGCGGGCGGATTTCGCCGCTGGCCGCTCGCTCCAGGGCTGGCAACTGCTCGCGGTGAACGATCAGCGTTTGCGGCCCGTGGACGGTTTCGCCCTGGATTTCGAGCAGGACGCCCTGCCGCAACAGTTCAGCCACGATCGGGCGGCTGCGGGTGACCTTCATCCAGGTGTAATCGCCGGGGTTGCGCGGCAGGCTGACTCCCAGGGCTTTTGCGCCGCGCTCGACCCAGAAACGATCGCGCTCGTCGGCGGTCGGCTCACTCTGGTCGACCCAGGCGGGCAGGACGCGCTCGGTCAGGTCGTAAACGCGCTGGAATTTGGGCCGCTCGGCAATCATCAGGTCGCCGTAGGCATACAGGTACTCGAGCGCGATTTTGGCGGGCTTCCAATCCCACCAACTGCTGCGGCGTGTCTCGGGATTCTCGAAATCGCCGGTGCGCAATCCGCCTTCGGCCCGGATGCGCTCGCGCACCGCCTCGATCAGGGCCTGGTGTTCGGGATTTTCAATCCATTTGGCATACCAGTGATGACCGCCTGCGCGGGTTTTGCGTTGGCGCGGCATCTGGTAACGATATTCATGAGTCGGGATGTAGCAGGCGGCGTGATACCAGCCTTCAAACAGCCGCCGGTCAGCCGGGTCAAAGGCCAGCCGCTCGAGCAGGGCCGGATCGTAACTGCCGTGCCGCGACCAGATTGCCAGGGAATGGGCGCGGGCCACCATTTGCAAGGTGTCGATCTGCACCGCCCCGAGCTGGTTCACGGTTTCATAAACGGAATCCAGGCTGGCAGGCGGTTCGCTGCCGTTGGGGGTATCCAGCTTGAGGGTGTGCAGCGCCAATGCGCGCAGGGCAGACAGGGGGTAGATGGTCATGTTTATCCGTTGTAGGGAGGGATGTTATCCCACCATTAAATTCGTTTGTATGCGCGGGATAGCATCCCGCCCCACAGATTACCGTAAAAACAACAACGCCACCCCGCCGATGGCAACCAGGGTGCCCAGAACCGATTGCCAGTTCAGCTTTTCCTTGTAAAAGAAATAGCTGATTGGCAGCATGACGACCGGCGGCAGGGCCATGATCGTGCTGGCCACACCCACCGCTGTATGCTGGACGGCCAGCAGCGAGGCGGAAATGCCAAAAACGGGGCCAAAAAACGAGCCGAAAATGGCCCAGCGCAATCCCTTGGGGTTGGCAGCCACCGTCTGGACGGTTTTGGCCGCCTGTCCCTGGAAAAGCGCCACCACCCACAGGCTGGCGACAGCGGCAATCATGCGAATCAGGGTCGCGGCGAAGGGCGAAAAACCGCCGCCCATGCCCTGTTTTGAGAGCACCAATCCGCCCGCCTGGCCGAGGGCGGCCAGGATGCCGAACAGGACGCCCTTGCGCCAGTCATGGGTGCGCGGGCCATTCTCCTCGCCGCGCACCAGCACCACCCATGAGATTCCGCCCAGGGTGACGGCAATGCCGAGCAGTTGCATCCCGGTCAGGGTTTCGCCGAACAAGCCCCAGGCAATCACCGCGCTAAAGACCGGGGCCAGGCTGAGCAGCAGCAGTCCCAGGCGCGGGCCGATATGGCGGTAGGAACTGAACAGGAAGGCATCCCCCAGCGCCAGGCCGATTACACCCGAAAGTGTCAGCCAGCCCCAACGGTCGAGGCCGGCATCGTAGGGAATCGGCTTGGCATACAGCAGGGTGTTGATCAAAATCAGCGCAACCAGGGCCAGCACCACCCGCAGGCGGTTGGTAACCTGTGAACCCAAAACGCGGGTGGCATTGCTAAACCCGACGGCGCTCATGGCCCAACAGAAAGAGGTGGCCAGCGCGGCGATTTCACCAAGAAAAGGCATATGTAGGTATCCTGTGTGGAATTAAAAAACCGGGAGGCAGACTCCCGGCTGTGAGTATATCCGAATTTAGAACTTATGTGCAGCCTCAAGCGAAGTTCGCCCACCAGTTCTCGTAGCGCCGCCCCTGGCGCTCGCCGTCGCGATAGAGCGTGACACAGGTCAGCAGGTTGAGCGGACGGGTTTTTTGCTCCGTCCGGGCCTGGCGCGAATAATCGAAGAAAGTCGCCCAGGCGCCGGTGTTGATGTAGACAGCGCCCTCCGGCTGGGCGTTCCTGCCCAGCGGAACCACTTCATGGCTGTGGGTGTGACCGTAAATGGCTACATCCGCCTGGCCGCTGCGAATGGCGGCTTCCTTTTGGGCAAAACGGGCAATCGAAATGTGTTCGTTGCCGATATGGTTGCGCAAAAGGCGGCTCATGCCCGCCAGGGCCGGCATGGACAAACTCCGCGACAGGCCGAAAAGGAATTTTGTGCGGTTGCGCAGGCCCGGCGCAATCAACGGGCTGGCTTGCAGGACATCCAGGTCGAGGAAATCTTCCACCACCCGGTTCCAAATGGATTTAATCTTCCTGACCTGGGCCGGATCGGTGCCATGCCGGTTGATCTGGTCGAGCAGCCAGAGCGGGGTCGCCAGCATCGGGCGGATGTTGACAATTCGGCGGATGCTGCGCAACAGGTTAGGCGGCAGTTCATCGCCCAATTGGCGGCTGATTTCAAACGGGAAGCGGTAAAGCACCTCGCACGAGTAAATGTCCGAGAGCGAGGAAGCGCCGCGCCCCAGGTCGGGGCTATAGCTCATCAGGTCGTACTGGTCGCCATGCCGCGCCACCAGGCGATAGCCCAGCAGCGATTCAAGCAGGGGGTCGGAGGCGTTTTCCGGCCCGTGCGGGAACGGCCCGGGTGGGTTGCTTAATCCCATGGCGGCGATGATTTCGGCCCGGATGGCGTCATACGCTGGGCCGGGCAGGTGGTAGAACCAATCGTGGTTGCCAACCATGTAGGTAATGCTGACTTTGGGGGAGACCCGCTCGCGGGTATATAAATCCGGTTTGCCGCGCCGGTCGGCGGGCGGCAGTTGGATGCCCTCGCCTTGGGAAATCTTCTTCAGCACACCGGTCGCGTGCCGGTTCTTCTCGAGGATGGCGCGGGTGATTTCAGCGATTTTGGGCGCAAAAAGTTCGGAATGAGGGTCGTGCCAGGGGCGGACGTAATCCGCGTCGCCGGGCCGGCTTTCGAGCCAGCGCGTAGTCTGAAGCGGGTCGAGGATGTCGCCCAGGAGCAGGATTTCCACCTCGCGCACCGGTTCGTAACGTCCGCCGGCGCGCCAGGAGGCCTGGTAGGCCAGTTCGCGCAGGCGGCTGGCAAACAGGGAGAAGGTTTTTTCGGAGACAACAACCCCTATCGTCTCATCAGAAAGGTGGATGTCGCTGGCAACAACCAACATGGCATTCGCTCCTATCAAGATGATTATACAGATGATTTTTTCCTGCGTGTATATTTTAAGCAAACCCTAAGCAAAAATCCCCCAAACGGGTTAGTCCCCCGCCCCATCAGCCGCAGGCATTATAGAAGCGCATTAACATTCCATCGCGATGGCTGGACAGTTGCACTGCTTCGGTTACAATTGCTTTTCGTTGCGTAAAAATTTACAGGTGAACAAAGGAGTTCTTTATGCCTGCCACCCCAACCAGAGAACGGGTCAATCCCGATGCTGTCAATACCACCCCGCTGCGCCGCCCCGAGTGGATCAAAGTGCGCGCGCCCTCCGGCGAAAATTACGAACGCCTGCATACCATCATGCGCTCGAAGGCCCTGCACACCGTTTGCGAGGAGGCCATGTGCCCCAACCTGGGCGAGTGCTGGGGCAGCGGCACTGCCACCTTCCTGATGCTGGGCGATGTCTGTACGCGCTCGTGTGTTTTTTGCGACATCAAGCACGGCAAACCCAACCCGATGGACTGGCTGGAGCCGGAGCGCGTGGCCCAGGCCGTCAAATCGATGAATCTCAAGCACGCCGTCATTACCTCGGTCAACCGCGATGAGCGCAAGGATGGCGGTGCGCCGATTTTTGCGATGGTCATCCGCCGCATCCGCGAGTTGCAGCCGGGCTGCTCGATTGAAGTGCTGATTCCCGATTTTAAGGGTTCGCTCGAAGCGCTGAAAATCGTCATGGATGCCAGGCCCGAAATCCTGAACCACAATGTCGAAACCGTTCCGCGCCTGTTCAAGCAAATCCAGCCGCAGGATAACTACGATTGGGCCGCGGCCACGCTGACAAACGCCAAGAAACTCGACCCGGAAGTGCTGACCAAGAGCGGAATCATGGTCGGCATCGGCGAGGAAATCGAGGAAGTCAAGGCTGTTATGCGCGACCAGCGCGACTGGGGCGTGGACATCCTGACCATCGGCCAGTACCTGCAACCGAGCAAAAAGCACTATCCGATCTCGCGGTACTACACAATGGAAGAATTCGCCGAACTGCGCGAGTATGGTTATTCGATAGGTTTCAAGTGGGTCGAGAGCAATCCGCTGGTGCGCTCGTCCTATCATGCTTACGAACAGGTGCGCGCCCTGAGCGTTGTCCACCGCAAGCTGTACGGCGATGCAGCCATGAGCAAGGACAAATAATCGTTGCGATTTTTACCCTATCGAGCGGGCAGACTGTCCGCTCGATTTTTTTAAATTCGGAGTATGATTAATTTGTTGAACAACCGGGATATGATTTTTTCGTATTTCTGAGCAGTTCACCAAGGATGATATTTATGAACAAAATCCTGCGTCTGATCCTGTTTACCCTGCTCCTGGCCGTTGCCATCGGACTGGTTGTTTCCGCGGGCGGTTTCATCTTCGGCTGGAGAACTACCACCCAGTTCAGCAATGGCTTGTTCTGGTCTGGCAGCCTGGCAATCGTCCTGGGGGTTTTCAGCGTGATGGGCAATTACCAGATGCGCTCAACCTTCGGGGTGCTCTATGCCCAATCTGCCGGGGCCACCAGCCTGGTTGAACGTTCCCAACGCTGGATGTCTGATACGCTGCAAAGCTACCAGTTCTATGTGATCGCCTTCCTGGTCGGGGTGCTCCTGATCGGGGCAGCAGTCCTGGTTGGCAGCGTTTTATAACGTTCGCAACAAGCTGCCAAACTTCATTCAAATATTTTGCCGTGCAACCAGATCATTCAAACCCCAATCAGTTCGAATGTACAGCCTGCGGCTGCATAGTTTCTGTTTCGGAAAGCAAGTGTCCACGATGTGGAATAGATTTCTATCCACCCGAAGAAACCCTTATTGAAGAAACAATCACAGATGATCCATCATTCGGCCAAGCAACTCGGAAATTCCTGGCGATCTTTGATTTCATCATCGGTGGTTTGTTGATGGTTTTTATAATTATTTCAATCCTAAAAATTGATGTGTGGGAGATAAAGCATACCCAGGCAGTTATCATCTTGGGATTACTTGGAACTATTATGCTCCTGACTGGCTTTGGAGTATGGAATGGCAAGAGATGGGCAAGAGTAATCCAAGTACTTGCAATCATCATCTATGGAATTAACATTGTGAGTGTTCGCATTTCTAAAGACATCTCTTATTTTGCTCAGGGAGAAATTATATTTGCTCTTGGCCGTCTGATTATGAGCTTCGCTGACATCTTTCTTTTCTCCTTTCTCGCCTATATTGCTTGGAAGAAAATTAGGTAACCCAAGCAGGTTTCCACAAAAAGAAGGCCGCCAGTCTGGTTTACAGGCTGACGGCCTTCTATGATTCTACTCTTCGTTAAAAATTTTGCCGCTCAACGCGTGACGGTGCACTTACAGGCCACGCTCACGGTTATTGCGCAACACATTGAAACCAACCAGCATCTTGCGATTTTCATCCCACAGGCGATAGGAAAGCGATTTCAGGCTGCGCAGCAGGGTCAGCGGACGAACCTGCTCGAACAGGGGATGGTCTTTCTGCACTTTGGGCAGGTAGTAGTTCGGAATGCGCGGACTCAAATGATGGATGTGGTGATAACCGATATTACCGGTAAACCAGTTCAACACAGCCGGCAGTTTGTAGTAGGAACTGCCAAACAAACCCGCCTGGTAAAAATCCCACTCTTTCTGGTGCTCCCAATAGGTGCCTTCAAAATTGTGCTGGACGTAGAACAACCAGATTCCACCCGAGGAGGCCATCAACAACAGCGGAAGTTGAATCGCCAGGAAGGCCTGCCAACCCACCAGCCAGACCAAGCCGGCAATGACCACGGCCAGCGCCAGGTTGGTGTAAATCACACTCCACTTTTCGCGTTTGCCCACCCCCGGCAGCCAGAAGCGGTGCGAAATGGCGAACACATAAAACGCAACCGCGGTCAACAGGATGAAGGGATTGCGCATCAGACGGTAGCCCAGGCGCGCATACCAGGGTTTCGAGCGATATTCCGCCACCGTCCAGGTGGGCACATCACCCACGCCGCGCTTGTCGAGGTTCCCGGCGGTGGCGTGGTGAACGGCATGATCATGCTTCCAGTAATCGTAGGGCGTAAAAACAAATACGCCCAGGATGCGGCCAACAATATCATTGGCTTCCTTGCTGGCAAAAAAGGAACCGTGACAGCAATCATGGAAAATGATAAAGGCGCGCACCATGAACCCGGCAGCCAGGATAACCAAAGGCAACACAAACCAGTAAGAGTAATGCTGGTAAACATAAGCCGCAGCCGCCCACAGGCCAAAAAACGGTACCAGGGTATTGACAAGCTGCCAGGTGCTGCGCGGGATGCTCGGCTTTTGATAACGGGCCAGAGTCTCGCGGATGCTGGCGCGCTGAACTTCGATTTGGCGGGCGAAGTCCTGATAATTGGGGAGATTCATAACTGCCTCCGTTGGGGGAAATAGCGTTCTCTTTTATTGTACAAGCGAACCCGGCCAGCAATGCTATCAATTGGCTATAAATTTTTGGCCTGGCTACCACAGCGCCAGGCCAAAAATCATTGCTATCCAGGAGTTAATCAGCGCAAAAATTTGCGGGGAAATGGGCCAGGCCAGGGCCGTCACCACCACCCCGACCACTGCCCCGGCAATAATGTCCGAAACATAGTGGACGCCCATCGCCACGCGCGCCAGGGCAACCAGCGGCGCCCAAATCCACAAGGCGACAGCCAATTCGGGTGGGCCAAGCAGCCCGGCCAGGGCGGCGATCAGGAAAGCGCGCGCAGCATGGCCGGAGGGGAAAGAGTGCGGATCGGTGTTGCGGTAAATCGCGCCCCACTCGCCCTCGGGCCGCCGGCGACGGATGATGAACTTGAGCGTCATCACCAGGGCAGCCAACACCGAGATCCAGAACAGTTCATAGACCGCCCACTGTTTCCAAAAAGGATTGGCCACCAGCCAGAGCAAAAGCATGGCCGCGCCCCAAAACCAGGAATCGCCCGAATGGGCAAAAATCATGGCCAGGGTGCGGCGCGTTCCGGGTTTTTCGGCCACGCGCAGGGCGTAAGACCAATCCCGGTCCAGTTCGAGAATTTTCTTCCAACTCACGCGACAGATTCCTGCTTTCCTGAAAGGTCTGCGCGCATGATTTCGAGCTGGTGAGGCTTGTCGACATCCATCCCGGCCTCGGCATGCTGCCAGATAATGGCCCGGCCGCGCACGCCGATGCGCGCCATCACGCGCTGGATGATGTCATCGATGGTTAGCTGGCGGAAGATAATTTGGAAAAGGGTATCCAGGCCGATAACGCGGGCTTGCAGGAGCGGATTCTTGCGGTTGCCAATCAACTGCTCCCAGGTATCGAGGTGCTCATGGGCCATATTGATGTGAACCACGTTCACATCCGCGCCGCAGACTTCGATACCCTTTAAGCGGGTCCAGGTGCGCTTCGAGTTGGGGTAGCGACTCTCCATCACCTCGCGCGGGACGACGCCGTAGTACAGGTCATCGTGAGTCTGCATGCAGGTTTCGGCCAACCAATCGATCATTTCGGGTCTGATGCCGGGAATATCGGATGAGACAATCATCACATACTCGTTTTGCGGGTCGAGTTCCTGCGATTTTTCAACCCCGGCGACGATATTCGCCAACATGCGGCCCTGGTTGGACAGGAAATGGAGCGGCTTTTTGCAGGTCACCCCGCTTTTGGGACTCAAACCAATCAGGATCACATTTTCGATGGATTTGGCCTCGCCAATTGCATCCAAAACCCACTGAATCATCGGTTTCCCAGCGATATCGAGCAGGGCTTTCGAATTGCCCTGGGTATAGGTGTAAAGCGGATCTTCGGGCAGGGGAATCCCGCCTGCGGTGACAATCGCATCCATACGTTATTCCAGCTTGCCGGTGATGGTCAACATCTTGAGTTCACCGATGGCCTTGGTCACCTGGATGTCGCGCGGGCAGGCCATGGTGCAGTTGAAAGCGGTGTGGCAGCGCGCCAGGCCGTGAGTCTCGGCGACCACTTCGAGGCGTTCGGCAGCGGCTTCGTCGCGGCTGTCGAAGATGAAACGGTGCGCAGTGACCAGGGCCGCCGGGCCGAGGTAATCGTCGCTGGCCCAGAAGGACGGGCAGGAGGTGGTACAGCAGGCGCACAGGATGCACTTGGTGGTATCGTCGAAACGCTCGCGCTGTTCGGGGCTTTGCAGGCGTTCCTTGCCGTCGGCGGGCAGCGGACTGTCGTTGATAAACCAGGGCAGGACTTTTTTGTAATTGTCGAAGAAGGGCTTCATGTCGACAATCAGGTCTTTTTCAACCTTCAAGCCGAGGATCGGGTCAACGGTAATCTTGTCTCCCAAGTCGCGGACCAGGGTTTTGCAGGCCAGGCGGTTGACGCCGTTGATACGCATCGCGTCCGAGCCGCACACGCCGTGGGCGCACGAGCGCCGGAAGGAGAGTGTCCCATCGGTATAGCCCTTGACATGTTCCAGCAAATCCAGGACACGGTCGGTGGGCTGGGCCTCGATGTTATAGGTCTCATAATGCCATTTCTTGTCCACTTCGGGGTTGTAGCGGAAGATTTTAAGGGTGACGTTCATCGTTTGCTCCGATAAATTCGGTGTCAGGTTTCAGGTATCAAGTGTCAGGTATCAGGGGGCATAGGCAGTTACCTGACACTTGACATCCACGCACCTGAGACCCTAATAAACCCGTTCCTTTGGCTGGTATTTGGTAATGACAACCGGCTTGTAGCCAATCTCGACTTTTTCGCCGCGCTTCCAGGCCAGGGTGTGTTTGAGCCAGTTCTGGTCGTCGCGCTTGGGGAAATCCTCACGGGCATGTCCGCCGCGGCTTTCCTGGCGGTTGAGGGCCGAGGTGGTGACCACTTCAGCCAGTTCGAGCAGGTTGCCCAGTTCCCAGGCATTCAGCAGGTCGGTGTTGAAAATCTTGCCAGTATCCTGCACGCGGACATGTTTGTAACGCTCGCGCAGTTCAGCCAGGGTGGCCAGGGCGCGTTTCATACCTTCCTCGGTGCGGAAAACGCCAACATCTTCAAACATCATTTTCTTCATCGCGTTCGAGATGTCGGTCAGGTTTTCCTTGCCGTCGCCGTTGCGCAGGGCGTCGAACTGCTTGCGGGTGAACTCAGTCGGATCGCCTGGCAGGGGAGCGAAGTCAGCGCTTTTGGCATATTCAGCAGCGCGCAAACCGGCATATTTGCCGAAAACGACCAGGTCGAGCAACGAATTCGTCCCGAGACGGTTGGCACCGTGGACGGAGACGCAGGCCGCTTCACCGGCGGCATACAACCCGGCGTAGGGTGTGTTGCTTTCATCCAGCACTTCGCCGAACTTGTTGGTCGGGATGCCGCCCATGGTGTAGTGGGCGGTCGGCTGGATCGGCATCGGCTGGGTGATCGGGTCCACGCCCAGGTAAACCCGGTTGAAATCGATAATGTCGGGCAGTTTTTTCAGAATCTGCTCACCCGTCACGTTTATGGGTGAGCCATCGGGGTTGGTGCGGCCATCGATGACAGCGTATTTGTTAACCGTTTCGGGGCGTACATCCAGATAAACGTAATTGCTGCCGTTGACGCCGTTGCCGTCGCGGATCTCCAGATAAATGGCGCGGCTGACAACATCGCGCGAGGCCAGGTCTTTGACGGTCGGGGCGTATTTGGTCATAAAGCGTTCGCCCTTGCCGTTGAGCAGGATGCCGCCTTCGCCGCGCACCGCTTCGGTAATCAGGATGCCGAGTTTATAGATGCCGGTCGGGTGAAACTGGAAGAACTCCATATCCTCGAGCGGGATTCCGCGCCGCCAGGCAATCGCCGCCCCGTCACCGGAGTAAGCATAGGCATTGGAGGTGATTTCCCAGATGCGGCCATGTCCGCCGGTGGCGATGACAACCGATTTGGCGTGGAAGGTGTGCAGTTCGCCGGTCGCCAGTTCAATGGCAACCACACCTACAGCGCGCCTACCATCCATCAACAGGTCGATGACCTGGAATTCATCGTAGAAATTAACATTGTTTTTCAGGCACTGCTGGTAGAGGGTCTGCAAAATCATGTGACCGGTGCGGTCCGCAGCATGGCAGGCGCGGCGGACGGGTTTGCCGGTGACATTATTGGTGTGACCGCCGAAGGGGCGCTGCGAGATGCGTCCCTCAGGGGTGCGGTCGAAGGGCAGGCCGTAATGCTCCAGTTCGAGCACCGCCTGCGGAGCTTCGTTGCACATGAATTCAATTGCATCCTGGTCGCCGAGATAATCGGAGCCCTTGACGGTGTCGTAAGTGTGCCACTCGGCGCGGTCTTCTTCGCTGTTGCCAAAAGCGGCGCTGATGCCACCCTGGGCCGCGCCGGTATGTGAGCGGGTGGGATACAGCTTGCTGATGACGGCGGTTTTCGCGGTTTTGGAAGCGTACAGACCCGCCATCAGGCCTGCGCCGCCCGCGCCAACCACCACAACATCAAATTGATGAGTGCTCATGCTCGTCTTCTCCTAGTAAGTCCACAAAACGTACAGGCCAGCCAAACTCATCCCGGCCATGGCAACCATGCTCAGAAAACGGACGATTTTGCGCCCGCCGGGGGAAACAATATAATCGTCGGCGATTACCACCAGGCCGTGGACGCCATGCGCAGTCGCGGTCAGGAACAATCCGCTGGCGACCAACCGCCAGAACCAGAAGGCCCAGGGGTCAAGGTCCGGCACCGCTGTCGATTGAACGTGGGTGTAGCTGGTGGTGAAGGCCCAGCGCATCACATCCGCAAAATTCATCTGGTAGCGCGCGCCCATCCAGAATGCGCCAATCAGCCCAAAGATGAAGAAGCCGTACATCGCCAGCGCAGACAGGCGGGTGAAAATCCACATGAACATTTCAAAGGTCATCCCGCGCTGTTTCAGCGAGAGGGTACGAGATTTGCCAGCCATACCTAGCCTCCAAACGCGACACTAAGAATCGAGTAAACGGCAAAGGCATACAGCGGAATGAAAACCGCCCACTCCACCCAGATCGCCTCGCGCTGGTACTCCAACAGTTTGGGCCACAGATCGAGGAGGGTGATGCGCAGGCCGTTAATGGCGTGGAACATCACAAAAAAGAAAATCAGGATCTGGAAAAGCCAACTGGTGTAAATATCATTGATGAAATTACCGATGTCGCCCCCCAGCGCGGACGCCAAAACGTGCGTCGAAATGAAAATTGCCATGCCTGCCCCGCCGATACGATGCAGGATAAAGGTCAACATGGGACCTTTCCCCTTATAGCGCAGGGCGGTCATCAGACCGACATTCCTTGTAATACCCATCGATGCCTCCTAAAAGATTTTGGCAATACCCATTGGCTGACCACACAAAAAGGCCATCCATGGATTATTTCTCACGGATTGCTCTCGCCACAACCATATTGTAAGTGCTAAACATGCCTTAATGCAGGCCAAATCGACATAATCCCAACCCCAATTCACCCGATTAAACCAGAAAGTGACAATTGTCCTAGTTATTTTATTCCAGACATCCTATAATCATTTAAAAGATGACATTTATAATCCAAACAGGCACTATTAATTTTACACCAGCCTTTGAACGTTTATCCATAAGAAAATCTGATAAAGCAATCCCTGCTGTACGGAAGACAGGCTAATTTTAGTCCAAATAACTTTCCGGCGCGAGTGATTATCCATCACCCGCTCGTCAAAAAATCAAGCCAGAGGAGGTCGCATGTCAGGTTCAAATCATGTCAGCCGCCGGGACTTCATCAAAGTCACCACCGGCGCCATCGGGGGATTTATTGCCGCAGTCATTGGGATTCCATCGATTGCCTATTTGATTTCCCCTGCCTTGCGCGAGGACAAAGCCGGGAAACCCGTTTCGATAGGCAAGCTCGACGATATCCCGCTCGGGACGCCTTACCCCTTTTCTTTCACCGTTACCAAAGTCAACGGTTGGGAACGCACCGCCGCCAGTTACGGCGGGTTTATCCTGCGCCGTTCGGCAGACCCCAAGGATATGCTTGTGCTTTCCAGCCGCTGCACGCACCTTTCCTGCCGCGTCAATTGGAACGAAGAGTCCAAAGGTTTCCTGTGCCCGTGCCACGATGCCATGTTCGATAGCGAGGGCAAGGTTGTCCACGGTCCGCCGCCCGAACCGCTCGGCCACTTTGAGTATGAAGTCGACGCCGAGGGCAACGTTACCATCCTCCCGGTTGAATTGAAGGAAGGCTAAACATGCGCAACTTGTGGCAGAAAGTCTATTCCTGGCTCGATGAGCGGCTCGGCTTCGAGGATTTGAACAAAAACCTGCTCGACCGGCCCGAGCCGCACGGTAATTGGTGGAACACCCTCGGTTCGGCCAGCCTGTTCCTGTTCATCATGCAAGCCCTGACCGGCATCTTCCTGACCGTTTACTACACCCCATCGCCCGACCACGCCTACGACTCGATCCTGTACATCATGAACGAAGTCCAGTTTGGCTGGCTGGTGCGCGGCATCCATCACTGGGGCGCTTCGCTGATGGTGCTGGTGGTTTTCATCCATATGCTGAGAACCTTTGTGACCGCCTCATACAAATATCCGCGCGAACTGACCTGGCTGATTGGCATCGGCCTGCTGCTGCTGACGGTCGGGATGGGTTTCACCGGCTACCTGCTGCCCTGGCACCAAATGGCCTACTGGGCCACCACGGTCGGGACGCAGATTGCCGGCAGCGTTCCGTTCCTGGGCGATTTCATCCTGAAAGCCCTGCGCGGCGGCCCGGACTTAAGCGCCCTGACCCTGCAGCGTTTCTACGCCGCCCATATCTGGATCCTGCCCGCATTGCTGGTCGCGCTGATCGGCGTTCACCTGTACCTCATCATCCGCCACGGCGAATCGCACTGGCCGGATAAGGAAGACTAGTTGCGCTGAGCGGAGTGACCGTAGGGAACGCAGTCGAAGCGCCGTTCGCCACACAACCCTTCGACTACGCCGCTTGCAGCGGCTCCGCTCAGGGAGATATTCTATGAACCAGGAAACCAAAAAACAAATCAACGCCAAATACGAGCAAAAGCTCCAGCACGGCGAACGCTTCTGGCCCGACAGCATTTTCAAAGACGCCATCGTTGCCCTGGGACTCTTCCTGCTGCTGGTGCTGCTGGCCACCTTTGTCGGGGTGCATGACTCGCCCAAGGCCGACCCCAGCGACAGTTCCTACGTCCCGCGCCCGGAATGGTACTTCCTGTTCCTGTTCAAGTTCCTGGCGCTTTACGGGCAAATTCCGGTGTTGGGCAAAATCGAGTGGATCGCCACCGTGCTGATTCCCGGCATCGCCATCGGCATCCTGACCCTGCTGCCCTTCATCGACCGCTCGCCGCACCGCTACTACGCCAAACGCGCCCTGCCGCTGGCCATCATGTTCATCATGGCCCTGGGCATGGTGCTGCTGACCATGCTGGCCGATTATCCCACCGTGGACGAGTTAACCGGATCGTTCCTGCCGGGCGCCCTGCAAGCCATCGCCGGGATCGCCATTCCGGGGCTGGCCTACATTGCCTTTACGGTCATGGCCTACACCCTGCGCGAAAAAGCGGTCAAAGCCATCAGCATCAGCGCCGCCATCTCAGGACTGTTGATGATCGGATTTAGCGCGCTGGCCATGCTGCTCTTCCCGCTCACCCCCAAGGAAACGGTCGAAGTGCCGACCACCCTGGCCGACCAGATTGTGGCCGGGCAGGACCTGTACTCGATCCACTGCGTCGAGTGTCACGGCGACGATGGCAAAGTGGAAGAAATCAGCGGGGTGGAAGGCCTGGAAGGCAAGCAAATCAGCATGATCAACAGCAAGGATGTGCTCTACACCGTCAACGATGCCTCGCTGGTTGAAATCATCGCCTATGGCCGGCCCGATTCAGGCATGCCGCCGCTCGGCAAAGCCTACAACCCCGAAGGCCTGACCCGCTCCGAAATCGATTACCTTGTCACCTTCATGCGCTACAGTTGGGATGACCGCTTCGAAGCGCCCTATGTCCCGCCACTGTACCCGCCGCTGGCCGAGGGCGAAGTGCCGACCTACAGCGTTCACATCCAGCCTATCGTCAAACGTTACTGCATCTCCTGCCACCGGCCCGGCAAGGACAGCAACAACTACTTCATGGACAGCTACGACAACATCCTGAACAGCGGCGACAACGCCGGGAAGAACGTCATCGCTGGAGATATGAACTCGTACCTGCTCCAGACCATCCAGCACCAGGCCATCCTGGATGAAGCCGGGCAGGAAATCATCGGCGTCATGCCGCCCAGCCGCCAGTTGAAAGCAGACATCATCGATGTCTTTGTGCGCTGGGTCATGGGCGGGATGCCTGAGTAAAGACCCTTCCTGCACAAAAAAGCAGTCCGCATTTTTTTGATGATGCGGACTGCTTTTTGATTTTACGACTCTCCCGATTTTAGCGTGTATGGGCTTTGAATTTAACCACCGAAACGCCGAGAGCGCGGAGTTTTTAATGCTGTTTTCTCAGTGAATTCCGTGTCTTTGTGGTGAAATTCCCGTTATTCCCATCAGGGTCTTTCTTAACTATGGCACGGCCACATTCGTATCCATGCCGTCCAGCAATTGCTCAAGTTGATTCAGGGTTTCTTCCAGGTCTTGGGACAGACCTTCTGCCTGCGAAGGCTGGGCCGGCAGCGGGGAACTGGTCGGGGCCAGGGTTGGGATTGCTGTGACGGTAACAGCTTCGGGGGTGTTTTCGGGCTGGTTTGCAGGTGTTTCGACCAGGGTGGTGACGGCTGTCGCCGCAGCGGGCGCGCCGATAGTGGCAGTTTCGTCCGCTTCACGCAGCCGGTTGCGGGTGCAGGCGGTCAGCCCGAAAAGCAGGACAACCAGCAGGGAAAAATAGGCAATTTTCTTCATGGCGGCCCGCTATTCCTGTGGAAAAGTAACCTGCCGCCATTCGCGCGCTGCCTGGTGCAAATTGCGGGCAGCCTGCGACAGGGTCACATGCGCTTTCCAGAGTGCCTGCCTGGCATCCAAAACCGTCACGCGCGCAGACTGTTGGTCAGTGACGTTGCCATCAGCGTCAAAACCGTTGTGGGCAGCCAAAATATCGCTTGCGCGCTGGTGTTCGGCCCGCACGGCAGCCATTTCGCCGTTGAAGACGCTCAGGGCTTCTTGCAGAAGGCTCACATCCAACCCTTCTGCCGCAGCCTTCTCGATCAACTGTTGAATCTCGGCCGCCGCCTGATCGGCCTTCGCAATGGCCTGGGCCTGGTTGGACAGCCACCTTTGCTCGGCCTTAAAAGCCTTGGTCAGGGCTTCCCCGGCAGCGTTGGCCTCGCCCAAGGCAAATGCCTGGGTGGGAAAGGCAAAAGACAGCGCACTCGCCAGGAAGCTGGCCAGCAGAAAGACGGAAAGGAACAAATTTAGTTTTCTCATCGGGTTCTCCTCATTGATTTCCCCCATTCTATAAAAACCGTATTATCAGACTGTGATGGACATGTAAAAAAGAAGTAAATTCTTGTCACTCGAAAAAAGCTGACTTCAAACCAGAATAATGACCCGATTCGATATAATAGCGGCATGTACCTTTTTTCCGAACTTTCCCCCTTCCCCTTTGCTGTCATCCTTCTTCTGTGGGCCTTCGGCGGCTGGCTGCTGACGGCGCGACTCTTCAAAATCGCCCCGCACGAACGCGGACTGGTCGGCCTGGGTCTCGGTGTGATCCTGGCAAACTGGAGCGCCAACTGGCTGGCGCGCCTCATGCCGCCCCTGGCCGCCTTCTGGCTCTCGGCCTTGCTCCTGGTCGGACTCGGACTCAGCCTGGCCTGGTTCCTGCAACCCAAAGAGCGCCGCAGCCCGCAGGAAATCATCGCCGAACTCTTCCCGCCCGAGAGCCTGCAACTGCGTCAGTGGCTGGTTTTCGGCCTGGTTTTCTTCGTTTTCACCTTGATCGGGCGCGGACTGGGCATCTTCGACGATTACCAAAACCTGCCGCCAGTCTCGACCATGGCCGCCGGGGACATTCCGCCCAACACATTCTTCGACCCGCGCCTGCGCTTCGGCTATCACTACTTCCAACTGCTGCTGGCAGCGCAATTCGTCAACATCGTCCAGACCGGGCCATGGGTGGCGCTCGATATCGCCCGCGGACTGGCCATCTCGCTCACCATCCTGCTGACCGGGCTGCTGGCCTTCCGCCTGACGAACAACAAACTGGCCGCCACCCTTTCGGCCTTGTTTTTCACCTTTGCCGGCGGCGCGCGCTGGATCCTGTTGCTGCTGCCGGCCAGCCTGCTCAACCGGCTGTCGTCCAGCATCCAGTTGATCGGTTCGGGCGCCGACAGCGGCCCCAACCTGGCCATCACGCTCTACAAAGCCTGGAAAATCGAAGGTTCCGGCCCGAATCCGTTCCCCTTCCTGTACGGATCGGGCGTGGACCCCTCCCTGTCGATGGCCCATACCGGCTTCGGGTCGAGCGCCATCCTGATCGTGCTGCTGATCCTGCTTTTGGCGGAAAACCGCCGCAGCCGCTGGGCCAATCCCGTGCTGGCCATCCTGCTGGCCTCGATGGCGCTGGCCAATGAAGTGACCTTTGCCTTTCTTTATCTCGGCCTGGGATTTGCCTTCCTGTTGTGGGCCTGGCAAAAACGCTCGTTCAGGTTCACCCCGGAACTGTGGGGCTGGCTCGGCGTGCTGTTCGTCGGAGGATTGCTCTCGCTGGTACAGGGTGGCATGCTGACCGAGCTGACCTTCAGCGCCGTCGAACGGGCCGTTTCGGGCAGCGAGAACACGCTTTACAAGGTCAGTTTTGCCCTGGCCGCGCCGACGGTGCTCTCTTCCCACATCGGCTCCCTTTCGCTGCTCAACCCCTTGCACTGGTTCGCCATCCTGGCCGAATTGGGATTGGCAATCTTGGTCCTGCCCTGGGTTTTCGGCCTGCTGCGCGATGAAACCCGCGCCGAACGCTGGATTTCGGCCGCCTGGCTGGCTTCGATGATTCCCAGCATCCTGGTGGTTTTCTTCGAGTACACCGGCAATGCCGGGCCGACCGCCATCTCGCGCATGATCGCCCACTTTGGGCTGGTCGCCAAAATCGTGGCCGTGCCCCTGCTCTGGAACTGGGCGCGGGCCAGGTCGCAGGAAATCCAGGCGGTATTCGTGGTTTGGGGACTGGCAACCTGCCTGAGCGGGTTTGCGCTTTTCGGCATCCAGCTCCAGGCCATGCCCAACCCGATTTATGGCGAGTTCCTTGAGCCTATCGACGATAAAATGTTCCGCCAGTACTGGAATACGCTCGAACCGGATACGATGGTTTTCGACCAGAACTATCTGCGCGGCATCACCGTCACCGGACGGCCGGCCATCGCCGCGCTTAACTTTGGCACAACCCTGCCCGAATGGGACAAGCTGGCCAATTACCCCGATCCGCGCCTGTTGAAGGCCGCCGGGTATGATTACATTTATCATGACCTGAAATTTGCCAACCGCTACGGGGCTTTGGTTCAGGATGCCTGTGTGAAACTGATTGGCGAACTCGAAGAAAAGAATAACAACGGCGAAGTGGTCGATATTCGCCGTATCTTACAGATTACAGATTGTGAATAAAGCATGTTCAAGAAAATTTACCCAACCCTGCGCGACTTTACCCTGATCACCCTGGGCACATTGACCCAGACGGTTGGGCTGATGATTTTCCTCGTTCCGGCCAACCTGGCCAGCGGCGGGGTCAGCGGTATTGCCCAATTGGTCAACTACTACACCGACTGGCCGATTGGCATGATGGTTTTTATCGGCAACATCCCGCTTTTCGCGCTCGGCTGGCGCTTCCTCGGCGGGCGTGGATTTGTGCTGCGCACCGCCTTTGCGATTGCAACCTATTCCTTTTTCGCCGACTTCCTGACCTGGCTGCCTTTCTTCCCCAAAAACGGCCTGACCGATGACCCGGTGCTGAACGCCTTGTATGGGGCGGTCGTTTCAGGCATCGGCTACGCCCTGGTTTATCGCGGACGCGGCACCAGCGGCGGCTCGGACATCCTGGCGCGTATTCTCAACCACTACCGCGGCATCCCGATGACCCAGAGTTACCTGTTGACCGACACGGTGGTTGTCTTGGGCGCAGGTTTCGTGTTCGGCTGGGCAGCCGCCCTGTATGCCGTGATCACACTCTACGTCAGCGGCCTGGTGGTGGATACGGTCATGGATGGCGGCGGCACCGTCCGCACGGCGCTGATTGTGACCAGCGAAGCGCAAACCGTCAGCGAGCAAATTATGCGCGAGTTGGAGCGCGGCGTGACGGTCATCTCCGGCACCGGCGCGTACACCGGCAGCGCCCGCCCGATCCTGTATTGCGTTGTTACCCGTTCTGAAGTGCAAATGCTCAAATCCATTGTCCAGGAAGCCGATCCGCGCGCCTTTATGGTCGTCGGCGCGGCCCACGAAGCCCTGGGCGAAGGGTTTGCCCCATTCAAGAAAGGCTAAAGCTCCATGAATGTCTACTCTCCAAGTGAGACTCGCTACCAGTCCATGCCCTACAAGCGCAGCGGACGCTCCGGCCTGCTCTTGCCCGCCATCTCGTTGGGCATGTGGTACAACTTTGGCGGCCTCGACCCGTTCGAAAACGGGCGCGCCATCGCCCGGCGCGCCTTCGACCTGGGCGTGACCCACTTCGACCTGGCCAACAACTACGGCCCGCCGCCCGGTTCCGCCGAAGAGAATTTCGGCAAGCTGATGCAGCAGGATTTCGCCCCCTTCCGCGATGAACTGGTTATTTCGACCAAAGCCGGTTACGACATGTGGCCCGGCCCCTACGGTGAGTGGGGTTCGCGCAAATACCTGCTGGCCAGCCTCGACCAATCGCTCAAGCGCATGGGGCTGGAGTACGTCGACATCTTCTACAGCCACCGTTTCGACCCCAATACCCCGCTCGAAGAGACGATGGGCGCGCTCGACACGGCCGTTCGCCAGGGCAAGGCGCTCTACGTCGGCATCTCATCCTACTCGCCCGAAGACACCCGCCGCGCGGCGGAAATCCTGCGCCAGCTAGGCACGCCCTGCCTGATCCACCAGCCATCTTACAATATGTTCGACCGCTGGGTCGAGAACGGCCTGCTGGATGTGCTCGACGAGCAGGGTATCGGCTGTATCGTTTTCTCGCCGCTGGCCCAGGGACAGTTGACCGACCGCTACCTGGGCGGAATCCCGTCTGGCAGCCGCGCCACCAAGACCGAGCGCGTCTGGCTGACCCCGGACCACGTCCAGCGCAACATGGGTAAAATTCAAAAGCTGAACGAGCTGGCAGTGCGGCGCGGGCAAAAGCTCTCGCAAATGGCCATCGCCTGGGTGCTGCGCAAGCCGCAGGTCACCTCGGCCCTGATCGGGGCGAGCAGCGTGTTCCAACTGGAGCAAAACCTGGGGGCGCTGGCGAATTTGTCGTTCTCGCCGGAAGAACTCAACGAAATCGAATCAATCCTGAAGGAGTAAGCCATGGGATTCTTCAAGAACCTGTTCAAAGCATTTTCAGCCACACCGGGCAAGCGCTATTACACCTTCAAGGTCAAGTGCAAACGCTGCGGCGAAATCATCGAAGGCCGGGTCGACCTGGATAACGACCTGAGCGTCGAATATGAAGACGGCGGCGATATGTACTACGCCCGCAAAGTGCTGATGGGCGACGGCGGCAACCACTGCTACCAACAGATCGAAGTCGGCCTGAAGTTCGACAAAAAACGCACCCTGCTCGAGCAGCGCGTCGAATCGGGCGGCGATTTCTTCAAGGAATAGCCGCACAAAAAAGCCCTGGTCATTTAGTGATCAGGGCTTTTTTCTGGATTTCAGGGGGTTATTTCGCGCGGGTCAGTTCAACCACAAAGGTTTCCAGAGACAGGTCGAGGGTCATCACGCCGGTTTTGGCCGATTCATCCATCACCAGCAGGCGGCGGTAAATGCCGCGCAGGGAATCCATGCTGAAGCGCCGCGCCTGGCCAAAGATTTTTTCGGCCACGAAAGGATGTTGGCCGAGCGCAGCGGTCACTTCGGGCAGGTTGCCGCCCTCATCCATCACCTCGCGGGCCTGGAGCAGCAGGCGGAACTGGCGCAGCACCAGGCCAAACAACTCGAAAGCGTCGCGCTCATCGAGCAAACGGCGCAGCAGCTTCTGGGCCAGGCGTCCGTTCTGCGAACCGAGCGCATCCACCAGTTCAAAGACATCCGCCCCAGCCGAAGTAATGCTGACCGCCTCGACATCCTCGATGCCGATGGCGTGGGCAAAATTGACATAGGTCAGCAGTTTGGTGATTTCCTGGGCCGCCTGGCGCGGGTCTTCGCCGACCATTTCGGCCAGACGCGCGGCGGCAGCCGGTTCGATCTGTCCACCCTGGCGTTTGGCCTCGGCGGCAATCCAGCCGGGCATTTCGCGCTGTTTGGGCAGCAGGAAAGATTCGCTTTTGGCAATTTCGGGATTTTTGGAGGCCCACTTGACCAGCCAGTGGTTAGGGATGTCGCGTTCCTTGATCTCATCGACATCGACCAGGACCAGCAGCGTGCTCGGCGGGACATTTTCGAGGAAAGCAACGAATTTTTTGTGACCATCGAGGCCAGTGTGCTTCTTCGAGGGCGCGTCCAGCACCACCAGGCGCTGCGCCGCCAGGAAAGGCAGCGCACCAACCGCGTTGTTGAGTTCGTTCTCGCTGACCGTGCGCGCATCCAGGCGGGAGGTGTTCATCCCCGCCGAGGTCGGGTCGTTGAAAATGGAATCGAATTTCGCCACCCGTTTGCGGATGGCGAATTCATCGTTGCCAAGGAAAACGTAAATATGCGGGTTGCTCATGGATGGGTTTCCTGGCCGGAATCATACCCGATTCAAGCTTGAATATCCAGCTTCAGGTAAAACTGGATGCCGCGGCGGCGCAGGAGGAATTGCAGGAAAGCGGGAAAAGCGCGCAAGCCGGTTTCCGCCTCGATTAGCTGTGGGTTGAACAGGGCGTAATCGCGTTCCTTCCAGCGCAGGCGACAGCCGCCACTCGCCAGGATGTTCGCGTACCAGTCGACCTTCTTGCCGTAGGTCAGGGCAATGACAAATCCATCCGCGAGCGGCTCGGCGATGACCGGGATGCGATAATGCCTTCCGCTTTTGCGGCCACGGTGCTCAAGCACCGCAAAATGGCCGAACTTTTTGCCGGCAATATGAATCAGCAGCCTGTTGGTGACCTGTTTGTTCAGCACCCGGATGCGGTCGAGCAGAGCCTGGCTTTTGAACATGGTCTTCCTCCCCAAGCCGGGATGCTCACGCCGCCCCGGCCAGCGGATTGGGATGCGGGTAGGAACACAACAGGGTATCGAGGTATTCGACGCCGCAAAAATAGGGACAAAGTGAAACGTTCTTGACCGCGCAGCGATGCAGGTCGGTGCCTTCGGCCTGGTTCCACGGGCAGGGCTGTTGCGCCCAGGCAATGCTGCCAGACGGGCTGGCCAGGTCGATATCCATGTTGGCCCCGCTGAGTTTACGAATTTGATTGTCCATCCTAACATCCTTCCTTTGCCCCGCGGCCGGTCAGGCCAGCCGCTGGTCGCGGTAAGCGCCGCTGATTTCATCGTGCAAACGGATTACATCCGGGAGCAGGCCGGGGCCAATCTGCTCGACAAACCGGCAGGTGCTAAAACCCTGGCTGGCGTGCTCATATCCCGCCAGCCACTCGCGGAAAGGAGCCTCTTCTTCCGCGCTGCGCGGGAACTTGACCCGGTAAGCGCGAATTTTGATACGGCTGGGCTTGGGGGTCAGGCGCGCCCGGAAACATTTCTGCTTTTGGCACAGGAAGCGATAAAGGTTATCGCTGTTAAACTCTTTCATCATCTCATTGGTGGCAGAGGAGGCCGGGTTGAACGTTTTGCCGACCACAATCACCCGAATCCCTTTACTGGTTTCATAAATCCGCAGCCCGAGTTCCCGATAAGCCGGTTTCTGCGCCAGCTTGCGCACCATCTCGATAATCTTCTGCTTGTCGCTGGAGTCATCGCGCTTCCGAAATAGGTCAAAAAAGGAGGTTTTGGGCTTGTCGATATCCAGCACCATGATGTTTTGCAGGTTGAGCACCTGGGCGCCATAACGGTTGCGGGTGATGACAGCCTCCTCGCTCAGGAATGAAACCACTTCTTCGCGAATCTCGGTTTCATAGGTTTCAAAGACCCGCCGGTCGCCGTTGATTCTGCGCTTCACTTTGGCTATCTTTTCCCTGGCCTGGGCGCGCGCATCCTCGTCGGAAACATTCGAACCGCCATAACATTTAATCAAGATCGGATTGCCATCGATCTCGAACCGTTCACTTTCAACCTGCCAAAATTTGAATATTCTCATCGCATTTTCTCCTGAAACAGGTGCGGGATGCCGGGCTTATTCCTGCGCGCGGGCGGCCATCAGCGCCTGGAGTTTGCGGGTGGTGTTCCAGTTGCGGATGGTGATCTCGGGATAGATGGGCGAGGCGATGATGCGCGTCAGGTGACTCTGGGAGGCGCGCGCAATCAGGCGCGAGAAATACAACGCGCCCGGGCCGCGAAAAAGCGCATCGACCTCCGGCCGGGCGCTCAGGTGGCGGACAGCCTCGTCCGCGGTCAGGGGCGGGCGCAGGAAAATGACATCGTAGCGGTAATCGTCCGGCTGGCTGCCGAATCCGGGCGGGGCGCTGCGCGCGATTTCGTCCAGCTTTTCTGCCGGGCAGAGCACGATGCGCGCCAGGTAGGGCGGGAACGCAGCCGAAAGCATCGTTTCGATTTGCGAAGTCAAGCCGGGCAGGTCCGTTTCAGGGGCCGTGAACAGGACGTTGCCGCTCTGGATATAAGTGACAACCTGGCCAAACCCGTTGGCTTCGAAACAGGCCTTGAGATCGGCCATCTTGATGATGTTATTGCCGCCGACGTTGATGCCGCGCAGCAGGGCGAGGTATTGGGGATTCATGGGGCGCGAATCTATGGAGCTACAGATTGCACAGCCATCGAGAGATAGACACAACCTGATCATCGTCGGTTAAGTTTGCAGCATTACTTAACAGACCCAACTCTAACTGCGCCCAAATTTCTGTGGACATTTTTTTCTCAATAGCAGCACCCACAAAAAAGATATGCGGCATTATCTCCGATTTGGAAAACGCTTTTCTGATTCTGTCTAATGCTGTCCGCGCCGTTTTCCAGTGCTCATCCGCTCCTGCTGGATCTATCCCACCTTTAAGTTCCCCCAAGGCGATATAAGTATCCGCCAAATTATATTTACCAGTCTCGACCTCGTTAGGCAAGATGTTGAATAAACATAAGTCAACATTGTTTTCGACCAATGGAACGGTCAAGTTGTAAATCAAAGTGCGATTCCCCATTCCAGTTTGCCAACTCAGTCCCCGTAAAGATAACTCAATTTCAGAGTCATCGTCCGTCATATCAAGCCATTTGCGGCTTTTAGAATGTTGCCATTGATAACTTATTCCTGCGATTGTCAAGGTTGAAATAATTGCACGACTTAGTTTTCTTTGCGCTAAAATACCACCGACATTCCTCATTGAACCGCCAAGAGCATCCCCACGTATAAGCAAAAACCGAAAAACCAACTCTTCTACAAACTTTGCGCCCGCTGGTTCAAGGAAATTTTTTATTAGACCGTTAATGGCTTCCGCTTTATCTTGCGACGATAAGTGGTTAATCGCTTTATTGGATAATCCTGCTGCTGTCAAGAGTCCCGCCTCAATATCTTTGATCTTGAGCAAATCGGCAGGCACTTTTGCTGACGATGCCGCTTTTTGGAGAGCACGCGCTTCTGCCACATAAGGGGTTGCTCTTCTATTCTTTTCTAACGCGAGAGCTACAAAACCTGACCGGGTAGCTTCATACGTTGTTATCAAGTCGTCACTAGAGGTTAAATGGCTTCGATACGGACTCATAGTTTTCTCCAAACATAAACACATTTTCTTAAGGCTTCTCGCCCATGTTCTCCCATTTGCTGGCTACTATTCCCTTTGCCATTGGGTAACACAAGGATATTTTCAACAGAAAAGCCAAGCTTTTCTGCAATTTCTGAAAGAATCAAGTCAACAGAAATACTTACACCAGCATAACGCACATTATCATTCACCATAATCAGCGGCGCATTGGGACGTAATATTCTGGCACTTTCAGCGATAATACAGGCCATTTCATAAAAATACCCCCGAACCATTCTCGGAATGCCGTTGTTATTTAATTTTCCTTGCGCTTTTTCATTATCCAAATATTTCAAGACAGCTTGTAAAAGCTCTTGCTCATTCGCAGCAGAAATGGCATTTGTCCAAAATGGATTAATGCTTAATAAATCTTTCGCCCGATTTTCTACGGTACAACTCAACATTTCCTGACGAAGTTTCACTAACCCTTTTTCATCGGTGTTAAGCAACGCAAGTTCCAAAGCATAGGTTCGAGTGTAATCATAACGGTTGCAATAGGGCGGTGAAGTGATGATAGCGTCAAAAGATTCTTTTGGCATCCTTGGCAATACATCAAGAGATGAGCCACTATATAAAAATATATCGCCCTGTTTTTCTACTGTTGAGAATAGGCTAGATTGTCTTGCAGGTGAGAGGTCAGTAATAATCTCTTGAATTTTTTCTGAAATCGCTTCACCAAAACCCAATATCTGACCTTTATCAAAAACCTTTTTCCCCTGTTTTCTTCCAGAGCGATGATCCCAGCGAAGGTACTGTCCATCCTTGCGAGTAAAACTAATAGACTCTAACACGCAAAACAGAGCAAAATGTAACACTGCCCTAACACGCTCATTTGTTTCTTCAGATGCTGTTAAGTATTTCTCAATCGCTTCCTTTGTTGCATCAGGATATGCGCCTCGTGTAATTCTTAACTCTGGTAAATCTGCTTTTTTTGCATATCTTTCCCAAACCTGAAAACTAGCCCATTTTTTTAACTCATCAAAATCACCAGGCGTAAAATCTGTTTCGAGAATTTTTTTTGTTGTAATGATTTCCTGCCCAATAGGCAGTAATTCTATACCAACTGCATTTATTCCAATTGCGCTTGCAGCAAATAAAGCCGTTCCGCTTCCGGCAAAAGGGTCTAATATTGTGCCTTCTGATATTTTGTACCTTTCCAGGAAATATTCAACTAAAGATGCTGAAAACGCTTCTTTATATTTGTACCAACGATAAACAGGGCGGGTTTTATTGGCTTGAAAACTCACCAATGGGCGAGTCAATACAGGCTGAATAACTAACTTGCCGCCAAAATGCTCCTGTAAGCTTTGGTCAAGTTGGTTAATCTTGTCTAGGTCACTACCCGTATTACCAACCAAAACTTTCTCTTCATTAAGTAAATTTAACACAGCCCATGCTCTCCTAGTTCAAATTTTAGAACAAGTATATTGTATTAGCGATTTGGTAAAAATGCTCAAATCTCCGCGCCTATTGGCACAAATACCAAATACCCCTCAATTAACCAAGCGGCAGGCCGCCTTTTTATGGCGAACCTGCCGCTCGATGTTCTGTATTTACTTCGTCACCACCCGGTGCAGGCTGGGGGTGATCGGATAAATATCGACAATCGCCAGGTCGCCGGGGTCGGGATCGGTGGTGATGTTCTGCTGCAAGCGCGGACCGAGGGCCTGTCCGAGCATGAAGACCAGCGCCGCCAGGACCGTCACCAGCGGCAGGCGCTCGAAACGTTCACGGCTGCTCTTCGTGCCAACAAATCCATACAGGGCCGCCAGGGCCGCCAGTCCGCCGGTGACGACATAGTTCGTGCCGCAGCCGGGATGGATCGCCAGCGAGGCTTCCCCGTTTTGCAGGCGGGTCAGGGCGATGCCGACCGCCTCGCGCACCTGTTCGGTCGGGATTTTGCCGACAATGAAGAACCCGGTCGGGTTCGAGTGTCCGCCCATGGCAAGGTGCGGGAAACGCGCACCGAGCACATGCAGGGTGGCATGCTCCAGGGCATGGTTGCGGCGGGTCGGGTGGATGTAGGGGGCTTGCAGGATAAGGTTGGTCATTTTTTACCTTTTCGCGGCGTCAAAAGTCTTTGCGAAGCACCCTATGGGCCTGACTTTTGAGAGTAATTCCAAATCCGGGACTGAAATCGACTCAATACTTGTAGTTATCGTCCTTCGACTTCGCTTTTTTGCCAAAGTTGCAAGGCCCTGAGCGGAGGGCTAAGCGCCCTGAGTTTATCGAAGGGTTGCGCAGCCCGCAGTCGAAGGGCGCTCCGCTCAGGACTCCGATTTTGCTACCAGTGCCAGGTCGAGCCTTGTTTGCTGTCTTCGACGGTCACGCCCAGGGCCTTGAGCCGATCGCGGATCAGGTCGGAGAGCGCCCACAGCTTTTGGGCGCGCACTTCGGCACGCACTTCGAGCAGCAGGTCAATGAACTTGTCGGCGTCGCCGCTGCCGGTTTTCTCGCTCAGGCGCAGGCCAAAAACCCCGGCCAGTTCACGGATGGTATCCTGGGCCGGTTTGAGTTGGGAGTCGCTGGCCCCGGCGTCGCGGGCAGCGTTGATGGCGCGCACCAATTCGAAGATGCCGCCCAGCGCGCCGGCAGCGTTGAAATCATCGTCCATGGCGGCGACAAAGGCTTCACGGGTGGCAGCGGTCTGCTTTTCAAGCGCGGCCAGGGCCTCGGGCGCAGCGCCCGGCGCGGCGGGCTGGGCCGCTTTCAGTGCGGATTTAATCCGCTCCAGGCCTTTTTCGGCGCCATCGAGAGTCTCGTCATTGAACATGAGCGGTGCGCGGTACGAGCCGTTCAGCACCAACATGCGCATCACATCGGCATCGCGCTTGCCCAGGAATTCCTTGATGCTGACGATGTTGCCCAGGCTCTTCGACATTTTCTCGCCGCCGAGTTGCAACATGCCGTTGTGCATCCAATAGCGGGCAAACTGCTTGCCGGTGTAGCTTTCGGTCTGGGCGATTTCGTTTTCATGGTGCGGGAAAATCAGGTCATTGCCGCCGCCATGGATGTCAATCTGCTCGCCGAGTTCTTGCAGGTTCATGGCCGAGCACTCGATGTGCCAGCCGGGACGGCCCTGGCCCCAGGGAGAGTCCCAGGCCGGTTCGCCGGGTTTGGCAGCTTTCCACAGGGCAAAATCCATCGGATGGCTCTTGGTTTCATCAACCTCGATGCGCGCGCCAGCCTGCATGTCGTCCAGTTTGCGGCCTGAGAGTTTACCGTAGTCATCATCTTCGCTGACGCTGAAGTACACATCGCCGTTGGAGGCAGCATAGGCGGCTTCCTTCTGGACCAGGCCCTGAATGAAGGCGATAATCTGCGGCATGGTCTTGCTGACCTGCGGTTTGGCGGTGGCCGGCAGGATGTTCAGGTCTTCGAGATTCTTGTCGAAATCATCGATGTATTTCTTCGAGAGGGCAAACGGATCGATGCCCATTTCGTTGGCGCGATTGATGATTTTATCGTCGACATCGGTGTAATTCATCACATGGCGAACGTTAAATCCGCGATATTCGAGATAGCGGCGGATGATGTCAAAGACCAGCGCCGACATGGCATGGCCGACATGAGCATCGTTGTAAACGGTCGGGCCGCAGACATACAGTTTGACGACGCCCGGCTCGAGGGTTTGCAGTTCTTCTTTTTTGCGGGTAAGGGTGTTGTATAAGCGGATCATGGCTTTCTCCTGATAAGGATAATTATAACTGTCTGTGGTAAAATTTCGCTCGCGCCCTCGTAGCTCAGTGGACAGAGCGTTGGCCTCCGGAGCCAGAGAGCACGGTTCGAGTCCGTGCGAGGGTACAAAACAAAAAAAGACCGCGCCTGGGGCGCGGTCTAAAGTTTTAATTTGACGGCGCTGCCCATGCGCACCGTTTTGCTCTCTCCTTGAGAGCGCAACGGCAGGATGACATGGAAATCGCTGCCCGGACATTTCTCTTCGTCATAGCCTTCGCTCTCGACCCACAAGCGTCCGCCATGGGCTTCGACAATGCCGCGCGAGAGCGCCAAACCCAGGCCTGCGCCGGAACCTTTGAACTTGGTCTTGCCGGTCGAGTGGCGGTTCAACTGGTCGCCGGGCTGGTAGAACTTGGTGAAGATGATTTCCTGGAAGGCCTTATCCACGCCCACGCCGCTGTCGCTGACGACAATCTCCACCCCGCCTTCGGGCAAATCGCGGTTGTTGGGCGGCAATTGCCGCCCGGTGACGGTAATCTTGCCGCCGTTGGGGGTGAATTTAATCGCGTTGGTCAGCAGGTGGTGGAACAGTTTGCGCATCGTGTTCGGATCGGCCTTGATCGCGGGCAACTGCGGCAGGTCGACCGCCAGTTCCTGTTCGCGTTCGCTGATCGATTTGGACAATTCCTCGGCCACCGAGCGCGCCATCTCGGTCAGGAAGACATCCTGGCGGTGCAGTTCGAGGGTGCTCGTGTCGAGTTGGGCGATGTCGAACATCGAATCCATGATCTCGACCTGGCGCAGGGTCGATTTGTGGATGCCGCGCACCAGGGCCAGGGCCGTTTCGGGCAAGGCGGGGTCTTCAAGCAGCATTTCGGCATAGCCGCGCGCCACCGTCAGCGGGGTGCGCAGTTCGTGCGAAGCGATGCTGATAAAGTTCGACTTGGTCGTCTCGAGGGTGGCCAGTTCATGATTGGCCTTATCGAGGAAGGAATAGGCTTCGCGAATCTGGTTGTTGAGTTTACGCAGGTTTTCGACCAGGCGCGCATTTTCAAGCGCGACGCCGGTCTGGCTGGCCATGGCCGCCAGCAGGTTCAGGTCTTCTTCGGTATAGCGCAGGCCGGAGCCTTTCGGGCCGAGCGCCAGCAGGCCGATCCACTCGCCTTTGGCATAAATCGGCACGTAGACATCAATGCCCAGCCCGCTCATCCACTTGCGCTCGCTGATCGGGGCGTCCATGAAGGTCGGGGCAAAATCGACATCGTATTGCAGCAGCGCTTCGCGTTCTTCGAGGAAGAACTTGACGATGGAACTGTTGTGGGCAAACGAGGCGTTGCCGGATGGCATGCTGCCCGCGCCGCGGATGGGGGTCACGCGATAAACCTTCTGCTGCTCTTCGCCGATTTCAGGGTCGACCAGGAACAGCAGGCCCTTGTTGATTTCGAGCGCTTCCATGATCAAGCCAACCGCAACCGTGGCCAGTTTTTCCAGTTCGAGAATGTTGCTGATGCTGGTTGAATATTCGCGCAGGATTTGGGAGGGGTCGTACACTTCCAGGCGGAAAAGGGTGTTGTAGGTATTGCGCACCAACCCGAGCAGGGGCGCAAAGATGAGCGAAATCAGCACCGAAACGCCCGCCCCCAGCAGGATCGGGTTGAAGACCAGCCGTTCGGCCAGCAAGGACTGCACCCCCCAGAAAATGCCGACATAGGCCAGCATGATGATGATTGCCGAGGTCAGGTAGATCAGGAACTGGCGGCTCAGGTCGCGCACATCCGGCAGGTGGCTGCGCAGGATGACAAAACTCAACACCAGGGCTGCGCCCAAGCGCAGCAGGTTGTTGCGCCAATCGGGCAGGTAGAACAGCAGGATGTCATTGAGCAGGATCAGGGCCAGCACCAGCACCCAGTACATCATGCGGTTGCGCAGGATCGGCATGTGCGCCTTGCGCACCGCCTGGTAAAGCAGGAAAACCGCCAGGACGGAGAAAACAATCCAGGAAATGAAGACCAGCAGCAGGCTTTTCAGCACGATCAGGGCGACCATCCAGCCCAGGGCCAGCCAGAAAGGCCAGTTGCGCGCCATCGGCACCGAAGACAGGTGAATCATCTGGGCCATCAGGAGAATCAACAAAACCGAACCGGCCTGAACCAGAAAGACCAGGGTTTCGCTGCCCAGGTCGATCCAGCCCAAAAGACCGGCGGTGTTGGTCAATTCCAGCGCCAGGCCAATCGTCAGGAAGACGGCCAGGAAGTCGGTCAACTGTTCGGGGCTGCGCAAGCGGCGAATCGCAAGGATTAACAGCACCAGGTAGGGAATGACCGGCAAAAAGGCGAGCAAAATGGGGATGTATGCTTCAAACGCACCCATGGGTCAAGTATAACCGAAATCAGCCGGGCTATATTTCCGCATAACGAAGTTGAGAGGCTATAATAGATGTAAACCACTGCCGGAGGACACTATGGCAAGCTACGAATTCCATGTTTCGCGCAAGGCGCGCCAGAAATACCAGTTTGACGAAGAACTTTTCTCCACCGATGGACGCGCCGTTGTTGCCAATTTCGACGCGGCCCGGCGTTTCGCCGCCAAAATGTCGGTCGGACGCGCCAACCCGGTGCCTGCTTCCGATATCAACGCCATGGGCCTGCTCGACGAGGTCATGCACCTGCTGGTGCGCCATTATGAACAGCAAAACCCGGGGGTAATGACGCGGGCCATGAGCAACCTGCAAAACGAGATCGGCGCAGGGGCCATGGACAGCACGCTCTATCGTTTCAACGACGAGTTCCCGGCCCTGGCCGTGTACAAAAACCAGATCTCGACTGCCGATTACCTGAACGGCGCAACCGCCAACGGCGTGCCGCACCGCCAGACCTCGCTCGAGGAAATGCTCCTGCTTCACGTCACCAACCTGAACCCGGCGGTGCAGCCTTACAAGGAATTGTTCGATGACAAATCCCTACGCCAGGCCAGCGCCTACGAGAAAATCGTCGGCGGGCTGGACGGCTTTTTTAAGGGCGAGCCAGGATTCGGGGGCAAAGGCTCCGCTAAAAGCCTGATCGACGCGCTTAAAGCCCCGGCAGCGGCCTCCCCGTATTCGCTGGCGGGTCAGTTGGAATTCATCCTGCAAAAATGGGGCAACCTGCTCGGCGAGTCTTTTGTGCTGCGCCTGTTGCGCGGCATGGATTTCGTCAAGGAAGAAATCATCCGTCACACCGGGCCGGGCGGATTCCAGGGCAGCGCCCCGCTGCCGGCCTATGGCGGCGGCAGTGACAATGAATACGAACGCTTCAGCCCCGACCGCGAGTGGATGCCGCGCCTGGTGCTGATTGCCAAGAACGCCTATGTCTGGCTCGACCAGCTTTCACGCCAGTACGGACGCGAGATTACGCGCCTCGACCAGGTTCCCGATGAGGAACTGGCCCTGCTGGCCCGGCGCGGGTTCAGCGGCTTGTGGCTGATCGGCCTGTGGGAGCGCAGCACGGCCTCGAAGGAGATTAAACAGCGCATGGGCCAGGCCGACGCGGTTGCTTCGGCTTATTCGCTCTACGATTATGACATCGCCTACGACCTGGGCGGCTGGGACGCGCTCAACAACCTGCGCTGGCGCGCCTGGCAGGCCGGCCTGCGTTTGGCCGCCGATATGGTTCCCAATCACATGGGCATCGACTCGAAATGGGTCGTGGAACACCCGGACTGGTTCCTGTCGCTGCCGTATTCGCCCTACCCCAATTACGAATTCAACAGCGGCGACCTTTCGCGCGATTCGCGCGTTGGCATTATTCTCGAAGACCATTACTACAACCATTCGGATGCGGCGGTGGTCTTCAAGCGCGTCGACCGCTGGTCGGGCGAGGTGCGTTACATTTATCACGGCAACGACGGCACTTCGATGCCCTGGAACGATACCGCCCAATTGAACTTTCTCAAGGGCGAGGTGCGCGAAGCGGTCATCCAGACCATTTTGCATGTTGCGCGCAACTTCCCGGTCATCCGCTTCGATGCGGCCATGACCCTGGCCAAGAAGCACATCCAGCGCCTGTGGTTCCCCGAGCCGGGAGCCGGCGGGGCGATCCCCTCCCGTTCCGAGCATGGACTGACCCGCGCAGATTTCGAGGCGGTCATCCCGAACGAGTTCTGGCGCGAGGTGGTCGACCGGGTGGCCGCCGAGGTGCCCGATACGCTGCTGCTGGCCGAGGCTTTCTGGATGATGGAAGGCTATTTCGTGCGCACGCTGGGCATGCACCGCGTTTACAACTCGGCCTTCATGCACATGCTGCGTGACGAGGACAACGCCAAATACCGCCAGTTGATCAAGAATACGCTCGAATACGACCCGCGCATTTTGCAGCGCTACGTCAATTTCATGAACAACCCGGACGAGAAAACCGCGGTCGAGCAGTTCGGCAAAGCCGACAAGTATTTCGGCGTTTGCGTGCTGATGGCGACCATGCCCGGCCTGCCGATGTACGGTCACGGCCAGGTGGAGGGTTTTGCCGAGAAGTACGGCATGGAATACCGGCGCGCCAAATGGCATGAAACTCCCGACGAGGGCTTTATCAATTACCACGAGCAGGTCATCTTCCCGCTCAACCACCGCCGGCACCTGTTCGCCGGGGTCGAGAATTTCTGGCTGTACGATTTCTTCAGCCCGGCCGGGTTCGTCAACGAGGATGTTTTCGCTTACTCGAACCAGCATGGACAGGAGCGCAGCCTGGTGCTGTATCACAACAAGTACGCCCAGGCCAGCGGCTGGGTCAAGACTTCGGTCGCCAGCCTGGTGGATGGCCACCTGGTGCAAAAATCGCTGGCGGAGGGTTTGGCCCTGCCGTCCGGCGCGCTGGACTTTGTCATCTTCCGCGACAACATGAGCGGACTGGAATACCTGCGCTCGGGCAAGGAACTGGCCGAAAACGGCCTATACGTGGAACTGGGCGCGTACCAGTGCCACGTCTTCCTCGACTGGCGGATCGTGCATGGCGAGCAGTGGGCCGAGGTGCACCGCCAGGTCAACGGAGCAGGCGTGCAGTCGGTACAGGCCAAATTCGACAGCCTGTTCGCGCCCCAACCCGTGGAAAAACCGGCCAAGCCGGTGCGCAAGAAGGCCGCCGCGCCAAAGAAGAAAGCCAAAAGCGCCGCAGCCGCCAGCGAGACCGAGCCGCTCAAGCCGCTCAAAAAGAAGCGCACACCAAAAACGGAGTAGGACACACCCAACAGCCCGGACAAATTGTCCGGGCTGTTTTTGCAAGCGCTGCGCTATAATTTTTGTAATGCCGCGTGAAGCAGGTGTTTTTAACGGCAGATGTTGAAGCTGTGGTTGGCTTGCCCTTGCCATTCCGTGAACTCTCAATCTTCTAAACAGGTGTGCTAAAATGCTTTATGAGAAGCCAAAAGGTTGAAGGGTATTTAATATGAGTAAAAACAATAAGTTAATCGCTTTCGGATGGTACGGGGGCAAATACAGTCATTTAGACTGGCTTTTACCGTTATTGCCCCAAACAACCCATTATTGTGAACCTTTCGGCGGGTCAGCGGCAGTTTTGATTAATCGCGAGCCTTCTCCAGTTGAAACTTATAACGATATCGATGGTGATGTTGCAAATTTTTTTCGTGTTTTGCGAGAGCAAAAAGAAGCATTAGTAGAAGCCATTGGATTAACGCCTTTTTCCCGTGAGGAATTTGAGAAAGCGATTACTGAATCTGATAAAGAACATTCAGACCTTGAAAAAGCAAGAATGTTTTTTGTGAGAGCTCGCCAAGTTCGTACAGGGCTTGCCCAAACCGCCAGTTTTGGACGTTGGGCACATTGTACACTCACAAGCCGGGCAAAAATGGCAGGTGCAGTATCAAGATGGTTAGGAAGTGTTGAGGACCTTCCAGAAATTGCTCAAAGATTACTTCGTGTTCAGATTGAACATGATGAAGCCATAAAGGTTATTGAACGATATGATACCGAACAAACCCTCTTTTATTGCGACCCGCCATATCCCCACGCTTCAAGGGGCGACTCAAAAGCATATCGTTATGAAATGACCGATGATGATCATAAGAAACTTTCGGAAACGCTTCATAAGGTTACGGGCTTAGTTGCCCTATCTGGATACCATTGTGATTTATTGGATGATTTATACAAAGATTGGCAATGCTATGAAGCGCCAACAAAAATCATCCATTCTGTAAAACAAGAAAGAACCGAAGTTCTTTGGACAAATTACGATATAGCGAGCGTTAACCAATGGCAAATGCAGAAGTTACAGCAATCCTTGATTTAGCCTTGCAGAAGGCATCCAAAAACATCAATAAACCCATTATCAATGACGCTGAAATCATACAGCGTATTGAGTTAATCGCACGCAATGCACAGAATCGGGCTTGCGTGCGGTTTATTATGGCTTGTTCGCTGGCAAAAATTGATAAGCCAGGAATAGATATTCGCAAACCATATACTGAAATTGGCGATGATGATTCGTTTTCTGGGCGCACTTATGATGAAGCTTATATTACCGAATTTGTTAATCAGCACGAATTACCATGCAATTCAACAACCGCTTTTCTAACACCTGCTTTTCGTAATCGGAATGTTGTTTTAACGCCATATGTAAACCTTGTTGGGCGACCAGAGAGCGTTTATAAGGCAACCCTTCAACTTTTGGATGATGTTTACCAAAAGGAAATAACGGCTGATGAATTGCTAACCGAAACTGTCAGATGGCTTTTGGTTGTCCGAGATGAGAAAAGGCAAAGAATGAGCTCACTTTTGGCAGGTTTGAAAGCCGCAAAAGGTGAAACTTCACTGCCCGCGGAAGGCATAGTTAATCTCATTGAACAGCATTTGAAACTAAAAAATTCAAGCCGCTTACCTGTTTTGGTAGTTGCCGCCGCCTATGAAGCCGCAAATGATTATTTGAGAGAGAAAATCCAACCGCTTCAAGGACACAATGCTGCTGATAAGCAAACTGGTTCATTAGGTGATCTAGAAATAACGCTAATTGACGACCAGCAAGTAATAACCTGTTATGAAATGAAAACTCGCAAGGTTACGAAAAATGATCTTGACCATGCTGTAGAGAAGGTTTTTAAGATCAGTCATTCAATCCAAAACTATATTTTCATTACAACCGAAGTGATAGATCAAGAAGTGGTAAATCATGCTTACGGAATGTATGAAAAGACGGGCGTTGAAATGGTGGTTTTGGATTGTATAGGCTTCTTGAGGCACTTCCTCCATCTTTTCTATCGTTTGCGTATGCGTTTTTTAGAAGCCTATCAAGAATTGCTACTTATTGAACCAGGAAGCGCGGTTAGCCAACCATTGAAAGAAGCATTTTTAGCGCTTCGCCAAGCCGCAGAAACTCAAGAAAATCAGGCAGATATCTACGAATGAGAGCTAGCCAACATCATCCGTGCGGATAAAAAACGGGTATCGCTCATTTCAGAAACCTGCCGCCCGGCAGCCCCCAGAAGCTCCCCATGCAAGCTCAAAAACATACCTTCAACCTGTCCGCCGTCACCCTGGTCATCCTGGCCGGGGCGGCGGTTAAATTTGCGCTGCACCTGTACGTGGCTCCCGGCTACGGACTCTTCGGGGATGAACTCTACACCATCGCCCTGAGCAAACACCTGGCCTTCGGCTATGTCGACCTGCCGCCGCTGGTGCCGGCCCTGATGGCGCTCAGCCGCGCGCTGCTGGGCGAGTCGCCGTTCGCCTACCGCATTGTGCCGGCGCTGGCCGGGGCAGTGACGCTGGTGTTGGCCTGCCTGATTACCAGCGAATTCGGCGGCAAAGCCTTTGCCGTCGCCTTGAGCGCCCTGGGATTCATCGTTACCCCCGTCTGGCTGAGCGTCGATTCCGTTTTCTGCTACGACGGCATCGACCAGATGATTCTGGCCGGTTTCCTGTACGCGCTGGTGCGCTTCCTGCGCACGGGAAACCGGCGGCTGTGGCTGTTGCTGGGAGTCATCGCCGGCCTGGCCTGCAACACCAAGATGACCATCCTGTTCCTGGGGCCGGGATTCCTGGCTGCGCTCCTGGCGTCCAGGCACCGCCGCGATTTGCTGACTCCCTGGCCCTGGCTGGGAGCGGCGATTTGCCTGCTCATGGTCACACCCTACCTGCTCTGGCAGTCCGCCAACCACTGGCCCACCCTCGAATATTGGAACAACTACGGCGCGGCGCGGGTCTACCAGGCATCCCTGGCGCAGTATCTCGTCAATATCCTGGTTTACATGAATCCCTTCCTGCTGCCCGTCTGGCTGCTGGGACTGTCTCGCCTCTTTCGGCGGCTGGACGGCATCGATTACAGCTTCCTGGGGATTTTATTTGGGGTCACACTGGCCTTGATGTTCGTCCTGCACGCCTCCGCGCGGATGCTGGCCGAGCTGTTTGTGCCGCTGCTGGCGGCTGGCGCGGTCATGGTCGAGGAACTGCTGGGCGGCCTGCGTCGCGCAAAATGGCTGAAAGCCGCCGCGGCAGTCTATCTCCTGGCGGTGGGAATCTACATCCTGCCGGTCAGCCTGCCCATCCTGACCCCGCAGCAACTCAAAACCTATACCCAAAACTTCATGCCCTCGCCCCTGATTGTCAAGGAATTCAACGGCATGAGCTTCTCCACCTCCCCGGTTCTGGCCGGCCGGCTGGGCTGGGATGAGTTGACCCAGGATGTGGCCGCGGTGCATGCGTGTCTGTCCGAGCAGGATCGCGCTGTGGCCGGTATCTACGCGGACAGCTACATGCCCGCCGGCGCAATCGACCTATTGGGGCCGCAATACGGCCTGCCCCAGGCAGTCAGCGGGCACCTGACCTATTACCTGTGGGGGCCGCGCTATTCATGGCAGGTGATGATTATCATCACCAACAAAACCAACAACATGGCCGTCTTTTTTGAAACGTGCCAGCTCGGGGCGGTTCGTCCGCGCAGGGATGACACCCTGGGCGGCGACCTGTACATTTATGTATGCCGCGACCCCAAAGTCCCGGCTGACAGGCTTTGGCTCAGCATGAAATCGTACCGCTAGTGCTGGAACTTTATCGGAAAGTTCCAGTGCCAGCGCCAAAAGCCAAATGGCGCACCAAGCGTTTTTTCAGGATGATGCGATGAAAACCTTTCTCAAACCCTACCTGCTGACTCTGCTGCCCTTCATCGCGCTCGATGCGCTCTGGCTCGGGCTGATCGCTCCGCAGCTCTACCGCGCCCAGATCGGACACCTGATGGCCGAGCAGGTCAACTGGCCGGCGGCCATCCTGTTTTACGCGCTCTACATTGCCGGGATGGTTGTTTTCGTCAGCGGCCCGGCCCTGCGCAGTGGGGATTTGCGCCAGGCCTGCCTCCGCGGCGCGCTGTTTGGCTTCATCACCTACGCCACCTACGACCTGACCAATCTGGCCACCCTGCGCGATTGGCCTGTGCTGATTACCATCGTCGACCTGGCCTGGGGGACAAGCCTCGGCGCGCTGACCGCCCTGGGCGCAACCTGGCTGGGGCGCAAACTCCCGGCCTAGAACCCCTGGGGAAACGGGAATCGTTTTAATAAGATAAAAATTGGCAAATTTGGCCAAATCTACCATATAATGGATGCAAGACCCAAGAACACAGCGGGGTTATTACTGGAGAGAGAGCATGCAAGCCAGCCCGAAACCGAAAGAAGCACAAAATCGCAAACAACCCTTCCCGTTGCTGCGTTATTTCTCGATCACCAGCCTGGTTGCCTTTGTGCTGGTCGCCATTTCGCTGGTGGTTTTCTACCGCCAGATTGCCATCAGCGACCTGTTGCGCATCGGTGAATCCAAAAACGCTGCCCTGACCCAAATCTTTTCGAATGTGATCTGGCCTGAGTACGAAGCCTTCCTCAACTCGGCGGCCAGCCTCGGCCCGGATGCGATCCGCGCCCACCCTGAAACCGCCCGGCTGAACCAGGCCCTTATCGAGCAAACCCGCGGGCTGACGGTGATCAAAGTCAAGATTTACGACCTGAACGGGTTCACGGTCTTTTCCAGCCAGGAAAGTCAGATCGGCGAAGACAAAAGCCAGAACGCCGGTTTTATCGCCGCCCTGAACGGCGGCGTGGCCAGTGAATTGACCCACCGCGATACCTTCAGCGCCTTCGAGGGCGAAATCGAAGACCGCGATGTCATTTCCAGCTACGTTCCCATCCAACAAGCCGGGTCGGGCGTGGAAGGCGTTTTCGAAGTCTACGACGATGTCACGCCCCTGCTCGAAAGCATTTCGGTGGCCCAACGGAATATTGCCATCGGTGTGACGGTTACGCTGGCCCTGCTGTATCTGGTGCTGTTCCTGCTGGTCAAACGCGCCGACGATTTGATCAAGCAGCAATTCAGCCAGCAGCAACAGGCCGAAGAAGAAATCCAGAAGGCCTACAAAAAGGAAGAAAATGTCAATGAATTCTTCCGTTTCACCCTGCTGAACATCATCGAATACGTTAACCGCGACAACAGCAAGGAAGCGTTGCTGGCCTACCTGACCCAGATCAAACAGCAATTCGACGAATTGAAATACTGGATTCCCAAAAAAGAAGAGCCGGGAAAGTAACTCCCGGCAGTTTTGGATATTGACCGAGCAAAAAACAGACGCCTGCGCCCAGGCGTCTGTTTTGGTTCTCAGGGCAGTTGGTCAACTTGCGCCTGCAAAGCGATTTTTACGGTTTCAAAGCTCAACCCGTTTGCTGAACAAAAATCCTTGACCGTAAGCGCCGTTGATTCGGGCATCGCCACCCCGAGCGCCGCTTCGATGGTTTCGCGGGAAACGCCCCACAGCAGGATTTCGCCAAACGTCGTTTTGCCCTTGATGGTTCGTTCCGTTTCGGCAGCGGGAACGTGATCCGCCTCAGGCGTGGATTCCGCTGCGCTGGCCGGTTCAGGCTGAGGGGAGTCCGCTCCGGCGGCGGCGCTGGGGGCCAGGTGCGCCTCGAGATAGGCCGAGCGCTCCGCGGTCAGTCCTCGCTCGCGCAGCAGGGCCGCCGCAGATTCCGGCAGATAAATATCGCCGCTCAGGTCAAAGGGCAAGCCGTTATAGAAGGCCACAAACAGGCGCACCGAGGCTGTGCCCACTTCCTGCTCGCTTTCGGCATAAACCGACTCTAATTCCTTGACCGGGTAAGCCGCCGGGTCGTCCGCGCCAACCCCAAAGGCCTGGGCCAGGCTGGCCGCCGGGATGCCAAAGTTCTTCTCGACATCGCCGAACGTGTACGACCCGCGGATGTCAGCCGGGTTGGCCTGCCCGGCAAAATCGCCTTCGGTGTAGGTGGCGGCAACCTTGGTCGATTCGGTCTCCCACCAGCCCATGCCGGCGCTGAGCAGGATGCCGCCAAACAGAACGATGAAAATGATCAGGGCGAGGGGTTTGGAAGTCAGGTTCATTTCACACCTTTGGAAGAAAAGACAACCGTCTTGGCGACCGGGCAGATGGCTTCGGAGGTGCATTCCAGGCAGGAAATGCACTGGTGATCGCGCACCGTGGTCTGGCTGTCAACGGGGATATTCATCGGGCACAGGATTGAACACGCGCCGTCGGCCTTGCAGGTTGTTTCGCTGCGGCGGATGCTGAATACCCGGAACAGGTTGCTCAGCCCGAGCACCGCTCCGTACGGACAGGCGTACTTGCACCACGGGCGCTCGACGAACAGCGACAGGCCGAGGCTAATCCCCAGAATGGCCAGCCCGCCCAGGGCGACTTCGTCGCTCCAGAAGTTGAACAGGGCAAAATAGGGATCATATTCGGCAAAGATGAGCGTGCCAGTGGCGGCGGTCATGTACAGCACCCAGGCCAGGACGAGATAACGCAGGTAGCGCAGGATATTGTCAAGTTTGGCTGGCACAAAGTGGTTGAACCGGCGTCGGAAGAGTTTTCGGCCAATGCCGCTGACCCATTCCTGGACTGTCCCGAGCGGGCAAACCCAGCCGCAAAACACCGGGCCAAACAGGATTGCCAACAGAAAGCCAATCATCATCAGCACAAAAGACGATTCGTGGATTTTCTGCACGAAGGTCCCGGCGGTGGCATACTGATAAATGGTCACCACCCCGCCAAACGGGCAAAGCGCGTGCAGCGAAGCGGTCGAAAGAAAGGGGATGCCCACGCCATTCTCGACCAGGGTATGATTGACCGCGATCAGGGCAATCAACCCGAAAAAGAAAACCTGCACGACCCGGCGAATCCAGATGCTCCTGGAACGGAAAAGGCGGAACTTTTTACCGAACAAAGTGATCATAAAGGCTTCTCCTGTAAATTTTATTAATCACAGTGTAATTTTTATTTGTGGCGTTTATAAAAAGCCTTTGTGAAGATTGTGTAAAGGGTTTGCGGTCATACTCCTTTCGATGGAGTTACGCTGTTGGATGGCAGCACGGAACCAAGTTCTGAGCGGAACAGTTTTTGCGCAGTCGAAGAACGATCTTCCGGCCACATCTGAGCAGCCGCCAAAACATGTATCTACTTTGACAATGTCACATTTCGGCAGAGTGACGAAAACCTTTCACCACAACGGCGACAAAGTACCACAACGGAGGGCAAAAAACAAAAGAAACGGGTTTCCGTCGTGTTCCGTCGTTACCGTCGTGGTAAAAAAGAACACGCCAATCTTAATCTGACATTGTCGTACTACTCACACCAGTCCTGCCTGCGCCAGTGCCGCCGGCACAGGTGAGCGGAGCGGTTTTTGCGCAGTCGAAGGCTGAATTACGCGGAAAATACCCTTCAACTACGCCGCGCAACCCTTCGGCAAGCTCAGGGGCGCGGCTCCGCCCAGAGCAAGAATCGCTAATTTTAAAATGGCCGTGAGCAGTTACCGAAGCATGATAGAATACCCGTTCTATGAAAATTATCCGCGCTTCCGAGATTGGTTCCTACCTGTACTGCCGCCGCGCCTGGTGGTATCGCCATAAAGGGCTGGAACCGGCCAACCAGGCAGAAATGAGCGCCGGAACGGAACTGCACCGCCAGCATGGACGCAGCGTCCTGGCAGCAGGCATCCAGCGCAGCCTGGCCTGGATTCTGCTGCTGGCGGCGCTGGCGCTGTTGGCCTGGCTTGGCGTCCAGGGGCTGGTAGGCGGCTGATGCTTTATCTCGCCCTGGCGCTGCTGCTGGTGGCGCTCTTCCTGATCTGGCAATCCGGGCGCACCCGGCGCGCCTCCGGCCTGCCCGGCGGACGGGTCATCTATACCGATACCCGCGCCTGGGGTAAGCCGGAACGCCCGTTATACGCTCCCGGCCTGGCCCTGACCGGCAAACCGGATTACCTGGTCGAGCAGAACGGCAAAATCATCCCGGTCGAGGTCAAATCGGGCCACGCGCCGCAGCATCCGTACGATTCGCACATCTACCAACTGGCCTCCTACTGCCTGCTGGTGGAAAAAACCTACGGCAAGCGCCCCCCGTACGGCATCATCCACTATCCCGACCGTGATTTTGCCGTCGATTACACCGTCGAACTCGAAAACGCCCTGCTCGACATCCTGGCCGAGATGCGCCGCGATGAGCGCGCCGAATCGGTCGAGCGTTCGCACGACAGCCGCGCCCGCTGCCAGGGTTGCGGATTCCGCGCAAACTGCGATGAAGCGCTCTAATCCGGCGCGTTAATTGTATAATCGAACCATGACCGACCTGAAGATAGCGATTGTCGCCCATCCGAAACTGGCCGATGCCATGCGCGAGGCCGGACTGGCCGCCGAATACCTTGCCAACAAGGGCATCCAGACTGCGCACGGCTCGCTGTACGACGAGATCCTGCGCAACCGGGTCAAAAGCGGTGAGTTCGATGTCCTGATTGCAATGGGCGGCGACGGCACCATCCTGCGCGCCGGCCACCTGTGCGCCCCCTACGATGTGCCCATCCTGGGATTGAACAAAGGGCGCCTGGGCTTCCTGTTCCAGATCGACGACAAAGGCTGGGAACGGACTCTCGACCAACTCCTGGCCGGGGATTACTGGATCGAAAAACGGATGATGCTCAACGCCGAACACTTCCGCGCCGGAGAGTCGCACGGCGCCCGCCAGGCGGTCAACGATGTGGTCGTAGCCCGCGGCAGCATGATGCGCCCGATCCACGTTAAGGCCAGCATCGACAAGCAATACCTGACCACCTATGTCTGCGATGGGCTGATTGCCTCGACCGCCACCGGCTCGACCGCTTACGCCCTGGCAGCCGGCGGACCGATTCTGCCGCCAGAACTGCGCAACATCCTGCTCATCCCCATTGCCCCACACTTGTCAGTCGACCGCGCAGTGGTCCTGGCCGAGGGCGCGACCGTCAGCATTACTGTCTTGAGTGAGAACAGTATCATGAGCATCGACGGCCAAACCCCAATTGGGCTTGATGAAAACGACCGCATCGATGTGCGCGCTGGCGAAAACACCGTCAAACTGATCCGCTTTGGCAGCCCGGATTACTTCTACCGCAACCTGACCGCCCACATGAACCAAAATATCAGTATAGGACTCCCTCGATGAGCGAAGAAACCCTTTATTGTGCCAATCATCCCGATGTTGAAACCGTCCTGCGCTGCAAGAAATGCGAAAAACCGATCTGCGTCAAATGCGCTGTGCGCACGCCGACCGGCTATCAGTGCAAGGAATGCCTGCGCGGCCAGCAAAAAGTTTTTGAAACCAGCAAATCTTACGATTACATCACCGGCTTCATTACCGCCGCGATTCTTTCGGGCATCGGCAGTTTTGTCTTCACCCTGATCGGGTTCATCGGCTATTTCGGCTTTTTCATCGCCTTTGCCGCCGCCCCGACCATCGGCGTGATCATTGCCGAAGCCGTGCGCAGCGTAACCGGGCGGCGGCGCTCGCCCAACCTGTACAAAGTCATCCTGGCCGGCATCATCGTTGGCGCCATCCCGGTGATTTTATTCAACCTGTTCAACCTGTTTGGCCTGATCTTCCAGGGCATCTACCTGTTCCTGGCCGTCCCCACCGCCTATTACCGCATCTCCGGCATTCGCATCATCAAATAACCTATGCTCTCTGAACTTCGCATCGAAAATTTTGCCATCATTGATAAACTCGCCCTCGATTTCGGCGCGGGACTGGTCATTTTTACCGGCGAAACCGGCGCGGGCAAATCCATCATCATGGATGCCCTCGAAATGCTGCTGGGCGGTCGGGCCGAAACCAGCGTCCTGCGCGCCGAAGCCGAACGCGCTTCGGTTGAAGGCGTTTTTAAGCTCAACGACGGCAACAAAACCGAAGTGCTCGAAGTTCTCAAACGCGAAGACCTGCTCGACGATGAAAACTACGTCACCCTGGCGCGCGAAGTCCGCCGCGAGGGACGTTCGACCGCCCGCGTCAATGGCCGCACGGTAAACGTCGCCCTGCTGCGCGAGATTGGGGCCTATTTGGTGGATATTCACGGGCAGACCGAACACCTGTCCCTGCTGGATGTGCGCGCCCACCTCGGCCTGCTCGACCGTTTCGCCGGAGTCGACTCGCTCCTGGCCCATTACCGTCAAACCTACACCGCCCTGCAAGCCGTCCGCCGCGAGTTGGACGAATTGCGCCGCGCCCAGGCCGATTCCGAACGACGCATCGAAATGCTCACCTTCCAGGCCGAGGAGATTGAGTCGGCCCGCCTGAAACCCGGCGAAGACGAGGAACTGCGCCAGGAGCGTGACCGGCTGGCAAACGCCGAATCCCTGGCGGCCAACGCCCAGGAAGCCCTCGGCCTGATCGACGAAGGCTCCCCGGAAACGCCCGCCATCACCGACCAATTCGGCCAGGCCGCCGCGGCCCTGTCCTCGCTGGCGCGCATCGACACCACCCAGGCCGAACTCTCGGCCCGCGCCGATGGGTTGCTCGAAAACCTGTCTGACCTGGCCGGCGACCTGCGCGATTACCTTGAAACCATCGAATACAATCCCAAGCGCCTGAACGAAGCCGAAGAACGTCTCGATCTGATGCACCGCCTGATGCGCAAATATGGCGGGACAATCGAATCCGTGCTGGCCTTTGGCGCAAAAGCCCGCGCCGACCTGGAAACCATCACCAACGCCGCCGAGAAAATCGGCGAGTTGCAGGAAAAAGAAGCCAAACTGCTCAAGGAACTGTCCGAACGCGGCACAGCCCTATCGGAAAAGCGCAAGAAAGCCGCCCAAATCCTGGCCAAAGGCATCGAAAACGAGTTGGGCGACCTGAAGATGGAACAGGCCCGCTTCTCGGTCGATTTCCAGACCAAGCCCGACCCGAACGGCCTGCCGCTTCCAGCCGGGCCGCGCGTCGCCTTCGACTCCTCCGGCTTCGACCGGGTCGAATTCCTGGTGGCCCCCAACCCCGGCGAAGGGCTGAAACCGCTGGCCAAGATTGCCTCCGGCGGCGAAACCTCGCGCCTGATGCTGGCCCTCAAGAACGTGCTGGCCAAGGCCGACCAGGTGCCTTCGCTCATCTTCGATGAAATCGACCAGGGCATCGGCGGGCGGGTCGGCCAGGTGGTCGGCCTGAAACTGTGGAACCTGGGACGCAGCCACCAGGTGTTGTGCATCACCCACCTGCCGCAATTGGCCGCTTTCGGCGACCAGCACTTCCGGGTTGAAAAAGTCATCAACAACGGCCGCACCACCACCAGCGTTGTCCGCCTTGAAAACGACGACCGTATGCTGGAACTGGCCCAAATGCTCGGCGAGGTCAGCGAGGGCACCCTGCGCTCAGCCAGCGACATCCTGCAATCGGCGCAAGCCCTGCGCAAGAAACCCGTCTGAACCGCTTGAACGGCCTCGGGGCCTGAAATTCTAACAAAATTCCACCAAAAATCTACCAAAATCTACATTGCGCGGCGCGTTTTGTCCTGTAAAATACGATTCCAATTCGCCTACAGGAAAACAGCATGCTGCGCAAACAAATTCAACTTGGACTGGTACATGTTGCGGTCGCAATGACCCTCGTCCCAATCAATTCGACTCTTAACCGGGTCATGATCAAGGAACTGGAAATTTCAGCCACGCTGGTGGCAATTCTGGCCTCCCTGCCTTATCTTTTCTCCCCGCTGCAAGTTGCAATCGGCTCTTATTCCGACCGCCATCCCATCCTGGGATTCCGGCGCACGCCCTATATCGCCCTCGGGCTGCTGCTGTGCGTGATCGGCGTTATCGTTTCGCCGCAAGTGGCCTTCCTGATGGCGTCTTCGCCCGTTTTAGGCATCCTGGCCGCCGCCCTGGCCTTTGGCGCCTGGGGCATGGGCTACAACCTCTCGGCGGTTTCATATCTCTCACTGGCGACCGAGATCTCAGGCGAGAAATCGCGCGGACGCACCATTGCCATCATGTGGTTCATGATGATTGTCAGCATCATCCTGACATCCATCTCGATCAGCCGCATGGTCGAGCCGTACAGCCCGCAGGCCTTGGAGCAAGCCTTCATCGTAGTGGCCCTGGCCGCCCTGGGATTGGGCATCCTCGGCCTGATCAAAGTCGAAGAGCGTTCGGCGAAAGGGCAAACTCGCAGTGCGGAGGAGCACAGCCTGGGCGAAATGGTGCGGGTCATTCGTAAAAGCCCGCAGGTGACCACCTTTTTCTTCTACCTGCTCCTGCTGCTGGCCGCCATCCTCGGCCAGGATATCCTGCTCGAACCATTCGCCGCCGAGGCTTTCGGCATGACCGTCCAGCAGACCACGCGCATCACCTCGATCTGGGGAGTCAGCGTGCTGCTGGCCATCCTGGCTGCCGGAGCGTTGGAGCGCCGCGCACCGCGCAAAGCGGTAGCCCAGACCGGCAACCTGGGCGCGCTAACCGGGTTCCTGTTCATCATCGCCGGCGGATTTTTGCAAAATAGCGCTGTTTTTTATGTGGGGGTTGTCCTGCTGGGCATCGGCACCGGTCTCTCGACGGTTGCCAACCTGGCCCTGATGTTTGACCTGACCCTGCCGGGTTATGTCGGCCTGTTCATCGGGGCCTGGGGCGTTTCGAATGCCATGTCACGCCTGGTCGGCACGCTGATGGCCGGTATCGTCCGCGATGTGGCCACATTCCTGACCGAAAACGCCCTGTTCGGGTATATGATTGTCTTTGGCATCGAAGCGCTGATGCTGGCCGCCGCCGCCGTCATGTTGACGCGCATCGACAGCAGCACCTTCCATCGCCAGGTGGAGATTCCATCGGCGGTGGAGCGGGTAGCGCTGTCAGATTAGCCGGGGCAGGTTAAATGGTGAACAGGCAACGGGAAGTCTGGTTAAAGCTCAACGATGTCGCCCAAATCCTGGGCGTGCATCCATCGACAGTACGGTTGTGGTCGGATAAGGGCATCCTGCCCACCCACCGCACCTCCGGCAAGCACCGCCGCTACCTGCGCTCCGAGATTGAACTCTGGCAAAATACCACCCGCGAAACCCGTGAACTGGAACCGGCCAGCGCCATGCAGAGCGCCATCGGACAGTTACGGATGCAAATCGCCGATGGCCGCCTGGAGGCGGAACCCTGGTACCAAAAACTGGATGAACCCGCCCGCGCCCAATATCGGGCCAGCGGCATGACCCTGGTGCGCGGGCTGATGAATTTCATGGCCAGCGACGGGGCCGATTCGGCCAACGAGGCTTACGCCCTTGGCTACGAATACGCCTCGCGCGCGCGGCGCTACGGCTTGAACACGGTCGACGCCACCCGCGCCTTCCTTTTCTTCCGCAATACCTTGCTCGAGGCGATGATCAATACCTACGACGGCGCGCATGTGCCGCCCGGCCTGGCCTGGGGCAAAATGCTGAGCAAAATGCATGGCTTTACCGACCAAATCCTGGTCAACCTGTTGCAAACCTACCAGACCCTCGAAGAAGCCCGCTCCTGAACCAGGAACGGGCTTCTTTTTTGAGCAATAATGTCCTGAGCGGAGCGCCCTTCGACTACAGGCTACGCCAACTGCGCTCCGCCCTCCGCTCAGGGCATGACGATTTATGTGAAAAAGCGCAGCCGAAAAACATTCGCAGGCTAATTATTCGACCTTTCCGAGAGTTCATCAATCGCGGCGCAAACGCGCGCCACAGGCCCGGCAAAACCGGTCAGCGCCTTCGGCGCGTTTCCCGCACTGGGAACAATATACCTGCTCTTCATCGGTTGTATCAGCGCGCTGAGCATGGCGCTTGCGGGAAGCGCCCCGCCCAGGGCGCTGTGAACGGCCCGACTGCCAGTACCAAACCAGGCCGCCGACGATCAACGCCAGGCCCAAGCCGCCCGCCAGCCAGGGCAAAGCCTGGGTCAGCGAAAAAACACCCGCCGCGGGTTGTTCGAGACCCGGCAAAGTGGGCGGCTGGCTGTTAACACTCAACGCATCGCCCTCCTTTTCGTATTGCAGGGAAAGCGTAAAAGGTTCCCCCGCCGGCAGGTTGGTAAACGCACCCCTGGCGTAAATGAACCCATCCCCGCCGGGCAATTCAGACAAAGCCGGCTCGGTCGTCAGGCTTTCGGCTCCGGTCGGTTTCTGCACCATCACCGTCATGGTGTTGACAGCGTAATCCCCCGGCCAAAGCAGGGAATATTGGCGCGAATTGCCGTTACGCTGATACGGCGCATAAAACTCTATCCGGTGCGTGGAAAGATCGTTGACCACCAGGGTCAAAACATCATAATCGCCCTCGGTCACAGGCGGTTCGTACAAAACATTCATCAGCCCATCGCTGGTTTCCTGGGCAACGGCAAAAATATTGCCATCCTTCGGAATGCGCAGCTTCAACGAGGCCGGCAGGGATGCGCCGGCCGCCAGTCTGAAATCGTAAATCACCAGCACAGACGGCTGATCGTACTCCGGCCAAATCTGGATGGTTAACTCATCCAGCACCGGGGCATCCGCCTGGGCCCCGGCCAGACCGGGGGTAAACAGAAAAAAAACAACCACGCACAACAGGATCGCATTTCGCATTCCACAACCTCCACACAAATTTTGGCAGGCTGATATTACCATGAACCCAGCGCGCGCACCAACTGCCACATGGCGCGGTTAATCGGCGCTTTTTCCCCGCCCAGGCGCACCACCGCGCCGTTGATGGCCTCGATCTCGGTCGGCGCGCCGCGCAGCACATCCTGGTACATCGACGAAAAGTTGCTCGCCGTGCGCCGGGCAACCTCGTCAACCATTGCTACCGGGTCGGTAAAAGGCAGAGTAATGCCCTGCAAGGCCGCCACCTGAGCCGTTTCGAGCGCCAGGGCAGCCATCATCTCGTGCGCGGGCGGGCTTTCGAGCAGTTTTCCATTGGGGATTTGGAACAGCGCCGTTAACGGGTTGATCGCCGAGTTAATAACCACTTTGCCCCACAAAAGGCTTTCCACCGTATCGGAACGTTCCACCCGCAGCCCGGATTCCGCCAAATGAGCCGCGAGCACATCCAGGGCCGGGTGTGCTTCCAGCGTGGTCACGCCCTCACCGCCTGGCCGGACGTGGCCAGGGGCCAGTAAGGTTGCCCCCAGCGTGGTTACCCCCGCTTTAACGCGCTCCAAGCCAAGGGTCGCAGCGAGCGCCTCGCGGTTGCCGAGTCCATTTTGCAGGCTGACGGCGACCCCGTTTTCCGCCAGGCATTCGGCCAACTGACGGGCGGTCCGCTCCGTCTGCCAGGCCTTGACCAGCACCAGGGCCAGGTCTGCATCCCGGCATTCTTGCGGGTCGCTGACAGCCCGAACCGGATAAGCCGCCTCGCCCAATATCGCGCCATGCGTGTTGAGCGCCTCGATCCCGGCCAGCCACGAGCCAAGCATCGTGACGGTTAACCCAACAGCAGACAGGCGCGCTGCGAAAAAAGTCGCCAGCGCGCCTGTGCCGCATATCAAGATAGACCTGACAGGCTGCGCCCTGAGATTGTCGAAGGGTTTCATAAGGCATTTTACCTATTCAGCGCATCTTTAAAAAACTATCAGGTCTTGTTCAACCTTCCAGCCCGCCGATGAACTCGTCCCACTCGGCATCCGGCATCGAAACGGTGTGTTCCTGGGCCGGAAAACGCCGGGTTTCAACATCATCGATGTATGCGCCGATGGCGCGCTGCATGTCCGTATGCAGGTTGGCATATTTCTTGACGAACTTGGGCGTGAAGCGGTCGAACAGGCCGAGCATGTCATGCGTGACCAGCACCTGGCCATCACAACCTGCCCCCGCGCCGATGCCAATGGTCGGGATGCTCAAGTGTTTCGAAACGTATTCCGCCAAGCGGGCCGGGACAGACTCAAGCACAATGGCAAAACAGCCGGCTTCTTCGAGCGCCAGGGCATCTTCGAGCAGTTTGCGGGCGGCTGCGGCGTTTTTGGCCTGCGGCTTGAATCCGCCCAATTGGTTGACCGATTGCGGCGTCAGGCCGAGGTGGCCCATCACAGGAATCCCGGCGCTGACAATGGCGCGAATGGCCGGGACGCGCTCCGCGCCACCTTCGAGCTTGATCGCATCCATGCCGCCCTGTTGCAGGAAACGCCCGGCATTGCGGACAGCCTCCTCGACCGAAATCTGGTAGGACATAAACGGCATATCGCCGACCAGCAGGGCGAATTTTGCCCCACGCGCCACGGCCCGGCTGTGGTGGAGCATGTCATCCATCGTCACAGACAGCGTGTTTTCGTAGCCAAGCACGACCATCGCCAGCGAGTCGCCGACCAGAATCACATCCACCCCGGCCTGGTCAACCGCCAGGGCCGAGGGATAGTCATACGCGGTCAGCATCGAAATCGGTTCGCCGCGCTCTTTCTTCTGGCGCAAGGTTAAAGTGGTGACTTTTTTACGCGCCGTTTGGGCTGGATTAAAGGTAATTGCAGGGGTGGACATTCAGGTACCCTCCGTACAGGTAGGGGCCTCGTTTGCGGTTTTCGTTCAAGGAGTCCAAAATCTCTGACTTTGTGCTCAGCTTGTACCGCATTGGACAGCCATAGGTGAATAAGATGGTTCGCGCTCGTCGCGTTCCACAGAGATACACGCGAGCACATAGATTATACGTCAATCTTCCATTCGAGTCGCTTTTGACCTATAATATTTTATAGAAATCATACATAAAAGGAGACCACCATGAGACGCATGTTTGGGTTCTTGATTGGAACTTTTGTCGGCGGGTTATTTGGAGCAACAATCGCCATTCTACTGGCCCCTGAATCGGGGGGTGAGTTGCGCGCGCGCCTGCGTGGCCGGGCCTCGGGTTTTGTGGACGAAATCCGCCTGGCTGCGGATTCGCGCCGCACCGAACTGGAGCAACACCTGGCACAGTTACGCGCTCCGCGCAGCTAACGCCAGATCACCGACAAAAAAACAGGGCTTGGCCCTGTTTTTTTGTCGGTGATCGCCAGGTAAAGGTTAGCGGTTGAATTCAGCAATGGCATTGCGAATGGCCGCCTGGATTTCAGGATAAGGGACTTCGTCAATGCTGTTATAACGCACCGGGCCGACATGCACCATCACCGCGCCCATTGGGCCTTCCTCCAGCTTGATGCCGCGCGATTCCAACGGGGTGTTAATCAACTGACGCTGCAACACATCATCGATCAACGCAACAACGCTGACGAGCGGAGTTAATTCTTTCTTCTTGACATCGTTCTCCACCAGGCTGCGGAATCCGCGGATTGGGTCGATGCGCGGGCCTGTCGGGGCAGCCGAGGCTGCCGGACGCGGCGCAACAGGAACGCGAGACAAAGGCGGCGGCGAAGAGACAGGAGCCGGGGGCGGGATGGGTGCAGCCGATTGGGGCGCAGGTTTGTTGTCGATCCAGGGCCGAAGTTGAACCACGATCCCTACCAGGCGCTGGCGCTGTTCGGGAGTCAGATTGCCCGAGACAACCGGCTGGCCGTCCAACTCAACAGCGCAGTTCTGGGTCGGGCCAAGCAGCACTTTCAGCGCAGCCTGTCCATCGCCGGAGTTGGCTTCTTTTTTCGCCGCCAGTTCCTTCAGCGCCTCTTCCCGGGCGGCAAGTTCCCTGGCCATTTGTTCCAGGCGGGCCGTTTCGGCAGCCAATTGGGCCGAGGCCTTTTCATCAGCCAGGATTTCTTCTTTTTCCTGCTTCTTTTGTTTGATGCCTGCGGTTACGCGCCGATCCAACAGGCCGACTCCATACCCAACCGCTGCCGCTACCAACAGGAAAATGATGTTTAACAGGGGAGAATCGCTCATGGTTTACACTCGTGGTTGACAAACAGGGCAAAAATGAGTGCTGCGCTGCCCAACAAGAATACGCTGGATCGGTGCGCCGCAACCCGGACAGGGTTCGTCGGCGCGTCCATACACCCGGAAGTGGTTCTGGAAATTCCCGCCGCGATAAACCCAGTCGATGCTTGCGCCATTGTTCTCGATCCCGGTCGCCAGGACGGTTCGAATCGCATCGAATAGTTTCCTGGTTTCCTCATAAGATATTGTAGCGGATTGCCGTAATGGATGCAAACCCGACAAATGTAATGCCTCGTCGCTGTAAATATTCCCCATTCCGGCCAGGAAAGATTGATCCAGCAACAGCGGTTTGAGCTGGCGATGGCGGGACTGCAAAGCGGCGTACAACTGCTCAGGGGTGAATTCGTCCGAAAGGGGTTCGGGGCCGAGCTTTCCCAGCACATCCTGTGGATTTTCGACAAACCAGACCCGCCCAAATTTGCGGGTATCGTTGAAAACCAGGGTTTCGCCTGAATCAAGCGCCAAATGCAGACGGTCGTGCGGCTGCGGCGAACAAGGCGATGGACGCAGGAGCAAATCTCCGCTCATGCGCAGGTGGATCAGCAAATGCCCGCCCGATAAAACCAGGTGGAAGTATTTCGCCCGCCGGGTAACCTGTTCGATGCGCTGGCCGGGAAGCTGGCCCTGAAATTGTTCGAACGAGGGTGCGGCCAGGGTGCGCGGCCAGAACAAGCCAATAGACAAAACCTGCCTCCCAACCAGGGCCGGGCGCAGGTTTCGCGTAAAAGTTTCGACTTCGGGCAGTTCAGGCATTGCGGGCTATTCGTTGAACATTTCGCCGACCGAACGACCCTGGTGGGCGCGCAGAATGACCTCGCCCAAAAGCGGGGCAACCGAGATGATCTTGAGCCGGTCGCCCAACTGGGATGCCTTTTCTGGCGGGATCGGAACGGTATCGGTGGTGATAAATTGTTTGACCGGCAAAGCAGCCAAACGCTCACTGGCGCTGGATGAAAAAATCGGGTGGACGCAGATCACATACACATCCCGGGCGCCGTTCTGCTTGACCAGGTTGACCGCCTGGACAATCGAACCGCCCGTATCGATTTCATCATCCACCAGGACAACGTCCCGGTCGTTGACATCGCCGATAATCGTCAGCGCCTGGGCCTTGGCGTCGTTGGCAACCCGTCGTTTTTCGATAAAGGCAATCGGGGCATCCAGGTTGGCGGCCAGGTTGCGGCCTTTTTTGGCAAAACCCAGGTCGACGGTAACCACAACCGGGTCTTTCATACCTTGTTTCATTTCGACCAGGTGCTCGGTGATGCGATAGAAAGCAGTCAGGATGTCGCCGGGGATCGAGAAAAATCCCTGCACCTGACCGGCGTGCGGCTCGATGATGATATAACGGTCCGCCCCGGCCACCTGGATCATATCTGCCAGTAAACGGGCCGTGATCGGCACCCGCGGTTGGTCTTTCTTGTCTGAGCGGCCATAAGCAAAGTAAGGAATCACCGCCGTGATACGGGCGGCTGAATCCAGGCGCAGAGTCTGGATCATAATCAGTAATTCCATCAAATTGCGATGCACCGGAGAAGATGTGGTCTGGATGACATATACATCCTGACCGCGCACACTGGAATGTAACTTTACGAATAAATTTTCATTGGGAAATTGGATAATATCGCGCCCGCACAGCGGTTCATTCAGGTAATCGGCCACTTTTTGAGCCAATTCGGGCGACCCCGTGCCGGCATACAGCTTGATACCACCATAGACTTTCATATCGAGTGCATTATGAGGCATGTCTTATTTATCCTTGATTTCGTCCCACTCCGAGCGTAAAACGCTCATGACATGGACATCAATATATTTTCCGTTCTTATACATCGCCTGGCGCATACAGCCTTCATGAACATAGCCAACCTTCTCATACGTGCGGATGGCGCGCGGGTTGTCGGCATGGACGTGCAAAAAAATACGATTCAGGTTCAGGGTTTCAAAACCGTGCTTCAACATCAGCCAGGTTACTTCAGTTCCATAGCCCTGGTTCCAGACCCGTTTATCGCCGATGGAAATCCCGAATTCGGCCTCATGATCCAACGGACTGATATCATGAAATGCGGTCGTTCCGATGATCCGCCAGGAATCGCCTTCACGGGCATCTATCGCTAGAACACGTTCTGCCGCCGGACGTTGTGCCAGACCTTCAAACCAGCGCTCTTCTTCGGCCAGCGAAAGCGGCAGGCGCATCAACAATCCGTGGGTTACTTCGGGGTCGTTCA